>CALGPJ010000017.1 GCA_937960645.1 uncultured Spirochaetia bacterium | reverse complement strand
AAGACGTGCCGCCAGCGTTCGTTCTGAGCCAGGATCAAACTCTCCATGATTCGTTCCCGCATAAAGCGGGTTCATCATTCTTTCGTATCCGGCTCCCCCTCGCTTCTCTCCCATCCCTCTATTATCAAAGAACAAATTGCGCCAAGTAGTATAAATCACCCGTTGCGACATGTCAACACGCCGAGTTTTTGAACCCGGTTATTTTCGTGACCTCGCTCGAATGTTTACGGCGTGAGATGAACCTTAAACACTTTGCAAAATTTTGTCAAGGTCCTTGTCCATCGTTTTAACCGATTTTTCGACTTTTTAGTCTTCGAAAGGCTCGAGGAACGACTAAACCGCGCCCCCTGCCAATTTTTTCTCCAGCTTCTCCCAGGAATCTTTCAGGCCCACGGTACTGTTGAATACGGGTTTCCCCGCCGTGGTATAACGGGTATCGACAACGTAGTACCCCTTTCGGAGAAACTGGAACCGTTGCCCGGGCAGCGCATCTCGCAGGGAAGGCTCCACCCGAACGCCTTGAATAACTCGCAGGCTATGGGGGTTGATGAAATCGAGGTAAGTTTTTGGTTCTGCATCGTCTTCGTGAGCCTCCGGATCGGGAACGGTAAAGAGGTGATCATATTCATGGACGACCGCCTCGCCGCAATCGTGGACGGCAACCCAGTGGATCGTTCCCTTGATTTTACGTCCATCCTGGGTCCAGCCACCCCGCGAGGCAGGATCGTAGGTTGCCTGGATTTCGACCAGGTTGCCCGAATCGTCATAAACGGCATTCTGGACAACTACGTAGTATGCATGCTTCAGCCTGACCTCGTATCCCGGAGCGAGCCGAAACCAGCCTTTGGGGGGATTCTCGCGGTAGTCCTCGCGTTCCACCCAGAGCTCCCTGCCGAAGGGAATCCAACGACTTCCAGCATCAGGATCTTCGGGATTGTTTTCCGCTTCCAGTAGCTCGTGTTTGCCCTCGGGATAGTTGATGATGACGAGCTTGACAGGATCCAAAACAGCCATGCGCCGCAAAGCTGTCTTGTTCAAATATTCACGAACGTGAAACTGAAGGTGGGCAATGTCGAGCACGCTTTCCACCTTGGAAACGCCGATATCCTGACAAAAGTTCACAATTCCCTCGGGGGGATAACCGCGGCGGCGCATGCCGGAAATCGTGGGCATTCGCGGATCGTCCCAGCCGTCCACATGGCCCTGCTCTACCAATTCCCGGAGTTTTCGCTTGGACATGACGGTGTAGGTAAGGTTCAGTCGGGCAAACTCGTACTGGCGGGGCCGATGCGGTAGCTCCAAAGCCTCCAGAAACCAGTCGTAAAGGGGACGGTGCACTTCGAATTCCAGGGTGCAGATGCTGTGCGTGATTCCCTCGATGGCGTCGGACTGACCATGAGCGAAATCGTACATCGGGTAAAGACACCATCGATCACCCGTGCGATGATGATGCGCAAATTTGATTCGATAAAGCACCGGATCCCGCATGTGGAAATTGGGATGGGCCATGTCGATCCTGGCCCGAAGCACCATCGCACCCTCGGGGTGCAAGCCCTGGCGCATTTCCTCGAAAAGTTTCAGGTTTTCTTCTACCGAACGATTACGATACGGGCTTTCTTTTCCCGGCTCGGTCGGGGTACCACGATTGACCCGAATCTCCTCACTGGTTTGACTATCCACGTAGGCAAGCCCTTTTTTGATGAGCAAAACGGCCCACTCGTAAAGCTTCTCGAAATAATCACTTGCGTAAAACTCGTACGGGCCCCAATCGAACCCCAACCATCGCACGTCATTTTTGATACTGTCGACAAATTCCTGCTCTTCTTTGGCGGGATTGGTATCGTCGAAGCGCAGGTGACAGCGGCCTCCATAGGTTTTGGCGAGACCGAAGTTCAACGTGATGGACTTGGCATGACCGATGTGTAAATACCCATTGGGCTCCGGGGGAAAGCGCGTCACTACCAGCTCGCAACGACGTGCCGTCAGATCATCTTCGATGATTTGGGTCAGAAAGTTTTTGGGGTCGGTCATGAGTAGGGAATATAACGCAACTCAAAATCTTTTTCCACGGTTACATATTCTTCCAAAACCGAAAATTTCTTTGCTCGATCTCGTCGTGACTGGGCATGGGATAAAACTTGACCTTGCCCTGGGACGCAAACATGAAGCCATGTCGGATCCGCCGATAACTGATCTTCCAAAGAGGATTGACCATGCTCAGGCCCTTAGTATGTTTGCTTTTTACCCGTTGAATTTCCATGATGCCATCACGCAGCAGACTGGGGTGAACCTCGGGGATGGGACTGGGGGCCAGAGGGTTGGCCTCGAGCTCTTTCAAAAACTCGTCGACATCGAGTTCGATCTGGGTATAGAACATCTTGGGAGCACCGACAGGATTATCCGGGTTCGTGATATAGGAAGCGAATTCGATGAAGTTGTAATCGGAAAGGACCAACATATTGATGGGACAGATTTCGGCAAAAACCCGAACCAGCCCGGGCTGGTGTTGCGACTGGTAGTCGCTGGAAGAGAGACTCAACACATAACCCTCAGGAGTACTGATATGCAGCTCCCCCAAGGCATCGAAATCGATTTGTTCCAAAACCCGGTACGTCGCGATGTACTTCGTAGCCTTAGGGCGACCGTCCTCGTGGGGAACGACCGCGGGAAGCACCCTTTCGATGGGCAAGCCCGGGTGGCGATAATTGATGTCGACATCGGCAAATACCAGTTTTCCGGAGTAGTATTTCGAGCTCCCCGCGTTGAAGTGACGCGCAAAATCCGAGGGATTTAGCTGGGACCCGACCAGAGCGTTGATAGGATAAAGAATACAATAAAGGCGCTTGTCTTCCATAATTACCCCCAAAATTGTCTCATCATCGGAGCGGTGACCAGGGAGACCACCGCCATTAATTTGATCAGGATGTTGATGCTGGGTCCGGCGGTGTCTTTGAAGGGATCACCGACTGTATCGCCGACGACGGCAGCCTTGTGTGCCTCACTCCCCTTACCCTGGCCTTTGGGTCCCTGCCCGCTTTCGATCATTTTCTTGGCGTTGTCCCAGGCTCCACCGCTGTTGCTCATGAAAATGGCAAGGACCACACCGCTCGCCGTCACCCCCGTCAAGAGTCCCAGCAGCATATGTCCTCCTCCCAAAAAGCCCACCAACAGCGGCGCGAGGGCTGCTATCACCCCCGGGACAATCATCTCCTGAATGGCGCTGGAAGTGCTGATATCGACACAGCGTTTGTAGTCGGGTTGGTCTTTTTCTTCCAAAATACCGGGCTTTTCCCGAAATTGTCGGCGAACCTCTTCGATCATGGCGAAAGCCGCCTTGCCGATCGCATTCATGGCCAACGAACTGAAGAGGTAGGGAATCATCGCACCGATCAACAGGCCGGCTACCACCCTGACGTCGGTCAAATCGACGTTGGTCAGGCCCGCCACTTCCTTGAAGGCGGAGAAAAGAATGATCGCCGTGAGTGCGGCACTGCCGATCGCGAACCCTTTTCCGATAGCGGCCGTGGTGTTTCCTACCGCATCCAGCTTATCGGTAATTTCCCTTACCCGGTGCGGCATCTCGCTCATCTCCGCGAGTCCACCGGCGTTGTCTGCAATGGGTCCATAAGCGTCCACAGCCAGCTGAACGCCGAGGGTCACCAACATACCGAGCGCGGCAATCGCCACCCCGTAAAGACCCGCAAGACCAAAGCCGAAAATCACCGCTGCCGCGATCAAGAGAATGGGCGGCAGGGTAGAAAGCATCCCCATTCCCATGCCGGTGATGAGGGTCGTAGCGGCACCAGTTTCACTGGAACGAACGATGGATTTGACCGGTGGAGTTCCCGTTCCTGTGAAGAGCTCGGTCAAAAGCCCGATGGAAACTCCGGCCACCAACCCCACGAGCATGGCAAGCCAAATCCCCAGACCTCCCAAACTCCACCAGGCCCCTGCCGGGGCATCGGAGCCCACCAGGAATGTAATCACGAAGTAATTCACCACCGCAGCCAGAATAGCCGCCCCGAAACTCCCGCGGTTCAAAGCAGCCTGCGGACTTTTGCCCTCTTTGACTCGAACCAAAAAAGAGCCCAGAACGGAGCAGACGCCGCCCACGGCCGCAATCACGAGGGGAAGAAAGGCCAGTCTGATGCCCGATTCACCCGGAAGGGCACCAAGGCCCAAAATCATCGCCCCGATGATACTACCCACATAGCTTTCGAAAAGATCGGCACCCATACCGGCAACATCCCCGACGTTATCCCCGACGTTGTCGGCGATGACAGCCGGATTGCGGTGATCATCCTCCGGAATCCCCGCCTCGACCTTACCCACGAGATCGGCGCCGACATCGGCAGCCTTGGTAAAAATGCCGCCGCCCACTCGGGCAAACAAGGCCATCGCACTGGCCCCCAGGCTGAAGCCGGACAACACAGGCAGGATGTCATCCTTGAGAACCTGATATCCGCCCCCCCAAAACGAAAGAGCAAATCCGACCACCAGGGTAATCCCCGCCAGTGCGAGCCCCACCACCGTCATGCCCATCACGCTGCCTCCGGCGAAACTCACCTGAAGGGCCGGCCCTAAACCTTTCTGTGCGGCGTACGAGGTTCGGAAATTGGCGGCAGTGGCGGTCTTCATCCCGATATAACCGGCCAGAGCGCTGGCGAACGCTCCCAACACAAAGCTGAAGGACTGAAATCGCAAGGCTCCGACCTGGCCCAACCATAGAAACACCGCCGTGATGGCCACAAAGGGAACGAGGGCTCGAAACTCACGGGACAAAAACGCCATGGCTCCTTCCGCAACAAAGCCGGCGATACGGATGAGCTGAGGACTTTCAACCTTTTGACTGTTGATCCAAATCGCACGGATAAGTGCATAAACACCTGCCAGTCCTGCTGCAGACAGGGCACAGACAAGCGCAAAATTCTCAAACATAAGCTGGCAACCTCGAAGTTTTTGATGTCTTAATCATCATAATATAGTGTAGGAGAACTTTTTTTCCAGTGTCGTAGAATTGATGATGAGGCACATGCCCGAAGCCTTCTCCAACAGACGTTTGGCCTTGTCGGGATCGGAGGGCTGGTGCAATTCCGCTATCAAATCAAAGGTTTTGATGACCATCATTTTATCGTCGTTGTGGCCGGGGTATATGGTTCCCCTGACCTTGAGTTCCCGGTACTCGAGCTTACTGTTTTTGGCAATAACCTTGAACGTCGCCGCGAAACAATTGATCAAACTCATCACAAAGAGGTCTTCGGGGGACGCACCGCCGCCGGGACCGTCGAACTCCGGGGGTACGGCCATGGTGATCGATGTGATTTGATGGCACCCCGTGGTCCATGTGTCGTTTTCAGAGGTCAACCCCTCCAAATGCGCATCGAAAGACATATTCGCTTTCATTAAAGTTCTCCTGATGGAGAAATAATAGCACTTCAAACACCTGTAGGGAAGTGAGTCGCGAGAAACCGTGATTCCGAGCGCCCACTGTCATTCCGAGCGCCCACTGTTATAATGTTAAAATGAGGCTGAGAACTCTGTTGATCCTGAGCCATGCCCTCATCCTGGTATTGGCGATCGTTTTCATTGTTTTCGTCAGTGAAATTCGCATCAAACCTGAAATCAAAAACCTTTCCATCAGTCAGCTTCAAGAGACCAGTTTTTTTGCCGCGAGTACCATCGAGTCCTATCTTCAATCGGCAATTTTACTTTTGGAAAGTAATATTCTGGAAACGGCCTCGAACCTTGAGAGTCAAAACCAAAGACAAACCCAAAATTTCGAAAAACTTTTCACTCATCAACCTTATTTTTCCGGAATCATGATCCTGGATGCCGAAGGACGATTGACGTACTGCTATCCGCCGAAACTTTCCTATTTGGGTTTGAATCTCTCCAAAGTGTTTCTTCAGAACGAGGTTTCATCTTTGGGAGACAACGCCTACTTTTTTACCAATTCCCTCCTTTCCATAATAAACGACGAACCGACCGTCGCGATTGTCCGGGCCCTTCCGAATGGAAACTATCTCGTCCTCGATCTTTACCTCAAAAATATCAATTCGCTGTTTCAGTCGGTACCTTTCAAGGAGTACAACGAAATCATGATCACAGACTCTTATGGTACCATCATCGCCAGCCAGGACTGGAGTCATGTTCAGGAGCGCAAGTATCTGGCGTTCGCCTCCTCTCAACCGACCGGTTTTCAAGAGATTCAATACAATCAGAAGAATTGGCTCTCCTTTGTTCTTCCGGTGTCACTCAGCAATTGGCGCGTGGTGCTGCTTTATCCCGAAGAGGTCGCTTTCATGGCATACGGCATCATTCAGCAAACCACCTTGGCAGGGATCATCACCGCCATCGGTTTTCTGGCCTTTGTCATCCTCGGGATCAGCAACGCGTTCACCCGATCGCTCGAACAAATCGAAAAGGCCATTTCCAACCTGCAAAAAAAACGAGAGTTCGGATTATTTTCCTTCGAGATTGATAAATTGCAAATCAAGGAATTTGAAGCTCTGAAGAACCGTTTCCTGGACTTTACGAGGACCATTGCCAACAGAGAAAACGAATTGATTCGCGCCCAAAAGCGTTTTGAAACCATCGTCAGCAATATCCCGAGCATCGTGTTCCGGATTAAAATCGAAAATCAACTGATAAAGCTCACCTATCTCAGCCCCCATGCCGATCAGTTACTCGGAACGGAAAACCTGGAACTTTTAAACCACCTCGACTTCCTAGTCGATGTCATTCTGCCTGACGATAAAAAGGAGTTTCTGAGCCTTCTCGATAAAAGTTATCGCACCAAGGAGCGTTTTCAGTGGGCGGGCAGGGTTCAATTGTCTGGATACATCCGATGGATCCAGATCAAGGCACAGCGCAGTCTCGTCGAGGCAGAAGAAACCTGGGACGGGGTCATCGATGAAATCACCAATCAGGTAAAGTTTCAGGAAGCCATGCTCCAGCAGGAAAAAATGCTCATGGTCAGCAGCCTTTCCGCTGGAATGGCCCACGAGATCAAAAACCCCCTTTCAGCCATTCTTCAGAGCGTCGAAATCCTGGAAGGTCTTGTAAAAAAAAGTCCGGCGGAACATCCGAACAAAAAGTTTATCGAGTCGCAGTTGGATTTTATCAAACAATCGAGCATCCGTATCAACGTGATCATCAGGGATCTTTTGGCCTTCAGCCGGCACCCACAAGAGGGGAAGGAACACCGTGATATTCTCGAGCTCATCAAAATATCCTATGATCTGTTCTACCGAAGTCTTCGGCGTGAGGTTTTTCCCTTTGCCCATCGTGTGAATGTCGAGTTTCACGTCCTTGGAAAAATCCCTCTTATTCCGTGCTACCCAAACCTAATCGAACAGGTGTTCATCAATCTTTTTCAAAATGCCTATGACGCTTTTGCCGAAATACAAAATGAGAGGAAAAACTTCACCATCGACATCGTTGTCTCTAAAACCATCGACAAGCTTCACATCGATTTTCGCGACAACGGACCGGGAATGCCCGACAAGGTCAAACGAAGGATCTTTGAACCTTTTTACACGACAAAATCCGTGGGGCAGGGGACCGGGTTGGGTTTAGCGATCTGTTATTTCATAATCGTCAATGCCCACCGGGGACATATCGAGGTGGAAAGCCTGTCAGGCAAGGGCACTACGTTCAAAATCTGGCTTCCTACCGATCCTGAAGCGTCGGAGGAAATAGTCGGTTGATGATCGCCTCCGGCTCCCCGTGCGCCAGCTCATCGACCAGGAGTCGGGCACCCTCCCTGCCGATTTCCTGGGCAGGCTGTACCAGTGTGGCAATTCCCAAATATTTTGCGGGTTCCCATCCATCGAAACCGATAACCGGCACATCGATTTTTAACTCGCGCAGGGCCTTCATCCCGCCCAAAGCCATCTCATCACAGAGGTAAAAGATCCCATCGACCCCACGCGCCTCACCGGAACCGAAAAATCTCAGCGTCAACCGATAACCTTTTTCCATAAAATCCTGAGAGGTTCCATCCACATCCGTGGTTTGAAGGACGGGACTGACACCATTCTGTTGCAATGATTCGTAAAAACCTTTCCAACGCTTTTCGGACACTCCCCCTCCCGTGGGCGGAGTGCCGAGGTATACCGGGCGCCGAGATCCCTTGTTCATCAACCATTCGGCGGCCATTCTGCCTCCAACGACATTGTCCACAGCGAACGAGTGGTCCTCCCTGGAGAGATAATCTAGGAGCAGGTACGGGATTTTTCGTTGTTGCAGATACTTCCTCTCCGAGGGGGACAGGTCCCGGCAAAAAACGAGCATCCCTGAAACCCCATCCTTGTCGAGGTTCCGCATGATGTGTTCGTTACTGGACGGTTTGGACGCCTCCTGCAAGACCAACCGATAATTGCGATCTTTCAACCCCTCACGAACTCCGGCTAGCATTTTGGAAAAAAAAGGGCTGATGATTGGAGGGAGGGTGACGACTACCAATTTGTCGGGCTGGCGGCCCAGTACCAGATTACGGGCGGAGGCGTTGGGAACATAATTTTCCCGATTCAGGACCTCCTCCACCCGGCGACGGTTTTCCTGACTGACTTGTCTGTTCCCGTTGATAACTCGGCTGACCGTAGCGATGCTCACACCAGCTTGCCTGGCGATATCCTTGATATTGATGGACATGGATCGTGACACTCCCAGTTAGTATTTTCCTGTGATCAGTTAAACATAATATGCATCAAATATCAATTCAAGGTAGAGATGCGGCAATACATTGGGGTCCCCTCCAGGGACCCCATGAGCTTAACCCAGAATACGACCGGATCGGGGCTCGGTGCCTTTTACGACGAGCTTGTCGGCAACCTCCTGCATCAATTGTTTGTAAACCTGGAAACTGTAATTCCCAAAGCCACGTTTATTCATGGCTTGTTCCATATAATCCTGCAAATTATCCCAGGCATCGAGGGAAATAATTTTATTTCCCAATGTATAATAATCCCTGTTGAGGGCAGGATTCGTGGATCCACATTGGGGAGTGATCTCCTTGCCCGTATAATCGCAATATAACGGTGACATCGATTGGCCTCCTTTCTCGATAAGTCTAACGCAATTTTGAGCCTTTGTCGAGATTTTACGGTGGTTTCCGATATTGTAACCATGGAAATCGTTGCCGAGGTTGGTACGGCGCATAGCGGCGATCTGGAAAAAGCTCGGAAATTCATCGATGAGGCTGCCCGAGCCGGAGCGGACACCGTGAAATTTCAAGCCATCATTGCCGATGAAATCCTGCATCCAAATGTGGGCTCGGTGTCCCTTCATGGACAGAACCGCGACCTCTACCAGGAATTCCGAGACCTGGAACGTCCTGCGGATTTTTACCTTCAGCTCAAAGGCCTCGCCGAGGCTGCAGGACTTCGATTCCTTTGTTCGGTTTTTGGTGAACAGAGTGCCCGAATGATGTTCGATCTCGGGGTGGATCGGGTAAAAATTGCCTCCCCGGAATTGAACCACTTCCCCCTTCTTCAAACGGTAACCGAGGCACAGATTTCAGTGATCCTCTCCACCGGAGTCTCCAAACTGGCGGACCTCGAGGCCGCCCTGGAAATCCTGGATCGACAGAAGGTGAGCGTGCTTCATTGCGTCACCTCATACCCGGCGCCGCCCGAGGATTATCGGCTTCACCTTCTCCCACACCTCTCGGCGGTTTTCGGGGTACCCTTTGGCGTCTCGGACCATAGCCTCGATCCCTTAATGGTTCCCCTGAGCGCGATGGTGGCAGGCTCGATGATGCTCGAAAAACACTTAACCCTGGACAAATCGGGCGGCGGTCTCGATGATCCTATCGCCCTGGACCCGATTCAATTCCGCGACATGGTCAGGGCGATACGACAAATCGAGAGGGTGCCTGCCGAAGACCGAAAGCGGGCTATCATCGAGATGATCGGTAAGGACAATCTCCTGAATACTTTGGGACGGGGGCCCCGAGTTCTTGCTCCCTCCGAGCGGTCCAACTACGGCCGCACAAACCGTTCGATTTGCGCCCGTCGCAACCTTCCAGCCGGCGATGAGTTGACCCTGGAGAACGTCGGCATCTTCAGGGTCGAAAAATCTCTGCGGCCGGGACTCTCACCGTATCTTCTTCCCGTCCTCCTGGGAAAAAGGCTTGTCCGGGACGTCGCCGCAGGAGAGGGGATCGTGTGGGACGATCTTTTGTCAGGGACTCCCCAAAACCACCAACCCCCCGGGTAGCACCATCTGTGCAGTGCGCACGATGCTGAGGTCTCCTTCCCAGAGCACGCCCTGTAAAATGCGTTTGACCACTTCGCGGGCGGAGGCGTACCGATCCGCCGCCTGGGGTCCCAACTTTTGGAGGTGGGGTAATCCCAGCCAGGGCCGGATCACCGAATTGTCCGAAAGATCGATGGGAAGCATTCCCTCTGCGGCGGCCGCCACCCTGGCCCCGGCGGGACGGGAAACAACTCCGGGGGCGATCGTCACCCCGACGGTTCGTGCCGTAAGCCTGGGGAGATTGGCAGCTCCCCAACGCACAACAACCTTGAGCCCCTCCGTGTCACGAAAAGCTTCCAGGTTTGTCCATTCCCCGATGAGGATCAAAGCCCGTGGGGTCTTTCGCAGCGCCCCGAGCAACCGGTTGATTTCCCCCCAACGAGCGATCAAAAACCCGGCGGGCTTCGCAGGCAGGGACCACAGTGCGGTGATATCCTCGGTGAGGCGGGTAAGGAACTCCGGCCACCGCAGCCAGTTCCAACTGTAGGGCGGCCCCCATCCCGGATCTTCAGCCCGGGACTCTTGCACTGCCCCCTCGTAAGCCCAGACATCGAAGCCCGCCTGGGCAAGGTCTTCGAGTAAAAGGCGATAATCCCAAATCGGATTTTGTGAAATGACGACGACAGCGGGCGCAGCGACGGGTGGAGTCTCGTCCAACCTGGGTATGGTCCATGGGACAAGGTAATCCTCCATCACCGATTGATAACCGGCGCGCCACCGAAGAGGACGGCCGCCCATGGATTGATACAGCCGCATCCACCCGTCGACTCGGGCCATGGCTACCTCGACGGCGGGACGCAGGGGAGCCGGTGGAAAGGCCCAAATCAAGCCCAACGAGGCCGCGGACAGCGCGAGCATCCCGATGGCTCCGAGAAGGCGAAAAACCCCAGCGACTCCCGTGGGATCCGAGGGTTTCTTTCGCATGTGGATCAACACGAAGGCGATGTCCACCAGAACCAGGATCAAAGCGGGATAGAGCGGCCATCGAAAACTCAGCCGCACAAGACTTAAAATCAAGAGGGTGAGCAGGCCTATAGTCGGGACGACCAACACCAGGGGTGTAAAACCCGGGCGTCGCGTGGGCGGAATCAGGAGCACGAGATGGTAAAGGAATAAAAAAACGACCACCGCCCACTCAAGCCAGAAATAGATGTTCCATTGATCGGCCATGATTTTCATCTTATCATATAAAGGGACTTTTGAATAAATGACCTCCAGTGAACTGGGAAATCTACGGGAAAAATACTCCTCGACTTTGGTAAAGGCCGACGCGTATTTCGTCCATCACACCGGCATGATCCCCAATCAAACCCTGCTCAAAATGGGGGATTACAATTTGAACGGTACCCCGGCAACCCTCGGTTTCCATTCTCTCACCTGCCTCTTCGTTCTGACCCAGGAGGAGGTGGCCTTTTTTTCTCGATTTACCAAAAGTCTGCACTTATTGACCCTGGTTTTTCAAAGTCTGAATCGCAAGGACCCCATCAGGATACCCCTGAGGGTGACTTTGGATCGCATCGACATCGTCGGCACCCGGAAAAACCTCAGTATGATGGTTTTCACCATCAAAAACGAGTCCACCGACCTGATTGACATCCTGGGAAATTACATGGCCCTCCTCGACTACAAAAGGGAATCCTGCGAAAAACTTGCCGATACCGTCGTACCTTTGGACTCCGAGACAGCCGCTGCGATCGGGTTCAACGACTATCTGGAAATCGTTGGCGGGGAAAAACCACGGCGGGTTCGCGCTTCGGGTTTTACGACGCAAAAAGTTTTTTTGAAGTCGGCACCCGCAGGAGAGCCAGGGTCCTACACTCAATTGAAATGGTACTTTCGTGACGGGTTGGTGATCAACGATGGAAAGCTGGACCTCAGCGACCCCGCTCACCCTGTCTTTCTCATGGAATTTCATCCGAGAATCGTCGACGCCGTCGAGGATCATCTGTTCAAATCTTCCCTGGTTGCCAGGAACAAGGCTTGATCCGATTAACCTTTCTCGGAACAGGGACTTCTACCGGGGTTCCTGTCCTTGGATGTGGGTGTCCGGTGTGTACGTCCACGGACCCCAAAGACCACCGGCTGCGGTCCAGCGTATTCGCCGAATGGGATAATTTTCGGATCCTCATCGATGTGGGGCCGGATTTCCGCCTACAGGCCCTGCGACATCAAATCCAAAAAATCGATCTCATCCTCCTGACGCATACCCACGCCGACCATGTCAACGGTTTGGACGACTTGAGACCCCTGTCCTTCCAGCGACCGCTCGACGTCTTCTATCCGGCCGGCTGTCTCGAGATTCTGCAAAACCGATTCCGGTATATGTTTGAGGACACCGGAGGACCGACCTCCCGCCCCAAACTGATTTTCAGGGAAATGCCCCACCCTCTCGACCTCGATGACTCCCACCAGATCGTACCGATCGAGATTTTTCATGGGGACCTGCCGATTTATGGCTACCGCATGGGGGACCTGGCCTACCTGACCGATTGTTCGCGAATACCCCCACAGAGCTATCCCTTGCTCGAAGGGGTAAAAATCGTTGTCGTCGGCGCCCTGCGCCCTACCCCCCACCCCACACATTTTACCTTTCAGCAGGCGGTGGAGGCCGTAGAAAGACTTCAGCCTCAAACCATCTACTTCACCCATATTTCTCATGATGTTTGCCATCGAGAAATTGCCGACCTGGTTCAGCGACGAGCCCAACCGGCCTGGGACGGCCTCGTTTTGAACATCGAGTGATTGACACGTATCCCCAAAAATACGACTATTGAGAACCGATTATCATTAATCGTAAGGAGGTTTTATGAAAAACGTTGCTCGGTTACTCGTGACCCTGGTGATATTGCTGTCCTGCCAGCAGCCGACTGCCGAACGGACCATCGTCGCCTCGACCAGCATCATCGGTGATTGGGTTTCCAACATTGCCGGTACGGACTGGAAGGTGGTGACCCTGGTCGGGCGCGACGGCGATGCGCATACCTACGAACCCAGTCCGGCAGACGTCCAAACTCTGGCCCAGGCAAGCTTGATCGTGCTGAATGGCGCGGGATTGGAGCACGTCTGGCTTCATCCCATCCTGGAATCATCCAAAACCCAGGCTCCCATTTTGGAATTGGCGGAACACACCCAGCTCATCAAGTCAGAACACCATCACGAAGAAGAGATTGAAGGGCAAGATCCCTACGAAGAGGGAGAAGAACACGAAGAAGGTGAAGAACACCATCATGGCGAGTTCGACCCCCATGTTTGGCTGAGTCCCCGTCGGGTCCGGGATATGGTTACCGCCATCATGAATCAACTCATCTCTTTAGACCCCGCGAACGAGCAGGCTTATCGACAGCGGACGGCCGCCTATCATCAGAAACTCGAAGAACTCGATCGGGAAATCACCAGCAAACTGGCGGTGATCCCCAAAGAGCGCCGCAAACTGGTGTTGTTGCATCAGGCTTTTGGCTATTTTGCCCTCGACTACGATTTTGAGCAGACCGCCAGCGTTCTCCGCTCGCTGACCACCCAGACGCGTGATCCCAGCGCTGCCGATGTCGCCAGACTCGTCGACCTCCTCAAAAAGGAAAAAATTCCCGCAATCTTCGACGAGAATATTGCCAAGAATCCTGTCTCGGCCGCCATCGCCAGGGATGCGAAAGTGAAGTTGGCACCTCCCTTGTACACCGATGCCTTGGGTCAGCCTGGCACTCCTGGCGAGACTTATTTGGGCATGATGCGGCATAATGCCAACGTCATCCTGGAGGCCCTTCGTCCATGATTCTCCCCTACGGCCGGCGCCATGTTCACCACAGCATCGAGGGTGCGCCGGCCATAGAAGCCCAGGAGCTAGAGGTGTACCACCCCGGGCTCGATGAACCTGCGTTGAAAGACGTTTGGTTGCGTGTTCCCCGCGGCCGATTGGTGGCTCTCGTGGGTCCCAACGGCGCCGGTAAAAGCACCCTCCTCAAAACCCTGGCCGGTCTGATCCGGCCTGTCAAGGGACGAATTTCCCTCCTGGGCCAGGAGAGGGGAAACTGTTATCACCGGGTCAGCTACCTCCCCCAGAGGGGGGAGGTGGATTGGGCCTTCCCGATCAGCCTGTATCGGCTTGTATCGATGGGGCGGTATGTTCACCTCGGCTGGTTCCGTCAACCCAATAAAGAAGATCGAGAGCTGGTCCACCATGCCATCGAAGAACTTCAGTTGTCCGATCTGATGAAACGGCAAATCGGGGAGCTGAGCGGTGGGCAGCAGCAACGCGCCCTCCTGGCTCGCTGCCTTGTCCAGGACTCCACGATTCTGCTCCTCGACGAACCCTTGAATGCCGTCGATTCCCAAACGGTGGATATCGTCAACCGTGTCTTGAAAAACCAAATCAAAAACGGCAAAACAGTGATCATGGCCACGCATGACGTCGAGCGCCTCGATAATCCCTTCGATGGGGTGCTTTTTCTCCATCAGGGCCGGGAGGTCACTCCCCCTCATGCGACTCCCTACCCGATCGAAGTGGGAAGGAAGGCGTTTTGATGGACGTTTTGAGTTTTCTGATCAACCCCTTCTCCTACCCATTCATGCAACAGGCTCTCCTGACGCTGCTGGTTGTCTGCCTTACCTCGGGTGTCCTGGGCGTCTTCGTCATCCTTCGCCGCATGGCCTTTATCGGCGATGCCCTGTCTCACACCGCTCTTCCCGGGGTAGTGGCCGCCTTTCTCCTGGGTTGGAATCTTTTCGTCGGCGGTTTGGTGGCGGGGATGATCACGAGCCTTCTTATCAGCTGGTTCAGCCGGAATCGCGTCATCCACGAGGACACGGCCATCGGGATCGCCTTCAGCGGTATGTTCGCCCTGGGCATCGCCCTGATGAGCGCCCTGAGAACCTTTCGTGACCTCAGCCACGTACTTTTCGGGAACATCCTCGGTATCTCGCAGGATCAGTTCGCCTTGATTTTGGTTATCTCCGTTCTGGTTCTGCTGGTTTCCTTCCTTTTGCGCAAAGAACTTATTTGGACCTCGGTGGACCCGGTACACGCGGCGACTCGGGGACTGAATCCAGATAGCGTCAAAACCATTCTCCTGCTCCTCATCGCGGTAGTCGTCACCATCGACATCCAGGCTGCCGGGGTGGTGCTAACCTCGTCCCTGCTGATCACGCCGGCGGCTACGGCAAAACTGATTACCAACCGTCTGCAACAACTTTTGATCTTGTCCGTCAGCTTCGGGATCTTTGGGGGTGTTTTGGGGCTCTATTTTTCGTTCTACCTCGGTTTTGCGAGTGGGGCTGCCATAGTTCTGACGAATACGTTGATTTTTGGCCTGGTTTGGGTTATCAAAAACGTTGGAGTATTTTTTGGAAAGAAAAACAAGGCAAAGGCAAGTCATTCTTGAGACGCTCCGAAGAGAGTCTCGGCCCCTCAATCCCAACGAGATCCTGGCCCTGGCCAGGGAACACATTCCCAGGATTGGAATTGCCACAGTTTACCGGACCATCCGCGAATTCGAAAAAGAAGGAAAAATCGAACCGGTCTTCATTCCCAACAAGGGAACATACTACGAAATCAAGTGCGCCCATCACCACGATCATTTTCATTGTCGCATTTGTCAAAAAATCTATGAGGTGGAATGCCCACATTCTGCAAAACTTTCCGAAGTCGGGAATGGTTTCGTCGTAGAATTCCACGAGATCACGTATCACGGTATCTGTCCCGACTGCAAAGAGCAAACAGGTCAGCGCTGACCGATTGACAAAAACTCAGCAAGTTATAGATTAACACTTATGGAAATCAAACAGAAAAAGAAGCTCAAACTCCATGGATTCAACAATCTCACCAAGTCGTTGAGTTTCAACATGTATGATTTTTCCTACGCGCGCACCCTGGAAGACCGAAGAGGCTACATCTCTTACATTGACGAAGAGTATAACGCCGAGCGCCTCAGCAAGATTTTAATCAGTGTTTCCGACATCATTGGCGCAAACATTCTCAACGTGAGTACCCAGGACTACGATCCACAGGGCGCCAGCGTCACCATCCTCATCTCGGAAGGCCACGAGACCATTCCACAAACCAAAAAAGAAGACGTGGTGGTGCACCTCGATAAGAGTCACATCACGGCTCACACCTATCCCGAAGTCCACCCTGAGGATGGGATTTGTACCTTTCGCGCCGACATCGAAGTGAGCACCTGCGGACAAATATCTCCTCTCAAGGCGCTGAATTACCTGATCCACAGCTTTTATGCGGACGTGATGACCATCGACTATCGGGTGCGGGGCTTTACCCGAGACGTCAATGGTAAAAAGATTTTCATCGATCACAAGATCAACAGCATTCAAAACTACATCATCAAAACCACTCGGAATGCCTACCAATGGGTGGATGTCAACGTCTACCAGGAAAAAATCTTCCACACCAAGGCAATGCTCAAACGTTTCAAACTCGACAACTATCTCTTTGGAGCCTCCAAAAAAGACCTGCTTCCCGCCGAAAAAGACCGAGTCAAAAAATTGCTCAAACGGGAAATGGCCGAAGTGTTTTACGGTCAGCTCATGAACAAGATCTGATCAGGAGCAGGTCCCATCCGGATTGGGATTGAGGCAGACCTCGTTCACGAGGGGCTTGTCTTCCGCCCAAACCTTGATGTTGTTCAGGGTTACGTCGGCAATGTTGTGCAGGGCCTCCCGTGTAAAAAAAGCCTGATGACTTGTCACCAGCACGTTCGGAAAGGTCAGAAGTCTTGCCAGGATTTCGTCCTTGATGATCCGGTTGGAGTAATCCTCGAAAAAGTAGTCTTCCTCTTCCTCGTACACGTCCAAACCGGCGTACCCCACCCTGCCGTCCACCAGGGCATCCACCAGGTCTTCGGTGCGAATCAACTTGCCGCGTCCCGTGTTGATGATCATCACCCCGGGCTTCATCAGTGCAATGGTGGCCTTGTTGATCATGTGAGCTGTCTGGGCCGTGAGCGGACAATGAAGTGTAATAATGTCGCTCTCCCGGTACAGGGTCTCCAGGTCCACCAGCTTGACCCCCTTCTCCGCAGCCCACTCCCTGTTGGGATAGGGATCGGTAGCGATCACCTTCATACCGATGCCGAGGAGTTTCTCGGCGGTAATACGGCCAATGATACCCGTGCCCACGACACCGACAACCTTGCCGTACATCTCGAATCCCATGAGACCGTTGATGCTGAAATTCAGGTCGCGGGTGCGATAAAAGGCCCGATGGGTGCAGCGATTGAGGGTGAGCATCATCGCCAGGGCATGTTCCGCAACACCGTGCGGACTGTAGGCGGGAACCCGCACGTAACGAATTTTTCCCTGACTGTAGCGAAGATCGACGTTGTTATACCCGGCACTGCGAAGGGCCACAAAATGAACACCGTTTTCTACCAGGGCGTCCACTACCTGAGCGTTGATATCGTCATTGACAAAGGCACAAACCCAGTCCGCCCCCCGTGCCAGGGCAGCAGTTTTTTCGTTCAGATGGCTGGGGAAAAAATCGATGGGAAACCCATATCGTTCGTTGACCTTTTTGAAACTCTCGATATCGTAGGGTTTGGCATCGAAGAAGGCAATCTTCACATCAGCAAGGTTTTTCATTGGAGACCCTCCTAATCCTGAGTAATTTAGTAATACATAACAACATAATTTGCAAGAACACGCCCCGAGGATAGAGCGTCACTCGTGGGGACTCGCCAGCTGGTATCTAAAGCCGCGCCGACAGAACCTCGGCCAGAATACGGTTGTATTGCGGAATATCGGCCACGACCCGACCCCAAACCCTGTTCACGTCCAAAAAGGCCGGTTCGTTGCGCCAAAGGGCCCCGGCATTGACCATGTCATCCTTGATTCCTTCGCTGCCGGTCGCCGGCCGCCCCTTCATGATGCCGGCGCTTGCCGCGACCCACCCCGCATGGCAGATAAAGCCCAACACCTTACCCGCCGCATCCATTTCGCGTATGAGACGCAAGAGTTCCTGATCGCGGCGCAGTTTGTCCGGAGCCCACCCGCCCGGTATCAGAAGGGCGTCGTAATCGTCTGGACTCAATCCCCGGGTCGACTTTTCGGCCGTAGCCTCGAGCCCTCCGCTCTTTGACTTGAAGGTCTCCCCCGCCTTGGTGCCGATCACCTCGACTCCCGCGCCGAGTTCCACCATCCGCATGTACACCGCCCAAAACTCCAGATCCTCGAACTGAGGACCGACCGCCATCGCTATTCTCAGCATAGGTAAAAGATAATCATTGCTTTGGAATCGTCAAACGTCAGTCCCCATAAAAAGCCCCCGTCCGGGGGCTTTCGGGTCGAAACCGGTTCGTCTTAAACCCTGGCCTGTGCCTTCACGTAGGATTCCTGTTCTCTGGCGACGTCGCGCTTCACGGATTTGAACAGGGGCAACACGGGGCTGGCAATCGTGATGGAGCTGAAGGTACCCACCGTGATACCGAACGCAAGACTGAGCGAAAAGTTTCGCACGTCGCCTTCGGTAACGATCGCCAGGACCACGACCACAAGGAGAGTCGTCAGCGAGGTCACGAAGGTCCGGCTCAAACTCTGGGTGATGCTTTGATCGAGGATGAAGGGGAGGGTTTGTTCCCTGTTGAGCCGGATGTTCTCGCGGATACGATCGTAAACCACGATGGTGTCGTTGATCGAGTAACCGATCAAGGTCAACAGAGCAGCAACCACGGCCGTACTCAGTTCGATCCCCATTGCGCCGATGAAGGCCAGGGTGAACAGCACGTCGTGGACCAGGGCGATCACCGCCCCCATGGCATAACCGAAGCGGAATCGGAAGGTGATATAGATGATCATGAGTAGCAACACCACCAGCACCAGGGTAATGGTCTGCACGACCAGGTCGGCGCTGAGGCTGGGACCGATGTAATCCACAGCTAACACGTTCACGGATTCCGCGCCAAAACGGGCTTTCAGAGCGGACACGGCCTTCTCTTCCATATCCTGCAGCAAATCTTCTTTGTTGCCGGGTATAGGGGCCCGGATAACGTACTCGGCGGTATTTTGTCCGCCGGCAGTTTGCACCGTGTAACTATACGGCAGACCGTTCAGCGACTGACGTACCTGCTCGACCTGACTTCCCTGGACGGAAACGGCCATGCTGATACCGGGTTGGAAATCGATACCCAACCGGAAGCCCCCGTTCAGAAAAAACGTTACCCCAAGAAGGGCCAGAATTGAGAGGACGCTGATCAGGGCATAGGCAACCCGATTCTTGTAAAACTCGATGGGCTTTTTCATGCTACCTTCCTCCAGGCGATGCTCAATGTTCTGGGCCGGAACGTGTCCAGGGTAAAATCGAAAAGGAACCGGCTGACGAAGATGGCCGAGAACAAGGTAGTCACGATGCCGGTGGACAGTGTTACCCCGAAGCCCTGAACGGGGCCGTTACCGAGGAGCGACAGGCTGAGGGAGGCGACCAGGGTGGTGATGTTGGCATCAAAGATGGTCCAAAACGCCCGGTCGAAGCCGGCCTTTACGGCCATGGCGGGCGTCTTTCCGCCGAACCACTCCTCCTTGATGCGCTCGAAGATGATGACGTTGGCGTCGACGGCCATACCCGCCGTGAGCACCAGACCGGCGATCGAGGTCATGGTCAGGGTCAAACCGAACGAGGCCAACAACGACAGCAAAAAGAAGATGTTGAACACGAGACCGATCACCGCGTTCAGACCGGCGCCTTTGTAGTAAACGATCATGAAAATCAGGACGGCAGCGAAGCCCCAAACCACGGCATTCAAGCCTCGGCGGATGGTTTCCTCTCCCAAACTGGCCCCGATTTGGCGGGCGCTGCGGATGCTCAGATCGACAGGAAGACTGCCGCTGCGCAAAACCGTTTTCAACTGGTTGGCAGCCTCGACATCGAAGCCCGTCACCCGGACATTGCCACCGGCGATGGCCTCACTGATTCGGGCACCGGCCTTGGCACGGCCGTCCATGACCACGGCCATGGTCTTTCCGACGTTGGCGCTGGTGAGCTGGTAAAAAAGCGTAGCCCCTTCCCCATTCAAGCTAAAAATGACGTTCGGCTCTCCGGTGGTCCGATCCCGCTCGACCAGGGCATCGTTGATATAGCGCCCGCTCATGCTTCCTTGCGGATCGATTCTGATCACGAGGTTTTGCTTGAATCGATCCAGTCCGTAGCGGTCTTTTTCATAAAGACCAACCACCTTGAGACCATCGGCAAGACTCCCCTCAGGAGGCTGAAACCCCTCCTGCCGCCATTCGTTTGGGAACTGCGTTGAGAGGCTCGTCATGGCAGCATCATCCACGATGTTGAAGCTGAGAGAACCCTGACTTCGAAGCAGGGCCTCGGCCTGCTGTCTGGCCCCATCTCCGGGCAGGTCCAGGTAAATCCGATTGCCGGAGGGCTCCCTCTTGATCTGGGGCTCGGTGACACCGAAGCTGTCCACCCGGTTACGCAAAACCTCGAGGGCCCGTTGAACCGCCTCTTCCTTTTGTTGGGCGCTGAGGGATTCCACGCCGAGTGATTGGGCCAGCTTATCCCAATCGGCCTCGATCACCATGCTCAAACCACCCGAAAGGTCCAACCCCAAGCTGATGATGCCCTTGGTCTCCTTGATGGCGAGAATCCTTTCGCGGAAGTGGTTTTCGATTTCGATCGCGACCTCCCGCTCCCCCCGAAATGCCCGGGAAACCGTGGTGACGGTCCATTTTTCCGGGCGCGGCTGCCCCAGGAGGCGATAATTTTCCTCGGCCACCCGGATCAGGAACTCCAGATCGGCAGGCAGAGGTGCGTCCGGATTTTGGCTGGCCAGGGTCCGCAGCTTACCGATCCACTCGCGCGCCAATTTTCGGGTTTGCTCGCGAATGTAGTCACGGGAAGCCTGGGCCAATTCCTTGGTTGCCGGATCCAGCAGAAAATACCACTGGAAGGTAGGCCATATCATCCATGTGGCCGTTGCCAGGGCCAGAAGGATGATGACAAAACGGAATCTCTTACTCATTGGCCTTTCCCCCCACGGGGACGACGTTGGCAATGGCACTCTTAGCGAACTTGAGCTTGGTGTTTTCGTCGGCGCGGATGATCACAAAGGTATCGCCGACACTGTCGATGACACCGTGCAACCCGCCGATGGTCACCACCGAGTCGCCCTTTTTCATGCCCTGGATCATTTTTTCCAACTCTTTCTGCTTTTTGGTCTGGGGTCTGATCATCAGGAAATAGAAAATGAGAATGACGAGGACGATCGGCAAAAACGACATGATCATAGCCATGGGATCGGAACTGGTAGCGCCCTGCTCGGCAACACCCAGAAGAAATTGAGACGGAAGTCGGGGAGTGTTCATTTGTTTTATATCCTTTTCGACAAGATTTGGTTGAAGAGGCTACCACAGCCGCCCAGGCTAGTCAAGCATTTATAAAAACAGGAATCGTTTGACTCCCTCCGGCACCACCGGAATGCCCATCGCCTTCTTGAGGATGTCAACATTCGGGTAGGGGTTCGGCGTCAGTTCGTTGTAAGCTTGCAACACCCGTTGCATCCCCGCAGTGTCGTTATCGATCAGGGCCCGGGCCAGGGCCGGTTTGAACAGCCGTTCTTCCAGAAGTTGCTCGATGCTCGACCGACGATGCCTCTGATACAGGGATTTATCCACAATTGCGCTTTGATCCTGGTAGCCGATGATAAAAGGGAAAATTTCACGATTCATATTCTTAGATTATCCGAATACCTCACTTTTTTCCAGTCAGAGGACCTTGAGCAAACGGCGTCCGTCCGGTAATATTCTTCAAGTTTCTCTGGAGGATACCATGGCACAAAAACTCACCAAGATCGTGGCGACCATTTCCGACCTGCAATGCGACGTCGAACACATCAGGGCCTTGCATCAGGCAGGGGTCGATGTCGTCCGTTTGAACACGGCCCATCAAAAACAGGAAGATACCCTCAAGGTGATTCAATCTGTCCGTGCCGTATCCGACAAGATCGCCCTGTTGCTCGATACCAAGGGACCCGAGGTCAGAACGGCGAACATCGAAACTCCCATCGAAGTCAAGACCGGCGATCGAATCAAAATTGCCCGCCAGGCTAGCGAACCCAATGCTTTCGAGGTTAATTATGACGGGTTCATCCGGGAGGTCGGTGTCGGCAGCAAGGTTCTCATCGACGACGGTGACATCGGCATGGTGGTGGTAGAAAAAGTCGATAACCAGCACCTTGTTTGCGAAATCGAGAATCCTGGAAAGATCAAAAACCGCAAGAGTGTGAACGTTCCTGGTGTACACCTCAACCTGCCCAGCATCACCCCCAAAGACAGGGAGTACCTCAAGTTTGCAGCCGAGCACGATTTGGACTTCGTGGCCCACAGCTTTGTTCGTTCCAAGCAGGACGTGCTCGACGTTCAGGCCATCCTCGACGAGTACGGGGCCAAGGCTAAGATCATCGCCAAGATCGAGAACCAGGAGGGTGTCGACAACATCGACGAAATCCTGGAGGTCGCCTACGGGGTCATGGTGGCGCGCGGAGACCTGGGCATCGAGGTCCCCGCCCAACAAGTGCCGGTCATTCAGAAGAAGATCATTCACAAATGCATCGAGGCCGCCAAGCCGGTCATCACCGCCACCCAGATGCTCCACACCATGATCGAAAACCCGCGGCCCACCCGCGCGGAGGTGAGCGACGTTGCCAATGCCATTTTCGACGGCACCGACGCGGTGATGCTCTCCGGCGAAACCGCTTACGGCAAGTACCCTCTGGAAGCCGTAAAAGTCATGGCCGAAATCGCCCACACCGTTGAAGCCGTCAAAGAAAAGTTTCGCAACCACCCCATCTACGCCGGGTCCTCCCCCATCCGCGACTATCTCTGCAAGGCCGCCATCAACGCGGTGGAGGCCCTCCCCGTCAAGGCCATTGTGGTGGACAGCTTGACCGGCCGCTCCGCGCGCATCCTGGCCACCTACCGGGTGGACATCCCCGTCTACGTCAAAGCCCACGATCCGCGGGTGATGCGCCAGCTGGCCCTAAGCTACGGGATCTTTGCGGACTACCTGGCCCTGCCTCCGACCACCAGCCAATTGATCACCCAGGCTTTGGACGATCTGGTGGCAAAAAACAGCCTGAACCCGACCGATCTCATCGTGGTATTGGCAGGTACCCCGGGCGATTCCACCGGATCCAACTTCATCGAGATCAACACCGTAGAAAATTGTCTGAGAGGCCACCGAAGAAACTCTTGAAGACGGAGCGAAGGTTAAATCAGATTCTCGACTTTCAGAGTTTCGACTGATCCTGGTGATTCTGCTCTTCCAGGCCGCTGATCAACTGCCGAAGCTGTTGGATCACGATGCGATTCTTCTCCGCCACGTCGATCAAGTTACGCTTAAACTCCTCTACAGACCGGGCCACCTGCACCCCCTCATTTGAGGCCGATTGCATTTCCTGAAAACCGGCAACGAGCCTGTCCATGTTGTCCTTGAGATGGAGGTTCATTTTGTTGGTTTCTTCGGTCTGGTCCTGGATCATGGTGCTGTCACGCACGAGTTTGGTAATGTTTTGAAGGATCATCTGCGTACCTGCGTTCTGTTCCTTCATGGCGCTGGCGATTTCTGCGACCATGTGCACGGTTTTCTGGATATCCTGAGAGATCGCCTGGAGGCTTTCCCCCGCCTCGGAGGAGACCTTGGACGTGCTGTCCACCAATATCAGCATATCTTGAATTTTTTCTGTGATTTTTCGGGTCATCTGGGAACTCGAGGTTGCGAGGTTGCGCACCTCTTCGGCCACCACGGCAAAACCGCGTCCGGCATCCCCAGCGTGCGCTGCTTCGATAGCGGCGTTCATGGCCAGCAGGTTTGTCTGAGAACTGATCTTGGCAATTCCCGAAACCAGCTTTTTGATTTGATTGCTCACCTCGGCGATGTCCTTGATCGCATTGATCCCCTGACTCACGGATTTGAAACCGGTTTGTGCCGTCTGACCGAGTTTGGCGGCTATGTCCTTGGCGGTTTGGGTGGTGTTGTAAACCGAGCTGATGCTGGCCGCCATTTCATGGACGGCACTGCTGGTGTCGTTGACCGAGACCACCTGGTTCTGGATCCCACTGACGATGGTCCGAAGTCTTTCGACCGTCTCCGCGTAACTGTTGGTCGTTTCGTCCAGAACGATTTTTTGGCTGGCTGTGGTATCCTGAACCTTGGAGGCCATTCGAGCGGTTGCCTGGATCGACTCCTCGGCTTTGGCGATGATGTCCGTCAGACGTTCCGCAGCTTGCTGGACGGATAGGCTGGTGCCTTCGATTTGACGCATCCCTCGCCGTTGTCGCTGAATGATGCGGTTAATGCCATCCTCCAGGAGACCGATTTCATCGTAGCTCATGATGCTGAGCACTTCCGTGTTTTTGCCTGTGGACAGGTCTTGAACATTCGCAACCAAATGGTTGATTTGCCGGAAACGGAAGAAGCCAAAAAGTGCGGCAAGCCCCACCGAGATCCCCAGCAGGACCAGGGCAAAAATCACACTCATCATGATGACGCCGTTCCAGTTCGGCTCAAAGGCGGAAAAACCGAGATCGGAAGGTGGCAGCCGGAAGCCTGCCGATTCCTGAAGATTTGTCAAAAACAAGGCAACGGCCTGGGGCTCGGTGATTTCGCTTTTGGCCAGGGAAGTGCTGAGCTGATAGTACAAAACCTGGGTCTTGCCCAGATATAAAATGATGTAGCCGAGCGCATAAAGCACGAAAAGGGTTTGAGTCAGGGTGAAAATGACACTTTTGAAAAGGAAGGATGCAGATTTCCTGGAAGTCTTCAGCTCAGAAACGCTGTTGATTCTCAATAACTTGAAGGGTCTTTCCAAAATCAAATCGCTGACCGCCAGAAGGATGGTGATGCTGACGAGACTGCTCACCATGCTGGGGATAAGGTTTAACAAGGTCCCCCGGAAATAAGGTGTCCCAACAACAGGAACGAGATTGCTGACAAAGCCCAAAAAATAACCGATCCCCACAAAAATGACGAGTCTTTTTTTGAACCCCAGGACGTTATCGATCGCCCTTTGTCGCTCGTCCGTATCGATGGCCATACCATTTTCAAGTTTTTTAATGACCTTGAAAAATGGATTTAAACTGAAACTCAAATAGCTGGAAATCACCACAATGGGTACCAGGGCGGTGATCGTGATTGCCCACAGCGTGTTTCCGATGATCTCGATCGCGCTTAGACTTGGAATGACCAGACTTTGAAACAGGGTGCTCAAGGTGTTATAAAATATGAGTGTTGAATACACGACCACGCCGATAACCAATCCCATTCGTATTTGCCGGCCAGCCAGAGAACGTTTTGCCATGACCTTAGTTTAATCGAAAAGCACTCCTGCGCAACACATCAGAGAAACCAACTGCCAGAACACACAGGAAACACTTGTTTACATATTTTATGACACACTGTGTCATTATAACACTATAGATTTTTTATTTTTGGGCTTTTTTGACTCTATGAAAATGATTTAAATATTATCTCATTTTAATATAATGATTTATTTTTCAAGGGAATTGAATCGGTATTTGGCACGTTTATTGCTTTTATAAACTGAACCAAAAACTCAAATGTCATAAGGAGGTGTTCCATGAAAAAAGCACTCGAACCGGCCACCCGGTACCCCAGCATCTGGGACGAGATGCGAGCGTTCAGCGAGGCCCTTTGGGGCGATAGTGACCTGGTCAGGGTATTCCCCCGGACCGATGTTGTGGAGTACGGCGACCGCTATGAAATGAAGCTGGATCTGCCCGGCTTCAAACAGAAGGACGTCGAGATCCGCGTCAAGGACGGCGTTCTCACGGTGGCCTCGACCCATGAGGAGACCAACGAGAAGAACGTCAACGAGGAGGCAAAATACCTCCTTCGCGAACGCCGCAGCCTGAGCTTCGAGCGCAGCTTCCGCCTGCCCAAAGATACCAAGGAGGATGGCATCGAAGCGAGCTTCAGCGACGGGGTTTTGACGATCAACCTTCCGCGCAAACCCGAGGCTCAGCCCCGGACCATCGCCATCAAGGGTTAATTCAGGAGTGCCGCTCCTTGAGGAAAGGTTGGCCGACCGCCCTGGGCGGTCGCGCCTTTCCCACAAATCCCACCAAAACCAAAATCGTCAAAATATAAGGCAACATTGCCAGCAAGGTTCCAGGGATGGGAAACCGCGTCCCCAGGTACACCTCGAGACCTTTGGCCAAACCAAAAAACAGGCAGGCAGCCAGGGTGCCGTGGGGTGTCCATTTCCCGAAAATCATCGCAGCCAGGGCGATAAAGCCCTGACCGCTGATCAGACCCGGGCTGAATCGCGCCACCACCGCGATGCTCATGGCCGCCCCACCCCAGCCGGCCAAAACCCCGGAAGCCACAACCCCGTAGGTTTTCAATCGTTCAACCGAGAGCCCCAGGGTGTCGGCTGCCAGGGGGTGCTCCCCCACACTTCGCAACCGCAACCCGAGGACAGTTCGGTACAACACAAACCATACCACCACGACCAGGACAAGGGCGATGTAAACAGTGGCATCCTGTTTGAGGATCAAATCGAAAAAACTCTTGGAGGGGAAGACGCCGTCAAAGAGTTTGGGAATCTTGTTCGGAACGGTGAGGGTCTGGGTGGCCCCATTGAAGATCAGGCGGCTGACGAAGAGGGCCAACCCCGGTCCCAGGAAATTGACCGCAATGCCGGAAATGATGTGATCGGCGCCGAACCGAACCGTGGCCAGGGCGTGCAACAGGGCGAGCAGCCCCCCGGCCACCCCCCCAGCCAGAAAACCCAACCAGGGGTCGGCGGTATAGTAGGCCACGGAGGCGGCAGCGAAGGCGCCCAGGGTCATCATCCCTTCGAGGCCGATGTTGACCACACCGGTGCTCTCCGTCACCACACCGCCCAGGCCGGTAAAAATCAAGGGGCTGGAGTAGAGCAGGGTCACCCCAATCAAAAAAGCCAGGTCATCGAGAAGAACGAACACGATTTCCACGCCAACTCCTCCAGGTGTTTGCCAATGTCTGCCAGATACCGGGCAGCGCCAGGAAGAAGATCACCGAACCCATGATGATCTGAATGATTTCCATGGGAATGCCCAGGGCTGGTTGGAGCTTTGGCCCCCCGTGTTTCAGTACCCCGTAAAAAAGGGCCGCACCGAAGACCCCCCAGGGTTGGCTGAACCCGATCAGGGCCACGGCGATTCCGTCGAAGCCATTGCCCTCCATGGCGGCGAGCTTGGCCACTTCCCGGGAAACTCCCTGCACCTGCAGCCCGCCGGCCAAACCTGCCAGGGCTCCGGCAAGGGCCATCGAAATCACCACATACCTGGGAACTGCGATTCCCGAAAAAGCCGCGGCATCCTTGTTGAATCCAACGGCACGCAGCCGGTATCCGAGGACTGTTTTTTCCAGCAAAAAAGCGACCAAAATCACGGCCACAATGGCCACGAGGATGCCCGCATTTGCCGGAGTCCGCAGGATGTCGTTCAACAGGGGCTGCGATTCCCGAAAAGCCAAACCCTCGGGTGTGGTTTTCCAGGCCCCGAGCCAATCGATGCGCGCGGAATCGAGGATCTGCAGGGACGCTTCGCTGTGCGGCCTGCGGAACCCCTCCACCGACACCACACTGTTGTTGATGTACAGAGCGATCCAGTTCAGCATGATGGTGGAAATCACCTCGTTGATGCCCCAACGGGACTTGAGGATGCCCGCCACGGCACCCCAGGCCGCGCCGCACAGGATGCCGGCGAGCATGGTCAGCGGGATGTGGAGTACCGCCGGCAAGGGGACAAACACGCCGAATAGGGTTGCTCCCAGAGCCCCCATGATATATTGCCCCTCGGCCCCGATATTGAACAGCCCCGTCCGAAACGCAAAGGCAACACTCAGACCGGTGAGAACGAGGGGGGTGGAACGGATGAGCACGAAGCTCCAATCCCTCGGGGCATGGAACACCCCGGCGATCAAAGTCGCGTAAGCCGCAAAGGGGTTATAGCCTGCCGCCAACAACGCCAGAGCACCCACAATCAGTCCCGCCAAAAGAGACAGACCTGTCAGCGCCAGAGGAGGGAGTTTACGCATGGGCGGCCCCCGCCATGGCGCGGCCCAAAACATCTTCGGTGGCCTCGGCGCGATCGAACACCCCCTGACTCCGCCCCTCGTAAAGAACCAGGATGCGATCGGCGAGTTCCAGCACCTCGTCCAGCTCGAAGGATACCAGCAGAATGGCGCAGCCGGCATCCCGCTGATTCAGCAAGGCGCGGTGGACGAATTCGATGGCGCCTACATCCAGGCCGCGGGTGGGCTGGGCCGCCACAATGAGCCGGGGCTGGTTAGCCAGGGCCCGCGCGATCACCACTTTTTGCTGATTGCCGCCACTCAGCGCCGATGCCAGGGCAACGGGATTTGGCGGCCGGATATCGTACCCTTCGATGTTCCTTGCAGCATTTTCCCGTATGGCTTGAAGGTTCAGCAACCCTCGCTGACTGAAGGGCGGGACATGGACACTGTCCAACACCAGGTTTTCGCCAACTTGAAACTCGAGAACCAGCCCTTTGCGTTGACGGTCCTCGGGGATGGCGTTGAACCCTAGCTCGCGCAGCTTACCCGGGTCGGGCCGCTCGATGGGCTGACCATCGATCGAGATTCGGCCGCCGGTGGGCGCTTTCAGGCCGCAGAGGATATCCAATAGCTCTGTCTGCCCATTTCCCTCGACTCCTGCCACGGCCAATATTTCTCCCGCGCGCACCTCGAAGCTCAAACCCTTGAGAGCCTCGAGGCCGCGGTAATCCCTGGCCCACAGCTCCTCGACGCGGAGGACCACTGACCCTGGTTGAAACTCCCTCCGTTCCAGATGCCATTGAACCTTGCGCCCCACCATCATGCTGGCAAGCTCGTCCTGGTCGGTTTGGGACACCTCGAGGGTGGCCACCTTGACCCCCTTGCGGATGACCGTACACCGATCCGCAAAGGAAAGGATCTCTTTGAGTTTGTGGGTAATCAGAATGACGCTTTTTCCGTCGCCACAGAGCTGGCGGATGATTTTCCCCAGATCATGAATTTCCTGGGGGGTGAGGACTGCGGTGGGTTCGTCGAGGATCAAAATCTCGGCTCCCCGGTAGAGGGCCTTGAGGATTTCCACCTTTTGCTGGGCACCGACGCTCAGGTCCTCGATGACGGCCCTGGGATCGACGCGAAGGCCGTAGCGTTCGCCCAAATCGAGCACCGCCTCCTCGGCCTTGCGGCGGTCCAACAGAACTCCATGACGCCGGGGCTCCTGGCCCAGAACCAGATTTTCCGCCACCGTAAATCGGTCCACCAACATGAAATGCTGGTGGACCATGCCGATTCCCTGGGCCAGGGCATCCGCGGGGGATCGCACGGTGACCTGCTTTCCCAGGCGGTAGATGGTCCCGCGGTCCGGCTGGTAGACCCCGTAGGCGCAGTTCATCAGGGTGGTCTTTCCGGCGCCGTTTTCCCCCAGGAGGGCATGAACCTCCCCCGCCCGAATCTCCAGATCGATGTTATCGTTGGCCACCAGGGACCCGAAGGTCTTGGTGAACCCCTTCAACTCGAGGGCGGGGGAGTCAGCCATGATCGATTACTTCAATTTCGCGAGCCAGTCGTTGTAGGATGCCTCGTTGTACGGAACCACGATCTCGCCCGCCATGATCTTTTTCTTGAGCTCCTCGACCTCGGCGAGGATGTTCACCGGGACGTGCTTGCTGGTAGAAGGAGCGATGTCCACGCCGCCTTCTTTCAAACCATAGACAATCGTTTTACCACCCGGCCAGCGTCCCTCGACCAGTTCTTTGGCGATGTTGTAAATCGCATTGTCCACCCGCTTCATGGCACTGGTGAGCACGTTGTCGGGAGCCAGGTAATTCTGGTCACGGTCGACACCGATGGCCCAGCGATTGCTTTCCCGGGCGGCCTCGATCACGCCATCACCGACACCGCCGGCTGCGTGATACACGATGTCGGCACCCTGGCGGTACATTTCCAGAGTGATGACCTTACCCTTGGCGGCATCGGTGAAGCTCTCCGCGTACTGGCGGAGGATCTTGACTTGACGGTTAGCGAAGTTGACACCCGCGTGGTAACCGTAATCGAAGCCGTCGATCACGTTGCCCTTGATGCCGCCCACGAAGCCAACGGTCCCGGTCTTGGTCATTTTCCCGGCGATGTAGCCAACCAGAAAGCTCGCTTCTTCCGCCTTGAACACCACCCCTATCAGATTAGCGGGAGTGTTGTCGTACGCGAAGTCGATGATGGCGAACTTGTAGTCCGGGTTGTTCTTGGCGGCCTCATAAATGGCCTGCCCCATCTTGAAACCAATGCCCCAAATCAGTTGGTTCTTGGCATCCATGAGGCTCTGGAGATTGGGAACGTAATCCGCGTCCTGATTGGACTCGACGTAGCTGGCCTTGATGCCCAATTCCAGCTGGGCCCGCTGAAGACCTTCCCAGGCTCCCTGGTTAAAGCTCTGATCGTTGACGCCGCCGACATCGGTGACCATCGCGATCTTGACTGCAGACGAATCGCCTTGTTGTGCACAGGCGGCCATGAGAGCTGCCAAAACGGCAGCGGTGAAGACACGCTTCATAAACTCTCCTTTCTAACAGAAATCTAACAAAGGGTACAACATGCCCCATCTTCGGTCAACTATCGAGTTCGGGAGCGTGGACGGTACCAGCTCTTGGGTTTAATATAAGGTGTGGATAGGTTGCTGAAAAGTACCATCTGCCTCATTCTCGGCGGCGGTCGCGGTAGCAGGCTGTATCCGCTGACCAAGGACCGAAGCAAGAGCGCCGTTCCCATCGGCGGCAAGTACCGCATGATCGATATCCCGGTCAGCAACAGCCTCAACTCCGGCCTCAACCGCATTCTGATTCTGACTCAGTTCAACAGTGCCAGCCTCAATCAGCACATCAACCGCACCTACCGCTTCGACCACTTCCACGAGGGTTTTGTGGACATTCTGGCCGCCGAGCAGACCCTTGATCATCTGGGTTGGCATCAGGGGACGGCGGACGCCGTTCGCTGGAACATGAAGCACATCACCCGGTTTTCGGATGTGCAGTACGCCCTGGTACTCGGCGGGGATCAGATTTATGCCATGGACTTCCGAGAATTACTGCGCGTCCATCTCGAGACCCGGGCGGATCTGACCCTGGCCGCCCTCCCGGTCAGCCGGCAACAGGCACCCCGTTTTGGTGTCATCAAGGTAAAAGGGTCGCAAATCGTCGATTTTATCGAAAAGCCCGCCGACACCGAAACATTGGATCGTTTTGCCATGGACGACGAAGCCCGCTGGCACTTCCAGGACCTTCTGCCCCACCAAACCCACCTGGCCAGTATGGGAATCTACCTCTTTTCGATGAAGTGTTTGGAAGAGGAATTGGACCTCGGCGGAGAAGACTTCGGCAAGGATATCATTCCCCGGGCCATCAAAACCCGAAAGGTGGCCTTCTTTCCCTTCAACGACTACTGGGAGGACGTGGGTACCATTCAAAGCTTCCATGCCGCCAGCCTGGACTTCGTCGAAGCCTCGCCCCGTTTCGATTTCTATCGCCACCGGATCTACACCAACACGCGGCAGCTGCCCCCGGCCAAGATCTTCGCCAGCCAGCTCGACCGCGTTTACGCTGCCGAGGGCTGCATCCTGGACCGAATCAAGGCAAACCGGACCATCATCGGAATTCGTGCCATCGTCCGGGAAAAAACGGAAATCACGGACAGCATCCTGATGGGAGCGGATTTTTACGACGACACCGAAGATCGCGAGACCCAGCGCCAGGGCCGAATTCCCCTGGGCATCGGCAGGAATTGCCTGATTCAAAACGCCATCATCGACAAAAACGCCCGTGTGGGGGACAACGTCCGGCTCATCAACAAAGACAACCAAAAATACGCCGACGGCGAATTTTACTCGATTCGGGACGGAATCGTCGTGATTCCCAAGAACGCCGTCGTTCCTCCTGGAACCGAGATCTAGGTCCCCAAACCTTCTTCAGCCTTTCTGACCTTGTTCTGATTGTTCTGTTCGAGCTTGCGCGCCAGGAGCTTGCTCAGAAAGATACCATACTGGGGGAAATCCCGGACGGCGGCGATAAAACTTTTCCGGGAGATCTTGATGAGCTTTCCCGGGGATTCGGCAACCACCGTGGCGCTCCTTTTGTTGTTCAGCAAAAAACTCATTTCCCCGATGAAAATATCACCGGGCGTCAGAAGGCTCACCAGGACGTCCTCGCGGAACACCTTGAACCTTCCGCTGGAAATGTAATAGATGTGGTCGCTCTTCTCTCCCTCGCGAAATACCACGTCGCCCTCTCGCGTGATGAGGACCTCCTCGCCGCGAAAACCCACCGGTTCCCGCAAGGGCTCGCCAACCTCGTGCTGGACCGTCAATAGCGCGACATTGCCCGTCTTGTTGTACGAAAGTTTGCCGCCGAAACTCTTGGCCAGGATGATGCCGCGACCGTGGAGGGAATCCTGCTTCCGAGTCTGCATCTTTTTTTGGTACTCCTCCACATCGAAGCCCTTGCCCTCGTCACGGATATAAAACTTGGTCTCGTTTTCCCGGATATCCCATTCCAGGTGAACCTTCTTTGCCAACAGGGAAGGGTCTTCCTCGCACTTTTTCCGTACCAGCTCGACGATGCTGCCGCCTTCCATCAGGAATTTGCTCTTTTCCTCGTAAGAGATTTCACAATTGCCGTGCTCGATCCCGTTTTGAATGAGCTCCGCCAGGGCGATCTGCAGGTTTCGTTTGTTTTCGACGCTAAGGTAACCGCGTTGGACCAGGGCAGTGGACGCCAACCCGGCGTAGATCGGTACCGTCATCGGGTCGTTGTCGATGATGAAGCTGCCGGTGATGCGGTTGCTGAGGGTGTGGGTCATCTCCCATTGGAAGATGATCTGGCGGTTGCGCTCGATGATCTGCAGCACGTTGAGCAGCCCCTGGCTGATGTTGCTCTTTTCCATGAGGGACAGCAGGTTGATCCGCCGCATCCGGTAGCCGATTTCCTGCTCCTTGGTGACCTGACGGTCAAAGATTCCCAGGATACCGAAATTGTGAAGCCAACGGTCCTCCTCGATGGTTTTGATGAGGTCGTCGATTTTGATGTTGGAATCTGAGACGTTGATGAGAACGATTTCTGGCAAATCGAAGTTGAGGACGTCCAGGGCCTCCATGAAGGTGGTGGCCGACTGCCAGGAGAGGTTTTTATCCTTGGCAAGGGCCTTCTCGATCCTGGATTGAAGTTGGGGGTCGGAATTGATGATGCCAATCAGGCTCATGGAGGGTCCTCCTGACCTATCTTAAAATCTTGTTTGTTTTTTGTCAAAAAACTATGATTTTTGACCGGGACCATGAACACACAATTTCTCGACTCCTACAGTATACAACAGGCGGCCGAACTTCTGCAGCGGGGCGCGACGGTGGTCTTCCCCACCGAGACCGTCTATGGAGTCGGGGCCAACGCCTTCGACGAGCAAGCGGTTCGGAAAATCTTTCAGGCTAAGGGCCGGCCCTCGGACAATCCGTTGATTGTCCACGTCTCTGGCATCGAGATGGCCCTGCGGGCGGCTGCCGAGGTGCCTACCCCAGCACGAATGCTTATGGACCGTTTCTGGCCCGGCCCCCTGACCCTCGTTCTGCCTCGCAGTGCCGAAATCGCCCCCTCGGTAACGGCTGGACTTGCCACTGTCGGGCTGCGTTGGCCCCGTCATGAGCTTTGCCAGAAACTGCTGGAGCTTGCCGGGGTGCCCGTGGCCGCCCCCAGCGCCAACCGCAGCGGCCGCCCGAGTCCGACGACGTTCGAGGCTGCCTGCTTTGAAATGGCGGGAAGGGTGGCCGCCATCCTTCGGGGACCGCCCTGCCAGGTCGGACTGGAATCCACCGTGGTCGGTTTCGAAGGCGAAAACGTTGTGATCTATCGCCCCGGGGCCGTCACCCGTGAGGAATTGGAGCACGTGCTGGGATGCCCCGTTCGGTTGGTCAGCAACCGGGACGTCGCTGCCTCTCCCGGTTTGCTTCACCGCCACTATCAGCCCAACCTTCCCGTAAAAATTTACGAGGCTCCGGAACAGGCGGCCCCCGTTTCCGGGGAGTGGATCATCGGTCCGCCTGACTGCCGCGGTCCCTGGCCCGGGCGGTTCATTCTCATTGCCGACATCGAGGATTACGCCCACCGCCTCTACAGCCTTTTCCGTGAAGCCGAGGCGGCCGGTGTCTCCGGTCTTTGGTGCTGGCTCCCCCCTGCCCGGGGATTAGGTCAGGCCCTGCGGGACCGACTCCTCCGCGCCTCGGGAAAGCGGCCCTAAGCCATGGCGGTGTAACCAATCTCCTCGAGAGCCGACCGTACTTCGTCGAAGGTCCTTTCGCCTCGCAAAGAGACAGTCTTGTGAACCAGATCGATCACCACATCCTGACACCCCAACCTTCCCGTCAGAACCCCGCGGATGCGTTTTTCGCAATGCCCGCAGTTCATGTCGGGAACGGAAAACTTCATCTCCGTCATGACGACCTCCTGTTTTGATGTTGCCGATTCAACCGCGCGGCCAAAAGCCACGACCCCAGCACAACGGTGATGCTGGATCCCAGCATCGCCAGTTCCGCCGCCAGGGGATGGACGAGGCCCAACAACGCAAAGGGCAGGGCCAGGATGTTGTAGAAAAAGGCCCAAAACAGATTGAACCGGATCTGCCTGTAGGTCTCCCCACTGATGTCAATCAGGTCCACCAGCCGGTGCAGCTGGTTATGAACCAGCACAGCATCGGCGCTTTCGGCGCTCAGGGCCGCGGCCGACCCCATGGCGATTCCCACATCGGCAGCCTTCAACGCGGCCGCATCGTTAATTCCATCGCCCACCACCGCGACCGTCGAGCCGCCCGAGGTCAGCCGCTGAACCAGCTGAAACTTTTCCTCGGGTCGGCAGCGTGCGTGGACCTCGGCGATGCCTACCTTTTCAGCGACGTGTCGGGCCGGCAGCTCGTGGTCACCGGTGGCCAGGATCAAACGCAGCCCTCGCTGTTTCAACTCGGCCACGGTCTCCGCGGCGTCCGGTTTCAGAGGATCCTCCAGGGCCAGGGCCCCTGCCACCTCGTTGGCGTAGCGCAACTCGATCACCGTTCGGCCCTGCCCCAGCCAACCTCCGTATCTGGCGGCGTCCAGAGGCTGGCCCAGAAAGAGAGTCTTCCCCCGGTAAACAGCCTGCATCCCCTTTCCGGGTACCTCTTCGATCTGTTCCAGTTCGGTGGCGCCTTCGGCAGAAAAGGCTTTCGCCGCCTCCTCCACGGCCCTGGCCAGGGGGTGAAGACTGCGCTCTTCGAGGGCGGCGATCACCGCCCACCATTCCGGCGCCAGATCGTGCGCCACCACCCGCGGTCGGCCCAGGGTCAGGGTGCCGGTCTTGTCGAAGATCACCACGCGCAATTCCCGCGGGCGTTGGAGGGCCTCGCCGGTCTTGAACAGAATGCCCCGTCTGGAGGCGTGGGCGGTCGCCGCCATCAGGGCCATGGGTGTCGCCAACCCCAGGGCACAGGGACATGCCACCACCAGGGCGGCGAGGGCGATCGACACTCCCCGGTTGGGACCTTCCACGGCGGCCCAAATCGCCCCGGCGGCCACGGCCAGAAAGAAGACAACCGGCACGAAGTAGTGCGTGACCCGATCGGCAAAAGCCTGCAGGGGAATCTTCAGGGACTGAGCTTCCTCCACCAGTCCCAGCATCTTTGCCAGGAAGCTATCTGAGGCGGCCGCGGTCACCCGCATCACCCCCGTCCCCTGAACGACCAGTGTCCCCCCGACGACGGCCTCGCCCGCCCGTCGCGGAACCGGAATGGCTTCGCCGCTCACCATCCCCTCATCCAGAAGAACCTCCCCTTGCTCCATCAGGCCGTCGGCGCCCACCTGTTCCCCATAACGCAGCAGGACTCGCATCCCCGGTTGCAGTTCGTCAACAGGGAAAGTTTCGGTGGTGCCATCTTCGAGAATCAGCTGACAGTGACTCTTCTGCCCCCCCAGGAGCTCGCGGAGGCTGCGGCCCGCCCGCCACTTCAATCGGGCCTCGAGGTATCTGCCGGAAAGATGAAAGGCCAGAATCATGGCCCCCAACCCGCCGAAGGACGCAAGCCCTGGGATGAATCGCGACAGAGGGACCGTGCTCAGAGCCGCAAGGGTAGCGAGAGAAATCAGCACGTCCATGTTGGCATGACGGTGAGTCAGGGCGATAAAAGCACTGCGGAGGGTTTGCCAACCCAGGCCCAGAATCAGGAGGGTCGAGAGCGCCTCCTCGGCCAGCTGGATGGCAGAACCGTGAGCCAGCCCCAGCCCGTGGATCGCCATCAGGACGGCGACGGGTACCCCCAGAAGCAAACTGCCATAAAAATGCCATCGCGCCCTGGCAAAGTGGCGATTTTCGTTGTCGTCCTCCCGGTTGGCGGCTTTGGGGGTGTAGCCCGCTTTTCGGACACCCTCGAAGAGAGCTCCCGCCGAAACCTCGCTGCCCGTCAGGACGAAGGCCTTGCCCGTGGCCAGGTTGACCGAGGCAAAACGAACCCCGGGGATCCGGCGCAGCTCGCTTTCTACCGCTCGGACACAGGCGGCACAGCTAAGGTCCTCGACCCGAAACACGTGCCGGTTATCTAGCCTCTTGTCCCCTGAGCTGTGCTCCTGTCCCATTTTTCGCAATACTCCTTAAACACGACCTGATACCGTTGAAAATGCTCGTCGCGGGGGGTGTATCGGGCGCGAGTGCGGTTTAGGGCCATGCTCGCCTCGTAGAACCCCGGGTATTGACCCAGGGCGGTGAGCGCACATATGGCACACCCCAACAGCTCGGCATCCTCGATTTCGGGCACCAGAACGGTCCTGCCGGTGATGTCGGCCTTCATCTGGTTCCAAATGACGTTGCGGGCCTGCCCGCCGGTGACTCGGATTTCGTCTACCGGATACCCACCTTCTTCAAAAATATCCAAAATCCGGCGGATACCAAAGCCGATGCTCTCCACAACGGCCCGCCCCAGGTCGCGGCGGTCGTGCTCGGGGTGGAGGTCGAGGAAGGCACCCTCGGCAAACTGAAAGTCCTCCTGGCCCCGTACACCAGGAAAGAAAAGGGGGCGCGACCGCTCGGGGGGCAGGTTGGCGATATCCTGGAGGATGTCCCGGTAGGATCGATCCAGCTGACCGGTGATCTGCCGCAGCCACTCGAACAGCCTGCCGGTGCTGGACAGGATTCCGCTCACATTGTACAGACCGGGGATGATGTGCGGCAGGGTTCGAAGCCAGGGATTTTGAAACGGTTTTTCCGCACAAAGATTCACCCCCTCGCTGGTCCCCGCCCGGTCGCAAACTCGGCCCACCTGGACCGTGGCCGATCCCAGCAAGGCCATCAAAAAATCGCTCCCGCCAGCCACCACGGGGATGCCCGCCGGGATTCCGGTTAACCGGGAAGCCGTCTCGCTGACCTCGCCCAGGATCTGGCCTGTCTCGACAAATTCGGGAAACCGATCCTTGTCGACGGCATATTCGGCCAATTCCTTCTCGCTCCAGAAATAAGGGTGAAACTGCGTGTTGGGAGACACCGTGGCGGCTCTTCCCGTCAGGAAAAAGTTGATGTATTCGGGGCAGGAGAGGAACCATCGCGTTTTATCGTAGAGATCCGGGTGTTGTTCCCTGAACCAGGCAATCTTCGGGAGAAAAAAACTTTTAGTATCCGGTTTTGCGAGTTGGCGGCGGTCGATCCAAAGCATGGCATAAAACAAGGGCTGGCCCAGCACATCGACCGGAACGACCGTGGGCCCCTGCCCGGAAACGCAGACGGCCTGGGTACGCTCGTAGCCACCCAGAGTGGCCACAATGTCGCGCAGGCTCTCGATCCAGACGCGGGCATCCCAGGTGTGGTAATCCCAACTGCCCTTGTCGCGATAGACCACCCGGTGTTCGGCAAGCAGAACGCCCTCGGGGCTGAGGAGGCCGCCCTTCATCGAGGTGGTGCCGATGTCGATGGCCAGAATGAGGTCTTTGGCAGGCGGGCGCACGGTGTAGGGCATGATTAGCTCTGGAACATGCGCTGGATGATGGCCGAATTGTCGAGCAGGGAGCTGAGGCTTCGGTTATGGTGCAGCCGGCTGATGGCCCGGGCAAAAAAGTTGGACACGTTGGCCTGACAAAACCAGGGCCGTTCGAGCAGCCGGCCGTTATGATAGACGGCATTGGTCCCGATGATTTTGTCGAACAAGCCTTTTTCGTAAGCCTGGTCAAAATCGTGAATGGCGTCTCCGTTGAACAGGGGCAGGCTTACCGAAGCGAAGATCCTGCGGGCGCCCATCTCCTTCATGAGCTGCATCGCCTTGATGAGGGTGCCGCCTGTACCGAGCATGTCATCGGCGGTGAAAACGATTTTGCCGCGGACATCGCCCAGGAGCTTGGTGCTGGTGATGTTGCTCTCGCTGGCGGAGGTGCTGAGCTTGGAATAGTCCCTTTCCTTGTAAAGCAAGGCCAGGGGGCGCTGGAGGCTGGAGGCATAGAATTTGTTTCGGTCCACGGCGCCGGTATCGGGACTGACCACCACGATGTCGGGATCCTTCAAATCGACGAACTCGCTGAGCTTCAGCAGGATCTGGTAGCTGGCGTGGAGGTTCTCCAAAATCATACGGTTAAACGCGTTTTCGATTTCCCGGGAGTGGATGTCCAGGGTGATGATACGGGTCACGCCCATAGACTCGAACATGCGGCCGATCCGGCTGGCCGTCAACCCCTCGCGCCCCTTTTTCTTGTGCTGCCGGGCGTAGGGGTAACTGGGCAAAACCAGGGTCACACTCTCCACGCCCGCTTGCAGGGCGGCATCCACACAGGTCATGAGGCAGAAAATGTGGTCGTTCACCGAAAAGGTGATTTCCTGGCCCAGGTCCTCGAAATAGATAGGGTACTGGTTGGCCACGTCCTGGACGATGTACAAATCGACCCCGCGGACCGTGGAAAGGATCTCGGCCTTGTATTCCCCGTTGGCAAAACGGGTAAAGTGCACAGGTATCTCGAATTCGGGCTTGCGGAGGGAATGGATGTCCCGGGGTTCGGAGATCTCGTTGGAGCGGAGATCCTCGTCGAAGTTGATTTTTTGAATCACCTCGTCCCGGGACAGACCATAGGCCTTGCAAAGGTTTTCGATGCGCTTTTCGGCACGGCGCTGATAGATCCCCTGGAGGTGGTGGATGATTTCCTTTGCGAAAATCCTGCCGCCGGGGCAGGCCAAAATTCCAAGCCTCGTCTGTCGGTCCGCCGTCATGTCGCACTCCCCGCTGACGGTTTTGTAACATATTCATCAGGGAACGGCAACATCCATCATGTTAGAGTGGCGTTGTCATTCCGAACGAAGTGAGAAGATTCCTCACCCGCGGCTGTGGGTTATAAGGATTCCTCACCCGCTTCGCGGGTTCGGAATGACATGAGTGCTTCGCGGGTTCGGAATGACAGGTGCGGAGCGGGTTCGGAATGACATGGGGGCGTTGTCATTCCGAACGAAACGAGGATCACTCAACCGCGGGAACAACGGTCGTGACTTCCCTCCCGGCCAGCTGCGAGAGGCTTTTGCGCACCT
>CALGPJ010000016.1 GCA_937960645.1 uncultured Spirochaetia bacterium | reverse complement strand
ACTCGAGGAAGCTGCCGGGGCCCTGGCCACCGGATTGGGTCTCAGAAATTACCGGCTTGCGGATTACTTTCCCAAGGTGAGGGACCTGCCGGGTGGCCCGGAAGTGTTGACCCGGGCGGCAGGGGAATGGGGGCTGGGCGAGCTGGCGCACACCGTTCTGAGGCTACGCCAGCTCATCCCCAATGGAGGTGCCTTCCTGTGGTGGGATCCTGCCGCGGCTGAGTTCGCTCACGGTTTTTTCCAGATCCGATGATCATACCGGAGAATCGGCCAGCTCCCGAAGCCCCCGGCCCAGGCGCTCCAACCCTTCGGCAAAAAGGGGCGGGGGAAGCAGCAGGCTCATCACGATGTAGCCCCTGTCCTCCAAGCCGAAGAGATAGCCCGGCATCACGTGGAGTTGCCACTTTTCCAGAAGCGCGATGGCGAGTTGTTCGTCGTCGGCCACGGGGGTCTGCGGCATCCAATGGATGCCGCCCTCGGGTAGGGGGCCGTTCAGCAGTCCGGGGTTGAGTTTTCGGAATTGCAACAAGCAATCTCGATTCGTTGTAAGATCGGCAGCAATCCTCCGGGAAAGGTCATCGGGGTGTTGCAAAAGGTGCTCGGCAAGTCGGCAGGAGAAGGGGCTGACGGGCAGAAGGGCATCCAGGGCCGTATCGAGTCTCTCGAGGAGGGAGTCCCGCGCTCGCTCGGGGCCGCTGACCAACCCCCAGGCCACCTTAAAGTCCGGGCAGGCCCAACGCTTGGAGAGGCCGTTGAGGGTGATCACGAGGATGTCGGGAAAGTCCAAGGCGCGTGGGCTGGGGCCGCCATGGCCGTAATGAAAGGACTCGAACACCTCGTCGATGATCAGCACCAGTCCCCGTTCGCGAAGGAAGGCGCGCAGGGTGCCCACCTCCTCCGGCCTGAGGATGCGGCCGGTGGGATTGTTGGGTTCGATCAACACCAGAACCGCGGCATCTCGGGACAGCTGCTCCAACCCCTTCGGCGTCAGGGTCCAGCCGTGATCCAGGGCATAGTACTCCACCGGCCGCTCGGACAGGGCGGCCAGCTCCTCGAAAAGCGGGTAGCCCGGCAAGGGAAGGGCGAGGGTCCGGTCGATGGGGCAAAGCAGGGTAAACAGCAGACGGTAGGCTTCGCTGGTGCCGCTCGTCAAAAAGAACTGCTCAGCCTGGGCCGGCAGCCCGCGTCGTCGATACCAGGCCGCCAGGGCGTCGCGGGTGGAGCGTGGCCCCAAGGCCTGGGGCGCATAGGAGCGATCCCGCAGATAGATTTCCCAAAGACCCGAAAACACCTCGGGAGGGTGACGATACCCGTAGGGGTGCATCTGTCCGTTGGCCAAATCGATGAAGCCGGTCTGCTCCCTGGCCCGCTCGAGGGCGCGGGCGTAGGGCGTCATGAGCCGCGCTGGCGAAATCGCCGCAGGGGTGGCGGAGAGTAATGAAAGACGTTGATCTGCTGGCCGTTGCCGTCTTCGCCGAGTTCGGGATTAAGCGGGTCCAGCACGCGAATCACCCCGTCCTGAAAGTAGTAAAAGATCGGATCGATGCGGTTCTGGTACATCCGGAGGGGAATTTTCAGGCGGTACAGTCCAGGTTCGTCGGGATCTTCGATCATGGGATGCATGAAGGGATCCCAGTTGTTGATGTTGCTCACGAAAAAAATCGAACGCCCGGGCTGGGACCGGTAGCTGAAAATCACGTTGCCATCGGCGTCGATGTTGGGGCTTCGGGTGGGCGCCAGGAGCCGGGGCTGGGGAATCGAAAAGCTCGAGAAGGCGATGTTTTGCTCGTCGCGCACCGTGGCGGACACGTTGGGATCGGTGAGCCAGACCCCGTCCACGTTGATGCGAAATTGAATCACGCCGGTCGCCGCCAGCTCGGGGGGCATGGCGTAAAAAAGATAAAACACTCCGAACCGGTTTACCGAGAAGATGTGCCTCTTGTTGGCGGGATCGTGGCGAAACACGGCGGCCACCATCCGCGGCCGGGCGGTCCCCAGGGGCGCCTGCCAGGTAAGAAAGAGGTACCGGCCCCACTGTTCGGGGGCCGTGGCGGTGCGGGCCTCGGTGATCTTGATGTGCATGTCCTGGGTCATCACGAACGCATCCTGAGCCCATAAAACCGGTTGAAACACCAGGGTCAACCACAAAATCGGTAACTTTCGCCAGACTGTCATTGGTTTTATTATCGGAAAAAGGGACTGAGACCAAAGGCATTCTCATCCGATAAAATAAGGGTAGGACTATGCCCTCCATCAAGGAAATCGACCGCTTCAAATCGCTGATCTATGCCCTTGGCGGTGAACCCGATGAGCGAAAGGCTCAGGGTCTGCCACCACTGGACATCCAGCCTCCCAAGTCCATCGTCGATGAGGGACTCAGCGAACTCTTGGGGGGGATGCCCCTGGCTGCCGAGGATACCGCCACCCAGGGCGGGCAACCGGACCTCCTGGCCGACATCCTGGGCGGCCCCGCCCCGCAGGCTCCTGCCAACCCCGAGGAGATGAGCCTCGACGATTTAATTTCCGGGATGGGGGGAGCCGGCGAAGTTCCCTTCGATACCAACGACTTCCTGGCCCAGATGGCCCACTCCGATTCTTCTCTTCCGGACGAACCCTTGGCATCGCAGCCCAACGCCACGACGGACGTTCCGCCGTTGGAGAGTGATCTCAGCGGTTTGGGGGAAGATTTTCCGGCAGATCTGAGCGACTTGAACCTGGAGTCCCCCGCTGGATTGGAAGAACCTGGCATCCCAGACCTGGGTGCGGATTTTGCGGGCGCCGAATCCTTTTCCCAGGAACCCCAGGATTCCCGGGAACCCCAGGAAATCAGTTTCGACGAGATTCCGAGCCCATCGGAGCCGGGACCCGAAGATGATTTTTTAAAAAGTCTCACCCAGGACATTGCCCAACCTTCATCTTCCGGCGACGGTGAGGTCCAAGAGGCCGAGTCTGTTTTGGAGGCTGAAGCTGTCGAGGAGTTCAGCGAGGGGGGTACCGATCCCTTCGGGGGAATCTCCCTGGACGCGCTCTCCTCGGCCGAAGGGTTGGCGGGCGAAATCGACCATTCTGGCAGCGAAATCTGGGATAGCTCCAGCGATCCCCTTCTCGGCGACTTCCTGCTCAAGGGGGACCTGAGCGAAGACATGCGCGGCCTGGCCGAGACCACCGAGTCCGACGTCGAGGCCTTCGATGTTTCCAAAGAAGCAGATGAGTTCAGTCTGGACGATTTTGGTTACTATGGCGGTGACGAGGAATTCGTCGACAACGAGGCGGTTCTCAACCCCAACGCTGTCTTCCAGGTTCCCGATACCATCGAAAAACCCATCACCATCACCGAGGCCGAGTTCGAAAGACTTCAAGAGAACCTCAACCTCTACCCGCTCAACCTCAAAATTGCCATCGAAGAGGTACTGAGCGGGGAGAAGGATGTCCCGATTGCCCAGTCCAACCGTCTGGTCCGAGAACTCGTTGCCGGTATTCCACCGCGGGCCATGGCCAGGTTGGTGGGACAGATCATTGACAAGAAAATCGAGATTCCGCCGGGATACGAGAAGGGAACGGGGGAGCTTTTCCGACAGCGTCAGCGCTCGCTGATCTACCAGGCTCAGCAGGTGATGTTCCCCATCCTGCTTCGATTCGCTTTGGCTTCGGCGGGCCTGGCGGTTGTTCTCCTGGCTGCAGGTTACCTGGTGTATCGGCCACTGCGCGCCCACTCCCTCTATCAGCAGGGCTTTGAGGAGTTGCGCCAGGGTCGATCACAGGAATCCGAGCGTTACTTTGTCGAAGCTCTGGGCATGAACGACGATCCGAACTGGTATTTGATTTATGCGGCAGAGTACCTGCGTCAGGAAAACATCCTGGATGCCAGAATCAAGTACCTGCAGTTGCTCCGTCCCGCCTACGCATTGGATCAAACCGGACTGCAATTGAGACCGCAACAGCCGTCGACGGTGTTGAACGATTTGGAAAAGATGGGCTACGGGGGCTTCGACCTGCTGGGGCTGAGGCTCGTCTCTCCGGCTGTTCAGGGTAGCCGACCCATCACCTTCCTGCGGCCCCATCGCCGAGGCTTTCTGGATTGGGCGCGGGCCGAATGGGAAAAGGGGTTCGATGGTAAGAGTTCGGACAAGCACTACCTGATTGCGGAAAACCTTTTGTTTCGGGTCAAGGATGCCCGCGCCGACGACCCTGATGTGATGTTGTTACTGGGCGACCTCTATCGCGACTGGGCCCAGTCTCTTCAGGACAATCGCCGCAGCGGACTGATCCGTTTCAATCAACGGGATCGGGCCGCCCTGCGACGGGAGGCCAATCGGCAGTATACCGATTACACACGGACCCATGGTCAGGATGCCGCCATCACCTACCGCTGGGTGCAATACTTTATGGAAGAGGACTTGACCCCGGACAACACACCGGTTGTGTATCGCGAGATGGACAGGCTTCGTTCGAGCATCAAGGACAAACCCAACCTGCGTCCCAGCGGCCTTGTCCTTGCTAAATGGGCAGGGTGGCACTTCGACCAGGAAATTCGCAGAATAGCCCAACTTGCGCTGCCCCAGGATCTGGAGGCGCGCATCCGCAACACCGCTGCAGCCGGCAGGGGGCGGGCGGCCCAGCTTTTGGAAGAGGACATCCCCCAACGAGAGGCCACCGGTCGGGAGGATTTCCGGATTTACTTTTATTACCCCTTCAACTACCAACGAGCGCTGAGCGACGTCGATTTTCGGCCTCAATTATACGTGTACTATCAGACACCTTCGGGAAAACGGATAGAACCTTTTGGCTCGAGAGAGAACCCCGCCCGTATGGAGATCATTCCCGGCGGCGGCGGTTGGTATACCATGGACCTGACGAAGGTCGGCATTCCACCGGGGCAAGAGGTGGTGGTGACCATCAGCCTGGATGGCCGCAGTCTGACCGGCAACAAGGAGTTCGCTCGGGATCGAACCGGATGGCTGTACATCGAGGAAGGATTTCCCATGTGGTTTCTTCAAGAGCCATCCATCAAGGGGCGGGGCAATCTGGTAACACGAATCCAGCCCACACCGGAAATCAGCCAGCAGGATTTGCAACTGTTTCGGGATTGGCTTTTGGATGCCCAAAACGGCCAGGATGCCGCTGTTCCCGAGATTCACTTTCAGCTGGCCCGGTACTTCCGGATCAGCGGCCAGTTCGCCGAGGAGCAAAAGGCCCTCGCCGCCGCCGATTTCTTTTTCAGGCAACTCGATACGCGCGAGCAGCGCCGCCCGGAGCGGCTGGCCTTGCGAATCGAAAACCTGGTCCGTATTGGGGAACTGCAGCGCCAGCAAGGCCGCACCAGCCTGGCCGAGTCCACCTTCCAGGAGGCCCGGGCCCTGTACGAATCGGCACAGGCCCTCGGTATCTGGCAGGGTGAGCAGGAGCAGGCGCGTCTGTATGGCTATCTCGGGGACTTGTACTTCCTGCATGCTGGTGAATGGGGACTGGCTCTTTCGTTTTACGACAAAGCCATGAGCCTGGGAGCGCTGACACCCGCCCAGCGTTATCGACGGGCCATCACCCTCTATCAGCGCGGGCGGTTCTTGGAGGCCTTGAGCCAGCTTTTCCTCCTGGAGCGGTCCCGCGAGTTTCGGAAGAATTCCAATGTTCGCTATGCCCTGGCGGCCACCTTGTTCCGTCTGGGGAATTATTCCACAGCCGTGGAACTCTATACCGAGCTCTATAATGAAATTCGCGGGGTGGTCGGACGGATCACCGACTGGCAACCCCAGGAACGCGAGCGGGATCGGGAGCTTGCGGAAAATTACTTCCGGGTGATGAATAACCTGGCGGTGGCCCAGTTCTTTGCAATAACCGGCCGGGACCGAAACCACCCGTCCTTTGGCAGTGTGTTGGCCCTGGTGACAGAGGCTAAGTCGGTCGAGGATGCCCTGGCGCGGCGCTTCGGTCCCAACCCCGAGGAGCTGGAGCGAACCCCGGAGATTGGGCTGGCCGGATTGAACATGCAAGTCCTTCTGGGTGGCACGGAGGATCCGCTCATTTTCCCCACCCTGCCCCTGAGTCCAGACAGCAAAACATTTTTCTGAGATTTATTGCTGAAACAACAGGCCCCACATCAGGACGCTGGCCGCATGGGCCACGTTTAAGGACTCGACGGACCGCTGGCCCGGGATGACAACGTGCGCCGCGACCAGGCGGTGGACGGCAGCACTCAGTCCCTTTTCCTCGTTGCCCAAAATCACGAGTGGAACCTTGCCTTTGGGAATCTCGCGTTTGAGCTTTTGGAGGGGGATGTGGGCATTTTGGTCGGCTGCCACGGGCCAAAGCAGAGCCCCTTCCGGGCTTTTTTGGATCTTGCCGAGCCAGTCCCCAAGGTTGCCTACGAACCAGAGGTGTACGAATTCCATGCCGCCTTCGGCCACCCGCCACAAAGCCGGGGTAAGCAGGCTATCCTGGCCCGGGGCAGGCTTTTGAACGATGATGTGGCGAACACCGAAGTAGGCCGCCGAACGGACAATGGCACCCAGGTTGTGACTGTTGGCTAAACCATCCAGGGCCAGAATCAACTTTTCGGAAGTGGACCAAGCGGCCAGGGCGGTTGGGGGCGGGCTGGCCATCACCGGTTCCGGAATGACGGCGGCGGCCCCACCATGGTGGGCGGTTTTGGCCAGGCGTTCCAGCTCATCTTGCTCCACCATCCGATAGACCTTTCGGCGGGCGGCAAGATACTGGCAAGCCTCCTTGAAAAGGCCCGCCGTTTCGTTGTCGAAAAACAGGCGCTCGACCTTTTCGGGGTGGACCTTTGTCAATGCGAGGACACTGTTGAGTCCGCTGATGGTGATCATGTTCCTGGGCAAGGTTGAGCCTTTACGGAGCAAGAGGGATTCGAACCCTCGGTACGGTTACCCGCACACCTGATTTCGAGTCAGGCCCGTTCGACCACTCCGGCATCGCTCCAATTGTTGCCATCATGCCGAGGAAGCGCCCGTGTGTCAATGAAGGGGCCCTTTCCGTCGGGCACCGACACGTTTAACTTGTGGTATGCATACCGCGAAATGCTCGAGAAGATTTTTGTCAAAAGTTGCCTGGTCCCTGGCGCTCCTTTCTTGTGCCTCGACAGCCGAAACTGGCCCGTCGCTCTGGCTGGCGTGGGGAGACAGCTACACCATTGGCGATTCCGTGGCCCCCGAAGAGCGCTGGCCGGCCCAGCTGGCCCGCCTGGAAAGGGATGTCACGTGGCGCATCGAGTACACCGCCCGCACGGGGTGGACTACCGGAGATCTTTTGAGGGCCCTGGAGGCTCGGGACTACCCTTCCCGACTCGCTGCCCGGGTGTCGCTTCTGATCGGCGTGAACAATCAGTACCGAGGCCGGGACCCCCAGGAGTTTCAACAGGAGTTCGAAAAACTCCTTCTCGAGGCGATTCGCGTGTCCCGCAGCGGCCCCCAGGGGGTGCTGGTCCTCACCATCCCCGATTACGGGGTGACTCCTTTCGGTCGGCGTCTTCCCGGGCGAACCGACAACCTGGCCGCTTTTAACCGTATCATTGCGGAGACTACCCGACGCCTGGGGGCTGTCCTCGTCGACATTACCCCCATCAGCCTTCGGGCCGCCATCGAATCGGCGCTGACTGCCCCGGACGGCCTTCACCCCAGTGGGGCACAGTACCAACTGTGGGCCGAGGGAGTCTTTCGAGCGATGGAGGCTGTCGCTTCCGAAAGAAAACATGCCAGCGTTGACTAAAAGAAAAACAATGTTATAAGAAAATTTAGAGGTGAAAATAAAATGAAGATTTTATATCTTTTTATGCCAATCATGCTGTTTGCCCAGGCCGGCATGCCCAGCATCATGCTCGACTCGGATTTTCGTTTGAACACCCCCCTCTATCAAAGTCCCATCAAGGTTCGGGAAGTGTTTTTTTCTCGGCCTTTCAAAAGGTTTGAAAACCTGGATGGGACCTTTTCCACCGCGCGATACAGAACGGGGGAACTGCGTGGCAACACATTCTTTCTTCCGGTCGAAGTTCTAAGAGGTAATACAAAAGTCTTTGAAATGATCTTTGAACTCCTCTACAATCGCAATTTGAAGATGACGATCCTTTTGAGTATCGAGGTTAAAAATCTAGAAACGAATGAGAGAGAAAGAAGCTCAGATCTCAGGGAGATCGTTCAGGCCTTTGCCATGTTCAAACAACTTTTGGATAATGATGATTCAGAGGCTCAAGAGCGTCAGCTTTCTGATCAACAGCCAGAGGAGGATGAGTTTTCCTCAAAGCGCAAAAAGCGGTAATTTTTTTCATGGACTTTCGCACAATGTCTCTGGTTCTTATGGCCGCCTCGGCCCTTCCGGCCCAAGAAGGATACCTCCTGGATGACTTTCGAAACCCGAACCGATCGGTCTTCGGCACCGCCTGGGAAGGGTTTACCGATCGGGTGATGGGTGGCCGCAGCACCCTACGAAACAGCATTCAAGAAGAGGATGGCATCCGCTACCTGAGAATGGAAGGACGTGTCAGTTTGGAAAACAACGGCGGTTTTATCCAGATGCGGCTCAATCTGGAGCGCAATGGGCGCCTTTTCGATGCTAGGGCGTACAAAGGTTTACGCCTGGTGGTGCGCGGTCAACCCGGTTCCTACGCCATCCATCTGAGGACCCCCCAAAACTGGTTTCCCTGGAACTATTTATCCGCAAAACTGACGGTTTCCCCGGATTGGAGTGTGGTTTTGTTGCCGTTTGAAGGTTTTCAGGATGAAAATGGGCGCCCGGCTCGGGTGGAGACGCATCACCTGCGTTCGGTGGCGGTGGTGGCTATTTACCAGGCCTTTCAGGCGCGCCTGGATGTCAGGGAGATTGGATTCTATCCCTAATGTAGTGCCGCGGCAATTGCACCCACTAAGCCTGTGCCCCATCGCGGTTGGCCCTCCCCTCTTTTTTTTAAGCCCGCATCCGCCACAGCGGCTCGGCGGGGCCAAACACATCGCTGCCATCTTTGCGTAACAGCACATCCTCGCGGTTCCACACCCGCCGGTGAAACTCCCTCAAGGGCTCCCGCTTCGGGAACACCCGCTCCTTGCCCAGCCGCATCCACTCCTGTTCTACCCAGCTCTTACTTAGCCCCGCCAGCTGGGCATGCGTGACCCGCTTCAACTTCTTGTCCCGCACCCGAACGGGCTTGTTCAGGTTGTGCCACGCCACGTACACCGCCACCCTTTCCATCATCCGATCCGGCCGCTGGGCCCACCGCGTGGTCTCCCGCACGTACTCCGACTTG
>CALGPJ010000015.1 GCA_937960645.1 uncultured Spirochaetia bacterium | reverse complement strand
GGAAACGGCGCTGGTGGTGGGCGCACTCTGGGTTGGGACAGAACAGGGGAACAAACGACATGACGCGGTACCTCCGCTAGATAAGGCGGAAAAGTGCGCGTTTTGTGCGGGTTTTTACACAGGAAATGCAGGAAAAGGGGGTAAAACAGGGAAAAACCGCGGAAAATCCCGCCTGGGGTCGCCCAAGCCAGGGACAGTTGCCGAGGCACTATAAAAGAATTTCACATTTCTATATTGACATAAGAGTACTACAATACCATAATACAAATGGAGGTGAACCATGAACGAACGCCAAAATCGTCTAGCCCAGCTGTTGTGGGAGCTCCACCGCGGGGCTGACATCGCTCAAACGCAGGCTCGGATCCGATCCGAACTCGTTCAAATCCCCTACGACGAAGTTGTGGAGGTGGAGCAGTCCCTCCTCGCCCAGGGGCTGCCGGTCTCCGAGCTCATTGCGTTCTGTGACATCCACACCCAGGTCCTCGATGGGGTGGTGGATGCCCCGTCGTCTCAACTTACCTCGGCCCAACACCCGCTTCAGCTGTTTCGGCAGGAAAACCAGGTTCTCCTGCAGATGCTGCGGGTGTGGGAGTCGATGACACACGAAAAGGTTCCCCAACCCGAGCAGGCCCAAAACCTCTGGATCGGTTTGGCCGAAGTGGACAGGCATTATCGGCGTAAGGAAAACCTCCTCTTCCCCTTCCTCGAAAAGGCTGGGATCGACGGGCCGTCCCGGGTCATGTGGGGGAAGCACGACGAGATCCGTACCCATCTCAAAACGGCCCTCGAGGCAGTCGCTCGACGGGATTGGGGCGATCCCATCTTTGCCAGGGCCGTCGCCGCCCTCCAGGATATGGTCCAGAAGGAGGAGCAGATCTTTTTCCCCCTGTGCGAAAAGACCCTGACGGCGGAGGACTGGAAGCTCGTGGGCGCCGAATCTTCCGAGATCGGGTATGCCTGGATCACACCCACGGTTTCTGCATCCCCGCAACACCCCGGCCCTGAAGAAAGCCCCCAGATTCAGGACAATATGGTGCGTCTTCCCACCGGAAACCTGACCCTCGAGCAGCTCACCGGCATCCTCGACCGCCTGCCCGTGGACATCTCCTTTGTCGATGCGGACAACAGGGTTCGTTACTTCAACAAGGCCGAGGGGCGCATCTTCGACCGTAGTGTCACCGTGCTGGGACGGGACGTCCGTTTGTGTCACCCCCCGCACAGCGTCCACATCGTGGATCAGATTCTGAATGATTTTCGCTCCGGCCGGGCAGACTCGGCCCCGTTCTGGATCAACCTGCGGGGACGCTTCATTCACATCGAGTACTTCGCCATTCGAAACGAAAAGGGCGAGTACCTGGGCTGCCTGGAGGTGTCCCAGGACCTGACCGAAAAGCGCCGCCTGGAGGGAGAACAGCGGCTCTTGACTTATTCGGGAGGGAAAAATGATCACACTTGATGCAAACCTTTGCATCGATGAGCTAACCAGGGCCCACCCGCGACTGATCGACATCCTGGTTCGTCTGGGGTTTCGGGACGTGGCCAATCCGGTGACACGAGCCACGGTGGGAAAAATCGTCACCCTGAAGATGGGGGTGGGTATCAAACGAATGGACCCGAACAGGATTCGGTCCGAGCTTCTCCAGGAGGGATACGAGGTGGTGAATCTGGTCTAGGAGGGCCCGAGCTCGCCCCGCTGCCACGTTTCCAGGAGGCGGCGTGCCAGGGAGCCCCTTCCCGGAAGTGTCGGGAGGTGGTCCCGGGAAAACCATCCCAGCTCGAGAATCTCCTGGCCGTCGGGCTGGGCCCTTCCCTCCGCCCACTCGGCCCGAAAGGCGAGCATCAGGTTGTCGGGGAAGGGCCAGGGCTGGCTCTCCAAAAACCGCAAGTGGCGGAGGCGAATCCGGGCCTCCTCCCAGACCTCCCGATGGACGGCTTCCTCGGCCGATTCGCCCGGCTCTATGTAGCCGGCCAGGAGGCTAAAGACCCCTGGGGCGTGGTTGCGGTTGTGGCCGAGCAAAACTTCGTCGCCTCGTGTGATGAGCACGATCACCGCCGGCGTAATGCGCACCCACTCGGTGTGGCCACAGCTCGGGCACCACAGGGAGAGGGGCTCCTCTGTGTCCTGCATGGGCTGGCCGCAGACCCCGCAGAAGCGGTGGGTGCGCCGCCAGTTCAGGAGGGGTAGGGCCCGGGCGATGAGCTTCCACCGATGGGGCGGCAGCTGGGGAAAGACCTCTCTCAGGCGCGTCCAGGGTCCGGGCCACCAGTCCTGCCCCCAGAGAGCGATCACGGGGCGTCCTTCCTCCATCCCCAGGGGGATGCCGGGGGCAAGGTCCGGCGGGGAGACGAGCGCTCGGGGCCAGAAGAAGTCGGGCCCCAGGCTGACCTGATCGGTTTGAAGAATAAGGTAGTGAGGATCCGTCAACGACATGGCATTTTATGGTTGAAGGGCACCATAACGAGGCATCATAGGGAAATTTGCCGATTCGGGAAAGTGGGCCGACAGGCGAGGGGAATTTCCTGGAAGACCAAAACGCCGGGTTGGTGTATAGTGGGATCATGAACCTTCCCGAATTCCGGGCCCTCTTCACCTCCGAATGGTCGTCGGACTACGTCAACCCGTTATTGCCCCGTATGGGCGACAGGATACGTCTGCGCTTACGTCATCCCGCAAAACTTTCGGTCGACTCTGTCTGGCTGCGAACGATCAGGGACGGTGGGGACACCCGCCTACCCATGAGCCGGCTCAAAGCTCAGGGGCGTTTTACCTGGTGGGAAGCCGCCCTGGAAGTCAGCGAACCCCGAATCCAATACTCCTTCCTCGTGAGCCTGGCTGGGAATTATTACTTCGTGACCCGCCGCTCGGTGACGCGTTATGCGCCCACCGAGGACCACGACTGGGTGGTGCTCACAGATTTTGATTTTCCCGACTGGGTACCGGAATCGGTGTTTTACCAGATTTTCCCCGACCGATTCCGCAAAGGGGATCCTTCCCTCGGTGTCCAAACGGACGAGTACAGCTTTGGGGGTGGCAGGACGGTGGCCATGTCCTGGGACCGTCCTCCCCTGGATTACGAGAGGGGCCGCTGTCTGGACTTTTTCAACGGTGACCTGGAGGGAATTCGGCAGAGCATCCCGTATTTTCGGGAATTGGGTGTGAATGCCCTGTACCTGAATCCCATTTTCGAGGCCCGAACCACGCACCGCTACGACTGCACGGATTACTTCAACGTCGATCATCACCTGGGGGGCAACCGTGCCCTGGCTCGCCTGATGAAAAGCCTGCACCAGAGCCGGATGCGGGCCATCGTGGACGTGAGCATCAACCACGTCGGGCGGGAGCACGTCTGGGTCCGCCGTGCCCTGGCCGACCGGCGCAACCCGGAACGAGGCATGTTTTATTTCGAGGGGGGAAAAATCGTCGGGTGGATGGGGAACCCCCTCCTGCCGCAGTTGAATTACAAAAACAAGCTGGTCCGCAAGACCGTCTACGGCCGACAGGGGCTGGTTCGTTTTTGGCTGAAAAAACCTTTTCGCATCGACGGTTGGCGCTTCGATGTCGGCAACAACACCGCACGCCGCGGCCCGGTCCAGCTCGGCAACAGGGTGTTTGCCAAGGTCCGAAAAGCGGTGAAAAAGGTGAACCCCCGGGCCTACATCATCGGGGAGCACTGGACGGACAACATCTCCTATCATCAGGGCGATCAGTGGGACGGGGCCATGAACTACTTCGCCAGCCTCAGACCGATTCGTGCCTTTCTGGGGGAGCGGGACCGCTTTATTCAGGAAGACCACTATCAGGCGGTGTGGTCGGCCCCGCTCAGCGGCACGGAAGCGGCGGCGATGATCGAGCAGCATCTATGCCGGCTCCCCAATCCCCTTCAGTTTTTGCAGCTCAACCTCCTGGGAAGCCACGATATCCACCGGTTGCACCACAGTAACCCGAACCTGGCGGATTCGCTTTATCAAGCCGCTTTTGCCTTTTTGTTCTGTTTGCCGGGCGTTCCCTGTCTCTACTACGGGGATGAAATCGGCATTGCGGGCGGCCCTCGCAGTAACGAGGAATGCCGCTACCCGATGAACTGGAATCGGGAAACGTGGAATCTGGACCGGCTGGAGTTTTTCAAACAGCTCATCGCCCTGCGCCGCCGCTCCACCGCCTTGCAGCGCGGGGCCTGGGCCTTCGTCCACACCGACGAGGCGACCATGGCCCTGCTGCGATGGCACGGCCGAGAGGCTGTCCTGATGGTCTTTAACCGTCACCAGGCCGAACGAGAGCTGGAGCTGGATCTGGGGCCCTATGCTCTTACCGAGCCAAAAATCTGGGAGCCCTGGAGCGAACGGTTCACGTTCGTTTTTGAGGAGGGCAAATTCCGTTTCCAACTTTCAGCTCGCCAGAGTGCCCTGGTTTTGGCCCAGGTGGATAGCTGAGGTCGATGCATCTCTACCACAATCGGCGAAATCGTTGCGGCTGGGGAAGCTTTTCGAGGTAGTCCTCCCAGATCCAGCGTGCGCGCAGGGGCTGAAGGCGTCTCTGCATTTCCTCATACCGATGTCGGTAGTAGGCGAGCCACGGGTCCCTGGGCGACAGGCTCTCGAGGAGTTGCGGAAGCCGGCGGACCACCCAGCCCTTACCCTCTTCCTTGTAATGCGTGATGAACTGGACCTCGGGTTCCCGCATACGCCACAGGCCGTCGGCAGCTCGGTCGAAGCGCACGCGTACCAGGGCCCCATCCCCGCGTTCGGCCCGGTATTCGGTGAAGTCGCGGGGGCCAAGCATGTGGCGCTGTCCCGAGATGAAATTGCCCATGGAATAGAGGATGATTCCGTGTCCAACCCGCTGGTACGGGTTGAGGACGTGCGGATGGTGGACCCAAACCACCCGGGCCCCTGCCTGGCGCAGGCGGGGATAGAAGGCCAACTGTTCTTCCATGGGAGACTTTTGATATTCGTGGCCGTCGTGGAGGCTCACGACGAGGAGGTCCACCTGGCGGGCAGCCTGCTGGACCTCTTGAAGAAATCGTTCGACCTTCGGCGGCGAGATGACGCGTTGAAAGCGTTCGAGCCACCCCGAAAAGTGAACCATCTCCGAGGCGGTGGCCGAATTGAGGAGGTTGGTGACGGCAAGGAGTCCTACCCGCACGCCCTCGATGGTGGTGATGGAGACTTGCCACTCGTCCCGGCCCTCGGGTCTGAGGCCGTTGAACAAGGTGCCGTGGGCCTGAGACAGGGCACGCGTGGCTTTCAATGTGTTGAGCATCCCCAGCCGCCCCTGATCGTTGGAATGATTGTTGGCCAGGCTGAAGGCATCGAAGCCGCCCCGGATAGCCGCCAGGACGTAGGGGGTGTTCACGTTGAACAGCGGGTAGGTGCTATAGGGGCGCGTATCGTCGACGGGGAACTCCAGGTTGGCAAAGCTCAGCTCATCGGCGCGGAGAAATTCGCGAACGTCGTCGTAGATGTGGTCGTAATCGAGCATGAGGTAGTTGACATCGTGGGCCATGATGTCTCCAGCAAAGGTCAGAGACACCCTGTCCCAGCAAACCAGGTTCTGGCAAATCAACAAGCCCGCCAGGATGAATCGCGGATTCATGGGGCGTTGGGCACTCGAGTTTTGGGCCGGAGGGTGGCCGCGAGGATGCTGTTTTTTTTGCCCTTCAGACTGTATTCCCGGTACTTGAACACTGGTTTATCGTGGAGCCCGGCTTGCTCGAGGGCTTCCTTGCTGATCAGGATGCCTCCGGGTGGCGCGTTGGATTCCAGGCGCTGGGCGGTGTTCACCACATCGGAGATCAGGGTATAGTCCCATCGGTTGCCGCCGCCGACGCTTCCGCGGATAACCTTGCCGTAGTGGATGCCGATGCGGAGCTGGGGACCATCCAGGGGTAGTCTTCGTTGAATCTTCATCGCGGCCCCCAGGGCATTTTTGGAGCTCGAAAAAACTGCCAGGATGGCATCCCCGATGAACTTGTCGACGTCGCCGCCAAACTCATCGACGGCTTTGACGGCGACATCGAAGATGCTGTTCAGCATGGCTACGACGGCCGAGGGCTCCATGGACTCGCTTCGGGTGCTGAAGCCCTGAAGGTCGGCAAAGAGAATCGCCATGTTGACTTCCTCTTCGGGGATCTTGTAGGACTGCAGCTCGGCCAGGTATTCACTGCGGTACCAGATGGAGAGAGGAACGTAGTTGCGCAAAATGTCCAGCTGGATCGCCCGGGCGATGTTTTCTTCGCTCACCTGACGAAGCTTTTCCATGACGCTGTCCAGTTTGATTTTGTTGCGGATGGCGCTGTGTACCGTCAGGATGAGCTCGTCCTGATCGGCGCCGGTCTCCAGGAAGTGCTCGATACCCAGGCTGAAGGCGATTTTTCTCAGGTCCGAATTCACCTCCTCGGCGATCAGAAGGATGGGAAGGTACATGAAGACCTCGTCGTTTTTGATCTCACCGATCATGGCGGCGTAGTCGGGAACGCTTTCTTCGACGACGAGCAGGAGGATGGGATCCTGAGCAAAAAAATGGCCCATGGCTGCATCGAAATCCGGGCAGGGAACCCATTCGATCTCCAACTGGTTCATGAGGGAGAGTTGGGAACCCATGAATTCCGAGTCCCAGGTCTGGGTATTTCCGATGTACACGACCTTAAAATTGCCCACGGCTTATGCTATCCTACTAACAAAGAAAATAAAATGCAAATAGCAGTTAGGGGAGAAGCACCTTGAATATTGGCTGGATGATCTACGGTTCCCTGGGGAAGATGTCGGGGGGCTACCTCTATGACCGACTGGTGGTGGAGGGGTTGCGGGAGGCGGGGCACCGGGTGGAGATCATTTCGATGCCCGACGTCAGCTGGTGGCAGGCATTGATGCACAACTGGGACTCCAGTCTCCTGGAGGAGGCCCTGGACCTCAAGCTGGACCTGCTCGTTCAGGATGAACTCAACCATCCCAGTCTCTTTTTGTTCAATCACTCGTACAGACGCTACGCGCGCCGGCCCATCGTCAGCATCGTGCACCATTTGCGCTCCAGTGAACGCCATTCACCGGTTGCGGGCGCCTTTTTTTCCCTTGTCGAAAGGCATTATCTGAACACCATCGACGCCTTCGTGTTCAATTCCCAATTTACCCTGGGGGACGTCGACCGTCTCAGCCCCCTGAAGCAACGCCCCCGGATTGTGGCCTACCCGGGCAAGGATCGCCTGGGAGTGCGGTTGACCGAAGACAGTGTCCGACAGCGGTGCCATGCGCCGGGTCCCTTGAAACTCCTTTTTGTGGGCAATGTCATCCCGCGTAAGGGGCTCATCCACATTTTGGAAGCCCTCCAGCCCCTGTCTGCGGACTCCTGGGAGCTCACCGTGGTCGGAAGTCAGTCGGCCCATCCGGGTTACAGTCGGAGCATCGAACGCTTCGTCCGCAAATTCCTCCCCAGGGCCCCCATCAAGTTTCTCGGGCTACAACCCGACCTCGTTGTCCGACAGGTCTATCAGGAATCCCATGTTTTGGTATTACCCTCCGACATCGAGGGCTATGGCATCGTCTACGCCGAGGCCCTGGGCTTCGGTCTTCCCTGCGTCGCCTCGGCCCTGGGCGGCGGGTCGGAGATCGTGAGCGATGGTCAACAGGGGTGGCTGGTCCATCATGGCGACAGTCTGAAGATGCGAAAGATCATCCAACGTCTCATCGATGATCGGGCACTGCTGGAGACAGTAAGCCTTGCGGCCCTCCGACGGTATGATGAGCTTCCCTCCTGGTCCTCGACCCAGCGTGCGATCAAGGAGTTTTTGGAAAAGATCCCCATCTGAAAACCACTTCGAGATCTATCATTCAGTTGCCGTTCCTCTTTGCGGGTATTACATTATCTCAGCAAAACAGAGGAGGCCCCCTTGTCGCACCCCAAAATAGCCATTGTCATCGGTTCGACACGCACCACTCGCTTTGGAGACAAGCCTGCCCGGTGGCTGTATGACATCGCGCGGCAACGGAACGATCTGACGGCCGAGATTGTGGATGTCAAGGACTACGACCTGCCCTTTTTTGACGAGGTGGCCAGCAACGTTCACGTCCCTACCCAAAATCCGAACGGCATCCGCTGGCAGAACAAAATCGCCGAGTTCGATGCCTATGTTTGGGTCGTGGCCGAGTACAATCACGGTCCCACCGCTGCCCTCAAAAACGCGATCGATTTTGCCAGCAAGGAGTGGCAGCGCAAGGCGGTGAGCTTTTTGGGCTACGGCGGCCTGGGCGCGGCTCGGGCCATCGAACAGCTTCGTTGCATCGCGGCCGAGGTGCAAATGGCCAGCCTGGGCAAGGGGGTCTACATCGCCGGGGCGGATTTTTTCGAGGTCTGGAAAAATGGACGCGACTTAAAAACCCTGACCCACCTGGAGGCTGCCGCCCAGGAAATGCTGAATCAGCTGGTCTGGTGGGCAAACGCTCTGAAGGCCGCCCGACAAAACCTTACTTGAAACTTGACCTTCGCGTAAAGGATTATTATTTTAACCTATGTTAAATTATTTAACAGAGGTTAAAATTTGAAGCTGCGCAAGGACGAGCGTCTCCAACTCATTCAAAAAACTGCCATCCGTCACATCACTTCCAACGGTTATGAAAACACCACGCTCGAGGGAATTGCCGAGGAGCTGGGATACACCAAGCAGGCCCTCTATTACTACTTCAAAAGCAAGGAGGATATGGTAAAAACCATCCTGCTCAGTGCCCTGGAAGAGGCTACCGAACGGATGAACGAAATTTTTTCGAGTACCGCCGATCCGGTCAGGCAGCTTCGGACCCTGATCGATTTTTACGTGGACGACTACTTTACCCGCCAGTCTTTTTTCAACATTTACTACCAAACCATGCGGTTCCAGCACAGCATCCTCAACCCCGAAGAAAAGAACATCCTCGAGAGTGGCCGGCGGGAGATGGCTCAGCGGATCATCGCCATGTTACAGGCCGGAATCGACCAGAAAAAGTTTAAGGATATGGGGGCCAACCACCTGGGGGCCATGGTGCTGGGCATGATTTCCGGTGTCCTGTCGCATGGTCAGATGCCAGGACTAAGGGAGCTGGCCCCGGAAGAAATCAAGAAGAACATGATGGAGATTCTCATGAACGGTATACGCAGAAGGAGGCAACATGGATAAGAAAACACCCGCCTGGGTTACCTGGGTGATCAGGAAGCCCTGGCTCGTGATTGCGACGGTGGTCGTGACCACCCTGGTTTTGGCGGCAGGGATACCCCGCCTGAAATTCAAGACCGATCTTTCGGACGAAATCCCTGACACCATCCCGGAGAAGGCATTTTTCGACGAGGTCGGCCGTATCTTCCCATCCGACGACGTCCTCTTTGTCGCGGTCAAGGGAAGGGAGGGTATCTGGAACAAGGATTACATCAACACGGTCAAGGCGTGGTCCGACGCCTTCGAGAGGTTCAATGGCGTGAAGGGGGTCCTTTCCCTCACCAACGCCGGACTCATCAAGGGGACAGAGGCCGGCCTGGAAATCGAGACGGCCCTGAGCGATTTCGTGCAGACCCCTCAGGAGGTTGAGTCGTTCCGTCGGCGGCTGGAAGGTCAGGCCATCACCGAGGCCCTAATCAGCAACGACGGTCTGGCCTCGGCCATCCTGGTGACGGTTCGCGAGGGGCTGGACAACGAGACCGTCCCCCGATTTGTCATTGCTCTGAAGCGGAAGGTGTCCGAGACCGAGTTGCAACAATTGCGCGAACTCCAGACGGCCTTGCGGGAACCTTTGATTCAATCCGTCGAGACGGATCCCGAGGTCGGTGACCAACCCAAAAACTTCGATCTTAGCGTCACCATGGCCGAGGGGCACACCCAGCAGTCCTTCGAGGCTGGGGTCCGGCGCTGGGTCCAGCAAAAAGGCAGGGTGGACTGGGGCCTTCGGTTCGAGCCCGGCAAGGCCATCGTGACCGTCGTTCCCAATCCCAACGAGACCTGGGCCAAAACTCGAACCAAGGCGGAGGACTTTGTCCGCTGGGCTCCCAACGTGCAGGCCCTCAAAGCGCAGCCCCTGGTTGGCCCCTCGGTTTTGGAAATCCTCAGCGCCGGCGACGAATCTCAAAAGCTGTCGGCTGCGGTGAACTATCAGACCCAGGTGACTGCCACCGACCAGGAGACCCGCTTCCTCCTGGCCCCTCTCCCCAACGCCGATGTCGCCGCTCTCACCGCGGCCATCCAGGCGGTTCTTCCGGATGCCGAGGTCAGTTTCTCGGACCGTCCCATCCCGTTCTATTTCCGATCGCAGGAAGCTCTGAAGCTCTTGCCCCAGCTCGAGGGCGCCGAGATCTTCGTGTCCGGAAGCCGGGCGGTGAGCTCCCTGGTCCAGGGGCTTCTGGTCCGAGACCTCTCGCTTCTGTTTCCGGTGGTGGTGCTCATCATCGTGGTGGTACTCTACCTGAGTTTCCGGACCATTCGCGGCGTCGTCCTTCCGCTAATCAATGTCATTTTGGCGGTAACCTGGGTGCTGGGGCTTCAGGGCTGGCTTGGGGTGGCGTTGAGCACCGCCACTGCGGTCCTGCCCATCATCCTCATCGCGGTCGGTACGGCTTACACCATCCACGTCATCAACCGAAGCTACGAGGATCTGGCCCGCATCAAGGACAAGAAGGAGGCCCTGGAATCGACCCTGACCCATGTGTCGGTGGCGGTACTCCTGGCCGGGGTCACCACCATCATCGGCTTTGGTAGCCTGGCGATCACCAACCTCAGCTCCCTGCGTGATTACGGTTTGTTGTCTGCACTGGGGATCTTCCTGGGGCTGCTGTTGTCCCTGACCTTCACGCCGAGCATCCTGAGCCTGCTCAAGGTGCCCAAGCTCAAAACGCTCGAATCGCACAAGAGCAGCCTCTACGCTCGGGCGATGGAGGGGGTGGGGAATTTCACCACCCGGCACTACAAGCTCATGCTGATCGCCTACGGTGTCCTCGTCGTTTTGGCGGCCTTTGGGGCAACCCGAGTCCGCTTCGAGACCAACACCCTGCTGAGTTTCCGTCCCGAGACCCAAATCCGCCGGGATACGGAGTATCTCAACGATCAATTTACGGGGATCACCCAGCTGGCGGTTGTGGTTCGTGTCGAAGAGGAGGGGGCGATTTTGGAGCCTCGGGTCCTCAAAGCCATGGACGGACTTCAGCAGTACCTCGAAGCGCTACGGGAAGTGAACGAGAGGGTCGTGGCTCCCGGCGAGCCGGGCTATGAGGCCGGTGTTCCCGTGGTGGGCGGGGGGCAGTCCATTACCACCTTTATCAAGGGGGTGAACAAGGCCCTGAACAGCGATGATCCCGCCTTCGACAGAATCCCGGACGATGAGAACCCGGTGGCTGTCAAAACCGAGGTGTACACCCTGGAGTCCGGTGGACGGCTGGTCGAAAAAGACTCCGATACCGCCGAGGTGTTGCGTGTCCTGGGGACAGAACAATATCGGCGTGAAGGGAATCTCCTCGAGTTCGAAGGGCCCCTCGGTGATCGCCGCCTCTTTGACCTGACCACGGGCAAAGTGATCGATCTCATCCCCGGCCGGGATTACGTGGGCCAGCTGGTCTTCCAATACGAGAGCGCAGGCAAACCGGAAAACATCGAGTCCTTCATCGACAACCCGCGCCGCACCGCCAAGATCAACATCTTCCTCAAGACGGCAAGCTCCACCATCATCCGCGGCGTCCAGGCCCGGGCTCAGGAGTATATCATTCAAAACTTCCCGGCGGGCGTGCGGGCCGACCTGACAGGTCAGAGCCAGCTCACCCTCACGGTCCTGGGCTTCCTGGTCAACACCCAGCTCAGCAGTCTCCTGTCCTCGCTGGTGGTGATCTTCCTGATGATTGCACTCCTGGCACGCTCCTTGGTGGAGGGCATCTTCTCCATCGTGCCGCTCGCCACGGCCATCCTCTTGAACTTTGGCATCATGGGCTGGTTCCGCATCCCCATCGACATCAGCACCTCGACCATCGCCTCGATCGCCATCGGTATTGGGATCGACTACACCCTGCACTTCATGGAGCGGTTCAAGGCCTCCATGAAGAAGGAGACCCTGGGCTGTGCCCTTTTGACAACCATGCGCACCACCGGGGTGGGCATCCTGTTCAATGCCGTGGCCGTGGCGGCGGGTTTCAGCTCCCTGATGCTCAGCCAGGTAACGGGCAACTTTTACATCGGGCTTCTGATGGCCCTGGTGATGATCACCTCGAGCCTGGCGGCGGTAACCCTGTTGCCGGCGGCTCTCATCACCTTCAAACCCAGGTTCCTGGTGAAGGGGAAGGTGATCGAAAGCGAAATCGACGATGGCTTCACACTGGAATTGGATCGTTGTGTGGATGAATAAACAAGATTAAGGAGGTTTTATGAGAAATTTTTGGAAAATGGGCTTGCTCTTGACAGCAAGCCTTGTTGGCGCCCAGGATCTGGAGGCCATCCTCGACAGACTGGAAAATCAGAATCGGCCTCCGGCGAGCGAGGCGGACATGACACTTCGAATCATCAACCGCAACGGACAGGAGAGGGCGCGTCAGATCAAGGCCTATTCCCAGACCCTGTCGAACGGGGACACCCGGCAGATCCTGATCTTCACTGCCCCGGCGGACGTGCGGGACACCCGGTTTCTTACCCTCGATTACAAGGATGATGCGAAAACCGACGAGCAGTACATTTTCATTCCGGCCCTGCGGCGCGTGCGTCAGATCGGCACCAGCGGCGGCGAAAGCCGCACCGGTTCGTTTTTGGGATCGGACTTCACCTTTGCGGACCTGGGAACCCTGGAGCGCAAGGACTTCAACATCCGCTTAGTCGGCACCGAGGCTCTGGATGGGGTGAATCACTTCGTGCTGGAATATACGGCCAAGAACCCCACCGTCATCAACAACTACGGCTACGGCCGTGTGGTACGTTGGGTCAATAGCCAGAACTACAGCTCCCGAAAATCCGAATACTACAATGCCCAGGGCCGTCTGGTAAAACGGTCGCTCATCAACGGCTACAAGATCGTCAATGGCTACGGCCAGTTCGAAAGCATCGAGATGAACAACCTCGAAACCGGCGGCAAGACCGTGTGGTCCTTCGACAAAAACACCATCCTGCCGAGCATCGACGAAAAGTTCTTTACCCTGCGATTTTTGGAGAGGGGGCGATGAAAAACATCTTACTTCTAATGGGTTTAGCCGCAAGCCTTGCAGCCGAAGAGCCGGAGTTACGCCTCGGGGGCTTTCTCAAGCCTACCCTGCACGTCGCACCCTCCAGCGACGCAAGCACCCTTTGGCCCATGAGCGGCCTGACCGCCGGCCTCAGCTTTCAGATCCTGGCCGGGGATCTCAGTTTCAAGATCGGCCTCGATGGGTACGCCAACGTGGCGGGGTTGGGGACCCAGCTCGGCGAGTGGAAGTTCAAGCTGGCCGAGCCCACCGATTACTTCTGGAAGGCCGCCACGAACATGAACCTGGGCCTGCACCTCAAGGAGTTCTACCTTGAGCTGCCCATTGAGGATGTCGATCTTCGAATCGGCAAGCAGGTGTTCAGCTGGGGGCTGGCCGACGGCAATAACCCGACCGATGTGCTCAATCCCCGAAGGTTGGGAACCCGGGTCACCACCTCCCTGGACGAACAGAAGCTCGGCGTTTGGGCCGTGGCGGCCACGTGGAACCTGCCCGACAACCTGGGGGCGATCAGCGGTATTTACATACCCCTGAGCGTGGCCAACGACCTGCCGTTGGAAGCCTTCACCCAAGTGGTTTTTCCGGGAAGCATTGTTCCCCCCATACCCAAGCAAGTGATTGAGTTCCAGGAATTCGAAACCTGGAGCTTCCTGCCGCAAGACCATGAGGGGGGACTGCGCGCCTTGTTCTACCTGGGATCGTTCAGCACCTCGGTGAGCTACGCCACGGTGATGGACCGCCTCCCTGACTACGACCGGTCCACGAGCTTAGTCCCGGGCTCTCCCGGTGTCAACACCACCACGTACCTGCCTCGACGCTGGCGGCAGCACCGATTCGGTTGGGACTTTACCGTGTTAGCGGAGGGATGGGATATCCGCGGGGAGAGCGTGTTCGTGCTCACCGCCGATCTCGAGGGGACCGACATCTGGAAAAAGAACCCCTACCTCCAGGCCGTCCTCCAGGTGAGCCGCTCGTACTTTGATGGGATTCTCAACGCCAGCCTGTCCTGGGCTCCCACCTGGGTGGTAAACCACAAAAGCCCCGACGACTACACCGACCCCAACTTAAAAAACGAGGTCCTGCAGTTCAACGGATTTAGCCGCGGCTTTGGCCAGGGCTATTCTTTCGAGCAGGCCGTCTCGGGCCGGCTCGCGTTCACCCTTCTGGGCGAGACGCTGAAGCCGGACGCCCTCCTGGTCTACAACGTGATGGCCAGGGACTACCTGGCGGGGATCACCGTGACCTACAACCTGGCCGACGCCTGGAACCTGAAACTTGGCGCTAATTATTATGGATCGGCTCGGCCCAAGGACGATCCGGACCGCGATTTCGGCCCCTTTGGCAACGCCAACACCAACCCGGGTGATCGCTTCTACGTCGAACTGCGTTGGGATTTTTGAAGCAATCGGGTCCGGCCAAAACGGCCGGGCCTAAATCTGCCAGTCCGGCGCGCTCTGGTGTTTCTGACCGATCACGTATTCCTGCGGCTTGACCGAGACGACGCTGTGGGGCGGGACGCTTTTTGTGAGCCAGACGTTGCCGCCGATCATCGAGTGGTGGCCGATCTCGGTGGCCCCGCCGAGGATGGTGGCGTTGGCGTAAATGGTGACGTGGTCGCCAATGGTGGGGTGGCGCTTTTCGCTGGCCAGTTTCTTTTTGACCGAGAGGGCGCCCAGGGTGACGCCCTGGTAGATCTTCACGTCATTCCCGATGATGCAGGTCTCGCCGATCACGATACCCGTTCCGTGATCGATAAAGAGCCGGCGTCCGATTTTTGATCCGGGGTGGATGTCGATACCGGTTTTACGGTGCACCCACTCGCTCATCATCCGCGGTAGGAGGGGAACGCCCCCGGTCCACAGCGGATGGGCCAGCCGATGGATCGCGATGGCTTCGATGCCGGGGTAGCTCAAAATGATCTCTTCGAAGCTCTTAGCCGCAGGGTCGCCTTCCAGGGTGGCTTGAACATCTTCCTGAATCAGACAGCGGATGTCGGGGAGTTGTCGTAAATATTCCACCACGATATTCCGTGCCTGGGCCTGGGCATCACCGGCCGGTAGGGGTTCGTTCTGTTGCTGCGCTCGAAACGTCAAACACTTTTGAATTTCGCCGCTCAATCGGCGGGACAGGGCCCAACCACACTCCAGGATGAGGTTTTGAAAGGCGTCCAGGTCGCCTTGAATTTCGTGGGTGAAGCCCGGAAACAAAAGAAACTCCAGCTGACGGATGATTTCTTCCACGCCCTCCTGCGTCGGTAGGTTGGTCCCCGAAAGGTGATTGATTTTGCCGGTGTTTCGGTAGTTGTCGGTGAGCGCGAGGAGGGCGTTGTGGACCTCGTTCTGGAAGGTGTTCATGCCTCGATTCTAGCCGTGCGAGGGTTCCTGATCAATTTGTGCGCTTTTTGTTTTGATCCCTAATATCCTCCTTACCAGACCCTTTTTGCCGAAAAGCAGCCACACGACAAAAAGCAGGAGGACACCAATGGGAACACCGAAGATCACCAGGTAGATGACGGCAAAAAAGAAACCATAGAAGAACCAGACGGTGTTGGCGAGCAGCTCGGAGAATCCCCGCGAAAGATCGGGCCATGGATCCCCTTCACCCATCGAATGGGAGAGCAGGGTGATGTCCCAACGGGAATACGCAATGTCCCGGTCCCAGCCCGTCTTCTGGGCGAGCATCGACTCGAGCTCCGTGGTGACCTGATTGAGGGACCGCTCCACCTCGAGGATTTCCTGGATGGATTTTGCCTCGTTGAGGTAGCGGCGGATGCGGGCCACCAGGGCCTGCTGGTTTTGGATCCGGGTCTCGAGGTCGGTGTAGGCGCTGGTGATGTCGGTGACGGACTGGGATTTGGACTCTACCTTTCCGAGTCCCTCGGCGAAGGCGAGAAATGCGCTCAGGCGCTCGGTGGGGATGCGCACCGAAAGTTCCACCGAGGACCGATCGCGCGTGGAGTGGGCAACATAACCGCCGAGCTCTTCGACACGGGCGACCATGCGGGTTTCGAGTTCGGTCACGTTCTCGCCCCGGAGCCTGAGGCTGCCGTTGACGATGCGCTTTCGCGGCTGCTGGGATTCGACAGCAACCGGCACATCGTCAGGAATGTCGGCAGCATCATTGGTACGGAAAGACTGTGCAGCCATGGGCATTTCGGCCCTGTTCGCCACAGAGGCGCTGCAGGCTGCGGTAAAAAGGACAAGGATAAGCCCCAGCTTTTTCATGAGTTCACCTTGAAAATATTTTAACCCCGACCTGAAATTTTGCAACGGAGCTGCCAATGTCATTCCGAACCTGATCAGTTCCCAAAGTGTCATTCCGAACCTGATCAGTTCCCAAAGTGTCATTCCGAACCTGATCAGCTCCCAAAGTGTCATTCCGAACCTGATCAGCTCCCAAAGTGTCATTCCGAACCTGATCAGTTCCCAAAGTGTCATTCCGAACCTGATCAGTTCCCAAAGTGTCATTCCGA
>CALGPJ010000014.1 GCA_937960645.1 uncultured Spirochaetia bacterium | reverse complement strand
CCGTCCACCGTCCACAGTCCGTCCTCCCGGTTCCAGTTCCGCCGATGAAACTCCCGCAGCGGCTCCCGAGCCGGAAACGCCCGCTCTGTTGGGAAAAGGTGCGGCCGCAGTGTTTGCACTGGTAGCGCTGCACCTCCCCGTTGCGCTCGGTGGTGAAGCGGCCCTTGATGCGGAACCAGGGGGGCTCACCAGCGGCAAGGGGGAAGCGGCGCGGGTGGTGGGCGCACTCCGGGTTGGGACAGAACAGGGGAACAAAGGACATGACGCGGTACCTCCGCTAGATAAGGCGGAAAAGTGCGCGTTTTGTGCGAGTTTTTACACAGGAAATGGAGGAAAAGGGGGTGAAACAGGGAAAAACCGCAGAAAATTCCGCCTAAGGTCGCCCGAGCCAGGGACAGTTGCCGAGGCACTACCATAACCAACCAACGGCCCTAGGACAGGTTCTCCCCCGTGTTCGAACCACTGAGGACCAGATCGCGCAGCTCCAGTCGGGATTTCAATCCGAGTCGGCGCAGGGTACTCCGATACACGGCACGAACCTTGCGGGTATCGAGTCCTGTTTTTTCTGCGGCCTCGGCCAGGGTTTTTCCCTGCAGCCGGTAACGGATCACCCAAAACTGCCGCCGCGAGAGGGAATGTTCCCTCTTGAAGGAGCGTCTCAGTTTTCCGCGTTTGAGGTAGCTGGGCACATTCAGAATACCGCTGGCGGTTCGTTGGAGAGAGAAGGCCAGACCCGCCAGGACCAAGGGCCAGGAGATGCCGCTCAGCCAGCTGGGAAAAAAGGGGCCAAACCTTTCGGCCAGGACGGCCGCAAGCAGGAGGAGCGAGGGAAAGAGTCCCAGGTCCCAGTCCCGCCGCCTCAAGGGGGCGCTTCGGTGGATGTTTCGGTAGAGGACCACGTTGAGGAGCAGGCCAGAAACCCAGTTCACGAGTTCGGCCCAGTCCGTCAACCCCAGGGCAGCGAGAGTGACTACGGCGGCAAAGACGATGAAAACGATCACCAGCAACCCTGTTTTTTTGAGGGAGGGAACCAGGTCTGTCAGGACAAGCCATCCCTGACCGACGAGCGATCCTGCCAAAACCCAACGGTAAACGATTAATAGATGGGCGTCCATTCCCCAAAGCCCGACCAGTAAGCTGGCCAGGTGAAGGGCCGCGGTAAATGCCAGGCTGGCCGTTAACAGGGCAAGACCCAGGCATGCCCTCTTGTGTCGACGTCGGGCCAATTCCCAAAACCGAGGGGCCGCCTGCAGGCTGAAACCCAGGGCGACAAGCAGGGCGAGGATCGCTAGGATGTTCATAACTAGAAGATGGTGGGCCGGCCCCGATCCGTCAAGGAGCTGACTTGATTCCGGAAAAAAAGCACCTCCGCAACCACATGAAACTTTTTCTTTCGGGACTGTCCCCTTCGTATCTGGAAGACGCGGCGCGGCAGACCCGTCCCTGGCTGGACCAGATTGACCTATCGGGCCTGACCAGCGTCCTGCTCTACCAGCCATTGTTGGGTGAGTTGCCCTCTTATCTGATTCGTGATTGGGCTATCCAGCGAGGACTGCGGGTGTTTTATCCCCGAACCAGGGAGGAACGGCTGAACTTCCTCGAGGGCAGTCCCGAGCACTTCGTGGACGATGAACGAGGATTTCGGGGCCCAACCGAGGGCTCGCCGCGCTGGGAGGGACATCCGGCCCTGCTGTTCGCTCCTGCCCTGGCGGTGGACGTTCGCGGCTATCGGCTGGGACGCGGCGGCGGCTTTTTCGACCGCTTTTTGGCCTCCCACCCAACCGTGTTTTCGGTGCTCCACGTTTTGAACGAACAAATCCGAAGCACCCTTCCCGTTGACCCCTGGGATGTTCCCTTTCGGGCGATTCTGAGCCCCGGGGGGCTGCAAATCCTGCCCCCCGCGTAACCGGCGGCGTTGCGGGGGGTGTCCCCCTTTTCCATTTTCATCAAACCGTTTTTTACTTGATCAGACCGTGAATTCCGATTATTCTAGAGGCATGGGAACCATCAAGTCAGCATGGGAAATCGCGCTCGAAAAGACCCAGGGGCTTACGCTCGATAAAAACGAACTCAAACGGAAGGAAAGCTTCAAAAAAGGTCGGGCTTTTGGATTGAAAGCCCTGGAAAATTCGCAGGAATGGGCACAGACGGAGCTGCGCGCCTGTCTCGAAGACGCCTCGGTGGACCAGGCTTCGTTTATCGGTGGTGCAGTCGAGGCGGCCATCGCCCCCTTCCAGCTTTCGGCCTCGGGTCCGCTCCCGATTCAGCAGGCTTCGTACCTTTTCAAGCTGGTCACCAAAAAAGAGGGATCGAAACTCTTCGATCAGATGCAGCAGGTGATCCAACGCTACCAGGACGAACTGGAAAACCTTCGGGAAGCGATCGTCCAGCAGCTGGGGCCAAGGCTTCGCCAACGTGCCGAACAGATGGCACGTCAGGCCGGGGTCTCGACCAATTACGTGATGGAGCGGGATCCCGAATTCCTGAAAATTTTCAATCAGAATGCAGAAAATATCCGGCAGCAGTTACAGGAATACCTGGACCGTTTGAAGGCAGAAATCAAACGCGTCCTGTAGCCTCCGTTCACACACTTCGGTTCGATTTGATCGACGATCACAACTTTTCATGATAGGATGAGAGAATGAGTAAACCCAGCCTTGACCAAGCGAAACAGCTTTTTATGTGGATGGCTCAGGCCCGAGAAATGGACCGAATCGAGCAGGAATATACCGGGAGGGGCGAGGCGTTTTTCCATGTCAGCGGTGCGGGGCACGAGTCGGCAGCCGCCCTTCAATTTTTCCTGGGTCCGCAGGATTGGCTGCACGTCCACTACCGCGACAAGGCCCTGATGCTTGCGCGGGGCATCCCCCCTTCACAATTTTTCCTGGCCCTGTTCAACAAGGATCAGTCTCATAGCCGGGGCCGGCAGATGAACGCCCACATGAGCAGTCCCGAGCTCAAGGTGATGAGCCTCACGGGCCCGGTCGGCAACAACGCTCTGCACGCGGTGGGCGTTGCCAACGTGGTCAAAAACAACCTGGGGAGCCCCATCGTGCTGTGTAGCATGGGCGATGGTATGACCCAGCAGGGCGAGGCCCTGGAGGCCCTTGCCCACGCCTCGCGGGAGGGCCTACCCGTTCTGTTTCTGATCCAGGACAACCAGTTTGCCATCTCCACCATCACCAAGGGGAAAACCTTTTATGACCTGCCGGACCGAGAGGCCACCGAGTTTCATGGCATCCCCATCCACCGGGTCAACGGGCGCGATCCGCTTTTGTCTTTCGAAGCCTTCGAGGGATTGGTTGCCCGGATGCGTCAAGACCGCAAGCCCGCCATCCTGATTTTCTACGTGGACCGGCTGGACAACCACACCAACGCCGATGACCAGCGGGTGTACCGCCCGGCCGAGGAAATCGAAGCCGTGCGCTCCTCGGGAGATCCGATTCCACGGATTCAGGACTACCTGCGGGGCCTGGGGGTTGGGCAGGACTGGTTCGACAGGACAGTCGAGGACATCCGCAAGGACCTGCGTCAAGAGGCCAAAAAAGCGCAGAGAAGCCCCGAGCCCAGGGCGGTGCACACCGCCCTCAAGCCCCTGGAGGGGCGCTTTTTCGACAAGGCCGCGGAGTATCGGGGAAGGCTGGAGGAGTCGGAGACCAAGCTGACCATGCTCGAGGCCATCCGCGAAACTCTGAAGAAACGGTTGCAGCGAGATGAGCGGGTGACCCTCTTTGGCGAGGACCTCGAAGATCCCAAAGGTGACGTGTTCGGCATCACCAAGGGCCTCTCGACGGCCTTCCCGGGCCGGGTGAAGAACTCCCCGCTGGCCGAGGCGAGTATTGTGGGGATCAGCATTGGCGAGGCCCTGGCCGGCCGGAGGCCCGTGGCCTTCCTGCAGTTTGCGGACTTTTTGCCCATCGCCTACAACCAGATCGTGAGCGAGCTGGCCAGCATGTACTGGCGGACCGACGGAGGCTGGCAATGCCCCGTGATCGTGATGATCACCTGTGGGGGATACCGGCCGGGCCTGGGGCCCTTCCACGCGTCCAGTTTCGAAGCCCTGGCCGTGCATACGCCGGGCGTGGACGTGATGATGCCCTCCTCCGCTGGGGATGCCGCCGGCCTGTTGAACGCGGCCTTCGAGAGCGGCCGCCCCACCCTGTTCTTTTACCCTAAAAACTGCCTCAACGACCCCTCTCAAGCCACTTCCCCCGATATTGAGAAACACTTCGTTCCCCTGGGTGTGGCGCGCCTGGTCCGCGAGGGCCGCGATCTGACCCTGGTGGCCTACGGCAACACGGTTTCGTTGTGCCGCAAGGCGGCCGATATTCTGGCCGCTGCCGGGGTGGAGGCCGAAATCCTGGACCTGAGAAGTTTGATGCCCTGGGACCGCAGCGCCGTGGTCAAATCGGCGGAAAAGACCGGCCGCCTCATCGTGGTCCACGAGGACAACAAGTCGGCCGGCATGGGGGCGGAGATCATGGCCGAGGTCCTGGAGCACGCCTCGCGGCCCGTTCAGGCGCGGCGGGTTGTCCGCGAGGACACCTTCGTCCCCTGCAATTACGGTAACCAGCTCGAGGTGCTGCCCGGGTACAAGCGCATCGTGGACACCGCAGTGGAGATGCTGGGCGGGACCGTCACGTGGAAGTCCCAGCCCAAACCGGAGGCCGGGGTATTCTTCGTGCCGGCCATCGGGTCCAGCCCCTCGGACGAAAGCATCACGGTGGTGCAATGGAAAATCAAGGAAGGCGACACCATCGCGGAGGGCCAAATGATCGCCGACATGGAAGCCGACAAGGCGGCCTTCGACCTTCGCAGCCCCGTCAGCGGCGTGGTGGAAAAAATCCTGGTCGGCGAGGGCGATACCGTTGGCGTGGGGGCCAACCTGCTTCAGGTCCGCGTAGGAGAAGAAGAGGCCATCATCAAGCCGGTGACCCGCGAAGAGCCGGGCGAGCCCCACATTGAGCTGCCACCGCGGGAGGCCGCCGCCCCGCAGGTGTTGCTGAGGGCCGAGGGACTTCCCCTCCTGCAAGCCGTCGCCATCCGCAAGGGCTCCCGGGTGGTGACCAATGCCGAGCTTGCCAAACTCAGCCCCAGCTGGAGCGAGGAAGAGATTTTCAAGAGGGTGGGGATCGAGTCCCGCCCATGGGTGGCCGAGGGAGAAAACGCCCTGACCCTCTCGGTCGAGTCGGCCAGGCGCGTCCTCGACCAAACGGGTCTTTCCGCCCGAGACATCGACCTTTTGATCTGCGCCACCGGAACCCCCATCCATTTCAGTCCCAGCCTGGCGGGCATGATCCAGCACGAGCTTTCCAAAAGCTACGGGGAACTGACCATGCCGTGTTACGATTTGTCCTCCGCGTGCTCGGGCTATCTGTACGGCCTCACGGCGGCCTACGATTTCCTGGCGAGTCATCCCGCAGGACGGGTCCTGTTGATCAATACCGAGATCCTCAGTCCCCGGGTGGACATGAGTGATTTTGGCACGGCCCCCATCTTTGCCGACGCCTCTACCGCCAGCCTCCTCCTGGGCCCGGCGGCGCCCGGTAAGGCCGCCGAGGGCTTCTTGTTCCGCCGGCCCATCATCGGAGCCCAGGGCGAGGACGGATCGGCCCTGCGCGTTCCCGCCGGTCCCAACGAATTCATCGTCATGGACGGTCCGAAGGTCTATCTGGAAGCGGTAAAATGGATGACGGCCTCTTCCCTGGAAGCGCTGGCCCAGGCCAAGCTCTCGGTCGATGACATCGCCCTGGTCATTCCGCACCAGGCCAACCAGCGTATCATCAACGCCGTGCGGCAGAAACTGCGCATCCCAGCCGAGAAGGTGTTCAGTAACATCCGAGAAAACGGCAACACGTCCAGCTGCACGATACCGATCGGCCTGGGAGATGTGTGGCCCCAAATCAGAAGCGGCGAGCGGTTGTTGCTGGTGGCCTTTGGCGGCGGCTTTACCTACGGAGCCGGCATCCTGGAGCGCCCATGATCGAAAAAAAGATCCTGATCGGTTACCTGAGCGTGAATGGCGCCACCCGGGATGTTGCCCTCTTTCTCAAGGAAGAGTTCGTCAAGGCCGGTTTTGCCACCGACGTCCATTCCCTGGATCAGATCATCAACATCGAGCCCTACCTGGGTCTCATCCTGGCGGCGCCGATCCAGGGGATGAAATGGCTCAAGGGGGCCATGGACTTCTTCCACAGCCACCGTCACCAGTACCGCAACCGGGTCGTTGGCCTGGTGGCGACCTCTTACCTCATCAAGACCGCCCGTCCACGCCTGCGGGCCCAGCTCGCGGACTTTTTCAAAAACCAACCGGCTCTTCAGCCCCACGATCTGGCCCATACCTTTGGCGGGCGCCTGGCCGCTCCTTTGCCCTGGTTTGCCCGCCTTCTTTTTGGAGTGCCCAAAGATGCCCCTCTGGACGTTATCGATTGGAATGAGGTGCGCGACTGGGCCGGCCTTTTTCGGCAAAAAATCGAACAAAAAGCTGAATATTACGCTCGAATCCAGCGCGGCGGATTCGAATAAAAAACCCGGCCAGAAGCCGGGCTGTTTTGGTCACATTTCGTCGCGTATAGAAAAAACTTAATTTCGGTTAAGGGCGTTCAAGTCCTCGAAGGCCAGCTTCAGGCGGGCCACCATGGTTTCCTGCCCCTTGCGCAGCCAGACACGCGGGTCGTAGTACTTCTTGTTCGGTGCATCCGGGCCGGTGGGATTGCCCAGCTGCCCCTGGAGGTAGGCCTCGTTTTCTTTGTAGTACTTGAGCACACCCTCCCAGGTGGCCCACTGAGTGTCGGTGTCGATGTTCATTTTCACCACGCCGTAGCTGATGGCCTCCCGGATTTCCTCTCGGCTGGAACCCGAGCCCCCGTGGAACACGAAGGTCACCGGCTCCGCCTCTTTGAGGCCATGCTTTTGGATGATGTAATCCTGGCTCTTCTTGAGAATGGAGGGCTTGAGCTTGACGTTGCCGGGCTTGTAGACACCGTGGACATTCCCGAAGGCGGCCGCGATGGTGAAATTCGGACTCACCTTGAGGAGCTCGGAATAAGCGTAATCGACTTCTTCCGGCTTGGTGTAGAGGTCGTCTTCGCGCTTACCGGTGTTGTCCACCCCGTCTTCCTCACCGCCGGTGATGCCCAGTTCGATTTCCAGAAACATCTCGAGTTTGGACATGCGTTCCAGATACTTCTTGCTGATTTCAATGTTCTCGTGGATGGGTTCTTCGGAAAGGTCGAGCATGTGGCTGGAAAACAGCGGCTTGCCGGTTTCCTTGTAGAACTTTTCGCCGTGGTCCAGCAGGCCATCGATCCAGGGAAGGAGCTTTTTGGCACAGTGGTCCGTGTGGAGGACGACCGCTACCCCGTATTTTTCGGCCAAAAGGTGAACATGACGGGCAGCGCTGACAGCACCCAACACCGCGGCTTCCTGGCCCTCGAGTTTGAGTCCCTTACCCGCAAAGAAGGCGGCACCGCCGTTGGAAAACTGGATGATGACGGGGCTGTTCACTGCCCTGGCCGCTTCCATGACCGAATTGATGCTCTCGGTGTTGATACAGTTGACAGCGGGCATGGCCCAGTCCTGTTCCTTGCAGATGCTGAACAGCTTGGCCAGATCCTTGCCGTAAACAACACCCGGCTTGATAAAATCGAACACTCCCATAGTGACTCCTTATAGTTTGATCAGATCCTGCCCTACTCTACTTTCCCTTTTTCGCTTGGTCAACCACCCAAAAGTGGCACCATGACCAACAATACGCCGGCGGCCACGGCACTCCCGATGACACCCGAAACGTTGGGCCCCATGGCGTGCATCAGCAGGTAGTTGCCGGGATCGGATTCCAACCCGAGCTTGTTGGACACCCGGGCAGCCATGGGAACCGCCGACACCCCCGCCGAGCCGATGAGCGGGTTGATCTTTTTCCGGAGAAACAGGTTGAGCACCCTGGCCATGAGCACGCCGCCCGCCGTTCCCAGAGAAAAGGCCAGCACGCCGAGGAACATCACGCCCAACGTCTCCGCTCGGAGGAAGACGCTGGCCTCAAGCTTGGACCCCACCGAAAGGCCCAACAGAATGGTCACGATGTTGATCAGGGCATGCTGCATGGTATCCGAAAGACGCTGCACCACCCCGCTTTCCCGGGCCAGGTTGCCGAGCATCAGGGCCCCCACCAGCGGAACGGCGGTCGGCAAAAACAGTCCGGTCAGGAGGAGGACCAAAAGCGGGAAAAGGATTTTTTCGGTTTTGCTGACCGGCCGAAGCTGCTCCATCCGGATCAGGCGCTCTTTTTTGGTGGTGAGGAGCCTCATGATAGGCGGCTGGATGATGGGCACCAGAGCCATGTAGCTATAAGCGGCCACCGCCACCGCCCCCAACAGGTTGGGGGAGAGTTTGGAGGTCAGGTAAATGGCGGTGGGTCCGTCCGCACCCCCGATGATGCCGATGCTGGCCGCATCCGCCATGGTGAAGGAGACCAGGCCGGTGGCGTTGAGGGCCAGGGCCCCCAAAAAGGCCCCGAAGATGCCCAGCTGAGCCGCCCCGCCGAGGATGGCGGTGATGGGGTTGGCGATCAGGGGGCCAAAATCGGTCATGGCGCCCACCCCCATGAAGATCAGGATGGGGAAGATGCCCGACTGCAGGCCAAAATCGAAGACCTGACCCAGGAAGCCGCCGTACTCCTGCACCACCACCCTGCCCAGCTCGGGGTCAACCACGGAGACGGTGTGGGCCAATATGCCGGTCAGCGGCAGGTTGGCCAGAAGTCCCCCGAACCCGATGGGCAGGAGAAGGAGGGGCTCGTATTGTTTCCTGATGGCCAGGTAAATGAGCACCAGGCTGATCCCGATCATGAGGAGATTGGCCCATCCTCCGTCGACAAAAAACCCGTAGATACCGGTGGACTCCCAGAGCTTTCGTGCAATTTGATCGAGATTCATAGAGCCCTCCAGCCTGCCAGTGCCTGGCCGCTTCGGACCTGGTCCCCCTGGTGGACCAGCCAGGACTCGAGACTGCCGTCCGCCGGGGCCGGAATGGCGTGTTCCTCCTTCATGGACTCGATTACCAGAAGGGTCTCACCGGACTTGAATGCCTCCCCGGGCTTCTTCAGAAAGCGCACCACGAGACCGGGCAGGGGCGCGAGAAGGGATTGGAGTGCCCCCTCTGCCGCCGGTGTGTGCCCGGCGGGAACGGAGGCCGACTCGTTCCCCGTGGGGCGGACCGAGATGAAGGTCCCATCCACCACCGCCCCATCCTCACGCACCTCGACCCGATAGCGCTGTCCCCCGGCTTCGACGATGTAGGTACTGGCGGCCGCCCGAACCTTGCGCACATTCACCCTGGCCTTGCCTTGGAGGAACAGGATTCCCTTTTCCTTGCAGGTGGCCGCGATGAAGATGTTTTCCGGGGTGGTCTCCAGGCCGTTTTGGACCAGCTGGGACCTGGCCGCCTCGACGCCCTTGGTCGGGTCGGCGTCGGCCAGCTCGAGGGCGGTCCTGTCCGTCGGCGGCAGGTTCAGCTGTTCGGCGGCCAGCCGTACGAGTTCGGGGTCCGGCGGAACCGGGGTCTTGCCAAAGTAGCCCAGGATCATCCGGCCGTAGCCCTCGCTGATCTTTTTCCACGCTCCGTTCTGCACGTTGAGAAAGGCCTGCTGAAAATAAAACTGGCTGACCGGGGTCACGCTGGTGCCGAAGCCCCCCCGCGCCACGGCCTCCTCCATGGCGGCGATCACCTCCGGATAACGGTCCAGGAGGCCGTTATCCCGCAACATCTGGGTGTTGGCGGTCAGGGCCCCACCGGGCAAGGGGCTGAACGGGATGAGCGGTTCGACCTGTGTGGCCTCGGGCGGCAGGTAATAGTCCTTAAGGGATTCTTTGAGGATGCGTTCGGCCTCGAGCACCTTGCGGATATCCAGTCCCAAATCGTAGTCGGTTCCCCTCAGGGCGTGCCACATCACGGCCACATCGGTTTGACAGGTGCCGCCGCTGACGGGCGCCAGGCTCAGATCGATCTGATCCGCCCCCGCATCCAGGGCCGCCCGGTACGTCAGGGCCCCGATGCCGGCCGTCTCGTGGTTGTGAAACACGATCTTGACCCCGTCTCCCAACAGATGGCGTGCGGCACGAACCGTCTCGTAGGCTGTTTTGGGGGTCAGGGTTCCCGTCGCATCCTTGAAACACAGCGAATCGAAGGGAAGTCCTCGGTCCAGAATTCGCCTCAGGATTTGCTGGTAAAATTCGGCGTTGTGCGCCCCGCTCTTCCCGGGCGGCAGCTCCATCACGGCAATCGCGACCTCGTGTTTCAGGCCGGCGTCCTTCAGGCAGTGGGCGCTGTATTCCAGGTTGTCCACATCGTTGAGCGCGTCGAAATTCCGCACCGTGGTGATACCGTGCTTTTTGAACAGCTCAGCGTGAAGTTTGATGATGTCGCGCGGTTGGGTGTCGAGGGCCACCACGTTCACGCCGCGGCTGAGGCTCTGCAGCTCGGCCTCAGGGCCGGCGGCCTCGCGGATGCGGTCCATCATGGTGAAGGCATCCTCGTTGCAGTAAAAGTACAAACTTTGAAAGCGGGCGCCGCCGGCCACCTCCAGGTGGGTCATCCCCGCGCGGGTCACGGCCCCGACCGCCGCGATGAAATCGTCCGTGAGAACCCGGGCGCCGTAGCAGCTCTGAAATCCGTCGCGAAAAGCCGTAATCATGGTGTGGACGTGCTTTTTCATTCGCGTTTCTCCTTTTGATGATAGGCCCAGGCCGCGGCTGCGATTTTGGTGATGTCATCGGAAGCGGAATCGGCCAACCTGTTCTTTTGCTCGATGTCCTCGTCTCTGACGTGACGGGTCATCGCACCCAGGACCTTCAGGGACAAAATCATCACTATCAAAAAAAGATAGACGATTCCCATTCCCATTCCTGCAATCAGCAAACCATGCGTACTCAGCATTTTCCCCCCGCTTTCCGAGTTGTGCCGCTTCCCCCAACGACCAGGACCGTCTTGACCCTGATACTCCTGTAGTTTAAGAAAGGTTGTGCCCTCGCATCAGCGTCAATTCCTAATATCAACTTTTTTGGTTTCCGTGGCAACCTTCCTTTCTCGATTGCTGGGCTTGTTGCGCAGCACCCTTTTGAGCGCCTTTTACGGGGCCACCGGTGGAGAGGGACTGGCCGATGCCTACACGGCTGCCTTCAAAATCCCGGACATCGTGTTTACTCTTGTCATCTCGGGAATGACCTCGGTGGTCCTCATCCCCTACTTCCTCAAACGCGAATCGAATCCCGAGGACCTGCGCCGCACCGTTTCGGCCTTCATCAACCTTTTTCTGTTGGGATTGGGCCTCCTTCTCCTGGTGGTGTATTTCTGGGTTCCCTGGCTGATCGACCACGTCCTCTTGACAGGGTGGACCGACGCCTCCCTGCGGTCGACCGCGGTCGATCTGACCCGCATTTTGTTGATTCAGGTCCTGTTGATGAGCGTCTCGAGTGTGTTCGGCAGCCTGCTCAACGCCCTGCAGGTCTACCGTGCCTACTCCTTCGCGATGCTCGCCTACAACATCGGCATCATCGTGGGGCTGGCGGTGTTCAGCCGGTGGTGGGGCATCCACGGCGTCACCTGGGGAGTCGTCCTCGGAGCTGCTTCTCACGCCGGAATCCAGATGGTGGGGGCTCTCAGGGCGGGCTGGCGCTGGAGACCCAGCCTTCCCCGAAGGGACAGGGAACTGGGCGATCTGATCTGGAACGCCCTGCCCCGAGTCGGGGCTCTGGCCAGCGAACAGTTCACCCGGGTGATCCTGGTGGGCTTCGGCAGCTTCCTGGCCCTGGGCAGCCTCCTGATCTACGACAACGCCGAGAACCTGGCCCTGGTTTCGCACGGCCTGGTGGCGGCCAGCCTGGCCACCACCGCCTTCCCAATCTTCCTGAAACACTGGGATGCCGGGGACTGGCCTGCCCTGGGGGAATCCTTTCGAGACAAGATGCGGCTGTTGATCCTCCTGGCCATTCCAGCCACCTTCCTTCCCGGGGTGTTACGGTTCGAGGTCCCCGATCTGCTGATGGGCTACCTGCGCTTCACCGAGCAGGACGTGAGGCTGACGTCCACCACCCTCCTCCTCCTGGCCCCCGGAGCCCTCTTCTTCAACGTGACGGTCCTTTTCGTTCGGTTTTATTACGCCATCCGACAGAGCTGGATCCCCTTGGTGGCGGCCCTTCTGGGTGTGGGAACCACCATCCTGGTGACACGGCTGGAAATCGAGGTGTTGCAGGTGGCCGCCCTGGGCCTGGGCCGAAGCGCCGGCTGGTTGTTGCAAACGGCCGCTCTCTACTTTTTTATGGCCCGAATGAGTCAGCTGCGCCCCTGGTTACTCAAGAGCCTCGAGGACCTGGGTCGGTTGCTGATCATGGGGCTGATCGCGGGCCTGGTTGCGGAACTCTGCCGCGCGGTCATTCCCTCGCCGTTCACAGACAAACTGGACAGCCTCTGGCGCTCCGGTGTTGCCAGCCTGGTTTTCCTGAGCTGTTTCGCTGTCGCCGGCTGGCTTTTGTGCATCCCCGAAATTCGGACCCTGGCGACCTACCTGAGCGGTTCCAGGCGAAAGACACCGTCCCGGCCGTTGTCGGTCAACAAGTAGACCAGTCCATCGGGCCCTACCCTCACATCTCGAATTCGGCCGATGACATTCCCCATCACCGTAAACACCCGGCTGACCTTGTTCCGAGAATCGAGGCGGATCCCCACCAGCTGCTGGCCGGCCAGATTGCCCGACAGCAGCAAGCCCGTCCAACCGGGGAAGGCGCTCCCCTTGTAAAACGCCAGACCGCTGGGCGCCAGGGAGGGAGTCCACTGGTAGAGGGGGTCGGCGTAGCCGGGGCGGCTCGTTTCGGTGGTGATGATGGCCCCGCTGTACTCCCGCCCGTAGGTGAGGAGGGGCCAGCCGTAGTTGGCCCCTTTTTCAATGAGATTCAGCTCGTCGCCGCCCCGGGGGCCATGCTCGGTTGCAAAGGCCAAACCGGTTGCCGGCTGCACCGCCAATCCCTGGATGTTGCGATTTCCCAGGGTGTAAATCGCCGGATGACCAAATCCGGGATTGTCGGGGGCCGGCCGGCCGTCCTCGGTAAATCGCAAAACCGAACCGGCCGGATCGCGAGGATCCTGGGCCCGGTTACGATCGCCACGGTCGCCGATGCTCATGAGCAGGGTGCCGTCGGGAAGCCAGGCCAGCCGCGACCCGAAGTGCTGGCCGGCCCCGGTTTTGGGTTCGAGGCTGAACAGGATCTGCACATCCTGCAAGCGATCCTGACCCAACCGAGCGCGAGCAAGGGCCGTGCCGGCCCCACCAGCCCCCGCCTGACTGAAGGTAAAGTACACCAGCTGATTGGTCTCAAACCGAGGATGCAGCACGATGTCCAGAAGCCCTCCCTGACCCAGGGCACGGATCGGGGGAAGTCCCTCCACCGCCTGGCTCCGTCCCGGCGACAGGCGCCACAGACGGCCGCCGCGCTCGGTCACCAGAAGCTCTCCCCCGGGTAAAAAGGCCAGAGACCAGGGGTTCATCAATCCCGTAACGAGTTGAACGACGCGAAACCCCTCCCCCTCGGCAGACAAACCATCGGCCACAACCCGTGGTGGGTTCCACACGGGCTGGGCCCCGATAACCGCCGGAACAAGGGCCAGGAAGATCCACCTCCACCCTTGCTTTGAAAAACGTGCCATACGATAAATTAGCCCCTCAATGGATCGAGGGCAACAACCCTACCGCTTCACCAGTTTGACCAGCTCCTCGGCTGTGGTCTTGATCGCCAAATCGGCTGCCTGGGTGTTGCGTTGGATTTGGCCGCTCAACTGGCTGATTTCGGCAATCAAGGAGTTGATCTCCTGAGTTTCGGTTCGGGTACGGTTACTCACCTGAATTAAATCCTGCAGGGTCTCGTCGATGTGATGATTCTGCCGGGTGATGCTTTGGCTGATCTCATCCACTACCTTGTTGCTCGATACCAGCTGCCGAAGGCTGTTGTCGACATGATAGATGTCCTTCGTGAGCTGCTGAACCGCCTGCCGCTCCGCCTCCATCTTTTCGCTCACACCCTGAATGTGGGCATAAATGCTTTCAAAAACTTCGCTGGTGCGCACGGCGGCCTCACGACTATTTTGAATGTCCTCGATCACCCCTTTCAAGCTTTCCTCGATAGTTTTTGCGTTGCTGGCGCTGGATTCGGCCAGCTTGCGGATTTCGGAGGCGACCACTGCAAACCCCTTGCCGCTGGCCCCAGCGTGAGCGGCCTCGATTGCTGCATTCATGGCGAGCATGTTGGTTTGTTCGGAGATGTCGTTGATGACCTTCAAAAGATCGAAGATCACCTCGGCGCTGTTGGTGGTGCGGCTGATCACCGAAAGAGCAGAACGGATGCTGGTGTCTCCGGCACGTGCACTCTGAGACATCTTTTGAACCATCTTCAGCATCTCCTTGTTCTGCCGGGAGGTGTCGTTGACCGACTGGCTGATCAAATGGACTGCCGAGGAGGCTTCCTGAATGGCATTGTTCTGGCGAAACATCTGGGACTGGAGTTTCTGAATTTGCTGGATCACTTCAGTACTCAGACGTCGAATCTGGGTGAATACATTGTCCATCTCGCCCGCGGAGTTGGTCAGACTGCGAACGAGGGTCTCGGTTCTTTGAAGCTGGTTGCGAGTTTTATCGATCATTTCGAGGACCTGGGCACTGGTGACGGTGTTTTGAGCCGAGAGATCGTTGACCCTGCCCAGAATGGTGAATAGGCGGTAAAAAACAAAGGCAAGTTGCTTCCCGAGGGTTGTAAACTCGTCTTGCTGCGTTCTCTGGTATTCGATACGGAGGTTCCCATCGTCCACCTGCTTGAAGATGGATTGGACCGATTTCAATCCGCTCAGAATCCCCTGGCGGGACCAAAAAAGCAGGAAAATCGATCCGATAAAGGTGACGGCGGCCAGGAGGACCAGGAGACGGCTGCTATTCACAATGGTAGTCTCGATGTCTACCAGTGTACGACGAAGGTTGAGATCCAGGCTGTTTTCGAGGTTGATGATCTTGGACGCGAAGCTCTGGTAACGATCGGTCAGCCCCTTGACGAGGAGGTAGAGCTGGTCCATCGACCACCCGGAGCCGATTTGAGCGAGGATCTGGGCTTCCCAGCGGGAGTAGTCCTGATAAGCCTCGAAGATTTCCTGCTTGGGAAATCGAAACACTTGATCGGTCAGTCCCGCGTTGAGCTGGCTGGCGACTTCTCGCAGATCGGTCCCCGTCTTTTTTCGGCTTTGTTCCCGAGCCTCCAACTCCGCGGTTGAACGCCTCAGGGAAAGAAGATAAAAATAGTCCAGAATCGTGACCTGATGTGAAGTCAATGCGACGCGCAGTCGCTGGGCCAGTTCGTAATCCCCGACAACCCTTTTGACCTTCTGCATTTGATCCCAAAATCCCGTGATGGTGAGGACGGACAGGGTAACGATCAAAACGATGGAGAGGGCGATGCTGATATTGTTCAGAATTAGCTTTTCGCGAATTGTCATGCTACTTCAGTACCCGGTAGAGGTTTGGCCCCTGAGTATTTGCACCGCCCCACTCATGCCCAGCCGGGAAGCCCCGGCACGAATCATGGCCAGGGCAGTGTCCCAATCCCGGATGCCGCCGCTGGCCTTGACCTGAACCCGGGGGCTGACGGTACGGCGCATCAGCTCCACCACCCTGACCTCGGCGCCGCTGTTGTGAAAACCCGTGCTGGTCTTGACGAAGGCGGCTCCGGCGGCCTCGGCTGCCTGACAGGCACTCACGATTTGCGGATCGCTCAGAAGCCCGGTTTCCAGAATCACCTTGACCAGAGACGGCTGCGCCTGGCGCACCACTTCGGCGATGTCGGCCTCGACATTCTGCCAATCATCCTGGACAGCCCAACCGAGGTTCATCACCATGTCGATTTCATGCGCCCCATCCTGGACGGCCCGAGCGGCTTCGGCGGCCTTGATAAAGGTGGTGTTTGCCCCATGCGGAAAGCCCACCACGCTGGCCAACCTGACCGAAGATCCGGCAAGGTACTCGGCAGCCTGAGGGACCCGGCAGGGTTGCACGCAGACGGCGTAGAAGCCCCACTCGACGGCCTCCTCGCAGAGCTGTTTGATTTGCCGTGCCGAGGCCTCGGGTTTCAATAAAGTATGATCGATATACCCGGCTAACTCCTGTGGTGTCATGAAGACTCTCCTTCGGGCGTTTTGGTTTCCTGGCCCAGTCGGTAACCCTGTTGATCCTGAATTCTCATTCTAAAGTATACTTCGTCTAAATCAAGCGAACGAATGATTCGGACCGACTCGGCCAGGGTCAGCAGCCCCGCTTCGGCACAAAGGTAGACGAGGGCCCTCTCGGCGAGTACGGGAAGGTCGAGTATCGCCAACGCTTCCTGACCTTCCTTTTCCAGCTGGTGTGCCAAAAGACTTTGACGCGGTAAATGAGCCAGATTGCGAATCTCGGTGATGAGGTCCCGGTCCAACCCCCGGCGGTAGCGCTCGGCGAGGGGACGCAGGGTCAGAAAGGTGTAAACCTTGGCGGGCAGGACGTGATGACGGGAACAGCGGGTCTCATAGTTGGGCTGACGCGCGTCGTGGGAGCGGGCGTCGCCCCCCACGATGATCAGGGGATCGAAATAAGGAGCCGGGATCTGTCGGTCTGCCAAACTGTAGTACCTCCAGGTTTGATGAGCGTCGAGGGAACAATCAGGGTGCTCGCAGTAGGCGGTCAGAGGAAAGACGTCCGTGGCGACTTCCAACAACAGCCGGGCCGTCTGGTTGAAAATCTCGTTGCGAAAGTTCAAAATCAATGTCGGAAGGATGAAGGTGAGCCGTCTGTCGCGATGGTACTCCCGGATCAGGTAGGCCAGCCTCTCCTCGTAGAAACTGGCCTCGTCGACGATCCAGGTACCGAAGTCCGGGTGGGCCCGGATCACCTCCTCCAGCTGCCAGGTGTCCTCGACCGTAGCAATCTGGTTTCCCAGGCGCTCGTAGCCGCCCCGGAACGCGAGGGCATCGGGCGGATAGTTGGGAAAGCGCTTCCTGTCCAGGCTGGAGCGCACGAAAAACACGTTGCGGCGGTCTGCCCCGCTCTCGGTAGTTTGAACAGCAAAAACCTCGGACTTCCGCCTCAGGACCTGGGCATCCCTCCAGACCCGCGCGCTGAACTCGGTCTTGCCGCTTCCCATGGGGCCCACCACCAGGATTATTCGGGGTTGCCGGGTAAAATCGTAGTGGTTGAACGGCGGATGAACGTCGAGGTTCGGCAAGCCCAGGCTTTCGAGGGCCGTCCGGGGGTCTTCCATGTGCCCATTATAGCTGGTCCGAAAACTTTGCCTAGGTTATGATGGTATCATGGCTCCCGAAACCGAATTTTTTCGCCAACTCCCCAAAGCCGAACTCCATCAGCACCTGGATGGCAGCCTCAGCCCCGAGTTCCTCCTGCGCCGCTCGGAGGCCGAGGGCTTCGAGCTGCCCTTCGAGACCCCGGAGGGCTGCCTCGAATGGGTGCGATCGCGTCGGGCCGGCAGCCTGGAGCGCTACCTCGAGCTCTTCGAGGTGACCCTGCGCGCTCTTCAAACCACCGAGGCCCTGACCGAGGCTGTTCAGGATTGTGCCCGATCCTGGGCCGCAGAGGGCATTCGCTACGCCGAGCTGCGTTTTGCCCCGAACCTGCATCAACGATCCGGCCTGAGCCTCGAAGCGGTGATGGAGGCGGTGCTCGACGGGCTGAAGTGGGCCCGCCAGGAGCTGAAAATCGAGAGCGGTCTGATCCTCTGTGCCCTGCGCCATCGGGCGGAGTGGGAACACCTGCCCCGGCTCTGGCGGGGCTTCGCGAACAGCGGAATACCCCTGGCCGTCGATCTGGCGGGCCCGGAGCGCGGCCACCCACCCGGCCTCTTTTCCCCGCTCTTCCAAACGGCTGTGCGAGAGGGCATCCCCATCACCATTCACGCGGGCGAGGCCGAGGGGCCGTCGTCCATGGTCGCGGCCCTGGACCAGGGAGCACGAAGGCTGGGTCACGGTGTGCGGTTAATCGAAGAGTGGGCGAGCCCGCAGCAGCCCCTTACCCGGCGTCTGCGAGAGCAGAAGATCGCCCTGGAGCTTTGTCCCTCCTCCAACCTGCAAACCGGGGCCTGGAAGGACATCGCAAACTATCCGCTGCGAGACTACCTCCAGCAGGGACTGTTGGTGACCATCAACACCGACAACACCCTCATCAGCACCACCACCCTATCCCGAGAGTGGGAATCGATCTGGGGGGGCAAGAACTATGAGGTGACGGGGGTCGTTCGCACCCTGCTCCACTCGTTCCTCTGTGCCTTCCACCCCGAGGTCTCGCAGCCCCAATGGATCAGACAGCACATCGTTGCCGAACTGGAAGCCCTGCTCGGGAGCGAGGCACGCACTGCCGCCGACAGCTGCCTCGACGATTTCAGCCAGAACGGGTCCTGACCGCATAAAGAAGGATGCCCGCCGCAACACTGACGTTCAGGGAGTCGATGTGCCCCTGGGTCGGGATGCTCACGATTTCATCACAACTTTCGCGCACCAGCCGTCCGAGGCCCTTCCCCTCGGACCCCAGAACCAGGGCGGTCTTGGGAGGAAAGGCGATGTCGGGCAAGGGTTTGCCGTCCATGTCGGCTCCATACACCCAAAACCCCGCCTTTTTCAGGTCCTCCAGGGCCCTGGCCAGGTTGGGAACCGTGCAACGGTTAACCCAGGCATGGGCCCCGCTGGATGCGGCCATGGCCCCGGGACTCAGACCCGCCGAGCGCCGTTGGGGACTCACCACGGCATCCACGCGGAACTGATCGGCACTGCGCAGGATGGCTCCGTAATTTTGCGGGTCTTCCACCCCATCGAGCACCAGCACCAGGACTTTATCGGCTTGCTGCCACTCGGCAAGCAGCTCGCCCCAGTTTCGCTCCCCCGTGACCCGGTCGGCCAGTTCCAGGTAGTACCCCTTCTCTGCCTCGGCCCGCCGGGCGTCTTTTGCCATTCGCACGGGTATTCCCTGGGTTTTGGCCAGGGCCGCGAGCTCCTCCGAAACAGGACTCTTCTTCAAAACAACCAGGACGGCCCCCCTGGCCCCCTGGCGTAGCTGTTCTTCGATGGCGTGTTTTTGTGTAATCCGCATGATGGGAAAAATTTACTCCCCTGGCGGCGGGGTGATGAGATTAGCCTTTTCCAGAACCTGGTTGATGAGTCCGACCGTCTCGTGAAGAAGATCCTTTTTGCGCAGCCGAATTTGGTGGTGGAGCTTGCCATGCAAGGCCCTTTGCAGAGATCGGTTGATGTTGTACAGGGGACCCGCGATCCGATGCGTATACATGATCCCGCCGACGATCAGCACGATGAGGATGAGAAGGTTGTTGATCAGGATGGCCGGGGTCACGATCTCCCAACGCCACAGGATGCTGATCTTTTGCACGTAGGCAGGTTCCTTTTCTCCGGTCACCGGGTCGATGATGAACTCATCCGAGGGAACTCGCGTGGAAAGGGTAAAAATTTCCTCGGTCTTACCCTCACCCAGGTTGTTTGCCGCCCAACTAGCCCCGACAAATCCCGCCGTCACCAGGATAAAAACGATGATGATACCCGCCACGAAGTTGATAATGAACCGAGTTTGAATGTTGTGACTGACAAGGTATTTGAGACGCGCTGTCTTGGCCACAGTCAACCTCCTTCTGGGTCAACTATAATCCATGAAGGAGGATTTGTCATTTCTTCTTTCATTCAGGCAAAACGATCTATTCAAAAAAACTGTCGGAATCCTCAGAATCATCCTCGCCAAAGCCGGGGATGGGCAGCTCTCCGTCGTTCCGGAGGGCGTACAATTTCGCCACAAAGCGTATCTGCCCCATTTTTTGGCTCAAAACCGGAGCATCCCGATCGACCTGGGCAAAAAAGCTGCGCAAGGTCTGACCAGCGCCCAGGGACGTGTTGAGGGCTGAATTGTCCAAATATTCGCGAATCTCGAGAAGTCGATAGTAGATCCGTTCGAACAGAAACAGGGTGCGGCGCAGGTTCATCAGCGGCCCGATGATGGCCCGTTTTTCCCGAATCGCCTCCTGCCTTCCACCGGTCTGTCCCTGGCGGTGCTCGTTACTCCACTTCTGAATGATGGCGTTCTGGGCCTCGAGCCGGGAATAAGCCTGATTGAACTCCCTCAGCAACCGCTGGTACTGGTTGGCGAATTGTCGGGCAGCCCGAGCCGCGTTGGGGCGGAAGGATTCGATCTTCTGGGCCGTCCACTCCCGGCGGAATTGCTCCAGGGAAGACAGGGCGACCGGTATCACCCGCATACTTCCTTCTTCCTCCCCGGCTTCCACGACCGATCCCGGTTCGCTGTAAACGGTGTTCCCCTCGGGATCCTCACAGGCCACCCGACCTTCGGTGGTGGACACCAGCACACTGCCGCCCGGTTCGGTGGTCACGTCGAAGGCCGTACCGCGCACACCCATGTTGGCCGACTGGGTCCGAACATTGACGGTCGAACCGCTGGCCAGCCTATTGACGCTCATGCCGACACTGCCCGTGATGAGTTCGATTTGCCCCCGCGAATTGTTTCTGATTTTGCTCAATTCCACCTGTACCGTCGTGTTTTCCCGGATGGTGAGCCGTCCGTTGAAGCCAGTCCTGGGGTCCATGGCAATTTCGAGCACCGATCCGCGGGAGGTTCGAATCAGGTCCTGGTTTTCGATAGCGGCGCCCAGGTCCAGTTCCCGAGCGGCGACATCGCGCCCGTTCCTCTGGATGCGCACCGTTCCCCTCAAAACCGCAATGCTCCCGATCTGCTGGGACCAAAGTTCCAATCCCAAAGATGCCAAAAGACTAAAAATCACCCATTTTTTATTCATTCCCAAACTCCTCGATCTTTTTATGTCACCAACACTAGTGTACTCCCTTTTTGATTGCTTAACAGGGCCAAACATGCTATGTTAAGTGTGTTCATCAAGGAGGAAATGTCATGAAAAAACTTTCATGGTTCTCACTGGTCGCTCTGGTCTTTTTCACCGCTTGTCCCTCGACACCTCCCACACCCGAGCCCACTCCTGAGCCCGCCCCTACCGATGGCGGCGTCGTGACGACGCCCAGGCAGCTGTCCATGGAGGAATACCAGGAAGTCGAGTCGGCGATCAAGGCTGCCGAGGATCTGGAAGCTGCCCGCTACGCCCCCGATGCACTCAGCAGTGCACAAAATGAACTCGCAAGAGCGAGGCAGCTCGATCAAGAAGGAAAGTACGAGGATGCTCGTGCCGCCCTGGCCCTGGCCCGGGAGGCAGCCCTTCGGGCGCAAAACGAGGCCCGCCAGGGTTCTATCGCTGCACAGCGCAAGAGGTTGGAGGATGCACACAACCTGCTTTTAGGCATCAATGCCGACAAATACACCCCCGAGGAATACCAGGCCCTCAAACTTCGTTACGACGAGGCCATGACTCTCATGGCGTCCGGGGATCTTGCGGCGATCCGGGAAAGGTCTCAGCCGTTGATCGGCGACATGGTCGATCATCGTGACCGTCTGGAGGCTCGTATCCAAACCGTCACTCGGCTGCGCATCGAAGCCCGTCAAAACCTCGACACCGCGGAAAAGAGCGATGCCGCGATTTGGGCCCCTGAAGAGATGGAAAACGCGAACAAGGCCTTCCTGAGGGGATTGAGTGCGCAACGGCAGTTCAATCTCACCAACGCCGAGGATTCCTTCACGCAGGCCCGGTATTTGGCCCAGCTTGCCAGCCAGAAAATTCGCGGCGGCACGGCCCAACAGCGCACCGAGGCTCTCATGGAAGCCACACGTCAGGCCATCGAGCGGGCCAGCCGCCTCACCGTGGTCGACGAAAACAACAATGTCATCCGCGGCCAGGGCTGGGACAGCGAAGAAGCTCTCCGTCAACGACAGCGCCAGCAGGAAGCCAAACCCGAAGAACCCCAAAGCCGCCTCATCGATGAAAACCGGGTTGTCGTGCTCGAAGAGGTCAACCGGGTCACCTACCTCACCCTTGCCCAGGAGTCCTGGCTCAAGGGGGTCGATGAAAAGGAGCGGGGCAACTTCGCGGTCGCTGACGACTATTTCCGGGAAGCCCTGCGATACGTCCGACTCTACGAGGCGATGGCCGTCGACAAACTCTACACCGTGCGCCTGATTCCGGAGCGGCGCGACTGTTTGTGGCGAATCGCCGAATATCCGGAAATCTACGGAGACGCCCTCCTCTGGCCAAAGATTTGGTATCGAAACCGCCGCCTGGTTCAAAATCCGGACCTGATCTTTCCCGGCTGGCAATTGATCATCCCCCCGCAGTAAATTATCCTTCGACCTTATGAAAACCCTGGGAATCGCCATAGTGGGTTGCGGTACCGTCGGAAGCGGCACCGCATCCCTCATTCATGTCCGTAAAGAAGCAATCCGGCAACGGTTCGGTGTGGAGCTGGAACTACGGCACCTCGTCGATTTGGATCACGGCAAGGTGCGTGAGCTGGGCCTGCCCCAAACCTTGTTTCGGACCGATTACAGGGAGGCCCTGAACGATCCCAAAACCGATGTCATCGTTGAGCTTGTCGGCGGCACCGGCTTCGCTTTTCAACTCCTTCAGGAGGCTATCGAACACCGAAAACACATCGTAACGGCCAATAAAAAGCTGCTCGCCGAGAAAGGAAGCGAGATCTTCAGCAAGGCCAGGGCGGCCGGGGTGAGCCTGGGCTGGGAGGCCAGCTGCGGCGGCAGTATCCCCATCATCGAGCTTTTGGGGACCGCCTACGGCCCCAGCCGCCTGGGTGCCATTCATGCCATCCTCAACGGAACCACCAACTACATCCTCACCCGAATGCAGCGGGACCACGTCACCTACGCGCATGCCCTCCAGGAGGCTCAGGCGGAGGGATATGCCGAGGCCGACCCCACCCTCGACGTGTCCGGGGCCGACACCGCGCACAAAATCACGTTGATTGCTGGCCTGGCCTTCGGGCGGACCATCCCCTTGAAATCGGTGCCCACCTATGGCATCCAAAGCCTGAGCCTCAACGATGTCCGATCAGGTGAGAGTCTCGGATATCAGCTCAAACTTCTGGCCACTGCCGAGCTGCGGCAGGAAGGGTTTGCCATCCGTGTCGGCCCCGCCTTTTTGGAGGCCGGCCACCCTCTCGCCAACGTCAGCGGGGTATTCAACGGGGTTACCCTTTTGGGATCTGCCTTCGGACTTCAAACCTTGATTGGCCGGGGTGCCGGTTCCTACCCGACAGCAAACGCCGTGGTCGCCGATCTGATCCAGCTTGCCCTGGACCTTACCCAGGTTTTCCAGAAAAACTTCGAGATCCTTCCCGGTATCGCACCCGAGGCCGAGGCCCTCAGCGACGACATCGTCCTGCGCCGATGGCTGGTGATCCTCCCCGTTCAGGCGGGATCGAGTCCCCAGCTCTCGATGGCTCAGGCAGGATTGGAGCTGGAGGGGATCAACCGGTTGGAGTTCCCCGATGGCAAGGTGTATCGCCTCGTCACCCAGCCCGCTACCCTGGGAACCCTGCGAACTGTGCTGGGGCCGGAGGCCCGCTGTTATCCGATTGTGAGCACCCCCCGGGAAGTCCTCAGTCCCGAGTTTTGACCCTTTGGACTGAGCCCCTCACTCTCCCGCCCCCACGGCCGGAGCCACGGCGGGAGTGGGGGCCGGCGGGGAAAGGTAGTGTTGCGGCAGTCTCACCAACAGATCTTTGTAAAGAGTCTCGGGCGAAATCGGTATTCCGTGCACCCGAACCTCGAAATGCAGGTGGGGACCGGTGCTCAACCCAGTGCTCCCGATGGTACCGATCAAGGTCCCGGTCTGAACCTCCTGCTCCCGTGCGACCTCGATGGTGTTTAGGTGGTAGTAGATGCTGATCACCCCGGGAAGGTGTTCGATCATGACCGTGTTGCCGCTCACCACCCGGGATTTGGCCAGCACGACGCGGCCCGGGGCAGGGGCGTACACGGGCGTGCCGGTAGGTCCGGCGTAATCGACACCCCAATGATAGGAAACGGAGCGTCGGCCCGTATGATAAATATAGGTTCGACGCACCCCAAACGGTGAACTGGTCCTGTGTGGATCGACGACGGGTTTCACGAACTCGGGCAAAAGCGGAGCCGCAAAAGGCTCGTAGGTGTTCATGATCCGCCAGAATTCCCGGGTATCCTCTTCCTTGCGTGGATCGGGTGCGGTGATGAGGTCGGTCAGGGCCCGATCGAGCCGCAGCTCGGCAGACGGGTAGCCTACGGGAGTGATCCGCACCGTCTCGCGCTTAATCCAGTTGGTGCGCAGGCTTTTGACCTCTACGATGTAATCCCCCGGCGGCCACTCCAGGTAGGTGCCGATCACGAAGGCCTGGACCGCCGGGCCGAAACCATAGCGCAGGGGAAAGCTTTGTCGGTTGATGAGCTCCTTCTCTGCCAGAGTCAGGAAACGAACCTGAAACCGGGCATCCCGCCCCTCGCGCTCCTCGTAGTTTTCGATCAGGACAGAAAACCACTCCCCCTGTCCGGCCGTTGGGGTGACACTCAGGGTGGGCTCCGACTGAAAGGTGCCGGCGAGATTGACTGTGAGGAAAAACAGGTTAAACAGTTTTATCGGCATTGTGCAAATCCTTGATCAAAAGCTGCAGGCTTTCGCTGCCTTGATAATAGTTTCGTTGGACATGAAAGGCTACATCCACCAGGGCCCCGGCGACCCAGGCCCCCTTGCCCTTGAGATCGGCACTATCCCAGCTCACCCCCGTCCAGAGGTTCTCGCCGATTTCCAGGCCCAACTTGAGATGGCGCCCCTCCTTGCCGATCGCTTCCAGGGATTTGAGCCTTGCCCCGCGAACCACGAAGGTCAGTGGGCCCCAGGCCTCGCCATAGGGCTCGAACAGATCCAGGACTCTGAGCAAGACCTGACTGTTGAAAGAACTGACCGGCAGCTCGGCATCGATCATGAGGACGGCTTCATCGGGATGGTCGTTGAGCGGAAAATCTGCGGCCACCTGGCCCAGCCGTTCAAAGAAAGCGGGGAGTTTGGACTTCTCCAGCTGGAACCCGGCGGCCACAGCGTGCCCTCCGAAGTCCAAAAAGATGTCGCCGAAGGTCTCCAAAAAGCGGCGGGTCTCGAAGTTGCGGCAACTCCTCAGACTGCCGACCACGTGATCCCCGGCCAGGCTGAGTACCACCGAGGGAACATTCAGGGCATTCATGAGGCGGTTGGACAGGATGCCGGTGATGCCGCGGGGAATCTCCTCGGAGGCGACACAGGAGAAGTTGCGATAAACATCGCGGCTTTCTTTTGCCGGCTGGAGAAACTTGTCCCAGGCAGCCTCGCTTTGACTTTTGCGGTCCTCGTTGTGGGCGGCGATTTCTTTGGCCAGGGCGGTTAGCTCCTCGGGCTTCTGCCCCAACAAAAGGCGGACAGCCTTGTCGGGGACCCCCATCCTCCCCGTGCTGTTGATCAGGGGGGTGAGGTTCCAGCTGATGTCCTGTGCCCCGAGCTTCCGGGTGCCCAGCCGCGTTTGAAGCAGGAGATTGCGCAGTCCCAGACGGGAGGTGTTGTTGAGGACCCTCAGGCCCTTCTTGACCAGGATGCGATTTTCGTCCTCGAGGGGCATCATGTCGGCCAGGGTGGCGAGGGCTACCAGATCGAGCTGCCTGAGGTATTCCTGGCTGAGGCCGGGCTTGGACTTGTAAAAGTAGCTGATGCAAAGGCTGATCAGGATATCGATTTCCGAGGGCTCGCTGCTGAGGTACCTGGGAATCAGGCTGCGGGCACAGAGGCCGGCGAGATCCAAATTCGCCAGGACAGGAAAGGCCTTGGCGATGACGGGCGCCATGTCGGTGAGGTGAATGTCCACTCCGCGGCCAAAAATCGAGCGCAAAAGCGAGGACTGCAGGCTGGCCCCATACACAAGAATCTCGGTGCCCATCAGGAAGCTGGCCAGACGCTCCCGATCATGGGCGGTACTGGTGGATCGAAAATCGATCGAAATCCGCCGCGTTTCCAAAAGGTTGACGAGCTTGACGGCCTCCACGCGCAAAAACCCGTCCCCCGGCGTGGCGTTGAGAATACAAAAACCCTGGTTATAAAGCTCGGTATCCGCAAATCGCAACGCCCAGCAGAGTTTGGCGGTGACGGCGCAGGCCGCCAGATGGGCGAAGGGATAGGTTTCACCCGGGACCTTGGGATTGATGATCGCCAGGGCAGGCGGCAAGGTCTCGCCGGCCTGATGGTGGTCCACCACGATCACGTCGATCCCCAGCTCCTTTGCCCAGGCAATTTCGACCACGTTGGAAATGCCGCAGTCCACGCAGATGATCAGGGTGCCGTCCCGTGCGGCAAAATCGTCGATCACCCGCCGGGTCAGGCCGTAAGGCTCGTCTCCCATCGGAAGGCGCCACTCCACGTGGCTCATGCCGAAGGACTGTAGGGTTTCCACCAGGAGGGTGGTGCTGGTGATGCCGTCGGTGTCCCGGTCCCCGAACACCAGGACCTTTTCGCCCTCGTCCCGGGCCAGGAGGATGCGATCGACGGCATCCTCCATCTGCCGAAAGAGGAAGGGGTTGTGGGTCCACCGCAGATCGTCCTGCAGGTAAAACTTGAGCGCCTCGGGCTGAACGATGCCGCGCCGCACCAGGATGGCCGCCTCGAGGTTCTCGATTTCGTGTTTCCGGGCAAGGCTTTTAACCTGAGGTCCGCTGATTTCCCTGCGCTCCCATTTCATAGGGCCGTCACTTCTCCCAGGATGAGCGAGACGGGCGGCGGTGCACTCTGGGCAATGTTCAGGGCCTGGACAACTTCCTCCTGGGCCTGACTCATGAGCGCGTCGTTATCCAGCCAGAGGTGACACAGCTTTTGGCCCTTGACCACACGATCTCCCCGTTTGACCAAAAGCTCGATGCCCACGTTGGGATTGATACGGTCTTCCACCGTGGCCCGCCCCGCCCCGAGGGAGCCGGCCAAAAGGCCCAGCCGCAGGGAATCCCAGCCCTGAACGTATCCGTCTGTAGGAGAGGTGACAACCTTGCAATAGTACGCACGCCGCTTGCCGCGGTCGGCGAGCACCTGATCGGGATTCCCGCCCTGGAGGGCCACGTTACGGAGGAAGAGGTCTCGGGGTTTGGAGCTGGCCAGAACCTCACGGCTGAGGGCCAACCCCGCCTCCACGTCCCCAACCAAACCGCCCAGCACCAGCATCCACGCATTGAGGCGCAGGGTCAGCTCGGTGACATCGGCAGGGCCGCGGCCCTCCAGCACATCGAGGCTTTCCTCCACCTCCAGCCAGTTGCCAATCATGTACCCCAGCGGTTCGTCCATGGCGGTGACCACGGCCACGGCCCTCTTGCCCAGCACGCGGGCGGTCTCGGTCAGACTCCGGGCCAGCCGGTTTGCCGAATCGAGGTCCTTCATGAAGGCACCTTTGCCGCATTTCACATCGAAGACCAGACCATCCGCCCCCTCGGCGAATTTTTTGGAGAGGATGCTGGCGGTGATCAGGGGGATGGACTCCACCGTGGCGGTAACGTCGCGCAACGCATAGAGGATGCGGTCCGCGGGCACCATGGTCTTGCTCTGGCCGAACATCGCGTAACCGCATTTGTGCAGAAGATCCTCCACCGATTGGGGACTCTGCTGGGTGGAGTAGCCCGTCATGCTCTCCAGCTTGTCCAGGGTCCCGCCCGTATGCCCCAGGCCGCGGCCGCTCATCATGGGCACCTTGATCCCGCAAGCCGCCGCCAGCGGGGCCAGGGGCAGGCTGATCTTGTCCCCCACTCCGCCGGTGCTATGTTTGTCCACCAGGGGACCGAGACCGGGAAAGTTCAGTACCGTGCCCGAGTCGATCATGGCCTGGGTGAGGGCCGCGGTTTCCTCAAAGCTCATCCCCCTGAAATACACCGCCATGAGCCAGGCGCTGGCCTGATACTCGGGGATCTGGCCACTGACCAGGCCGCGGATAAAAAAATCGATTTCGTGACGCAGCAGGGATTCACCCTCACGTTTTTTGCGAATCAGGTCCACCATCCTCATGTTGCCGCTCCTTCCTTTTTTTCATTGAGATCGCTGGCATCGCCTCCGGGGCGTTGTGCGACGTGCGCCTGCCTCCAGCTTTTCAGTGTCAGGAGAGTCCGACCCAGCACCTCTTCAAGATACTGAAAAATCCGATCTTCCACGAGGGCCGGATTGTTCACAGGCGGGTATTCCCCCAGAGGCGACCGAATCAGGGCACCCAGGGATTCTGGCTCAACTATAATATGATTTTTTTCCCCGATTTTGTCCGATTTCGCATCGTGGAAAGTGACGGGATACCCCAAAAAGGCCACCCACCGGAGGCAAAACTGGATGTTGAGCGGCCGTACCTCCGAGGGCGGCCACGAATTGAGCAGGGTGAGAGCCTCGGCCAGGTGCTGGTAGGAGGCGGCCCAGTCTCCCTCGGCATGCGAATACAGGGCCAGCTCGGCCCAGAGGCAGGCGGCGAGGTAACGCTCCAGATCCTGTCGTAAACCGTCCAGGGGCAAAATCTCGCGGGCATCGGTCACCTTCCAGTAGTTCTTGACAGGCTGATGGTAAAGCCAGAGTTCCAGGTGTTGAAACGGCACCGCCAGGGCACCCAGACGGCTGTTCGGGCTTCGGGCTCCGAAAAAGGTTGCCCGAAACAGTCCCAGATCGGCCGACAGAAAGGTCCCCAACCGGTGGGTTTCTCCCAGGGCATCGCTTTTGAGCAAGAGGGCCTGGGTCTGATGGTGCCGCTGCAAGGTCTTGCACAACCTCCCGAGTCTTTATACCTTATAACTCAAGTTATCGTAAGACAAATCACCTGAAGAGGTCATCATGAGCGACGGTCCCCTCCTTCCTTCGGATCAACTCCTTCCCCCGCGTTTGCTTCTGATCGGTTTGGAGGGGCGGCCCATCTTTCCGGGCATCTTCACCCCGATCATGATCACTTCGCCCTCCGACATCGAAACCGTGGAAGAGTCCCTTTCCACCACCAAGATGGTCGGTTTCCTCCTGACGCGAAAAGGGGAGGAACCTCACGCCCCCACCCGGCAAGATTATTACGAGGTGGGTACGGTCGCCAAGATCGTCAAGAAAATCAACCTTCCGGATGACGGCATCAACATCTTCGTGACGACCCTCCGAAGGTTTCGCGTGCTCAAGTTCATGGCCGACGGCCAGCGAAAGTCCGCCATCGTGGAATATCCTCCGGAGGAAGACGACGACGGCGACTCTCTGGAAATCAAGGCCCTCATGCGGTCCATCTATGCGGTGTTGAAACAGCTGTCGGAAAACAATCCCATCTTTACCGAACAGATCCGACTCAACCTGAACGATGTCATGCAGCCAAACAAGTTGGCAGACTTCCTGGCGAGCATCCTCAATCTTCCCCGAGATCAGCAACAGGAATTCCTTGAGGACTTCAACGTGCGCCGTCGGCTGGAAAACGTGCTGGTGGCGATTCAAAAAGAGCTCGAGCTGGTGAAGATCCAGAAAAAGATCACGCACCAAATCAACGAGCGCATCGAGAAAAACCAGCGCGAATACTTTCTCCGGGAGGAGCTCAAGGCCATCCAAAAGGAATTGGGCATCACCACGGACGCCAAGGGATCGGACTACAACAAGTTCAAAGAAAAAATCGACAGCTTCCACTTCGAGGGCGAAGTCAAGGAGACGGTGGATTCCGAACTGGAAAAGTTCAACCTCATGGACCCGAATTCCAGCGAGTACATCGTGACCCGCAACTACCTGGAAACCATCGTGAAGCTGCCCTGGAACGATCCGCCACCGGAGGTCATCGACATGGCCAAGGCCGAACGTATCCTGAACAAGGACCACTATGGGTTGGAGGACGTGAAGGAACGCATCCTGGAGTTCATCGCCGTGCGCAAACTCAAGAAGGACTCGAAGGGCAGCATCCTGTGCCTGATCGGGCCGCCCGGGGTCGGGAAAACCAGCATCGGCAAGAGCATCGCGCGGGCCCTGGACCGGCCCTTTTTCCGTTTCAGCGTCGGCGGTATGCGGGACGAGGCAGAGATCAAGGGACATCGGCGAACCTACGTGGGCGCCCTTCCCGGCAAGATCATCCAGGGATTGAAGATCACCGGATCCAAGCGCCCGGTGTTCATGATCGACGAAATCGACAAGCTGGCGCAGAGCTACCAGGGCGACCCCAGCTCTGCCCTGCTCGAGGTCCTGGACCCCGAGCAAAACGTGAGCTTCCGGGACCACTACCTCGACCTCCCCTTCGACATCAGCCGGGTGCTCTTCATCGCCACCGCGAACACCTTTGAGGGGATCCCGCGTCCGCTGCTGGACAGGATGGAAGTCATCCGCCTCAGCGGCTACATCGAGGAAGAAAAGGTGGCCATCGCCACCCGCTACCTGATCCCCAAGAGCGAGGAGTCCCACGGCATCCCGCCCAGGCTGGTCAGATTCTCCAAGCCGGCCCTCATCGGCATCATTCGGGGCTACGCCCGCGAGGCCGGTGTGCGGAATCTGGAGAAGGCTATCAACAAGGTCCACCGAAAGCTGGCCAGCAAGATCGTGAAAGACCAGCTCAAGGAACCCCTCAGCCTGGGGGTCGAGCACCTCAACGAGTACCTCGGAAAGCCCCTCTACCCGGAAGACAACGAGCTCAAGCTGGACAGCGTGGGTATGGTCTACGGCCTGGCCTGGACCAGCCTGGGCGGAACGGTCCTGGTGATCGAATCGGTCAAGAGCCTGGGCAAAGGGGGACTGCGACTGACGGGCCGAATGGGGGAAGTGATGCGCGAGAGCGCCCAGATTGCCTACACCGTGGTGATGTCGCGTGCCAAAAAACACAACATCCCCCCCGAGTTCTTCGAGAAGAACACCATCCACCTACACATTCCCGAGGGGGCCACCCCCAAGGATGGACCGAGTGCCGGCATCACCATGGCGACGAGTTTGCTGAGTTTGGCAAGGGAGAAAAAAGTGAAGCCTACCTTCGCGATGACCGGCGAGCTCTCGCTGACCGGTAAGGTGATGGCCATCGGCGGTCTTAAGGAAAAAACCATCGCAGCCCGTCGACAGGGAATCAAAAACATCATCTTTCCCCAGTCCAACCTCAAGGACTGGGAGGAGATACCCGAGTACATCCGCAAGGGTCTGAAGCCCTACCCTGTAGAAAAAATCGAAGAAGTATGGCAGCTCGTGTTTTGATCCTCTGCCTGCTGGCCGCCGAGCTGGGGGCTCAGGTCCTGCACCCGAACTTCGATTTAGAAACGCCGCAGCTGGAAAAATTGTTCACGAACCAATGGGAAAGCGTCCTCCCGAAGGTGTTGCAAAACCCGAGGCGCTTCCTGAGCCTCCTGGACAAGGTGTTGCAATCGGATGCGGGTTTGTGGATTTTAGTGGACAAAGAGCACCCCCTACCCGTCGACTATGCCCCGACGGACCTGGTCTCCCTCGACGGCCTGTCAGTCCCGGTGCGCCGATCGGGCCTGAGTGTACGGGCCCTCGTCCTTCCGGCCCTGAGCAGCCTTGTCCAGGCTGCCCGTCGGGAAGGGCTGAACCTGGTGGTATCCAGCGCCTTTCGGAGTTACGAAACCCAACGGGCCCTGTTTGCGTCCTACGCCCGCCGCGACGGAGAGGCCCGGGCCAACACCTACAGTGCGCGTGCGGGTCACAGCCAGCACCAGCTCGGCACCACCCTGGACTTCGGCGACGTCACCAACGCCTTTGCCGAAACACCGGAAGGTCAATGGCTCAAGGCCAACGCGTGGCGGTTCGGGTTCAGCCTCTCCTACCCGCGCGGCCACGAGGCGCGAACAGGCTACCAGTGGGAGAGCTGGCACTGGCGCTACATCGGCTTCGAGGCCTGCGTGCTTCAGCGTGATTTTTTCGACGATTTGCAGTATCTGATGCTCACCTGGCTCCACGAACACAAAGACCTCCTGCGGCGGGTCCGCCGTGCCCCTTAACGTCGTCCTGGTCGAACCGGAAATCCCGCAAAACACCGGCAACGTGGCCCGCACCTGCGCGGCCACCGGCTGCCGCCTCCACCTGGTTCACCCGCTGGGCTTCACCATCACCGACGCCAAACTGAAAAGGGCCGGCCTGGACTACTGGTACCACGTGGAAATCGTGCAACACCCGAGCTTCGCGGCGTTTTGGGAGACGGTCGATCCGACGCGGGTCTGGCTGGCCAGTACCAAGGCCGTTCGCAACCATACCACGGCGTGCTACCGGGAAGGAGACTACTTGATCTTCGGCAAGGAGACGGCGGGCCTGCCCGAGGAGCTGCTGGAGCGCTACCTGGACCGCTCCCTCCGTATCCCGATGCTGCCCAACCGACGCAGCCTCAACCTTTCCAGCGCGGCCGCCGTGGTGGTGTACGAGGCCCTGCGGCAGCTGGGCTTTCCCGGACTTCAGGACTGGGGGCCCCGCCGGGACGGCAGCCGCTTCCCTTGACCTGGGGCCCAAGCGCTGGCATGCTGTACCCATGAGCTTCAACCCCCAGCGCCCCCACCGGCGTTACAACCCCCTCCTGAACGAGTGGGTCCTGGTCAGCCCCCACCGCACCCAACGCCCCTGGCAGGGCAAGGTCGAGCCCCCGGTTCCCCGGACCGTCGATCCCAACTGCTACCTCTGCCCCGGCAACCTCCGGGCCAACGGGGAACGCAATCCGAATTACACGTCCACCTTCGTATTCGATAACGATTACGCGGCCCTGAGTCCCCAGGATGATGCGGGCGAATGGAACGTGGGACTGTTCCGGGCCGAGCAGGTACGAGGCCTGTGCCGGGTGCTGGTCTACCACCCCAACCACCTTGCCCACCTGGCCGATTTGACCGCCGAGGAAATGCGCGCCGTGATCGACATGTGGCAGGACCAGTACCGGGATCTCGGTGGGCTCGGGTGGGTGCGCTGGGTTCAGATCTTCGAAAACCGCGGCGAGATGATGGGAGCCTCCAACCCCCACCCGCATGGCCAGGTCTGGGCCAGCAATTTTATGCCCAGCGTCCCCGAGCGCATGGATGAGAGTCTGCGACGGTACCGAGAAAAACACGGCGTCAACCTGCTGGAGGAATTGGCGCAGAAGGAGGATGAGGCAAAAGAGCGTGTGGTGCTGCAAAACCCGCACTGGATGGTCGTGGTACCGTTTTGGGCGGTGTGGCCGTTCGAAACCCTGGTGCTGCCGAGGTTTTCGATCTCCCATCTGGGATTGCTGCAAGCCGATCAAAAGGAAAGCCTCGGGAATATTTTGCAACAGCTCATCCGTACCTACGACCAGGTGTTCCAATGCCCCTTTCCCTACTCGATGGGCATCTACCAGGCTCCCGCCAACACCGATCACACAGAGCACTGGGGCCTGTTTTGGGCGTTCGCGCCCCCGCTTCTGCGGAGCGCCACCGTTCGCAAGTTCATGGTGGGTTACGAAATCTTTGCTCAGGCCCAGCGCGACATCACCCCCGAGTTGGCAGCCCAACGCCTGCGGGAGTGTGCGGCTGTCCTGTGATTTTGGTTAGCCGCGTTCGTGTAGGGGTTTGTAGACGTTGTTGGTCATCACCGCCTTGTACGCCGGGCGGATGATCTTGCCGCCGCTGACGATCTCCTCGATGCGGTGGGCGCACCAGCCGGCGATCCGTGCAATGGCGAAAAGCGGTGTGTACATCTCTTCCGGGATGCCCAGCATCTCGTAGACGAAGCCGCTGTAGAGGTCCACGTTGGCGCAGATTTCGTTCTCGGGGATGCCCTTGACCTCGATCAACACCTCCTTGCCCAACTTCTCGATGCTTTGATAGAACTCGAACTCGTCTTCGCGTCCCTTTTCCCGGGCAAGCTCCCGTGCCCGCTCGCGCAGTAGCTCGGCCCTCGGGTCCGAGAGGGTGTACACGGCATGGCCCAGTCCGTAAATCAGACCGGTGCGATCGTTGGCCTCCTTTTTTACGATCTTGACCAGGTAATCTTTGAGGCGCGCCTTGTCCGAAGTATCGGAGAGGTGGGCACGGATGTCCTGGACCATCTCCCGGACCTTGATGTTGGCACCGCCGTGGCGCACCCCCTTGAGCGAGCCCAGGGCAGCCGCGATGGCGGAGTAGGTATCGGTGAGGGCGCTGGTGACCAACCGCAGCGAGAAGGTGGAGTTGTTACCACCGCCGTGTTCGGCATGCAGGACCAGAGCCATGTCGAGCAACATGGCCTCGAGTCGGGTGAAGTCCTTCGTTCCCCGAAGCTGGTAGAGGATGTTTTCGGCCGTGCTCAAGCTGGGATCGGGACGGGTCAGGTTCAGGTTTT
>CALGPJ010000013.1 GCA_937960645.1 uncultured Spirochaetia bacterium | reverse complement strand
ACACGGCCACGGTGCTGTCGGGGACGGTGCAGCTGGACGGGCTGGTGTTTCAGGCGGGCCGCAGCGTGCAGTTTGGGGATGCCGCTGCGGACACGATCACGCTCAGCGGGGGCGCGGTGAGTATCCAGACGACGGCGAACAACGGGAACCTGGACTTTTATGGGGCGGTGACGGGGGCGCAGAGCCTGAGCCTGACGACGCACGGGACGGGGTGGGTGCGGTTTCGATCGGATGTGGCGAACAACCTGACGCAGCTGGACGTGGATGCGGAGACGGTGACGCTGGACAACACGGTGGATTTGGACACCTCGGTGAGCAACGGCGACATCACGCTGGTGACCAACGGGTGGACGTTGGGCGGGAGCAACACGATCAACCCTGGGACGGGGGTGTTCACGCTGCGGCCGCGCAACGCTGCCAGCAGTGTGGAGTTTTCACCGAGCGACGATCCGGCGATTGTGACGGTGGTGCACTACAGCACGAACTTCACGCTGGTGGGGGGGAGTTTTACGCTGGGGGGCGGGGCGCAGAGCGGGGATCTGCACGTGGGGCACACGCTGGGGGCCTTGACGCCGAGTTTTCATTTGAGTGCGGTGACGAGCGGGGATGTGTATCTGCGCAACACGTACAACCCGATAAATCGGAATCTGAGTTTGCAGGGCGGGACGGTGTATTTTGCGAATACGCCGAGTGTGAACCTGGGGACGGGGACGTTCGTGGTGACGGGTGCGGCGGTGCTGCAGGACACCACGAGCGTGACGGCGAGCGGGGGGATCAGCTTCAGCTCGACGGTGAACCCGCAGGCGGCCAGTACGCAGGGGCTGACGCTGGTGGCGGGGACGGGAAGCATCACGGTGACGGGTGCGGTGGGGAACGTGTTGCGGCTGGGGGCGTTGAGCATCACCAGTGCGGCGAACGCCACCTTTAACGGGGCGGTGACGGCTACCAGCTTCACGCAGGCGGCGGGCAGCGGGACGAGCACGTTCAACGGGGTGCAGGACTACACGGGGAATGTGGCGTTCACGGGGAATGCGCTGAGCGTGAATGCGGGCATGACGGTGGGCGGCACCATGACGGTGACGAACGCGGGGCTGTTCACCAAGAACAATGTGGGGGCGATTGCGGTAACGGGGAGCTTCACGCAGAGCGGGGCGGGGGCGAACAGCCTGGGGGCGAACATCACCACGGCGAACAACAACCTGAGCTTTGCCACAGCGATCACGCTGACGCAGAACGTGCAGCTGAGTACGGGAGCGGGTGCGGGGGACATCACGCTGAGCGCCAACGTCGATGGGGCCTTCGATTTGACGTTGACCTCCGGCACCGGGAATGTCACCACCCTGGGAGTCCTCGGATCCGCCGTGCCCCTGCAGGCGCTCTCCATCTCGGGCAATAATCTCAGCCTTTTCAGCCTCGGCGCAGCCGGACCGGGGGCCTCCTCCTGGAACGCCTCCGCAGCAGGACTGATCCAGCTCACCGGACTCAATTACCGCACCACCGGTGCCCAGGCCCTCACGGCTCCCCAGGCGGTGAGATTTACCGGCAGCGCAGGAGTCGGGACCTGGCAGGCGACATCGGTATCCTTGCCCGCCACCGACCTTTACCTGGACTTCAATGGATTGACCTTGACCCTGCAGACCAGCCTGAGTGTTCGTGATTTTGTTTTCTACCGAGGGACCCTCAACCCCAACGGGCAGACCGTCACCGTAGCGCGCAACTACGCCGTTTTTGGCAGTGCCTACAACCCCCTGGATGCCGATCGCAGCACAAGCCACCCGGGCAACGCCTTCTTTGCCTGCCCCGAGGCTTCAGGATTTGTGTACTACCCCGGAGGGGGCGCCTACAATCCGGCCACCGGCGCTTTTTCCGTGGCGGTGAATGCCACCTTCGGTAACCTGAACGGGTCCACCTGGAACATCACCGGCAACTGGTACCACCATGGGGCCAACCTCCCGGCGGCTGCCAACTGGACCCTGAACATCCCGGACAACAGCGCGGCGAACCCGGTAGCCAACCCCCCGTTTGGAACGCCCTACGCCCGGATGTTCCGCTCGTCGGTCGCTTTCGGTCAGGTGACGTCGAGCCCGGGAAGCGCCGTGGCCGCCCCCACCGCCGGGGACGAAGGCAACACCGACAGTGGTAGCAACGACGTGTTCAACGATACCACCGACGATGCGGGCTGGAACTTCACCCGCCTCGAAATCACCGCGGCGGAAACGGTCTACGATGATCTGGTCAAGGTCACCTTCAACCAGCGAGTGGCCAACATCGGCAACACCCTGGCCACCAACATCCTCGCCTTACGTGTCGGCGATGTCGCCCATTCGGGGAACACCCTCGCGTTCGAGGAAGTCATCGTCGATTTTTCCAACCCGGCCAGCCCGGTTTACAGCCATCAGGGGGGCGTGCCCCAGACCAACGTCCTGTATTTTCGGGTGACCACGCCGGCCAGGCGCTGGAACACCGACGCAACGGGGACGAGCTCTGGCGCCGCCATCAGCACTGACCGCCAGGGAGTCCATCGGACCAACATCCCCGACCTGAGTTTTATCAAGGGGACCCTCTACGCCCGTGGGGGAAAGGGTCTGGTTGCAAACTACAATTACAACGCCCAACCCGTGTTCAGTGCCACCGCCGATCGAACCCGACCGGTTTTAGTTGCCATCACCGCAGGTCGGGCAGCCCATACCCCCGGTGGTCCCTACACCAACTACGATGCTCACAATTACCTCTTCCTCCGTTTCAGCGAACCGGTCACCTTTGTTGGAGGGCCACCGGCCGCGGCTGCCAATCTTGCCTCCAACAGCACCTGGGGAGATGCCCATGGCAGCGGCACGGTGAGCGTGGCGGGATTCTTCTCCTACTTAGGGACTCTGGAGCGCTTTCATCGAGACGGGGTGAATCACACCCAGGTTCACAGCATTTACCGGGCCGCTCCCAATCCCGCCGGCCAGCACGGGGTGCTGATTTTCCTGGCGGGATATTCCGATGCGGTGCTCTGGGATGGCTATCTTCGTGATGTCACCAACCCCATTGGGCAAACGGTCACGGTCCCCTCCAACGCCAATATCCAGGACCTCAGTCCAGCGGCCAATCAGCTTGAACCCACGAGCGATTCTTATGTGGTCGCCAAACCGGTTTTGAGCATTCAAAATCAGGATACCCTGGTGGGCAACACCGCCAACCACCTCAACGGCGCCACCCTGTCTCTGCCGATTTCCGGTTATGGGGGCTGGGACATCGATCCGCCGCAGATGGCCCCTTATTGGCCGGTAGCTCCCCAGCCTTCGCCACTTTCCGGCGTGATTTTGTGGGAACTCGTCGTGAAAGACACCAGCCTGGACAACGAAATCGACACCCTCGAGATTCATTTCTTCGACAATCCGAACTCCTATACCGACTGGCACTCTGCGGTGGCTGCGGGTTATCATGGTCAGGCGAGCACCGTCGTCAACCCCAAGGGGATTCGCGACAGCTCGTTTACCAACCTCGATGCCTTTCAGCTGCGTAAACAGGGGCAGACAACCTGGTCCGGTGCCGGTACCCTCATCGGATTGACGACCAATGTCGTTTCACCTCCCTTCGTGATCGTTCCTGCCACCATCAACAACCCGGATGACCAATACCTGTCCCTTACCCTTTCCGTAGCTGCCCGCGGATGGGCTCCGGTCGACACTTTGGAAATGAGTTACAACGAGGTTGCGGGTATGGTCACCGATCTCGCTGGAAACCTGCTGCGAACGGTATCGACGGCTACGCCGTGGGTAAGCATCGAAAAGACCCCGCCACGCATTCAGCACACGCTGGCCGGTGTCGGTATGACGAGAATCTACCTGAGGTTTTCGGAGAAGGTTTTCAATGGATCGAGTTTCGGATCGCCGCTCACGGCAAACCATTTCAATTTGAGCAATTTTTCCGCGGGCTTGTCGATCACGAGCGTCACCCCCCTGGATGGGGCCTGGGCCACGGGAGTAAAAGAAATTTTCCTCGAGCTGAACCAGGCCCTGGTGCCCGACGATTTGGTCCTGGGTCGCATCCAATCCAACACCGCGCCCAATCACATTACCGATGCCCCGCAAAACGACATGGATTCTTCCATTCAGTACTTGTCGACCAATTTGGGATTGGGTTTGGTCTCTCCCCTCTGGGCTACCGATGGATCGGAGGGTCAGGCAAACACCTCCGGCATTCACCGGGTAGCGGTTTCCTTCGATGGGAGCCAGGCTCTCACCCCGCGCAACATCGACCTCCAGGCCCAGGTCAACCCCGGACTGACATCTCCGCCGGTTCCGCAGCTCTTCTTCGATGTCGATGGATCCGATGCCCTTTTGGGAAACCGGTGGTTGCCCCAGCAGATCCTGGATTTGAGCGCCCAGGGAAACGCGCAGGCGCGAACCCTCCTGCCCTATCAGTCAGCGCCCCCCCTGCACAATTACCGTATTCCCTCTTCCGACAGCGAAATTCAGGCCGGCAAGGAGATCGCCTTCCTCTTCCAATTGGGGACCCTGCCGGTGGCTCGATCCCTGAGTGCCAACGATCCTCGCCAGTGGGATCTTTACCGGCTTCAAATCCGCGATGTCACACGTCAGAAGGGTGGGGTCACCATCCTCAACAACGTCATCAATCCCGAGGTCGGTGAAAAGACCACGCTTCTCTACCAGATGTCCGACAGCGGTATCGCGACGGTTCAGGTGTTCACCCTGGACGGCAATTCCGTTCGTGTCCTCCATCGGGGACGGCAAGCAGCCGGGGAGTATCAGGCTACCTGGGACGGTAGAAACGAGGCCGGCAGCGTCGTGGCACGTGGACCCTATTTCATCCGAGTCAGCGCACCGGGCATCGATGAAATTAGAACAGTTATGATCGTTAAATAGCTCTGTTGACATTCCCGACATCCATAGGTAAAGTGTCCTCGTCGGGCCGGTAGCTCAGCAGGTAGAGCAACGCCCTTTTAAGGCGTGGGTCCGCGGTTCGAATCCGCGCCGGCTCACTTGACAGGATGGACAGGGTTTGATACCTTCCTGTCAGCGTGTCTCCTTCGTCTAGGGGTTAGGACAACGGGTTTTCATCCCGTCAACAGGGGTTCGAATCCCCTAGGAGATGTTACCTGTCTCCATCGTCTAGCGGTCAGGACGACGCCCTCTCAAGGCGTAAACACGGGTTCGATTCCCGTTGGAGATGTCAGGGCTGGTCCTACCAAAAAAACAAATCCTGGTTGTCGTCCTAGCGGCTGTGTAAAACGGATTTTTTCGGACACCAATCGGTAAAAGGGCATTCCGAGCATCGCGGGCTGGCGGGCAAGCATATCTTTTGACCAAATTGCACAAACGCACCGTTGATCAGGTTCCAATGCTCTCGCGGGGCGATTTTTTTGAGTTCGACCTCGGTTGTTTCGGGGGAAGGTGTCGCCACCCAGCCCATCCGATTGACGATTCGGTGAACGTGGGTGTCCACGGACAGGGCGTCCAATCCAAAGGCGACGCTGAGAATAAGGTTGGCGGCCTTGGGGCCTACCCCTGGAAGGGAAATCAGATCGTCATAGGTGTTCGGGACCTGTCCCTTGTACTTTTCCACCAGGATCGAAGATATACCCAGCAGATGCTTGGCCTTCATCCGATAAAACCCTACCGGGTAGATGCGCTTTTCGATCTCTTCAGCCGAATGCTGGAGGAGTTTTTGGGGAGTGTCCGCTATTTCCAAAAGGCGTTTGGTCGATCGGAGAGTCACATCGTCACGGGTTCGAAGGCTGAGAACACTGGCGACCAAAACGGCAAAGGCCGTTCCTCCGGCGCCCTTGATCGTATTGACGGAGGGAAGGGCATCATCCTCAACGACCTGTTGCAGTTCGATAAAGAAATCATTCCACTCAGGACGATCGACGGGCATCGTTAACTCTTGAGTTCCAGCTTGGAGAGAATCATTTGTTCTGCCTCATGGGAGGGCAGGTTCAAGGAATACGTGACCTCATCGATCAAGAGCCGCAGGGCATTATCGTAAAGTTTGCGCTCCATGATCGGCAGTTCCTTGGTCTTGCTCCGGTGGTAAAGATCACGCACGACAGTGGCGATCTTGCTGACGGTTCCCTCCTTCAGCAGATTCATGTTGGTCTGATAGCGGAGTTTCCAGTCGTTGGTACCGGGATTGCTGGACTTACTGATGATGTTGAGGGCCTCTTTGACCTTGGACTGCTCCGAAATGGCGCGAAGACCTAATTCATCCGCTTTTTCGACAGGGACCATGACCGTCATGTCATTGACCTGGAGGTAGATATTGTAGTAGAGAACTTTACGTCCCTGAAACTCTTTTTCGATGATCGCCTGGATGCTACCGACACCCTGAATCGGGTACACGATGCGTTGATTGACCTTGTAGCGGGGCTTGACAGCCCCGCTTGCACTTGCGGGCATGCTCCAATTTATCATGATTTTGTTAAAATGTCAACGTCGAGTCAAATTGGGACCCAGTCTGTTGCCGAGGAATCGAATCTTTTTGTACGGATGAAAGTCCAGAAGATTGGGCGTCCAACCCCCAATGAAATTGGTATCGAGGACGTGGACGCTGTAGCCGAAAGACAGGGGAATGACCGCGCCGGAGGTCAGGAGGCGTTCCTCTGCCTGGCCGTAACTCTGAAAGCGCGCGTTAGCTTCCAATTTGTTTCGTGCCTGATTGAGAAAATTGTTATAATCATTATCCTGGAGATTGGAAATGTTCAGGGAGGATCCAGCCTCGAAAAGAATCAGGAAGGTAAAGGGATCGGGAAAGTCACCAATCCAACTGTGAAAACTGAGGGTAAAGGTCTCGGTTTTGATGCGATCATAAAACTCTGACCAGGGTATGTAGAAAGCCTCGGTTTTGACGAATCCTTCCCACGATTTTTGAATGATAGCCACCCGCCTTTTGAAGTATTCGCTTTCCGGTAAAACCATTCGAATCGGGGGCAGCCCCCGGCCGCGGGGGTATCCTGCCGCCTGGAGAAGTCTGGTGGCCTCATCTTTGTTTTGCTTGTCAATGCCGCGGACCGTCGGGTAGGGCGGGATGGGCGGCACCAGGGTAGGGCTGGCAAAGACTTCTTCCTCCCGCAAGGCATCATGGTCAAGCAGCAGGACAAGGGCACGCCGGACGCGCTCGTCGTTGTAGGGTGCCACTTTGGAGTTGAAAAAAAAGTAAGAAACCGAATAACTGGGGTTAAATTTCACATCGTCACGATTGAGAATCAGCTCCGGATTCACGATATGGTCCAACCAATCGATTTCACCACGAGAATAAGCTCGACTGACAGCGTCCTCGTCATCCGTAAATTGGATTTCGATCCGGTTGACGGAAACTTCCGAGCTTTCCCAATGGTTGTCGTTTTTCACCATGACGAGGCGGGTCGGGCTGTAGCTTTCTACTTTGTAGGGCCCGCTTACCGGCAGGTTAACGGGGTTGGGATTGACCTGGCGCCGGTAAGACGGGTGAATGGGGGCCAGGCTGTAGTGCGCTAAAACCGTGATGAAATGGGGACTGGGGCGCTTCAATCGAATAGTGATCCGATTGTCCTGGGCGCTGATTCCCACCTGGCCCCGGTCACGCACCCGGCCTGACCGATAGGCGTCGGCATTGACGACATCGTCGAGCATCGAGACCCAACTGCTTCGGGATTGGGGTTCGATGAGGGTGAACCAGGTGTCGACGACGTCACGGGCTGAAATGGGATCGCCGTTCGACCATTTCAAATTTCGTCGAAGGTTCAGGGTCAGGATTTTTCCGTCGTCGGAAAAGTTCCATGCCTCGGCCAGACCCGGTTCGGGGAAAAGAGTTTCCGGGTTGAGATTCACGAGGGTATCGAAGAGGCCCGTAAAGATCTGGTGCGCGATGGATGTGTCGGCAAGATGGGGGTGAAACAGGACCTGTGCCGAAGGCATCGCAATCTTCAGGGGCCGATCACCCGCCTGCCCATTTGCCGATAAAATCGCACAAAATACAAGGATTGAAGAGATTGCTTTTCTCATGCAATCAATGTATCACGAAGGAAAGATAATACCAAGAACCACGCCAGCCACTCCCAGGACGGCGGTGACGATGGCACCGATTTTCAATCCTTTGGAGCTCCCCTCTCTGCTGCGCACAATTTCTTCCTTGATCCGGGTACTGATGAGAAACAGCCCCTTTTTCTCCGGTCGGCCGATTTTCAAGATATTGTCGTTGTCTGAGGCCTCACCGAACACGAAGATCGGTTGATCGAGGGGTAAAATATGCTCCTCATAACGATAGCCTATGGTTCGGCGGCCAGTGCTCGGCGTCTTACCGAAATCCAAATGAAATTTGCCGAAGGAGATCGATCCCGTACCTTCACCTTGCTGAAAGGTATCGACCGCCTTGACCAGTTCCACTTCACAGCCTTCGGGGCGGATTTCGATGGCGCCGCTGCCGTCATCGATCTTGAAATTGACGAAGCGGGTATTGGAGCTGACGATTTCGTTACCTCTCCGGGTGCTTGTGGTGCGATTCCCCTGGCTGTCGGTCGAGGTATCGGTTTCTTCGTATTCCCGAGTGACCGTCATCCTGTAGTACAGACAGGGCTTGCCGCTCAATTCTCCTTGCAAGGGACTGGAAACAATGGGCTTCCCTCGGACTTCGACGAGTTCCCGAAAAGCTCCGGGACCGATTTCTTGGGCAATCTGGGATTGAAGGCCCAGGATATCTGCAACCTTATGGGCCTTGGACATCTTCAGGATGGCCGCGATTTGTGCTTGCCCCTTGCTGGCAAAGAGTAAACCCAATGAAATGGCGATCAGGACGACGCCGATGATGATGAATGTCATAAAACCTCCGATAGAATTATGAAACTTTGGAAAGTAAAATGCAAATTTTGGGGATTTAGAGGGTAATTGAATCCAGCAAATCGTCCGTGACCGGCTTTTCCCAGATCTGAAAAAATTTGAGGTGCTGAAGCTCCTGGAAGGCCCCGGAATCGGCGGTGATGCCAATCACTTTTAGATCAGGATGGATCTCTCCCAGTTGGCGACGCAGTTCCTTACCATCCATTTCCGGAAGTGAAATATCGGTAAGCACCATGTCCAGGGGTGAGTTTTGAGCTAAATCGAGGGCCTCTGTCCCGGAACTCGCCTCGATGACCGTCCATCCCCTCCGGCGAAGTTTCATCGTCAGGAGGCTGCGGAGCATCGAATCATCCTCGACCACCAGAATTGTCATGATTTGTACTCCAAAAATTGCAAAAATTCGTTGTAACGGTCTTTCAAATTGCGATAAGAATGCTCAAGTTGGGTTTTGTCTGCTGTTTTGTATATTTTTTCGAGTTGCAAAGCCTCGGAAGCGATTTGAATGGCAAAGACGTTGCGTGCAGACCCCTTGATGGTATGAGTCACTTTAAAAATTTGATCGCGGTTCAAGATCTGGATGGCAGTTTCGAGTTCTCGAATCAAGGCCTGACAACGTAAAATAAACTTGGTGAGGACCTCGTCGATCAGCTTGTCATCCAGATAGAGCTCCCTGGCCTTGTTGCGGTCGAAGGGGAGGTTCTGAATTTCCAGGGGACCGGCAGGTAATTCCAGGTAAAAACCTATGCTCTCCAGCGGCAAGAATTCGGGTTTCCAATGGGGTACGGCAATCGGATCCCCAAGGCCTTTGAGGGGGGCGGGGGAGCGAAAGATCCATTTGACCGTTTCATCGATGTGGCTGATGGTGAAGAAAATGTTCATCTCGGGGTTTTGCCGGGCCAGGTCGTAAAATACCAAAAAGAGCTTGTTTTTCAGTTCGACAGGATCTGCGAGGACGGTAATGTAAATGTAGTCAAGTCCGCCCTGGAACCGATAACCGGCGTAGCCAAGGCTCAAGGTCAGGTCTTCAAAAAGAGTTTGAATGAAGGGATAGGTTTCGATGCACAACAGTTTATCGTTCACTGAGTAAAGTTTATAAAAAAGATGAACCAAAGCAAGAGAAAATCACATTTTGTCGATAGGCTTGACGGCGATGAGTTCCACACCCGTTTCGGCGATGTTCCGTGACAGGACCTGTCCCACGCGCACGGGCGCTTCGATGTGGAGCTTGTTCGCCGCAGTGATCACGGCCATCGATTTATCGGCCGGCACGGGTTTAGCGGTGCGGGCAGGCACGGAGGGGTACACCCCGCCTTTGACGCTGACACTGGCTGTAACGATTTTCTGCGGAGGGCCGAAAAGGGACTCGGCGAATTCGATACCGATAGGGCAACGATGCCCGATGACGGACAAAACCTCGTTGCCCTGGTAGTCGATCTGCAGGCTGCACGCCTTTTCACAGCGCGGGCAGGTGCGGATTTGGGTCACGGTGTGACCGGCTTTTCCTAGTAACCGGCGTTGGCCAGGGTGGCGGAAAGCTGAGGGTTTGCCTTTCCTGCCGCAATTTGGCCCACGGTGCGTCCCTGGTTGTCCCTGGCCTGGGGGTCTGGGCGGTAAGCGATGAGGGCGATCACCATCGGCAGGTCGACCCGGTCTGTGGCGATCATCAACGCGTTCATCCCGGTGTTAGGTTCCTTGGCATTCACGTTGACCGAGCCATTGTCCAGGAAGCTTCGAGCAGCGGTCACGTCACCTCGGCGCACCGCGGCAAAAAAGCTCTGCTCGGGGGTAGGTTGTGCAGCCTGTTGCACCCGGGGAGCCGGGGCGGAGGAGGGCATGCCATCGGCAAAAACGATTCCTTGCGCCAGCAGGGAAACAACAACAATCGAGAGGATATTTTTCATCAGGATCTCCTTTCTAGTATCATGAGGGGTAAAATAGACTTTTTGTCAAGATACGTCAGAAAATGTTATCCTATATATGGAGGTTTTGCATGAGTACGTTGGACCTTTTAAAACGATACACCAAGGTCGTCGCCGATACGGGCGACTTTCAGGCGATGAAAAAGTACGCTCCCCAGGATGCCACGACCAATCCCAGCCTGATTCTGAAAGCGAGCGCTCAGGAGGAATACCAGGATCTGATCCGTAAGGCTATTCATGACGGCCGGAATACCGAGGACCGGCTGGACCGCCTGGCTGTGGCCTTCGGACTCGAAATCCTCAACATCATCCCTGGCCGGGTCAGCACGGAGGTCAACGCCCGCCTGAGTTTCGACACGAAAGCCACGGTGGAAAAAGCACGCCGCCTCATCGATCTTTATCGTGAGGCCGGGATACCCAGGGAACGCATTCTGATCAAAATTGCCACCACCTGGGAAGGCATCCGTGCAGCGGAAATCCTTGAAAAAGAGGGCATCCATTGCAACATGACCCTGCTGTTCAGTTTGGTTCAGGCCGCCGCCTGCGCCGAGGCCAAAGCGACGCTTATCAGTCCCTTTGTTGGCAGGATTCTGGATTGGTACAAGGCGGCCCGGGGCGTGGACCACATTCCGGCTCCCGAGGATCCGGGCGTCCTCTCGGTCAAATCGATCTATTACTATTATAAGAAACGCGGTATCGAAACCGAGGTCATGGGGGCGAGTTTCCGTAATACCGGAGAGATCCTCGAGCTGGCGGGTTGTGATCTTTTGACCATCAGCCCCGAGCTGTTGGAGCAATTGTCCACGATGGACGCCGATTTAGCGCCTAAACTGCGGGTCGAGGACGCCAGAGACCTGTCCCCGCCGGATGTGGACACCACAGAGGTCTCTTTCCGCTGGCTTCTCAACGAAGATGCCATGGCCACCGAAAAGTTGGCCCAGGGTATCAGAGTCTTTGCGGCAGATCTGGCCAAACTGGAAGAAAAAGTGAAAAAACTGGAATCCCAGCTTTAGAAATCGGTACAAAGCACCTCCTTTTGGCGTTAGTACAGTGAGGAGGTGCTGTCATGCACAAATTCGCTATTGCTCTAGGATTGTTGGCCCTGCTGTCGGCCTGTGATACTGGATTGGTTCCCCCGGAGCCAGCCAAGCCCGATGACTCGGTAGATTGGGTGAAACCCCTGGACCCCATTCCTGCAAATGCCGAGCAGTTACGGGCGGAACTCCTTCCGCCGGGACCCTCAGAGGATCGGGATCCGAACTTTCCGCCCAAACAAGGGGGGCCAGACGATCGGCCGAGGATCGTTCAGCTTCGAGTCACCCCCGCCGTGACCCGTGTGGGCGAACCAGCCACCATTGAGGCGATTTTGGGGGGGAATTGGAGACCCCTGGCAGGTAACCTCGAGGTTTACCTGAACCTCAATCACCTTGTCTTTCCCATCGTCGTTCGGATGCGCGACGACGGGCAGGGCGGTGACCTCCAGTCAGGGGACGGAGTGTTTACCTATTTTTTGACCATTCCCGAGGATGCCCCCTCGCAAAACCTCAAGATCTACGCGGCAGCGGGAGCCGGTACAGTCTCCCTGGGAACCGCCGGGGCCTACCTCGTGGTGACCGGGGGCGATTTCCAGACCCGCCATGGTTTCGAGGGAGAAGATTGTCCCCTGGACAAACCCTTCGTGTTTCCGGAGGAACCCGAGCAGTCCTCGAAGTACCGAGGGTACAATCTCAAGGATGGGACATGGACGATACAAAACGGCTGGGTGGGAGAAGAGGCCGCTCTGGAAGGGCAGTTTGGCCTGAACCTCGAAACCGGCGGGGTCTTCATTTCTCGTTGGCTCCCCAACGGCACAAGACTGACCTTTCGCACCCAGGAGGAGAACCTGGCAAACCTCGGTTTGGCCTGGTCACGGGACGGAGTTCGATGGCAGAGGCTCGATCCGATCAAGGAACCTCACGCCAAGGGGGGGTGGAAGTACGTCCTAAAGCTTCCCGAAAACTTTTCGGGATACCTCAGGTGGCATCTGGTTTCAGGAGGCCCTGTTCGGCTGGATCAGATTCGAGTTTGGCGGAAAACGCGACTTTAGGAGGCGAAGAGGCAGCGGAGTTCAGTCGTGACCACTCGCGTATCAAAAAAAAGGCCGTGATCAGGAAGGCCAAAGCATCTGAGGCGGCGGCCGCGAACCATATCCCGTCGAGGCCAAAAACGAGGGGGAGGATATACAGCAGGGGGAGAAGAAAAAGCACCTGACGGCTCAGGGTCAGAATCAAGGACTTGCGTGCCTGTCCGATGGATTGAAAATAGCCGACGCCGGCGATTTGAAGCCCCAAGACGGGATAAGCCAGGAAGAAAAGGGAGGCCGCCCTGCCTCCCTCCTTCCATAATTCCGGTTGATGGGGCAGAAAGAGGGCAAAGAGACCCTCGGGATCGATACGGGTCAGAACGAAGGCCAGTCCTGTCACCAGGGTCGCCAACGTGGAAGTGAGCGCTAACACGTGACGGACCCGATGGGTGAGACCTGCACCGAAATTGTAGCCGATGATGGGCTGTGTTCCCTGGTTCAAACCGAAAAGCGGCATTAGAAATATCATCGAGGTGGCGTAGAGCACTCCGATATGGCTCAGAGCCCGGGGACCGCCGTAGGCGACGAGCTGACTGTTCAAAGCCACATTGACCAGAGCGGCCGCCAACTGCATGAAGAAGGGCGAAAGACCGATGCCGATGATGCGCTGGACGATGGGAGCACGCAGCCGAAGGTCCTTCAGGCTGAGTTGTTTCCCCATCGGCGTTCGAGACAGGCTGAAGAGAACCCAGATCGAGGAAGCCGCCATACTGATCAGGGTGGCCAGCCCGGCCCCGCGGACACCCATGTTGAATCCCGAAATCAGGATGGGATCGAGTACGGTGTTCAACCCTGCTCCCAGGAGGAGGGTGGTCATGGCCAGGACGGGGGCCGCCTGGGCGCGCAGAAAATTGTTCAGCGACATACTCAGGCTGGAAAACAGTCCCCCAAAGAGGATGAAAACATAATACTCCGCCGCTGCATCCAGAATATCGGGGGTAGCTCCGAAAAGCCGCAGGAGGGGCTTCTGAAAAACCAGGCCGATGACCATCAGAACAAGGCCAAGGACAGCGGTCAGGTGAATGGCATTTCCAAGCGTGTGCCGGGCCTCGTCCGCTCGTTTTTGTCCCAGAAAAATCGAGAAGGCGGCTCCACCCCCAATGCCGGTCAGCATACCAAAGGCCATGAAGACCAGCATGAGGGGGAAACTCACCACCACGGCCGATACGGCAGCATCCCCGAGGGCCCGCCCCAAAAAAAATCGGTCGACGATGTTGTAAAGGGCCTGGCTCACCATCCCCACGATGGCGGGAAGGCTGAAGGCCAAAACCAGTCTTGGAAGCGAATGGCTCCCCAGTCGATGGATGTCTTTCATGGAGTGAAGTTACGGCGGCACTCACTCCCTGTCAACTCAGAAGGTTTGCCAGCTCCCGTCTTTGAGGATCTTGAGTCGGTTATCGACCGGCTCCAAATCTTCCCAAAGGTTCTCGACCATTTCCCGGGATTGGCCCACCACGATCCCTCCCATGAAGCTGAGGTTTTGGGTGGGGACCTTCTCGGTTCCGCTAAACTTCTCGTCCCCAGCCCAGAAGGCCAAAAAGGCTTCGGCCACCCGAGGGGCGATGCGGTCAGCCTCCTCCTTGCCAATGCCGAAGCGGTTCAGGGTCTTGCGAGCGATGATGTCCACCCCGGAGTAAGAAAAGTCTCGGGAAATTTGTGCAAAGGACCTGCCCTCCCGGGTAAAAGAGGGGATGTCGGTGATGAAAAAGCTTTCGATACGGGCCGCCTCGGCATCGAGGCTGATCAGTCGGAAGGCGTTGTTGTAGCTCACGGTGCTCCCGGTGACCACGGAATACAACGGGAAACCCTTCTCGTGGCGGATAAGGGTGATGTCCTGACTGTGGGTGTGCCCGCTGAAAACCAGGGGGACGCCATAGGCGGTGAGGACGCGTGTGATCTCCCGGTGGTGTTCCAGGACGAAGTCCTTCATGTAGCGTTCCCGGTTTTTCCACTGCTCGTTGGGCGGGTGGTGCAGCATGGCGATGACGGCCTTGCCCTCACCCTGGGCCCGGAGAAGGATGTTTTCCATCCATTTGAGAGTTTGGGGGCGGATGCGGCCGCCCGTGTACGGGACTTTGTCGCGGAAATTGTTCTCGTAGACACAGGAGTCCAGGGCCAAAAGCCAAAGCCCCGGCACCGGTTCCACAAGGTAGCTCAACGAGGCGGCATCCCGATCGAGGGACTTGTCGTAACCGTGCCCGGCGTAGATTCTAGCGAAGTCTTCGGGGGAGGCTGTCGGTACGCGTTCGGTACGGTCGTCGAAGTAGCGGACCGCATCCGGATTGTTCAGGTCGTGGTTTCCCGGAATCACGTAGGAGGGGATGCCAAGGTCCTTCAGTTCGCCGAGCTTCTGGGCCAGCCACTCGTGAGAGGCAATTTCACCGTCCTTGGTCAAATCCCCGGACAGGATCAAAAAATCGGGCTTGAGGGATCTCACCTTTTCCAGGGCAGTCAAAAAGATCTCCTGACTTTCCTTGAGTAGCTTGGGGTCGTCCTCGATGTATTTCTGGTAGGTCGCCCCTTGTGCCCACTCCTGAGGGAAGACGTGGATGTCGGTTAAATGGACAAAACGGACGGTGGGCCAGTTGTTGAGATAGCGTCCGAGCCTTCCGGCCTGGAGATGGTCCTGATAGCTGGTGGAGTAGGTGGCGCAGGACGCAAGCAGGATCACCAAAAAATGATAATGAATTATCCTCATGTTCGGAGCCTCCGGAATGTTTTGACTTCAATAAATTACTTGAATGTCAGATTTTTGTTAGGAGGCTAACCTGGTTTTTTTGACGAAGGGTGATACAATAAAAATAGATTTAATGTGAACAGGAGGATATTATGAGACGTTTTATTGTGTTTTTAGTTCTTGGTGGTGTGTTGAGTCAGGGGTCCTTCGCAAATTCTCCGGAAATGGTGAGAAAAATGCCCATCGGGGGACTGAGCCTCATGCTCCATGGCTCTTTTGCCGTGATCGGTGTCGGTGGAGAACTTTTTCTCGGAAACCTGGGACTGGGTGGGCAGTTCACCTTCTTGCCCCTGGGCGGCAGCGACGGATTCCTTCTGTTTTATGAACCGGGCGCGAATCTGAGATTCTACCCCTTTGGTCCACTGAATTCTCTCTACGTTGGTTTGGGATTAAGCTATTTCAGGGTTTACGGGGAAATAAACAGCATTTCCTTTACCATCGATCCCGAGTTGTTCAATTACAACCTTGCCCTGGGATACAGTGTCGCTTTCGGGGACCAGAAGAACACGCGGCTCACGCTCGAAATCGGACCGCGTTTCGTGAAATTGCCCACCACCTCGTTCTTCTTTCCCCACTTCAATCTCTCCCTGGGAAACGTCTTTTATTAGGGCAAGATTGACACGGAACGGCGGGTTTGATTAAGTGGACGCATGATCCAGGCAAACCCGCATTACAGCGAACTCAGCGACACCTACCTCTTTGTCACCATTGCACGAAAGGTCGAAGAATTCAAAAAAGTTAACCCGGATCGGCCACTGATCCGCATGGGCATTGGCGATGTGGTGTTTCCGCTCGCTCCCAGCGTCGCGCGGGCATTTTCCGAAGCGGCCCTGGCCATGGCCACACCCGAGGGCTTCCGAGGTTACGGACCCGAACAGGGGTACTCGGAGCTCAGGGAGGCGATCGCTCGGATCGATTATCGCGACAAGGGCGTCGATGTCGATCCTTCGGAGATCTTCATCAGCGACGGTTCGAAGTGCGATGTCGGCCACATTCAGGAGCTTTTCGCACCGGAAATTCACGTGGGCATCCCGGACCCGGTCTACCCTGTCTACCGGGACAGCAACATCATGGCAGGGCGCAAGGACTTTATCCACCTGATTCCGGCGACACGGCAGAACGGCATGGTTCCCCTTCCGCCATCCGAGCCCCTCGATTTGGTTTACCTCTGCAGTCCGAACAATCCCACCGGGGCGGTGCTGAGCCGGGATCAGCTCGCCTCCTGGGTCGAGTACGCACTCCGAAACAAGGCTCTGCTTCTTTTCGATGCCGCCTACGCCGCCTACATTCAGGATAGCGAGCTGCCACGAAGCATTTTCGAGATCCCGGGGGCGCGGGATTGTGCTCTGGAGTTTCGCAGCCTTTCCAAAAGTGCCGGCTTCACCGGGGTTCGCTGTGCCTACACGGTCGTGCCCAAAGAACTCAGGATCGCGTCCCAGGACAGCACGGTTCGGGTCTGGGACCTCTGGAACCGACGCCAAAGTACCCTGTTCAACGGGGTGAGCTGGCCTGTCCAGGCAGCGGCCCTGGCGGTTTATTCCGAACAGGGCCAGCACGAGACCGGTTCCCAGGTGGCCGCTTATCTCGAGAACGCGCGAATGCTGGCGAACTTCTTCCGAGATCGGGGCTACGAAGTGTACGGCGGCGACAACGCCCCGTATGTTTGGGTTTACCTTGGGCGGGATAGCTGGGAAGCCTTCGATTTGTTTTTGAACAAGGCCGCCGTGGTGGTGACACCGGGTTCCGGGTTCGGGGACCAGGGCCAGGGCTTCGTGCGTTTCAGCGCCTTCCAGACGCCGGAAAAGGTGCAACAGGCGGTCGATGCGTTGAAAGACCTCCTTTAATTTTTCTCTTTGAAAAGTTTTTCGAGTTCGAGGTTCAATTCTTTCAGGGAGCGGGTGAGGGACCTGGCGTTCATGGTGTCCGATGGGAGGAAACTCCTCCTCTCCAGAAAGGAGAGAAGGGTGTGAATGGGTGTGCGAAGATGGTGCTGAAACAAACTGACAAATTCCGCTCGCCGCTCCGTCGTCTCGCTGAGCTCTAAAAAGAGTTCAATCTGTTTTTTCTCATGGCGTGCATTGGAGTAGGCCAGGTGCACCAGCTGACCCAGGGCGAAGAAGAAAACTCCCCAAAGAAAAAACCACTCGTCTCGAACGAGGCCGCCGTAAATGACATAATCCAAGAGGGCGGCGAGGGGGAGGGCGCTGTAAGATAGCCAGAAAACGGGTTCGAAAGGTTTTTTTGCCAATAATAGCCCTAGTGGAAGGAGAAGGGACCAAGCGATCGCCAGGCCCAGGCCCAAATCGAACATCAGGGAATAGGGTTCAAAGTTCGGCGTTGGAAAGACGAGGACGCTGAAAAAACCCAGCACATTGATCGTGAGAACGACGTGGGTGAGGTGGAAATCGACAATGTCTCGAAAGCGGACCAACATCGCAGCCACGAAGAATAAAGCGGCCAGACTTGCGGTGACGTAACCGAGGTCCGAAACCAGTTCGAAGTCCAGAAAGGGGATCACCTGAAGAAAAAGCCGCCACCCCGTGAATCCCATGCGTATGGCCAATGTCAAGAAAAAGAGCCCGAGGAAGCGGGAACCTCGGGGTTTGTAGGTCTCGGGCAGCACAAGAAGGGCGATCCCGATGAAAAAAAGAAAAACGATAAGGAATAGTTCCACCCCCCATTTCCCCAGAAGGTAGCGTTGGACCTCGTCAGCCTTTCCCAGGAGGGGAACCTGTCGGATTTTGTCGCCGATGACATGGAAGTTGGCGACTTGCAAAAGGATTTCGGTTCCTTCCCTGCCGGGAAAAAAGTACGCTTCGGGCCGTACCCTGGCACGGTAAGAACCCGGAGAGCTCGAGGGTGCGCCCATTTCTCCGATTCGGACACCGTTGATAAAGAGATTGTACGCAGAAAAAATCTCGGGAACGATCAGTCCCCACATTTCGTCGCTTTTGAGGGAGGCAATGCGCAGCCGGTAAGTTCCCACCTTGCACTGGGAGGATCGTTTCCCTTCCTTATCCAGGTAATTGTTCTCGGGAAACTCGAGAGGGGACCCCTCTTCGGGAAAGGCGAGAGGGGAAAGCAAACGGTCGTGAACAACCTCCCATCCCTCGTGCAAGCGGACGAGCCCCTGGCTCCAAAGCGGGGTGATCATGCCGATGAGGAGTATACTTGTGGTAAAGACTTTTTTTGCCGAGACTGTAAGAGGTGGTCTTGATGAATCGATACGCATCTTTCCTGATTTCCTTTCTCCTGCTCATTCTAAACCTTGGAGCTCAATCCGGGGAGACGATTTTTCTGATCGAGCCTAGTTCCCAGAACCGATTCCCGCCTGCCCCTGCAGAGTCTGCCAGGCCGGCAACCAACAGCCCTGTCCGGCAAACTTTGACCGTTCAGACGACCCTCCCCTCTGGGTGGCACCTTCAAATTCCCCTTGAAAACATGAATAGCGACCAGGCATCATCGGCGGCGGAAAAACTTCGTCCCCTGTTGGGGAGCATCAACATCTACTTGATACGCCTTGGCGAATCTTACCGGCTCAGTGCCGGCCCGCTGACTCCTTCACAGCTGCAGAGCACGCTTCAGCGCATCCGACAGGCCGGATTCAATTCGGCCCTGCTCCGCCACTTCTCTCCTGGCCCCTGATTCTGCCTTGAACCCAGCGGTCAAAACCCCCTGAAAAGTCATCGATTTCCCTTTTGCCAAAACTTTTCGTCGGCCGCTTTTCAAGGCCGGATGTGTAGATTTCCCTGGCTGCCAGGGCCAGGGACAGCCGTTCGCGAAGGGTGTCGGCCTGCCAGAGGATGCCGCGGTCGTTCATGGCGCTTGCCCCAGCGCTCAGGACCTTTTGCGCCAACCCTAGATCCCGTGTGATGACAAGGTCATCCGAAGCGAGCTGCGATAGGATGTGCCGATCGGCGGCCTGGTCCTCGTTGGGAACCAAACTGAGCTGCGCGCCTTCTTCCACGGGAAGGGGACGGCAGGAAACGAAGTAGCACGAAAATCCGAGCTTGCCCGCCCGACGGGCCACGATCCGGCGGACAGGGCGGGGGCAGGAATCCGCATCGATCCAGAAAACCATGCGGTATTGTACCAAACATTCGGGACCGATAAAATACCGTCAAGTCCAATCGAGGAGAAACCCATGTCACTTTCCGCCTTGCAAAAAGAGCGTTACAAGTACCAACCCAAACTCCCCCCGGTGTTACGTCAGCAGCTCGACGCCATCGAGGTCAAATTGGGAGAACCCACCCAGTCCGTCGCCAACCAGGAGGAGCTTAAGGCCCTGTTTCCGAACACCTACGGCCAGCCCGTGGCACATATCGTTTCGGGCAAAAACCCTGCGGCTCAACGGCCGCTCACGGTGGGGGTCATCTTGTCCGGCGGTCAGGCACCCGGCGGCCACAACGTGATCGCCGGTCTTTTCGACGGCTTGAAAAAAGGCCATTCGGAGTCCCGGCTTCTCGGATTTTTAGGCGGTCCGATCGGGCTCATCAATGGTAAGTACGTGGAAATCACCGCGGAGATGATGGACCGTTACCGCAATACCGGTGGTTTCGACATCATCGGCAGCGGTCGGGACAAGATCGAGACCCAGGAGCAGTTGGACAAGGTGGTAGCCGTGTGCCAGCAAATCGGCCTCGATGGTGTCGTCATCATCGGCGGGGACGATTCCAACACCAACGCCGCTGTCCTGGCCGAATACTTCAAAAAAATCGGCTCTTCGACCCAGGTGGTCGGCTGTCCCAAGACCATCGATGGGGACCTCAAGAACGCACACATCGAAACCAGCTTTGGGTTCGATACGGCCTGCAAAACTTACAGCGAATTGATCGGCAATATCTGCCGCGATGCCCTCAGTGCGAAAAAATATTGGCACTTCATCAAGCTCATGGGACGCTCGGCGAGCCACATCGCCCTGGAGTGTGCCCTGCAAACCCAACCCAACATCTGTTTGATCGGGGAGGAGGTAGCGGAAAAGAAGCTCACCCTGAATCAGATCGTGGAAGCGGTGGCCGAGGTGATTTCCCGCCGAGCGGAAAAAGGATTGAATTTCGGTGTTGCCCTGATCCCCGAAGGTTTGATCGAGTTCATTCCCGAGGTAGGAAGCCTGATCGCCAGACTCAGCGATGTGCTCGCCCACGACGCCGAGGGGCCCGCAGAGTTCGATAAGATCAGCGGCCTGGAGGGCCAATTGACATGGCTCAAGGGGCACCTGCCGCCGGAAAACTTTGCGGTGTTCGAAAGTCTGCCCACCGAAATCCAAAAACAATTATTGCTGGACCGCGACAGCCACGGGAATGTCCAGGTCTCCCTCATCGAAACCGAAAAACTCATCGTGGAGATGGTCAAGCGCAAGCTCAAGGTTTGGGCTCAGGAGGGGCGTTACAAGGGTAAATTTTCCGCTCTGACCCACTTTTTCGGTTACGAGGGGCGCTGCGCCTTTCCCTCCAACTTCGATGCGGATTATTGTTACAGCCTGGGGTATACCGCCTACGTGCTCTTTCGCAACGGTCTGACAGGATACTTGTCCAGCGTTCGGAATACCCACCGAAGCGCCGATGAATGGACCTGTGGCGGCATCCCCATCACCATGATGATGAACATCGAACAGCGCCATGGAAAACCAAAGCCGGTGATTCGCAAAGCTCTCGTGGACCTGGGGGGCAAGCCCTTCAAGACCTTCGCGGCTAACAGGGAGGCGTGGGCTGTCGAAACGGCCTACCTTTTTCCCGGAGCTATTCAATATTACGGTCCAAGCGAGGTCTGCGATCAGCCCACCCGAACCCTGATCCTCGAGCAGGAAGGCTGATTCGAGCCTGAAGGCCCCCTCAAGGGGCCTGTTCCAGGTTTGCCAGGACGGCGCGAATCTGGGCAAGGAGGCGTCGCGGAAGGTCTCGGATGCTGTGGAGCAGGCTGAGAATTTCCTGATCGTTTTTGTCCAGATCCTCCACGGTTTGGGCGTTTTGATCGGCGATTTTGTTGAGATCATCCAGAGAGCGAACGATTTTCTCGAGCCCTCCGACGTTTTGTTTGATCGCCGTCTCCAACTCTTCGATGATCCCGGCCATGAGGTTGTTCTGGGCGACGAGCTGGCTCGAAAAACTGCTCTGTTGTTGCATCAGGGCGTTGATGCTTTCGACGAATTGCAGGTTCTCCTCGCTGCGATCGGCAATGGTGTCGAAGATGGTTCCCAGCATTTGGGTGTTGGAGACCGCCTGGTTGATTTTGCCGAAGATATCCTGAACTACCCCCTCAATTTCTCGGGTATTGGCGGCCACCGTTTCGCTCAGGGTCCGTATCTCGGAGGCCACGACACTGAAACCCTTTCCGTGGGATCCCGCCCGGCTGGCCTCGATGGCCGCGTTGATGGCCAGGAGGTGGGTTCGGTCACTGATGTCGTTGATAACTTTGAGAATCTCCAGAACACGCTGGCTGGCCTGGCCGACGGCCTTGATGCCTGTCACGTTTTCCCGAAGCGATACCAGACCTTCCAGGGCATTTTGATTGAGCTCATTGGCGACATCTTCAAATTGAATCACCTTTTTCTGAAGATTTTCCACGACCGTCATCATCTCTTGAGCCTGATGGGCACTATCCCGGATGTTGGATGAGGTGTAATGGATGTGCTCGCTGATTGTCTGAATTCTTTTTTCTGTTTGTTTGATTTCATCGAAGGTATCGTCGATTTGGCCGGTAACGAGGGCCGAATTTTCGATGATGGTGTGGGAGTGCTTGGTGATTTTTTTGAACAACTCTTCCAAATCCAGCATTTTGGCAACATACCGCTCGGCGTTTTCCACATCATCGGAATCGATTTGGACGGTTTTGATCGCTCTCTCTTGGTTTTGCTGCAGTTTCCAGGCGTTTTCCTGGCTGCTCAAAAGTTTTTTCGTGCGTTGTTGAATCAAGATCATGAGAACCGTCATGATCACCATGTTCAGCAGGATCTGAACGCCCATCGAACCAAAACTGAGCGAAAAATAGGGCTGGGGATCGATCTTCGGGATGTAGTTGAGCCTGTAAACCTCCTTTTCATCCACCGAGGAGACGTTGAAAGGTCCATCCTGATGGATGTATTTTCCTTCGGAGAGGCGATCGAGAATCAGGAGGCGGCCTTCATCGAGCTCCAGACCAAAGAGATGGAGAGCCGTTCCCATAACGTTTCCTGAGTCATCGCAGGAGGGACAACCCATCACCACGAGCAACCGGCCTTCGCGGGCCAGGAAATCGATCTGGCTCAGGCTGTTATCGCGGAGAAAGCGCGAAAAGATGCGTTCCCATTCGTCGGGTTTCAATGCCTGGCCCCAAAAACCACTTTCTTTTCCAACCAGGGCTCTCAACACTCCCCCCTTAGCGATTAAAGCCAGGGAATTGTTGTCGGCATTTCCCGCGGACCAACTTTCCAGAAGGTCGTCAGGCAGATTTTCCCCGGGACCAAGCTGTGCGAGACTTTCAGAAATCTCCGTCCACCAGGTGTATCCCTGATGGGCCCGGGCCAACTCCGCTTTCATGACATCGAGATAGGTATTGAACACATTGTGCGCATGCTGCATTTCCGAATCGAGGGCGCTTTGGTAGAAAGATTGAACCAGTTGAATCGTTACCAAAATCTGAAGGGTGGTGACCAGGGTAAAAGATCCGAACAAGGCAAGTAATACGGAGTTGCCCGATTTTTTATTCACTACTCCAAATTAGCATGGACCTTGTCTAAAATCAAGAAAAATTTGTTCAATACTGGATGTGGAATAACTGTGAAAAATTCCAGCGGTAATGTGGAAATGTGGATATGTTGTTGATATGTAGCGAAAAAATGCGGGATTTTTGGTGAAAATACCTGCGCTGATCGAGAACAGGGGTTGCAGACAGCTGTGGATAACCTGTGCTTTTTAACGATAGCCGCGTCCCGGGAAAGTATGCTTGAAATATCTAATGTGTCTTATACTGATAATACCATGAGACTGTACAAAGATGAAATTGCCGCTTCTCCCAAACTGATTTTCAGTTTCGATATGAACGTCCAGCTGCGTCGTGAAGAACTGCTCGACCTGCTGAAAAAAGATGTCCTGGTCGAGGAACTCAACGACCTGGATCGATATTTGGAAAAGCTCAAGAAAATCGTGGATCCCTACACGGCGATCATCGTCAATCTGGACAACACCTTTCGGGAGATTCGTTCCAACCATCGGGCCCTGAAGATCTTTTCCCTCGACCTCATCCAGAGGATCAACACTGTAAACCCCGGAAGAACGCTCGTTATCACGAGCTACATCTACCCCGAGGTCGCCCACCTCTTTCGTTCCGAGGGGATCGGCTACATCGAAAAACGGATTTTTGATCAGCGCGATTTTCAGAATACCATTTTGAACGTTGTCCCACCCTTTTTCTCGGAAAGGAACCGTCTTATCCGAAATTACCTGCGCATCAATGTGTCCGCCCAAAAAATCCTGGTCAAGATCCAAAACATCCACGACGGTCTGAGTTGGGGGCCGTCATTGGAAGGGCAGCTCAAGGACATCAGCCTGAATGGACTCAGTGTCATTTTTAAGGAAAAAAACCATGCGGAATGTTTTGTCGAGGGGGATAACGTTTACATGGAATTTCATCTTCAAAGTCTGCCCGTTCGAATCGCTCGCTCGATCGTCAGTCGAGTCTTGCCCGAGGACCATGAGGTCTGTGTCTATTATGACCTCATGAATCCCTCCATGATCAATGATCTCAACGCCACGCACATTTCCAATTTTATGTACTCTTTTTTGCATAAAATTATCGAGCTCCGAAAAGAACGGCTTTGATTTTGATTAAAAATTTTAATTTTTTTTGTTAAAAAACGCCGTTATCCCTTATTTGCCAGTAAATTTTGTAAAAAAATAAATCTAAAATCTCCACAAATACCTTGATACTTGACAAATGTTTTATTTTCATCTATGTTGCAAGTGGAGGTCATATGAGTACTCAAGTCAGAACTGCGGCCGATGTCCTGATCGATATTCTCATCGAGCAGGGTGTCGAGTACATCTTTGGGCATCCTGGCGGCGCTGCCATCCCCATCTACGACGCGCTGGTCGGGCGTCCCATCCAACTCGTTTTGACCCGGCACGAGCAGGGCGCCACTCATATGGCCGATGGCTATGCCCGAGCGAGCGGAAAAACCGGGGTGGTGCTGGTCACCTCGGGTCCTGGTGCCACCAACACGGTGACCGGTCTGTTGACTGCCCTCATGGACTCCGTGCCTTTGGTCGTGATCACGGGCCAAACCAATACCAGGAACCTGGGTCTGGACGCCTTTCAGGAGGCCGATGTTTCCGGGATCACCTATCCGGTCGTCAAACACAGTTACCTGGTGAAAAATCCCCTGGATTTGCCTCGAATCGTACGGGAGGCCTTCTACATCGCTTCCTCCGGAAGGCCGGGGCCCGTCCTCATCGATATTCCCAAGGATGTTTCGAGCGCCGCCCTGGTCCGGGACACCCGGGAGAGCTTTCACCTCCCGGGGTATAACCCGACAAATCACATCGATACCAATTCGGTCCGGGAGGCGGCAGATCTGATCCGTCAATCCCGCCAGCCCGTCCTCCTGGTGGGGCACGGGGCCATCATCGCCAACGCTTCGGAAAACCTCAGAAAGTTTGCCGAGCTTTTACGGGTTCCGGTCGTCAACACCCTCCTGGGCAAGGGGGCCTTTCCCGAAAGCCATGAACTGAGTCTGGGGATGCTGGGCATGCACGGCACGGGTTATGCCAACAAGGCCATGGTGGAAACCGATCTGATCATCAATTTTGGGAGCCGCTTCGACGATCGCATCGTGGGGAATTATGCCACCTTCGGAAAGAGGGCGAAAAAGATCCACTGCGACATCGACGCCGCCGAATTGAACAAGGTGGTTCCCGTGGACGTTGCCATCAACGGAGATGCCGCCGAAGGCCTGAGGCTGCTCATCGAACATTTTCAAGACCCGGGCAAAAGACCGGACACCGGTCCCTGGCTACGACAGATCAAGAGGTGGCGCCGGGAGATGCCCCTGAAATACAAAAAAGAGGGGAAACTGAGGGCCCAGCACGTTTTGGACGAGTTTTACAAATTGACCCAGGGCCGGGCCATCGTGACCACCGACGTGGGCCAGCACCAGATGTGGGCGGCTCAGTTCCTGTTGACAGAAAATCCTCGTGACTGGATCAGCTCCGGTGGGGCAGGGACCATGGGGTTTGGGCTCCCTTCGGCGATCGGGGCCCAACTTGCCCGGCCAGGCGAACTCGTGGTCGCGGTGGTCGGGGATGGCGGCTTTCAGATGACCATGTCCGAGCTGGCGACCGCCTGCGTGCTCAAAATTCCCATCAAAATTCTGATCATCAACAATCGCTACCTCGGTATGGTGCGTCAGTGGCAGAACCTCTTCTACGAAGACCGGCTATCCGGTGTGGATCTGGAAGGAAGCCCCGACTTCGTCAAATTGGCGGAAGCCTACGGAATGAAGGGGTTTCGAATCCGCAGGCCGGCCGATGTCCGCCGTATCCTTCAGTCCGCTCTCGAATACCACGAGGGGCCGTGCATCATCGATGCCGAGGTGGAAAAACACGACAACGTATTCCCCATGATTCCGGCCGGGGCCTCCCTGGAGCAAATCCTCCTGGGTCCCCCAAGGAAAAAAATGGATAAGCCGACGGGGAGCACCTGATGAACAATACGAAAGACATCCTGACCCAAAAAAAACACGTCATTAGCCTGAAAGTCTCCAACAAGCCCGGTGTCTTGATTCGCATTGCCCTGGTCTTCTCTCGGCGTGGTTATAACATCGATAGCCTGGTCGTTAGCGAGAGCCAGGACCCGAGGTTCTCGATGATGAGTATCACGGCGTCCGGGGATCCCGATACGCTCCATCTCATTCTGGCCCAGCTGAACAAGCTGGTGGATGTGGTCCACGCCCAGGACTACACCGACAGCGATATCTTGCAAAAAGAGTTGGGTTTGATCAAAATATCGTGCAGTGCGGAGCAGCGGAACCAGGCCTTACAGATCGCCCAGGTGTTCAAAGCCAAGACCATCGATGTGGGTCAAGAATCCTTGATTTTCGAGATCTCGGGACAGTCCGAAAAGCTCGACGCTTTTCAGAAGGTTCTCGTGCCTTTCGGAATCCTGGAGGTTGTCAGGTCCGGTAAACTGCTCATGGCGCGCGGATTGGAATCCACCTAGGGGAAACACCCAAAAGAGGAGTTATGGCGAAGAATCTTTTCAACAAAGTTTGGGACATGCATTGTGTCGGCCGGTTGTCCAGCGGTCAGGACCAGCTTTTTATCGGGCTGCACCTCATTCATGAGGTCACCAGTCCTCAGGCCTTTCAAATGCTGCGTGAGCGCGGGCTGGGAGTGTTGCATCCCGAGAGAACCTTCGCGACTGTCGATCACATCGTCCCGACTGCCAGCCAATCTCGCCCCTTCAGCGACCCGCTTGCGGAAGCCATGATGCAGGCCCTGGAAAAAAACACGAAAGAGTTCGGCATCGAATTTTTCAGCCTGGACACGGATTATCAAGGCATCGTGCACATCATCGGGCCCGAGTTGGGGCTGACCCAGCCGGGCATGACCATCGCCTGTGGAGACAGCCATACCGCAACCCACGGCGCTTTTGGGGCCATTGCCTTCGGCATCGGGACCAGCCAAATCCGTGATGTCCTCGCCACCCAGACCATGGCCATCAACCGGCCCAAGGTACGCCAGATTTATATCAAAGGCGAGCTGCAGAAAGGTGTCTTTGCCAAGGATATCATCCTGCGTATCATGGCCGATTTGGGCGTAGAGGGCGGTCTGGGGTACGCCTACGAGTACACAGGACCCACCGTATCCCGGCTGACCATGGAAGAGCGGATGACCATCTGCAACATGAGCATCGAGGGCGGGGCTCGGGTGGGGTACATGAACCCCGACCAGACCACCTTCGATTATTTGCAGGGACGCCGCTATTCTCCCAAGGGTGCCGAATTCGACCGCGCCGTTCAGTTTTGGAAGGATCTCGCGAGTCCGCCGGATGCCGAGTACGATGACCGGTTTGAACTCGATGCCTCGAGCATCGAGCCCATGGTGACCTGGGGGATCAATCCCGGCCATGGCATCGGCGTGACCCAAAACATGCCCCGCGTCGCCGACGCGCCGGAGCACGAGCGCGAGGGGATCAAAAAGGCCTACGCCCACATGAATTTTAAGGAGGGCGCCCCCATCCTCGGGCAAAAAATCGACGTTGCCTTCATCGGCAGCTGTACCAATGGAAGGATATCCGACCTCCGCGATGCGGCCCGGGTTGTCAAGGGGCGCAAGGTTGCCAGCGGGGTGCGGGCCTTTGTGGTTCCCGGATCCAAACAGGTGGCACGACAGGCCAGGGAGGAGGGGTTGGACCGAATTTTTCAGGAGGCAGGTTTCGAGTTCCGGGGGGCGGGGTGCTCCATGTGTCTGGCGATGAACCCCGACAAGCTCAAAGACGATGAAATCAGCGCTTCCAGCTCGAACAGGAATTTTATCGGACGGCAAGGGTCGCCTCGGGGCCGAACCCTGCTGATGAGCCCTGCCATGGTGGCAGCTGCTGCGGTCAACGGACGCGTCGTCGATGTTCGCGAATATCTTTAGGGGGAAACCATGAGCTTACCGAAAAAAGATCTTATCAAGGGAACCGGAATTCCTGTCATGGAAAACGATATCGACACAGATCGGATCATCCCGGCACGTTTCATGAAGACCGTGACCTTCGACGGTCTGGGAAATTACGCTTTTTACGATGCCCGTTTCCACGAGGACGGCAGTTCCAAGGGGCATCCCTTCGACGATCCTCGATATCGCGGCGGCAGCATCTTGATCACCGGGCGCAATTTCGGGTGTGGCTCCAGCCGTGAGCATGCGCCCCAGGCCCTGCAAAAATACGGGATCGAGGCCATCATTGGGGAAAGTTTTGCCGAGATCTTCATCGGTAACTGCACCTCGATCGGCATTCCCTGTGTGAGCCTCAACAAAGAAGACGTCGAGTCCCTGGCCCAGCTCGTTCAGGAAAACCCGGGCACGGAGATCCAGATCGACCTCGTCAACAAACAGGTACGCACCCCCGAAGAGAACTTTTATCTGGAAATCAACGAGAGCTTCCGCAAAAGTCTGGCCGAGGGAACCTGGGACACGACGGCCGCCCTTCTTCAGAACAAGGAAAAGATCGAAGAAGTGTATCGAAACCTGGCCTACATCAAGGGGTTCGTGGCATGAACGGCTATAATCGGCGCAGCAAAAACATGACGGGTGGACTCGAGCGGAGTCCCAACAGGGCCATGCTTCGGGCCATCGGTTTCCAGGACGAGGACTTCGAGAAGCCTCTGGTGGGTATTGCCAGCGCCGGGGCCGAGGTATCGCCGTGCAACATCCATCACGACGAGCTCGCCGCCATCGCCAAGCAGGCTCTGGAGGGGGAAGGCGGCAAGCCAATGAAGTTCAACACCTTCCTGGTTACCGACGGGCAGGCCATGGGCCATGAAGGAATGAAGGCCAGCCTTGTCAGCCGCGATTGGATCAGCGACGTCATTGAATTGGTGGTTCATGGGCATCAAATGGATGCCCTTTTGGGCATCGGTGGGTGCGACAAGACCATTCCCGGAACTGTGATGCCCATGGCCCGGCTGAACATACCGAGCATTTTTTGCTATGGTGGGACGATCAAGGCAGGAATGCACCGGGGTAAGGCCGTCGATATCGTCAGTGCCTTCGAGGCGGTTGGCGCCTATTCCAAGGGGCTGATCGACGAGAAGGAGCTTCACGATATCGAATGTGCTGCCTGCCCGGGGCCGGGGGCCTGTGGCGGAATGTACACCGCCAACACCATGGCCAGCGCGGTGGAAGCGCTCGGAATGAGCCTACCCGGCAGTGCCTCGATTCCGGCGGTCGAACCCGCCAAAAAACAGCACATGATCGACAGCGCCCGGGCCCTGATGCATTGCATCCAAAACAACATCCTGCCCCGTCATATCATGACCCGCCAGGCCTTCGAAAACGCCATTCGGGTCGTGATGGCCCTGGGGGGAAGCACCAATGCTGTCTTGCATCTCCTTGCTTTGGCTCATGAGGCCGAGGTGCCCCTGTCGATCGATGATTTCAATAATTTCCACGACACGACGCCCACCCTGACCGACATGAAGCCGGCAGGGCGGTACGTCATGGAGGACCTCCATCGCGCCGGCGGTGTTCCCGTGGTCATGAAGATTCTTCTGGAAGAGGGGCTCCTCCACGGCGACTGTTTGACGGTGACCGGCAAAACCGTTGCGGAAAACCTTCGGGATGTTTCCCGATCTCCCAGCATCCCCGACGTGATTTATCCCTTCGAATCACCGCAGAAAAAAACCGGTCCCTTCTGTATTTTGAAGGGCAACCTCGCTCCCGAGGGTGCCGTGCTCAAGACCTGCGGCCTGAGCGTGGTCGAGCACACGGGCCCGGCAAAGGTCTACGAAAGCGAATACGAGGCCCTCGACGCCATTCTCCAGGGAAAGGTTGTCAAGGGCGACGTGGTCGTCATCCGATACGAAGGTCCCAAGGGCGGCCCTGGCATGCGGGAGATGCTCAGTCCCACGGCCGCCATCGCCGGGGCAGGGCTTTCCAGGGACGTGGCCCTGATCACCGACGGCCGTTTCAGCGGTGGAAGCCATGGTATGATCGTCGGCCACATCACCCCCGAGGCTCAGACGGGTGGGCCGATCGCTGCCTTGAGGGATGGCGACACCATCACCATCTCTTTGTCTCGGAAGACCCTCGAAGTCCATCTGACTCCCGCCGAAATCCAGCAGCGGCTTCGGGACTGGAAACCTCGGGATACGGGCTATCATACCGGTGCCCTGGCAAAATTTGCCAAACTTTGCGTCGATGCCAGTCATGGGGCAGTGACCTCAGGCTAGTCCGGGATCCGAATCGGGCCCCGGAGCCTATCTGCGATCGAGAAAACTCTTCGATATCGGTCGTTATTTTACCGATAAAAGATCATGATCCTGATTTTTTTGCCTCTCAAACAAATTAAAATTGACAAAAATCTCTAATTGATACTAAAATACGGAGTAGGAGAAACTTATGAAAAAAACAGTTTTGATGATCCTCCTGATGCCGGCTACCCTCGTGTTTGCCGGAGGGCAAAAGGAAGAATGGAAAAATGTCAATGGACTGGAGAACTGGCACTACGACTTTGATATTTCCCAACTCAAGCCGGACACATATAACCTGGTCCTGAGGGCAAAAGACGGTGCTGGAAACGTATCGATTGCCGGTCCCATCAATTTCAAGGTCGATCCGCAATCCGACATACCCTCCATCAGGATCGGGAGTCCACTACCGGGCGCCCGCTCCACCGGCAATATCAACGTGGTCGGGACGGCCGTCGATGACGACGCGATCGACTTTGTCGAGGTTCAACTCGGCGACGATGGGGAAGTGTTGAAAGCCAATGGCCAGCGCTATTGGAGCTACTTTTTTAACCTGGAAAACCTGCCCGACGGGGTCTACAAAGTCAGGGCCAGGGCAACGGACACGAATGGCAAGCAAAGTCCCTGGAGTGAGGTATCCTTTCACCTGGATCAAAAAAAGCCCGTAGCCAGGGTGGAAAGCCATCCTACCGGTGCCCTGGTCAAGGGAAGATTTCGGATTCAGGGGACCATTTTGGAACCCAACGGTATTCAGCGGTTTTTGGTCAGCGAGGGGGGACAGGAAAATTACCGGGAGGTCTCCTTTAGCAAGGTCAATGACCAGGGAGTGTTCCGCTTCGATTACGAAATCGACACGACAAAGCAGCAGGACGGTCCCAACATCCTGTGGTTTCGAAGCGTCAACCCCCTCGGAAACGTCGGTAATGATAGCTTTCTATACTTTGTCGACAATACCCCGCCTACCATCGAATTTTTTGAACCCAAGACCGAGGAGAACCTGCCCGGGTTTGTCAGTGTGATCGGAGCTGTCAACGACCAGGTCGGTATTCAAAAGGTGAGCTGGGAAGCGGAGGGCAACGTACGCGGAGAGCTCGAATTGGTTCCAGGTAATCCGTTTTTCCATGTGCCCCTAACGTACGTGAATCAGAATGGACGAAAAAGGATTCGTTTTCAAATCGAGGATAAAATCGGAAACGTCAAGAGTTTCGAACATTTCTTTACCCTGAGTCTCGAGGCTGATCGGCCGACCCTCACCGCCTCGGTGATCAGCGACCCGGGGTATCCGATTCGCATTGTGGGGTTTGCTCGTGATCCCGATGGGGTCGCGAAAATCGTCTACACTGTCGAAGGCGGACCCAGTGGCGAGGTGGAATCCAAGGGGGCTTTTTTGATCGAGCTCGCCAACCTGCCCCCGGGTAAGAGAAAAATCACGCTGACGGCAAAGGATGCGAAGGGCATCGATTCAACGCCTGTACGGTTGGATATCGAGACGGCTCCCAAGCCCCCCGTTTGGGATGTGTCGAGCTTCGCTTTCACGTTTGGAAGCGGAAATACGGCACGCAACGAACCCTATCAGCCCGGTATGTTCCTTCCGGCAGAGGGCCAGAACGCCCGGCCACCCTCGTTCACCGGCCGGATCCTCACCGATGATGCCCGCCTGGGAGAAGTGATCTATACCGTGTCCGGCGGCCGCGGCGGCCGGGTGAGTGCCCGAAAAGAAGGAGAGGCTTATCGGTTTGAAATACCGCTTTCGGACATCGTGCGGCCCAACACCGGAAACGTCAATCTCAAGGGACCCTTGACCATCAACCTCAGTGTCCGCGGCAGTGTGGGCAGTGAGGTTCCTTACTCTATTTTTATTCTTCGTGAGGATCCCTCGGTAGGAGAGGGGACAGAACCCCTGTTCAGCCAGGGGTTGGGGAACAACGAACGCATGATCGTTACGGAAAACCATCCCTTCCAAATAGTTGTCCCTGGCGAAATCGCATCTGTTAGCTTGCAGCCTGCCACGCAGGTCGTTACCACCGAGGTGCTTCCCCTGGGAACGGTGACCCTCGTCAAGGTCAAAACCGGCTCGACCCCCGGCATCGCCCGGAGTGTCCGACTCGTGGCGAACACGGGTGCGAACCTGGGAACTTATACCTTCGTGACGGATCTGGAGGGGCCGGCAGTTACCCTGAAGAACCCCGAAATTAGCAGTTGGAACGCCACCACCCTGGGCCTGAGCCTGGAACTGGCGGATGCCGGCGGAATCCAAACCTTAGAGTATGCACTCAATCAGGAAGACTTCAAAGTCGTGCCCGGCTTCAACCCGGCCAACCGCCTGGTCAATTCCCAAATCCCACTCGCCAACATTCCCGATGGGGACCTTCTTTTAAGGATTCGGGCGACGGATTCCTCGGGAAATGCCCGTCTCGTTTACCAACCCGTTTTCAAGAGCACCGCCGGGGCACAATTGACGATCCTGGCGCCTCCGCAGGGAGTCGCTGTCGATGGTAAAACCCTGGTCGTGGGACGTCTGCAATCTCAGGCTCCTATTCTCAAGTTGGAATACAGCGAGGATAACAGAAACTGGGAGCCGATGGAGTTCAGCGCCATATTCCAAAGGTTCATCGATTTTTCCAAGAACCCCATGCCGGATGTTTATCGATTCCGTATCACCACGGCGAGCGGGGTCACCAATGTGCAGGAGGTCAAGTTTACTGTCGACAGGCAAAAGGATATTCCTGTCGTGAATATGCAAATTCCTGCAGAAAAAGAAATTCTGCGCAGCGATTTTGCCATCAGCGGTCTGGTCATCGACGATGACGGTGTCGGGGCAGTGTACGTGCGATTGAACGGTCAGGGCAGCTTCACCAAGTTGGAGGGCGGGAATTCTTTCTCCCTGCCCATCTCTCTGAACGACATCAAAGACACCGACCACTTCGTCGAGGTCTACGCTGAGGATATCAACGGCACCAAGAGTGAAATCATCAAACGAAATTTCACCGTGTCAAGATCTGGTCCGACCAGCCAGTTAACCGCACCTGATGTGCGGGTCACACAGCGGGGCAAGGTGAATCTTCAAGGGAAAAGTGAGGACCCCAACGGTGTCGAGTCGGTGTTTATCAGTATCGATAACGGAAACACCTTCTTCAAAATGAAGGGGCAGGAAACCTGGTCTTACGACCTCGATACCAGTTTGATTCAGGATGGAATCTACACCCTGTTGATTCGCGCCTTCGACAAGACCGGGGCTTCCGCAGATTACAACGTATTGTTCTCTGTCGACAATACGAAGCCGCATGTCAATTTGACGAGTCCTGTCGATGGAGATCAGGTGATCGGAAATCTGGTCTTTGAAGGACGGGCCGAAGATAACATGATTCTCCGCAGTCTGCGTTACAGTATTCGGCCCATCGGCGCGGTACGGCCGCCGTTGACCGGCGATTTTCCCCTGAGCGGGGCCGGTTTGACAAGTCAGGTAGACATCAGTGGCCTTCAGCCCGGTTGGTACAACATGAGTCTCGAGGCCATTGACGATGCCGGGAATGTCACCCTCGTGACTCGGAATGTACAGGTAATGGAACAAGCCGTGGCCGATAAGGTGGAAGTGAGTTTTCCGGCCCTGGGACAGCAGATCAGTGGTCCCATCGCCATCAATGGCCGCGTGTTTGCACGCCAGATACCGGAGAAGGCCGTGGTCCTGATCAATGGCCGAATCATTTCCACCATCGATGTCAGCACCGAGGGGTACTTCAACGGTACGGTGTTAGCCTCCGATATCATTCCCCTGCTCACGGCCGACTCACGCAAGCCCGGTAAGACCCAAACCCTCAACCTTCAGGTCGAAATCCAAATCGATAATAAAAAGGTGACCAGTCTTCCCCGGCAGATCGAATACATGCTTCAGGGGCCCTGGATCCGAGTGACAAGCCACAAGCATGGAGATTTCATTTCGAATCGACCTTACCTGACAGGTTTCGTCGGGTACTACACCGAGCCGCTCGAAACCCCCTCCGCGGAAGCTGCCGCAACAGAGGGCGGTGTGCCTGCCGCGCCGCGTTACGGTGAATTCCAGCTTACCCTGGAGGAAATCCGAAGGCAACCGATCAACATCGAAGTGAGCTTGAACAATGGCATGACCTTCGAAAAGGTCGAGCAATGGGAAGCTCGGGTTACCGAGGGATCGGGACTTGTCAAGGGGGATCGTGAATGGCGTTACCGCTTGCAAACGCATACGTTTAGCCAGGGGCCCATCACCGTACTGATCCGTACCGGATTTGCCGATGGTAGTGTCACGACAAGCCGAATGATTCTGTTTACCGATACAGTCGCACCGAGGGTTGAAATCCTCGTGCCCGATCAGGCGGAAGGAAGCTTCAACGAGGTCATTCGCCTGGCGGGGACTGCCATGGACGAGAGCAAACTCACTGCAGTTCAGGTCATGCTCAATCGAGGACGCTACACCCCGCCCAGCTTCATCGATGGACTCTACGTGGATGGTTATGGTTTGGGAGCTACCTTGTGGAGCGCTGGTCTTGGTTTCTTCTTCTTCCAGGAAGCAGTCCGTCTTCAGGCCCAGACGGGCTTTATCGCAAAAAGCGAGGAAAATTCCCGCTTCTATGGCTATGCGCACGGGGTGAAACTGATGGCCAAGGTGTTCAGTCTGGAGTGGGAAAGTATCTTTGGACCGGATGCCGAAGCTTTCAGCACCAGCGCCTTGATCGGGGCGAATTTCACCTACTTCACCCAGGATCCTTCCAATATTGCGGCCTTTGGTAGCGGGGTGTTGTTGACGAGTTTCCTGGGTCAGGTGGAATTTATCCAGATCAAGAACAAGAGATTCGCCTTCTTCAACAGCCTGGGAATCTATGGTGAATACTCGGGCTGGATCATCAGCTCCGATCTCAGTCCCACAGTGATCAGCAAGTTTAGTCTGGGGGCGAGGTTCAACCTCTGGAATCAAATTCGGGATCAACGTTAAAAACAGTACTGCCGATAGAGTGAGTATGGGGATTTTCCTCCTGCTCGCTCTGTCCTTTTTGTTTCCGGCAATTTTACATGGTCAAACTGTGGAACACGTGGTTCAACCTGGCGAGACCGTTTATGGAATCGCCAGACGCTACGGTGTTCCCGTGGATCAAATCCTCGGTCAGAACAATCTGGACGATCCTCGGATGTTGCGCGCGGGTCAGCGGTTACGGATTTCCGAACACAAACCCCCCGTGACTACCGCAGACGAACGTGTTGTCGAAATTCAACCCGGGGATACCCTGTTTTCTTTGGCCCGACGGTATCAGGTCAGTGTCGAAACATTGCGACAGAGAAATGGTTTGGACCACACCTCAAGAATTCGAATAGGACAAAAACTCATCGTACCGAATCAGGCGGCTTCCATCTCGGAAACACACCAAAGAGACTCCCCACGCGTCAAAATTGTGAAGTTGGAAATTTTCCCTTTAGGAAATCGTCCGGTGCCGGTCAACCGGCCGGTCAGTGGCCTTTTGTTCCGATCCCCAGGTCAGGAGTTCCGTGCCGTAGAAAAGGGGAGGGTAGTGTATCGCGACGTGTTCAGCGGTCTGGGAAATTTGATCCTGATCGAATCGGAATCCGGGATGATTTTTGGGTATGCCGGTTGGTCTTCCGCCCAGGTCAGCCCAGGGCAGCGCATCGACAGGGGAGATGTCTTGGGAAAATTGGCGCGCGATCCCCCGGGGAGTTTGTTGTTTTTTATTTATACCAGCGAACGTGTTCTTACCAACGACCTGTATTACCCGTAGGTAGCTGTAATCAATAGTCTAGTGCCGCGGCAATTGCACCCTCGATGCCTGTGCCCCATCGCGGTGGCTCTCCCCCTCTTTTTTTACGCCCGCATCCGCCACAGCGGCTCGGCGGGGCCAAACACATCGCTGCCATCTTTGCGTAACAGCACATCCTCGCGGTTCCACACCCGCCGGTGAAACTCCCTCAAGGGCTCCCGCTTGGGGAACACCCGCTCCCTGCCCAGCCGCTGCCACTCCTCTTCTACCCAGCTCTTACTCAGCCCCGCCAGCTGGGCATGCGTGACCCGTTTCAACTTCTTGTCCCGCACCCGCACGGGCTTGTTCAGGTTGTGCCACGCCACGTACACCGCCACCCTTTCCATCATCCGATCCGGCCGCTGGGCCCACCGCGTGGTCTCCCGCACGTACTCCGACTTGTCCTTGCGAAAC
>CALGPJ010000012.1 GCA_937960645.1 uncultured Spirochaetia bacterium | reverse complement strand
CTCGACGTGTAGGATTCTCCCACTGAAAAGCCGGCGTGGCGGAATGGTAGACGCGGCAGACTCAAAATCTGTTGCTCGCGAGGGCGTGAGAGTTCGAGTCTCTCCGCCGGCATAAATCATGACACCCATCCTTGGTAAAATCATCGGGGGCCTCATCGGGCTGAATTTCGGCCTCGTGGGACTTTTTGTCGGCCTCCTCATCGGGCATTTTTTCGACACCTACGTCGACAAAATTCGCGCGCTAAACGATGAAAATCTGAACGAAAGCAATCGTTTCTCACGATCTTCGGACTTCTGGCCGGACATCGACGAAGACGGCCTGGCTTATGGCCTCTTTCGGCTGTTTGGCGCCTTCGTCGCCGCCTCGGGTGGGCCCAACCGCCAGCAGGTCACTTATTTAGAAACCGTGGCTACCCGTTTTATGAACCTTGGTCGCTGGGACTACCAGGCCGGATTGACCGCCTTCCAGCGGGCCCTGCGCGAGCAGCCGCGTCCACTGGAGGTCGCCGCTGAACTGGCCGAGAGTTTCATTTTGGATACTCAAACCCTGAGATTCGTGTGGACCGTCTGCAAGGATCTGATTCGGCTGGGGCACCCCACCGAACGGCTCTGGCAGGAGCTGGAGCGGACAGCCGAGTACTTCGGTTTTCGGGTCCGGCGCAAGTCAGCGCGATCTCGTTTTGAGGAAGATTTCTCGTCCTTTCCACCGAGGAGTCCAAGGGCCGAGGATCCGTATAAGGTTTTGGGCGTGGATCGGCAGGCAAGCAACGACCAGATCAAAGCGGCCTTTCGCCGTCTCGCCAGAGAGAATCATCCGGACGCCCAGTCCCACCTGAAGCCGGACGACCCCGAGCGCCTGAAAAAGCAAGAAGCCTTCATCAAAATTCAGGAGGCCTACGAGGCCATTCGGCAGGAACGGGGTTTCTGATGAAGTACGAAATCGACACAATCCCGGTTTGGGATGCGGTGAAGGAGGCGGCCGGTAAAGCGGTGTGCCCGCTGTGTCTCCTGGAAAAAAAGGCAACCTTGAGCGCCCTGCGATACTTTCTGAGCGACGCGGTCATGGTGCCCGAGGTGCGTGTGCAAATGAACGAAAAGGGCTTTTCTCGTGACAACTGGCGCCTTCTGCTTCAGGATGGCCGCCGACTTCCTCTGGCCCTGGCTGCGGAAACCCGTTGGAAAACCTTCCGGGAGCGAATCCAAAAAAACCTGGATCAAACCCGAAAGGAAGCCGAGAAGCTGGAAAGTCAAAAGGGTCCCCAAGCCTTGTTCGCTTCCAAGGAGTCCCTGAGCAGGGCCGTGGGCGCATTGGATGAGGCGGTCCGGCGGCAGCAGTCGAGCTGTCTGGTAGAGGAAAGGGTGCATGACAGTATGGGGCGCTACATTTTCACCCTTGTCCAGCTCCCGTTCAAGGATCCGGATTTTCATCAAGCCCTGAGAAATGTGACCCTGTGTCCAGCGCACCTGGTGGCGTGTGCTAAAATGGCTCTCGATACCCTGGATGCCCTCAAAGCGGCTCAAATCATCAAAATCCTGTCAATGAGCTCGGAGGAAGGCTGGCAAAGGGCCCAGGAGGATGTGTATCAGTTCACCCAAAAGTTCGATTCCCGAAGCGGCGGTGACTTCACCGGCCTGAGCGACGCCCCCGAAAAAGTGGTGGCGCTTTTGGCCGGTTGGATTAAAATAAGGGAGAAAAACGAGGAGAGGCGCCGCTGAAGAACCAGATCCATTCCAACCTGCCGCAAGCCGAACGGGCCATCGCCGTGATTTTTCCCGGCGATCCTCAGGAGGGGGAGTGGATGGAGTCCGAAATTCGGGGTCTTTTGGAGACCATGGGAGCGACGCTGGTGGGCGTGGTCCCCGTCAACCTTCGCGAGCCCTCTCCGCGATTCCTGACCGGAAGCGGCAAAACTCAGGAAATTCTGGAACTGGCCCAAACCGCCAAAGCCGATGTGATCGTGATCGACCGGGAGCTTTCCCCGACCCAGCAGCGCAATTGGGAAAACGCCAGCGGGCTGGCCGTGATCGACCGCCATGAAGTCATCCTCGAGATATTCGCCCAGCGGGCACAAACCCGTGAAGCTGTTCTCCAGGTTGCCCTGGCACGGTTGCAATACAGCCTGCCGAGGCTGACCCGGAAATGGACCGAGCTCAGCCAGCAACGCGGCGGCTCGATGCGAACCCGCGGCGCCGGCGAAACACAGCTCGAGCTGGACCGGCGCAAAATCCTGAGCCGAATCGAGGCTATCAAGCGCGAACTGGCCGAGGTGCAGAAACATCGGCGGGTGATCCGTAAGAGCCGCAGGGAAAACCTGATGACCACCGCGGCCATCGTGGGCTACACCAACGCGGGAAAATCCACCCTGCTGCGGCAACTCACCCGTGCCCAGGTGCTGGTGGAGGACAAGCTCTTCGCCACCCTGGACCCCGTAACCCGGCGCTACCAGCCGGCCTCCGGTCAGGACCTGCTCCTGACGGATACGGTAGGCTTCGTCTCGCGCCTGCCCCACCAGCTGGTGGACGCCTTCCGATCCACCCTGGAGGAATCGCTGGAGGCCGATTTCCTGATTCACGTCGTCGATGTCTCGGATCCCAACATCGACGAGCACCTTGAGGTGGTGGAGTCGGTCCTTGCCGATCTGGGGCGCTCCGAGGTGCCGAGGCTTCTGGTGCTGAACAAGATCGATCGGCTGCCTGAACACGCAAAAAATCTGCTCGAATTTCGTTTTCCCGAAGCGGTGTTTACCAGTTTGACGGCGGGGGTGGGGTTGAATGACCTCGATGCCGGTCTGTTGCGGATGATGCAGCGTACCCGGGTGGTGCTGGAGTTCAGCATCCCCCTGGATCGAAGCGATCTGGTACGGCTTTTGCACCATCAGTCCACCATCCTCGCCGAGGATTACCGGCACGACACGGTGGTGATTCGTGCCCTCTGCCCGACAGCCCTGAAAGGCAAGCTCCAACACTTTCTGCTACACCAGGAGGATGCATGAGCCTCTACCTTTACGCTCCCTGGGGCAGCAGCCTGTCCGTACGGGCCGTGATGACGACCCGCCTCGGCGGCCTCGGGGGTGCCGAGCTCTACCGCGGGCTGAACCTGGGGCCCAATTCAGGGGATGACCCGGCCCGCGTGGCGGCGCACTGGGAAATCGTCCGGCGGGAGCTGGGCCTGAGTCGCCTACCCCTTCTTCTGAACCAGGTCCATGGGCGTGATCTGGCCGAGGCTGAGCCACACCTCGCGGTCCGCCCCGAGGCCGACGGCTGGCTGGTGCGCTGCCCCGACCTGCCGGTGGCGGTACAGGTTGCCGATTGCCTTCCGGTGGTCCTGACCCGCAGCGATGGGTCTTTGGCGGCCCTGGTGCATGCGGGTTGGAAGGGCCTGGCGGCCGGCATCGTAGACACGGCCCTCGATGAACTGCGCAAAGGCTATCCCGGTGAAATCTGGGGCTGGGTGGGGCCCGGCATCGATGGGTGGGCCTACGAGGTCGGGACCGAGGTTCGGCAGGCTCTGTTGGCGCACTATCCCTGGGCCGACTCGGCGTTTCGGTTGTCGGCGGATGGGCGTTACCTTGCCGACCTGGGCCGTATTGCCCACGAGCTACTGTGCCGCGAAGGCTGCCGATCCTGGCGCTCGAGGGCAGGGACCTGGTCCCGGCCCGACCTGTGGTACTCATGGCGGCGCGGTCAGCCCACCGGCCGCCAGGCGATGATCCTCTGGAAGGAATCGTGAACCTTCTGGAGTTCGAGCTGGGCTTCGTGGCGTGGTGGTTCAACGGTTCCGACGATCTGGAGTGGGTACGGCTGTTCGCCGATCCGCCGATCGCGCAGGATCTGGATCAGCCGTCCACCCCGAAGCGCTCTCGGTTTAGGGAGGATTTAACAGCCTACCTCAGGGGACAGGACATCGGCTGGTCGATACAACCTGCCTGGCGGGGAACACCGTTTCAGCTTGCGGTCTGGCGCACGCTTTTCAGCGAGGTCGGTTGGGGTAAGACGGTAACCTACGGAGAGCTGGCGGCCTTGAGCGGCTTTCCCCGGGCGGCCCGCGCGGTTGGCACGGCGATGCGGCTCAATCCCTGGGCGCTGGTTGTGCCCTGCCATCGGGTAGTCGCTCAGGATGGGCTGGGTGGGTACTTCGGCCGGCTCGATTGGAAGAAGCATTTTTTGGCTCTCGAAAGAGCTTCGTGGCGCTGTCATTGAGGAGTAAATCTACATATCCGTAGGGCGTTGACACTTTTTGGAGAGAATCCTACATTTGCGTCAGGAGGAGTTTCATGTCTTTGTCAGAAAGCGTGCTGAACAGGCTGCGTCATCAGAGTGCTCATGAGCCGGAGTTTCTGCAGGCGGTTCAAGAAGTCCTGGAATCTGTCGAGAAGGTGCTGGTAAAACGCCCTGACCTGGTCGAGGCGGGCATCCTGGATCGAATCGTCGAGCCGGAAAAGGTCCTGATGTTTCGGGTGACCTGGGTCGATGATCATGGAAAGGTACAGGTGAACCGGGGTTATCGGGTTCAATTCAACAGTGCGATCGGACCCTACAAGGGCGGTCTGCGCTTTCATCCGTCGGTCAATCTGGGAATCATCAAGTTTCTCGGCTTCGAACAGATTTTCAAGAACAGCCTGACCGGTCTGGCTATGGGGGGCGGCAAGGGCGGCAGTGACTTCGACCCCAAGGGCAAGAGCGAGGGCGAGGTCATGCGGTTTTGCCAGGCGTTCATGAGCCAGCTCTGGCGCCACATCGGCCCCGAGACCGACGTTCCTGCGGGAGATATTGGCGTGGGGGGTCGGGAAATCGGCTACATGTACGGAACCTATCGTCAGATCACCAACGCTTTCTGGGGGGCCCTGACCGGCAAGGGGCTAACTTATGGCGGCAGCCTGGGGCGAACCGAGGCCACGGGCTACGGTCTCTGTTACTTTACCGAGGAAATGTTGGAGACCAGAGGGGAAATGGTCCGTGGCAAGACGGTGGTGATTTCGGGATCCGGTAACGTTGCCATTTATGCGACGGAAAAGGTTCACCAGCTCGGAGGTGTCGTGGTCGCACTAAGCGATTCGAACGGCTACATTTACGATCCCGATGGCATCGATCTCCAGGTAGTAAAACAGCTCAAGGAGGTCGAGCGGCGCCGGATCAAGGACTATTTGAACTACAGACCCAGGGCAAAGTATGAGGAGGGGTGCTCCGGCATCTGGAATATTAAGTGCGACATTGCCCTACCCTGTGCCACTCAGAACGAGCTGGACGGCCAGGCGGCCCAGACCCTCGTGAACAATAAGGTGCTCGCCGTGGCCGAGGGGGCCAACATGCCGTGCACGCCCGAGGCTGTCGAAATTTTTCAGAAAAACAAGGTACTCTTCGGCCCGGCCAAGGCGGCCAACGCCGGCGGCGTGGCAACCAGCGGTCTGGAGATGGCACAAAACAGCATGAAGCTGAGTTGGACCTTTGAGGAAGTTGATGCCAAACTGAAGGAGATCATGCGCAACATCCACAAGAAAGCTCGTGAGGCCGCCAAGGAATACGCCGATCCCGACGATCTAGTGGCGGGAGCAAACATCGCGGGATTTTTGAAGGTAGCGGAGGCCATGAAAGCTCAGGGGATCACGTTCTAGTCTCACGTTTTTTTACTGATGACGAATACGAAAAAGGCCGGCGTCTGCCGGCCTTTTTGTTGGCTTTTCCCTCGGGGGTGCAGTGGATAGAGTAATTCTATGAATACTACCCATAACCCCCTTGTTCGAAACATTGCCATCATCGCCCACGTCGACCATGGTAAGACCACCCTGGTCGACGCCCTGTTTCGGCAGAGTGGCGTTTTCCGAGAAAACCAGGAGATCCGGGAACGTTTGCTTGACCGAATGGACCTGGAGCGCGAACGGGGCATCACTATTGCCGCCAAAAACTGTGCCATCTTTTGGAAGGGGGTCAAGATCAACATCATCGACACTCCCGGTCACGCCGATTTTTCCGGTGAAGTGGAGCGCGCACTTTCGATGGTCGACGGGGCCATCCTGTTGGTGGACGCGGCCGAGGGCCCCCTGCCGCAGACCCGGTTCGTTCTCCGCAAGGCCCTCGAAGGAAAGAAGCGCATCATCGTCTAAAAAAGGAGGCGTTGAGAAACGTGGCCATCAAGATCGCGGAGGGCCCCGGAAGAGAAAACTTTCTGGTGATGGGACGGGGCGAGTTCCAGCTGGCGATCATCATCGAGACCATGAGGCGGGAGGGGTATGAGTTCTGTGTTGGTCGGCCACGTGTCCTATTCAAGGAAAATTTAGTGCCGCGGCAATTGCACCCTCGAAGCCTGTGTCCCATCGCGGTTGGCCCTCCCCTCTTTTTTTACGCCCGCATCCGCCACAGCGGCTCGGCGGGGCCAAACACATCGCTGCCATCTTTTCGTAACAGCACATCCTCGCGGTTCCACACCCGCCGGTGAAACTCCCTCAAGGGCTCCCGCTTCGGAAACACCCGCTCCCTGCCCAGCCGCTGCCACTCCTGTTCTACCCAGCTCTTACTTAGCCCCGCCAGCTGGGCGTGCGTGACCCGCTTCAACTTCTTGTCCCGCACCCGAACGGGCTTGTTCAGGTTGTGCCACGCCACGTACACCGCCACCCTTTCCATCATCCGATCCGGCCGCTGGGCCCATCGCGTGGTCTCCCGCACGTACTCCGACTTGTCCTTGCGAAACTGCCGGTCTACGTAGTTCACCGCAAACAGCGGGTTGCTTCGGGTCCGGGCCTTGCGGGAAGAGGTGGTGTGATGAGCCACCTTGCCTGTCAGTCCCGCCTTCTTCAGGGCCAGCGGGTAGTCGCGGTGCTCGTCGGTGTAGAAGGTGATCGGCTCCACCCCCCTGGCCTGGCAGAGGCGGTAATACTCGCCGAAAAGCTCGGCGGCTCGGTCGCTGCCGTGCCCCTTGGGCCGCACGATGTCGGCCTCCAGGGCATCCCGCTGGATCCGCTGGTTGGCCGTCATGCGCCCCTTGCGCTTGAGGAAGACCAGGTTGAAGCCGAACAGGGCCTCGGAGTGCTTGCCCACCAGGATGTTGACGTTCAGGGGCAGGTACTGGGAGCGGGCGAAGGACTCGAAGCCGTCGAACACCGCCTCGGGATCGGGGGTGGCGGCCTGGAGAAAGCGGGCGTGGGCCCCCAACGCCTGAGCGCCCAGGCGGGAGATGCGGCGGGCCACCGAGCTGGCGTCGATACCCAGCACCCGCGCCAGTTGCCGCTGGCCCTGGCAGGTGTACAGGGAGGCCAGCACCTCCTGGCAGCGGGTGGGGATGCGCAGCCGGTAATCCACGGAGAAGGTCTGGGCACTGAAGTAGCGGCCACAGGACTTGCAGCGGAAGCGCGGGACCCAGCCGTTGCGCGTGGTGTTGAAGTGGCTTTTGCGGTGGAACCAGGGCTTTTCGCCGGGCAACAGAGGGGTGCGCCGCTGGTGGTGGGCGCAGTCGGGGTTGGGACAGAATAGGGGTAGGAAGGACATGGGAAACACCTCCATCCTGATAAGCGAAAAAATGAGGGTTTTGGACGTGTTTTTGGGGCAAAAATCGAGGAAGGGGTCAAAAATGCGGAAAAGTGCTACAAAGGGGCGGGAAAAGTCCCCCAAAAAAGTGCAGTTGCCGCGGCACTACTTATGCTATAGTAGGACATGGTCTTCAAAGCTCTACCGGTTTCGGAGGTGGTTTTTCAAAAAATGAAGGCGCAGAGCCAGTTATTTCGCTATCTCTGCTACGATGACCGCATCGAGTTTCATCTCCTTCCCTTGTTTTACCTCCGGGATCGGATCCGGGTGCAACACGAATATTCCGAGGAGGCCGCTCGATACCTGAGCCATGCCTTTGCGGCGGCCCTGCTCCTGAGTTCCCACTTGAAAAATCAGGAAAAAATCAAAATCACGGTTCAGGTTTCCGGAGAGGGGGAAGGTTGGCTGGCAGAGGCCAATGCTTACGGCGAGGCACGGGGGTACCTTTTTCGGCCTGAGACCATCCGAAAACCCTATGACCAATGGCTGGGGGAGGGATATCTTTCGGTGACGCGGTTTCTCGAGGCCCAGGGTTTCCACCCGGTGACTTCAACCATTCAGGGAAAGATGGGGGATATCGCTTCCGATCTGGAACACTTTTTCTCGCTCTCCGATCAAATCGACAGTAAGATCGTGATGGGCAGCGAATGGGCCGCCCTGTTGCGTCCGTTGCCGGATTGTCCTCGGCCGTCATGGCTGGAAGCGCTCGATATTCTTCGGGGATGGAACTGGGATCTCGATCCCGGCCGTCAAACCGAAACATCGCCCTTTCATTCACAGTTATCGGAATTGACAGGCATCCGGTTTTTGGACTCGTACCGTGTCGAGTTCTATTGTCCCTGTAACAAGGATCGTTTTGGTGCTTATCTGCGCTCACTTCCAGCCGAGGACAGGAATGACATGGTGGAAAATGGTCCCTTTCCGCTCGAAATCCGTTGCCATTATTGCAATTCAGTGTACCCATTCACTCGGGAGGAGCTCGATGCGTTGTTTTGCAGCGTTTAGTTTGATGGGGGCATTGGCTGCCCTGGGTGCGCAGCAAACGGGGCCGCTGACCCCTACGGGCGAGCGTTTTCTTTTGTGGCCCCGTTTTGAGGCCGAGGTACTCGCGCCGGTGTTTCCCGAGGGAGTGTCCGCGGGTTTGGGGCGATTTTGGGCTGAGGCCGAGCCCAATCTGCGGCAAAAGATTTTGGAACTGTTTCAGGAGTTTTCCTCAAATCCCAACAAGGCCGACGAGTTGCGCCGGCGAGCCATCGATCTCTTTGGACCGAGCTCCCGATCGACGCCCTCCTTTCAATTGATTCCCAGCCTCTGGCGGCTCAAGAACAGGGACTTTGCACAACGGCCCCACAATACCGGCAACCCGGATCCTGACATCATCCTTCTACAAAGGGCCCTCAATTTTTATTTCCAGGGGCGTATGCGGATAGCGGAGGATGGCTACATTCGACCCGATGGCGAGACTCTGCGGACTTTGCGAGTTTTTCGGCAGGAACACGGATTATTACCCGCCGAAAAGACACTCCTGGACGACGATGTCCTGCAGGCTCTCGGGGTTTACGCGCTCCTGGCACAGAGACCTCTGAGTTGGGACCGCGATACCCAGCTGCCCGAAACCCAGGCGGCAGCGGTCTCCCGAAATCTCTTCCCGGAAATGACAGCCAATTCTGTGATCATGGGCTTGAACCGTTTGATTGGCAGGGATCTGATGAAGGGGCAGGAGGTGCCCGACCTTTCGATCATGGCCCTTCAAACGGCGCTGCGGATGTGGCTCGGTCCCATGGTACCGCTCGAAATCGATGGGAGGATCAGCGCATCGGAGAGCGACCCCACCATCCGAGCCCTCTATCGGTTTCAGGTGGAGAAGGGGCTTCCCCGGTCTGCCCTGTTGAATGAACGGCTCATCGAGGAATTGGCCCGGGTCGCTTTGGGTTTTCGTCCTTAGGCGAGAGAGTTCAAATATTCGCGGTAAAGTGCGGGGTCTGCCTTGAAACCGACGATTTGATCTTGCTGAAACCCGGCCTTGGAGAGGGCAGACCGGGCCTCCTCCATCAACAACTTGGGGGCGATGATTCGGCCGCTTCGGGCGCTAAAACCCATTTTGATTTTGTTGTCTTTTCTTAAGGAGCCGAAATCTCGCACGAACTTCCTCAAAAATTCGAATAATTTTTCGAGTTCCGTCTTGGGTTGGATCAAGGCGAATCCCTTTTCCGTGCGATACACCAAATCCCGGTAGGGTAAAAAAACCTGAATGAGGTCCAACGCGGTCGGCTCCCAACCTTTTGGCCCCTCGACCTCAGCATAGACCAAACACAGGTCCTGGTTTTCGGAAGTGCTGCGATTTAGTTCGGTGTCGAGCCGGGGCTCCAGAAAATCGTTCCATACCAGACCGCCGTCGTCGTAAAGATTCCCCCCCGCTTTTTGTTCTTTTCGGGCCTGGGGCTGGGTCGGTGTCCGCTGAGGGGATGCGATTTTCTTCGGTTGTGAAGCCGCCGTCCGGTCCTGTCGCCCAGGGCCCTGACCCGCAAGTGCCAATATCACGATAAACACGATACCACTCAGGATCACCCCCGCCAGGAGGATGAGGGGCCAAAACCACAACTCCAGGTCCAACCAGGTCCAAACGGGATCGATCCAGATACCGAGAGAATAAAAACTCGCCTTGTGCATGAAGGTAAGTTGCAGGTAATGGTGGAAAAACGGTATGGGTGTGTATCCCGGAAAGGTTCTTTGGTTGAGGTCTTTGGGAATGGTGATGCCCGCCCGAGCGAGAAAGAGCAAAATCTTTTCGTTCTGACCCAGGCTGACAAAACGGATGACGGGTTTTTCTACCATCAGATCTCGGGCAATCGGTTCGATGAGATCGACGAGGTCACCCTCCTGGGAAATCACATCCAGCAGAGATTTTATCGGCTTGAAACTCGATTCCCAGTCGGCCTGACGGTTTTGGTAACGGTCATAATAAATGTAGCCGGACCAACCCAAAAAGCCGAGGAATCCGAGGAGAAAAACCAGGAAAAAAATCCATCGCAGCTTATTCATCGCGTTTCCTTCTAACTATCGGTATATTTCGCCCATAATTGATTCCATTTTAGCAAAAACTCCTTTTCGAGGAGACGATAGGCCTCTGCAACCCCCTTTTTTTCCCATCTTTTTTGCTGAAAGTTTTCCCAGCTGTCGGTGCAAAGGTGCCGCAACACCTCGGCCAGAGCCGACTCTTCAGGGTCCTGGCGACGAAGCGATGACTCAATTTTGTGTTTCCAGGCAAGGGCCCCGGAGCGAAGGTCCAGGTTTCTCCAGGTAATCCTCACTCTGGTCTTAGGGGTGTTTTGGCAAAGTTCGGTCCACTCGGACAGGGACAGGGGGGCCATGTTCCCGAGGGGAACGGGTCCGGCTTCGATTCGGTAGAGTTTCGGGTGCGCGATTTCCGACAGACCCCGAGCATACAGGCGGTGAGCCGATGATTGAAAGCTGCCCTGGGCAATTTTCTGCGATGATCGGAGGGTGTTGTTGCCGGTAAAACGGCTCTCGGCTGTGTTCAGTCGGTCATCCCAAAACCACTCGTCCAGGGGGTGGGGCCGCAGATGAGGACGCCCTGATGTGTCCACCAGGTCCAGGCCTGCGATCCCGATGGGGCCACGGAAAAAATGAGCCAGGTACGTGATAGCGCTGTAAGCGACGGTGCCCCGGGAAGGAATGCTGGGAACGATGTCGGCTCCGAGTATGAAGGTCTCGTAGTGGAAGCCCTGAGTGAAGGCTAGCCAGGGGCATTCGGTGTTCGAAGCGACGCTCCCCAGGGGGGCGATGCAGGGGATCTTTCCTTCAGGTAAGAGCCTGTTCGCCCAATAACCCCCATCCGTCATGGCAAAAAGATCCGCCGAAAGGTTGCGGACTTGAAGGGCTTTGAGAGACGAGGCCAGGGCAACCACAGAGAAGATGTTCCCCAGGTCGGCGGTGAGGCAGCGTTCCGCACTCGGGCCGGAGGCGAGCAGGAGCACGGGGCTGTCTGTCGGCTCCAAAACGCCGACCGGGGGATTTTTCCAGGCCCGGGCCAGGGCGTTGGCGATCCACTTTCTGCCCATTCCCCGGAATGTGGCGCTGTTGGCCTCTTGCTCCAAAAGGAGTCCGCTCCACGTCTGTAAAACCGATTTTACCCATTCCGGCAGGATGTTTTTTGCCGGAGGCCAAACCACGGTCTGAAAAGCGGAGGCACTTTTACCGGTCAAAAATCCCAGGAAAAACTGCTCCAATGTTCGGGGAGATTGCGGCCCCCAGGTTTGCACGCCATCCTCCTGGCCATGGACGGCGAGGGTGAAAAGTACTTTGTCGGGATGAAGTTCCTCGAGGGCGCTTTTCAGGTATCCCAGTCCCTCTCCCACAAGGAGGACATACGGCTTTTCAAGATTCAAGGAGGAGGCCCAAAGCCGGGCTTCCTTAACAGGATCATAACCCGAGTGCCAAAGAAATTGGCCGATTTTGAGCGTCGGTACTCCCGATTTACTCGGCAGGATTTGAACGGGACCGGGCACATTCATCGGCGTTCAGCCCTGTCCCCGGGGGCGATGATTTCCAGTTTTATCTCCCAGTCTGAACTTTCAGGGTGCAATTCTTTCAAGGCCCTGCGTAAGACTCTCAGGTAAATCTCCGAGTCGATTTCATAGCTGGAAGCAAAGGCCGCATAGATGGTCTTGCCATCGCAGAGTACCAGAGATTCCTCGGGAAAGACTCGTCGGATGACCTCGCTTTCCACCGGAAGTCGATTTTCCAAAGATTGGAGCGGGGGTGTGGAAATCCTGACGATACAGCAGGATCTTCCCTGCCCCAGAAACCTTTCGGTGAATGCGTGGATTTTTTCGTCGATACCGGAATTCAGGGAAGAACTCTGATCCCCGCCGCCATTCGCGGGTTCGGGCGGCATGGTATTCAAAACCCTCACCAGGAAGGGTTCCAGCAGGGACCAAACAGGGCCGGAGTGGCGTGCGGGCGCTCCCGACTGCAGAAACAAGGCCCCGTGCAGCTGTCCCGAAGAGCTCAGAGGTAAGATGGCCCCGCCGTTCCAGCTGACCCAAAGTCCTTTTTGAAGATCGCCGACGACGTCGGGAGAGGGAAGTGCCGGGGCGTGGTGCATTCCATAAACCTCCCACGGGATCAGTCGGCCCTGATGCATCTGATATAAGATGGCCGGCCCGAGATTGAAATAGTACACGACTTCGGTCAAGCACTCACGTGGCTTATTTTGGAAGGCCGGTGTTTTTTCCAGGTTGTTCAAATAGCTATAGGCAAGCCGGAGATCGACGTTGGCTAAAGGCTTTTTTTTTCCTGGTTGAATTTTTCGGCGTGATGCAAGAGTCCCATCACTCTGTCAATCCGAGTTCTTCAAAGAGCTTTTTATAAACTTCAAAGTGCTCCGACTCGGCAAATTCCTGGATTTTTTCGTCCGGAAGGCTGGCCAGGAGCTTGTCCATGTAACTCAACACGGACTTGATTTCTTCCTTCATCTTTTCGGAAAGGCCGCCCCGGGAATGCTCGGATCCTGCTGGCAGATCGTTCTTCGCTTCCATGACGGGCGCACGCTCTTCCGGCTCTGTAATACCGGCAAAATCCTGGGTGTCAGAACTGGTTGGGGCCGACACTTCGGCGCCAGGCTGTGGTGTCTTTTGCGCGGAGGTCTGGGGCGCGGGCTCATCGTCCAGAAGGAGCTCGTCGTCGAAGGGAATTTCAAGGGAGATGGATTCCTCGGAATCACTGCTCGGCTCGTCGCTGAAAAAGCTGGCGGTTACATCCTCGGTCTCGTCGACGAGCTCCACGGTGGAGGGCGTGCTAGCAGGATTGGCAAAGTCGATTTCCTCTTCCTTGACGCTCTCGGTTTCCGTGGACAAGTCCTGGAAAACATCGCCAGAGAGATCGGCGCCGGAATCCAAATCGTGAGTGTCGAACGTTGGCTCGTCTTCCAGGGTGATGGAATCAGGGACACCGCTGGCGTCCTCCCTTTCTTCAAGGACGGTCGACCCGCCGGGGATGGGACTCTCAAGGGGATAGCTGGGAATTTCTAAATCTTCATTCAGACTGGATTCGAGGTCTGTCCCCTGTAAGAGGTCGATATCCGAGGAACTGTCTTTGTCGGAGATGTTGCCCTGTTCATCCAGGCTCAACAAGTCATCCCTTTCGTCCGCGGGACTCTCTCCGGAACTGTCGATCGCCGTTTCCGACGTCAGGTCAGCGCTGGAAAGGATGCTATCCAGCTCATCCCCCGTCAAGGCGATGACTTCGTCTTCATCTTCCGAGAAGAATCCCCCCCCGGTTTCTTCGTCCGTGCCGGACGATTTTTCGGAGGCTGCCTGGTCCCCTGACTTGATGTTGGCCAGCTTGGATTTTAGGTCGGAAATTTCACTCTTGATGGAGGCCAATTCCGTTTCGATTTTTTTCAGGATCATTTCAGCGAGCGAAGACTCCCGAGATTGGTCCTCGGTCTTCCTGTTTTGACCTGGGAGGGATGAGACTTCGCCCGTGTCGGCAGGAGAGTCGGCGAGGGAGACTTCATCGTCGAACGAAATATCGGAGGATTTTTCCTCCGCCAGGATTTGGTCGAACTCATTGGAAAAATCATCGTCGCGGGAGGAACTTGTCGAGAGATCGTCGCTGATTTCGTCGAGGGTGTCCGTCATCCCGCTTGCAGAGGGTGCTTGGTGCTGGACCTTTGCACTTCCAATGATTTCCAGTTCTTCGTCGGCGATGGAATCGGAGACTTCGATGTCGATATCGATAAATTCGTCATCGCTTTGATCCTCGGTCATGAGGGTTGAAGGAGAGATTTCCTCCCCTCCGGTAGCGTCATCGTCATCGTCCGTGGAGATGAACTCACTGAGATCGATATCCACCGCCATGTCGGAAGAATCATCGAAATCGAGTTGGGAGGATGATTGCTGATCATCCTGTTCCAGAGAAAAATCATCGACGGATTCCCCCTCGAGATCGATGGCGGAACCGGGCGCGAGGGCATCGTCCAGATTGGCAAGTTCATCGGTATTCAGAAAATCTTCGTCGGCCAGGGCATCTTTGTCGGAAGATGAAGTATCGGTGGAGCCCCCATCATCGATATCTTCCGGCCCGGATTTTACATAGACTCCATACTGATCGGGATCGTTTTCTGAGTCCTCATCGAAGGATTCGAAGGTGAGGGTGTCCAGATCGTCAAGATTAAAATCATCATCCTGGGCCATCAAAAACTCCTCATTTGCCAGCGTCTAGTCCCTTTATCGGATTGGAGTGACCTCTTCTGAAATAATACAATATTCCTGGCCACTGTGCTACACTTACCTTCAGTTTTCCAGTGAAGATGCCGTTTTCTAAATTATGCGGCATCATCGGTTCCTGCTCTCCTTCCTTGTTGGATTCATCGCCTGGACCCTGGGAAATATGGTCTGGAGTAACCGTGGGGCTCAGGCAAGGGCCCACTTGATGGTACAAATTGACACAGAATCACAGGTTCTTTCGCGGTTGACAATTGAAAAAGAGATTTTGCAACAGGATTTTGAAGCTCTTCTGCGCGATCCGCAGCGGGTACGCCTTGCAGCGCGGCAACTGGGCTATTATGAACAGGATGAGTATTTACTGGCAGTTTTTGGTAAATCGACGACAACGCTGTCACCGGAAAAAGCGATTCGAAGGATAGAAAACAGACACCTTTCCGAGTCGAAAACAGAGGCAGAGATACCGTGGGCCGCCCTGCTTGGCGGCGTCTTTTTCTTGATGACACTCGTGACCCTGGAGCTTGGCTTTCAAGCGACCAGGGTTGACAAGTCGGAAAATAGGGTTAAAGAAATCCCAGGTGATGCCCAAACCTCGTGATGAACCACACCAGGGTGACTTCGTTGATTCCCGCGAACACCAGGTAAGCCGTCGCCAGGGAGGTTCCCTCGCGCTGAAGAGCAATTCCCTGGGTCAGGGAAACAATGAGACCGACGATGAGGCCGACAAAGCTCAACGAGGTGAAGATAAAGGCCCACTCTGCGAGAGAGACGATGGCGAGTGTCAACGAAAAGACGTAGAGGGTGACGAGCACCACGAAAACTGCGACAGGGTTGTTGCTATCCAAGGTTATACTCCTTTTTGATTCTATATTACCCGAGAACAAAAAAAATGCAAATCCTTTTTTCCGGTTTAGGGCTCTTTGACAGAATTTCGAGACGCTTTTTCAGTGCCGCGGCCCGAAAACCCGAATCTAAGAATCGGACGTGTGCACCTTCTTTTCGATGCTCAATAGACCATCCCGGTATAAATCCTCCCGCTTCTTCAAAAGGTTCCAGGGGGCCTGGAACAGCTCTTCCATGATTTGCGGACGGTAAAGCTCCTCTGTGGTTCCCAGCCGCGGGGGTGCCGTGGGCGAAATCAGCAGGAGATAATCAAAAAATTTACGGCTCAGTTCGAGTTCATGAAGGCTGGCTAAAATGGCCAGACCATGGGTTTGGCTGAATTCCTTGACGAATCCGAGGCAAGACTCCTTGTGTTTTTGTTCCATGGCAAAGACAGGCTCGTCCAGGGCCATGAGTCGGCTACCGTACAGCAGGCAGAACGCCAGCACGGCACGCTGCATTTCCCCCTTGGAGAGTCGGGAAGCAGGCCTTCCCAGGAGATGATCCAGCATCATGGCCCGGATGATGATAGATCGAAGTCCCCGTCCGGCAAAACGGCCGGCAGCCTCTACCCTTTCCAGCAGATCGCCCAGGGGCTCGTCGTGTTCAAATTCCATGTTTTGGTAGAGGATCGAGGCCAGGGGGTCGCGCTGGCTTTCGTTCATTCCGGCTGTGTCCTGGTCCCAAAGCAGGATCTTGCCGGAAAGAGGGAGGACCCGGGCCGTGGCCAAATAGAGAAAGGTGCTTTTTCCCGCTCCGTTGGGCCCCAGGAGGCTGATCCTCCCCATGGGCAAATCCAAAGAGACATCGTCGAAGATGAGATGATCCTCCCAACCGAAACTTACGCGCTGAAATGAGACCGATATACTTTCCATGTGGATTCGATGAGGTTTTCGACGTCGCTGTAGCGGGCCTTCCAATCCAAAAGCTTGTGGGCAAGGGCACTGGAGGCGACCAGGGAGGCCGGGTCTCCGGGCCTTCGTCCCTCGATGGTTGCCGGCAGGGGTTTACCCGTGATCCGTCGGGCTGTCTCCAGCATTTCCAGGACGGTGACCCCATTTTCGCTGCCCAGGTTTACCAGGATGTTGTCGGATCCCTGGGCGAGTTTGTCCAAACTCTTCACGTGGGCTACGGCCAGGTCCGTGACGTGGATGTAATCGCGGATACAGGTCCCGTCCCGGGTAGGATAATCGTTGCCGAACACGCCTAGCTGGGATCTTTTGCCAACGGCAACTTCCATGATCACGGGAAGGAGATTGGCGGGGTTTTGTTCGAGCCCGCGGATTCGCAGCTGGTTATCGTAGCCGGCCGCGTTGAAGTATCGGAGCGCCGCCCACTTGAGACCCTTGAGTTTGCCATACCACCGGAGCAGGGTTTCGATTTCCAGCTTTGTCTGGCCGTAAAAGTTCTCGGGGTTTGTCGGATGGCCCTCATCCAGAGGGAGATACTGCGGTTCGCCATAAACGGCGGCGCTCGAGCTGAACACCAAATATTCGACACCCAGATCCACCATGGCGTTGAGAAGGCCGATGGTGCCGGCAATGTTATTCCAGGCATACTTGCCCGGGTCGATCATGGATTCGCCGGCGGCCTTGAAAGCGGCAAGATGGATGACAGCTTCCTGACCGACAAGGGCCTGGCGAAGGGCGAGGGGATCCAGAATCGTGCCATGGAGGAAACGCGAACGGGGGTGGAGGTTGATACGATCACCGCTCGAGAGATTATCGAATACGGTGACTTCGTGACCCTGGTCGATGAGCTGCCAGGAAACGTGACTGCCGATGTAGCCGGCTCCGCCGACAACGAGAACTTTCATGACAGTATCCTAGACCCGCCGGGAATCGCTGTCAACGTAGGGGAATCATGCTAGAATTGCGCTGAAGGAGGATTCGATGAAATACGACTTCACGGTTCCAAGTCTGGGACCGTGCAACATCCCCAACCCCATCGGCTACGATAGCGGCCAGGGTAGCCTTCCCGTCAAATACGTGAGCGACGACGAGGCCATCGTCTTTAATGTTTATGCACAAAAAGGGCAGGCGTCGCCGGACTACGATCCATCGGAACTGATGGAGAAGGCCGGTCCCCGGGAAAAGATTTATTTCCAACCCTCCCATGTCCATGCGGGTATCGTGACGTGCGGCGGTCTTTGCCCGGGTCTCAACGACGTGATCCGGGCCGTGGTGCGCAACCTGTGGTTTGCTTACGGGGTTCGGCGCATCAGCGGCATCCAATTTGGCTACAAGGGCTTTTTGCCACAGTACAACTATCCTACCCTGAATCTCGATCCGGAAATCGTGGACGACATTCACAAAAAAGGCGGCAGCATGCTCGGCTCCAGCCGCGGCGGCAACGATATCCCCGCCATCGTGGACGCTCTGGAAAGGCTCAACATGAACATGCTGTTTACCGTCGGTGGGGATGGTACCCAGCGCGGGGCCCTGGCGATCGCCCAGGAGATCGAGCGCCGGGGGCTCAAGGCCGCCGTGGTGGGTATACCCAAGACCATCGACAACGATTTGAGCTTTATCCAGAAAAGTTTCGGTTTCGAGACCGCCGTCGGCAAGGCCGTCGAGGCCGTTTCCGGTGCCCATGTCGAAGCCGAAAACGCCATCAACGGCATCGGACTGGTCAAGGTGATGGGGCGAGAGTCCGGCTTCATCGCGGCCCACACTGCCCTGGCTTCCAGCGATGTGAACTTTGTGCTGATTCCCGAGGTCGATTTTGATCTCGATGGGGAGAAAGGGCTACTTGCCTGCCTGAAACGCCGCCTCCAACGACGGGGGCACGCCGTCATCGTGGTTGCCGAGGGGGCCGGCCAGAAATTTTTACAAAAGACCAACGAGATCGATCCCTCCGGCAACAAGAAACTCGCTGACATCGGAATCTTTCTCAGGGACCGGATACAGGAATACCTGACACGGGAAAAAATGGAATTCAACCTTCGGTACATCGACCCCAGCTACATGATTCGCTCCGCCCCGGCCGATCCGAACGACAGCTACTACTGCGCTCGGCTGGGGGCCAACGCGGTCCATGCCGCGATGGCGGGGAAAACCAAGATCCTCATCAGCCTATGGAGCAACAAGTATGTCCATCTTCCCATCGAAATGGCGGTCATCAGCCGCAATCAGGTCAAGACCGACGGCAGCCTGTGGAGGGATGTTTTGGAATCGACTCGTCAGCCGGTGAGCATGCTCAACGATTGATCACCACAGACCCAGATTTTGGGCCTGGGCGTCGGCCGCTTCGAGGTCCTGATAATCCCAGGCCAGATCCAACCTGCCCGTCTCCCCGAGGTTGTAGATGGAGCGGGCGATTTGGGTCAGGGACTGGACCCACGGTGAGTGCGGCTGTAACTGTGCCAGGGGGAGCCGGGAATTGACGGACATTCGCGCCGTTTCTTCCCAGGGAAGGATGCCGAGAAAACTGGGTTGCATCAGAAGGTGTCGGTGGATGATGGCGTTGAGGTTGGCGGCCAGGCTGAGTTCCTCACGCTGGCGGACCAGGTTGACCAGGATACCTGGCCGAAAGATTTCCAGAGCCAGACGGGCTTTCTGAGCCAGGTCCTTGTCCAGATCGATCAAGGCATCCAAAAGCACGCCGAAATGTTTCGTGGAACCCTCTAAGTGCTGCTGGCCGAACTCGGTGATGATTTGCCGAGCCGGGTGTTTCGCGGGATAGGTGAGCTGGATCATCCGGAATGCGGCGTTTTTCAGAAAGCTGTAGGCGTTGAGAATGGCCGTGGTTTCGGGAGCGGTGACGATGAGGCCCAGGGGACTCATGAGAAAGAAGTCCAGGGAGGAGGAGTGAGTGCCGCTTCCCAGGTCGACGATGACGAAGTCGGCGGGTAAACGCTCCAGGTGGGTGATGAGACGTTTTTTGACGAAGTAGGGTATGTTGGCCGTGCCGGGGATGAGGTTGTCTCCGGGCAGGATGAAGAGCCTTGGGTAGGCAGTTGCCACCAATAGCTCTTCCAGGGGCGGGGGCGCTTTGCGGAACAGTCGGCTGATTCCCTCGTGGGTATTGCTGATACCGAACATCGTGTGGAGGTTGGAGCCGCCCAAATCCAGGTCGGCGGCCACGACGGTCCGACCCGTCGAGGCCAAAAGCAGGGCCAAATTGGCGGTAACGGTCGTTTTGCCGACACCTCCTTTTCCGCTGGCGACAGGGATGATGCGGTTCATGGGATTATCTTAAACCAGACCGGGCATTTGGTCCATTTTCTAGCACAACACGGCAATGATGAGTAAAATCGAACCAGGAGGAAGACATGGATCCGATCATCGACCGGGCAATTCGCAAGATACCCGACTTTCCTAAACCTGGAATCTTGTTTTACGACATCACGGGATTGATTACGAGCCCAGATGCCTTCCGCCACGTCATGGACCGGTTGCGCCAAACGTACAGTGGGCAGCCCTTCGATGCCGTGGCAGCTGTCGAAAGCCGAGGGTTCATCTTCGCCGCCCCTTTTGCCCTCGAGCGCCAGATTCCTCTGATCCTGATTCGAAAGGCCGGCAAGCTCCCCGGACAAACCATCCGGCAGGATTTCGAGCTGGAGTATGGAACCGGCACCCTGGAATTGCAGCCCGTCGACGTGCCCCAAGCGGGGAAGATCCTCCTCATGGACGATCTTCTGGCGACCGGCGGCACCCTCGAGGCTGCGGCCAGCCTCCTGGAAAGGGCGGGAGGACAGGTCAGCGAGATCTTCTGCGTTGTCGGTTTGCCCTTCTTGCATCCGGAGAAAAAACTCCACGGCCGCTCCTATACCACGCTGATCGATTACGACTCGGAATGATCGACGAGCTGACCTCAGAAGGTCGGCTCTTCTTCGATGTTGGTATGTTCGTGGGCACGGTGAAGGAGGGGATGGTAGAGTTTGCCGATGTCGCCGGGGTTGACGGTCGTGTCGTGTATTCTCAGTTGCGTGATCCAGTCGGCCGATCGGCGCTCCCTGACCTGCTTGTCCTCGATCATAAATGACTGACCGTTGGGAATATCGAGGAGGAAGCGGCCAAAGGGGTAGGTCTGGCCGGTGCGCTCGTCTCTCAGGATGGAGATCAGGGGGACATAAGACTTCAAGTATTGGTACACCCTGCCCACGAAGTGCGGGGTGCTCAGATCGGCATAAGGAAAAAGGTAGACTTTTTCTCCGAGCTGCCACGGCCCCAGGACCGACAAAAATTGTTCCACCATGCCGCGATCGAAGGGGGTAGCCGTCGGGTAGGGCACCACGCCCTCGGGATAATACTCCGAATTGTTCCAAAGGAAGGCCAGCACATCCTCTCGGCTGTAGACAGTTTTTTGATACCAGGGGTTGGTCAGGGAATCATAAAGCTCGACCACGTGAAAAAGCCTGACGAACTCGTGGGGGACGTGGTTCCGCTTTGTTTGAGGCCAACCGCTGCCATCGGGGTACTCCGACTGACCGAGGATCACGATCCGTGTCATTGGGGAAAGGTTGTCGAGGCTCTTGACGAGGTGGCGAACCATGTTGATGGCGCCTTCGATTTTTTGAGTGAATTCCCCTGAAGCCTGGATCAGAGGGCGGCGACGGAGTGAGTTTTGGACCGTGGGGTGACAAAAGCCCAGGGCATGGTAGGCCGCCCCGATGGCGGCATTCACCAGGTATTCCTCGGGATAACGATAAACCATCCCATCCCCGTAGCTGAAGTGGACATTGTACTTCAATCCGGTCGGCGGACAACCCATGACCTCGCGGGTTCGGTTGAGGTGGTAGAGGGCGGCCAGGTAGAGGTAAGCGGTGTCTGCCGCATGCCAGGCAATGGCCGTTCCCGGTCGGACGATTTTCTCGTTTTCGTAGATCGGCTGCATGCGGATCGAAAGGGCACTCACTCGGGGAAAGATTCGCCGGGATTCCAGATCGGGCATGTTTGGGGAAAAACCCTTCCACCATTCCAGCATACTCTGGAAGGTCCGACTGAGTTTGGCGATACGGGCATCGCTGAACAGGTATTCCGCAGCATGGCGTATCTCGGACTGCAAATCCTGGGAAATTCGGGTTTCGAGGAGGGAGTCGTCGTGCAAGGCTCGTAATCGACGCGGCGCTTGAGATGACTCGGAAACATTCTCGAGGGAATGGTAAACTTCCTGGAGATGTTGAAATAATTCGTATCGTAACTCCTCCCAGGGCGTGTTTCGCTTTTGAAGGATATCGTCGATGTAGGCCCTCCGAGATTCCTCTGTCGGTAGCCGTTTTTTCTCCTCGTAGGTAAGACTGATGGTGGGAACGTGCGGGACTTGCCCCCGTCCCAACATCTGGATGAGCTTGGTTTCGACCGATCTTCCGGATTTGTGGAGGTTTCCGAAGTCCACCACCAGTCGGTCCTCCAGACTCAGTCGGTCGATCGTTTTGATTTCGATATTCGGCAAGGCCCTTCACCTTTGGTTAAATTGACTAAATAGCGAACAATAGCAACAATACCACTCGAGGAAAGGTTTTTCAAATGCCTGAAATGGGAAGATTGCCGGCCGGTACCATGGGCCTGGCCTTCGAGGAAGCGATCCGAAGATTGGAACTCAGGAACCGGCTTGCCGCGCTCTTCGAGCGGTGGGGCTACCTTCCTGCAGCCACGCCCATCGTGGATTTTTACGATGTTTACCGCGAGTGGGTGAATCCCCAGCACGTTTACCGGTTTACCGATCGTGAGGGCGACCTGGTCGTCCTGCGCAGCGACGCCACCCTCTTTCTGGCCCGGCTTTTGGGACTCCAGCTATCGGAAATCTCGCAGCCCCTGCGCCTCTGGTACGCCGAGGAAACCATCAGCCACATCCCCTCCAATCATCCTGTGGGTGACACAGGCTTCCAGGCCGGGGCCGAGTACATCGGCCTTCCCCAGGGAGAGGCAGACTGGGAAGTCATCATCCTTGCCTCCGAGGCCCTCGAGTGTCTGGGCTTGCAGGACTATCGGATTCACCTGGGAAGCAGGGCCCTGGCCCGGGTGTTGATCGAGGCCGAGGGGCAGACATGGAGCAAGGATCTGATCCGCGACATTCATCGGTTGAGCGGTCCGTGCTGGGAAAACCTGAGTGCGAATCTTCGCCATCAGTTTCAATGCATCGGCGAGCCTGACCAGATTGCCCAACAGCTGGGGCCCTTCGCCTCCTGTCCCGAGGCTGCCTTCCTGCTTCAGAGTTGTGACATCCTGCGGTCCGCTGGACTGGGGGAGCGGCTGGTGATCGACCTCAACGAGGTGGGGCTTCTCTCCTATTACACGGGCCTCGTCTTCAAGATCTATGTGCCCGGCTACCACGAGGCTGTCGTTTCTGGGGGACGTTACGACGGGCTCTTGAAAAAGTTCGGTATCGAGGCTCCCAGCGTCGGCTTCAGCCTCCAGCAGGGACTCATCGAGGTCCTCCACGGCTCCCCGGAACCGCAGGCGCCACCGGCTGCAGCCTCGGGAACATCCTGGCTGGAACGCCTGGCCAATGCCCGGCGGCGTCGGGCGAAGGGTGAGAGGGTGGTCCTATGAGTCGACACCTCACCCTGGCACTTTCTAAGGGGCGGCTACTGGACCAGGTCCTCGCCTACGCCTCGGAAAGAGGAATCGACATCACCTTCGAAGATCGAAAATTGATCGCCCACGACCCGGATGGACTTTTGAAGCTCATCCTCGTCAAGAATGCCGATTTGCCCACGTATCTCCGTTATGGTATCGCCGGCCTGGGGATCTGTGGGGAAGATGTTTTGTATGAATACGGGGATGAGCTCGTGCGGCTGTTGGAACTGCCTTTTGGTGGAACCACCATGGCCCTGGCCGGCAGGAGCGATCTTCAGCGGCCCAAATGGGGCCCCATGACCATCGCCACCAAGTTCGTGCGCTTCACCCACGACTACTTCCACGAGCGCGGGGTGCCGGTGAGGCTGATAAAGCTGGACGGCTCGGTAGAACTGGCCCCGGTGCTGGAGCTAGCTCCCTACATCGTCGATCTGGTCGAGACCGGCTCCACCCTCCGAGCTCACGGCCTGAGGGTGATCGAAGAGCTCAAGAAAATCAAGGTCCACCTCGTGGCCAACCGCGCTTACTGGAAATGGCACTATCGACAAATCGAAAGGCTCATCGTCCGCCTTTCGTCTGCCGATGCTTGAACGGGAGGGCTCATGATCAGTCTGCAACGGACCACCAAAGAAACCAAAATCGAGCTGGAACTGGACATGGGGGCGGCCCTGCCTCCCCAAATCCGCACCCCGCTTCCCTTCTTCGACCATCTCTTGAGCTCGATGGCCTTTCACGGGCGGTTCTACCTGGGTTTAAAGGCGGATGGGGATGTCGAAGTCGATCCCCATCACCTGGTGGAGGATGTCGGGTTGGTCCTGGGCATGGCCCTACACCAATACCAGCAGGGGCTGAGCGGGTTCGAGCGGTTCGGTCATGCCGTGGTTCCCATGGATGAGTCCCTCAGCGAGGTGAGCATCGACGTGTGCGGCCGCCCGGTCTGCGTCTACACGGCGAACTATCCGCAGATGCGTGCGGGCCAGTTCGATCTGTGGCTCATCCGGGAGTTCCTCCTGGCCCTGTCCCAAAAGGCCCAAATAGCCCTGCATGCCCGGTGCCGCTACGGCGAAAATGCGCATCACATGGTGGAAAGCCTTTTCAAGGCCCTGGGGAGGGCCATGGCCGCCGCCTATCGAAATACAGGTGGTGAGGTTCCCAGCACCAAGGGGTTACTCTGAAGAGATCTGTCCGGATGACCCCTCGATAAAGTTTGTCAAGATGATTCGACGCCGATTTGCACTTTTTTGATTCTTTTAGTATTCTAGAATAAGTAGGTCCAGAGTGATGAAACAAAGTGGACTTCCGCCGGAGATACCTGCGGAAGGTTTTATCAAACTCACAAAACCCCAGGGTTCGGACTTGTCCGACGAGAAGCGAATTGCCCTGATCCGTATGGGTAACGAACTTCTGGCTCGGGGGGACCTGGACCGAGCCAAGAAAATCTTCTTTACGACGAATTACAAGGAAGGAATGACCAAGGTCGGCGTGGCCCTTTTTCAAAAGGGAGAATATCTGGAGGCGCTGCGGTTTTTCTACTTTGCCGATAACAAGGAAAAGATCGGTATCATTTGTTCGAAAATGGCGGAGGTTTTGAAAATATGGCTGAGGAGCGATTCGTGAACTTTGAACAGGAACATTATCAAAACGAACCTGAGTTGATCTCTCAGCCCATCCATGGTGAGGACGAATTGGCCCTGCTCTCGAAAAGAGCCTATGAGTATCTCAAGGAAAACGTTCTCCCGGAAGCCCAGTCCGCGTTCGAGGAGATCCTTCAGCGGGACCCCGACAACAACTATGCCCTCGTCGGGATGGGAGACGTCGAGAAAAAGAAAAAGGATTACAAGCGAGCCCTCGAGTTTTATCAGCGCTGTCTGGAACTTCATCCGAACAACTCTTATGCAATCTTCGGGATGGCCGACGTCTACAAGGCGCTGGGTCTGTTCCAAAAAGCCCTCCAAATCTGGTTGGAGGTGATCAAAAAGGATCCGGAGAATGTGACCGTGCTCACTCGGATTGCGGACAGTTATCGAAAAATTCGAGACTTCACCCAGTCCCGCGAATATTATTACCGTGTTCTCAGCCTGGAACCGACCAACCCCTTCGCTCTCATCGGTCTGGGGCACCTGTACTACGATTTCAAGGACTATCGCGAGGCACTGAAGGCCTGGGAACAAGTTTACAACACCGACCCCAAACATGCCGATGTGCGAATCCTCACCTCCCTGGGCAATTGTCATCGAAAACTCAAAACTTACGAAAAGGGCATCCCCTATTTCATGAAGGTCCTCGAGGTGGAACCTCAAAACTTTTACGCCCTGTTCGGCCTGGCCGACTGTTACCGCGGCCTGAACGATCCCGAGAAAAGTCTGTATTTCTGGGAAAAGATTCTGGAGTTTGACAGCAAAAACAAGGTGATTATGACCCGTGTGGGGGATGCGCTGCGGCAAATGGGCCGCTTCCAGGAGGCCCAGGAGTACTATAACCGTGCACTCAATATCGAATACGACCTCTATGCGGTTCTGGGCCTGGCCCTGGTACACAAGCAACTCAAGGAATGGGACAAGGCCATCCTCAGCCTGAAAGGCATCCTCAAGAACGATCCCAACAATACCCGAATCTTTCAGGAACTCACCGAATGTTACATCGAAACCAAGCAATGGAACGAGGCCCAGATTTTATTGGACCAATTGCTGCGCCGCGGTGTTCGTAATCCCTGGACGATGGAGCTGGTCCAACGCTTGAAAAATGCCCAACGATCTGATTCAATGCAAGGGTACTGATACAAACCCCGTGTAAGGAGGGACCCTTGTCGGATTCTTTTCAAGGCTTCAAGATCGCCCTGACGCCGCGCCTCGTGCTTCTGGTGGTCGGTGTGATCGCAGCCGTGTTTTTGGTATTCCAGTCGATTTACATGGTCGATCAAACCCAGGAGGCCGTCGTCACCTTTCTTGGCCGCTACCAACGGACCGAGGGGCCGGGCATGAAGTTCAAACTTCCCTTCCTGGAAAATGTCTACCTGGTACCGACCCGTGTCGTTCAGAATTACGAGTTCGGTTACCGGACAGAGTCCGCAGGTGTCCAGTCTCGTCTTTCTTCGAAGGATTTTTCCAACGAGAGCCTGATGCTCACCGGCGATTTGAACATCGTGGATATTCAGTGGGTCATCCAGTATCGAATCGTGGACCCTAAAAATTGGATGTTCCATGTTTTGGACCGCGAAAAGACGATTCGTGACATCAGCCAAAGTGTGGTGAACCTGCTCGTGGGGGATCGCCCCATCCTCGCCGTGATCGGAAGCGAACGTAACAACATCATGGCCCAGGCCCAGGAAAGGATGAACGCCTACTTTCAGAACCTCGGTCTTGGTATCCAGGTCATTCAGGTGAACCTCGGTAACGTGGTGCCACCCAAGGGGGCCGTTCAGGATGCTTTCGAAGATGTCAACATCGCCGAGCAGGATAAGAACAGGTTGATCAACGAGGGGCAGGAGGTGTACAACCGGGAGATTCCCAAGGCCCGGGGTGAGGCCGACCAGATGATCCAGGTGGCCGAGGGATACGCCACCGAACGCGTCAACCGCGCCCGGGGTGACGTCGCCCGATTCAACGCCGTGTTGACCGAGTACCGCCGAAACCCCGAGGTCACTCGAAATCGGCTTTATTACGAGGCCATCGAAGCGATTTATGGCCAGGATCAGACAGGTCCCACCCTGATCGATAGAAACCTGCGTAACCTGGTTCCCCTGTTGAATCTTCCCCCTCAGGGCGGGGTCACTGGAGGTCAGCGATGAGCAAGGCCAAAGGCACGAACACCCTTGTCGCCGTTCTGGTGACACTCGGCGTGTTGATTTTCCTGTTTACGGTATCCGGGCCCTTTTATGTCGTGATCGAAGGGGAACAGGCCGTTGTCACCCAATTCGGCCGGATCACCCGGACCGACCTCGAGGCCGGCCTGCATTTCAAAATGCCCTTCATCGAAAATGCCCTGATCTTTCCGAAAAAGGTTCTGAGCTGGGATGGTCAGGCCCAGCGGATTCCCACCCTGGAGAACCAGTTCATTTGGGTTGACACCACGGCTCGTTGGAGAATCACCAACCTTGCCAAGTTTTATGAGAGCGTCAATACCCTGGAGCGGGCCTTTGCCCGCCTGGACGAAATCATCGATCCAGCGACGCGGACGGTGATTTCGAACAACCCCCTTCACGAGTCGGTGCGGGATACCAACCTCATCAACGAAATTGCCGCCCAGGTCCTGCTGAACGAATCGGCCTCGGCTGTCGACCCCACTCAAAACCAGGAAGGTTTCAATGCGGCCCGCGACCTCATCGGAACCAATCGGACCTTTCCGCAGGTACGAAGCGGCCGGGCGGAGATCAGCCAGCAAATCCTGAACAGGGTCAAAGATCGAACGCTCAACGAATTCGGTATCGAAATCATCGATGTGGTCATTCGACAGATACGATATTCCGAGGATTTGACCGCCTCCGTCTATAATCGGATGATCACCGAACGCAAACAGATCGCCGAGGGACTTCGATCTTTCGGTGAGGGACGAAAACGCGAAATCCTGGGGAGGATGGAGCGGGAAAAGCGATCCATCCTATCCGAAGCCTACCGAAAAGCGGAAGAAATCAAGGGCCGGGCAGATGCCCAGGCGGCCGACATCTACGCCACCGCCTACCGACAGGACCCTGAGTTCTTTACTTTCTGGAGGGCCATCGAAAGTTACCGCCAGGTCATGCCCAGGTTCCGAACGACTTTGACGACCGACCCGGACTATTTCCGGTATCTTTACAGCCCGACGGGGAGGAGGTAGGATTCCTCCTTAACCCAGTACCAACGGATACCGCCGCGGCAGATCTCCAGATGGAGCAGGGCCAGGCGGTATTTTTTTTGAGGAAACGCGTCGGGAAGCTGCAAAGGCGGCGGATCCTCCCAGTCCCAGGGAAGAAAGAGCCAGGAAAACGAGGGGGCGAGTGATCCGAAGGCGGCCCGCTCGGTGTCGTCATCCTGTCCCAGGCCCCATCCGTTTGCGGTCCGTACCCAGCGCAGGGGACCCGTCGGCAGGCGGACCAAGGCCTCTTCGTCGCCAAGGACACACAGGGGAGGTAAGGACAAAGCCATGGGCCGCCCTGAAGCTGCCAGGAGGTTCTGGAGTCGGCGCCACGCATGAAAACCGGGCGGCGGAGTCAGGACTTTGTAAATCATCGGTGCCCCTTTTCAAGGCTTTGAAGCTGTGGTACTAATAATTTATGGTAGTCCTCCAGCAGGAAATGATCAACGATTTGCTTCAGCACCTCGGACAGCTCAAAGATGTCGAAGCCATCATCCGCCTTCCCATCCTTCCTAAGGAATACGAAGAACCCCTGTTCAGCCTCAAACTCGATGTTTTTCTCAAGGAGGAGCTTCCCGACTTCGAGCTTCGAAAAAAACTCATACCCGAGGCCAGCTTTTTCGAGGCCTCGAAGCGCAAACCAAAGGATCGTTTTTTTTGGAAGAACCTCCCTATCCATGTCGAATACAAGCTGTGTCACCAGTGGGAAGAGTTGATGCAGTTGGTCCAACAAAACGACTTTCATTGGGACGGAAGTACCTACCCCTTTTTCCGCGTGGCCGAGGGGATCGTCCTCAGGGATCATTCGGGCTGGATCCACCGCCAAAAAGATACCCTCTTCAATTTGCCCGGGAGTTTTTTCATCATTCACCTGGGTTTACTCCGAGACCGTCTGGAGCACCTCGTTAGCGATCTGGCCATCGCTGCCTACGCCAGGGATCAGCTCATGTTTCAAATGACCCTGGGCAAGTACCTGGAGACCCTGGTCGAAGCCTGGTTCACCATGGACAAAAATTTTATGCCGCCCTTCGATCAGGTCCTCCTGCGGCTCAAAGAGTTAGAGTTTTTACCGGAGGGAGCCATGGGCATCCTGGATGTACTGACTCGCTCGGACGTGGAAATGGAGCGGCGTCTGGAAGTTGCCCGGCGATCCGCCAAATGTATCGGCTAGCTCAGTAGGCGACCACCAGGGGGTCGAGGACCCGCCATAAATACCAGGTCGCCACGGTTCGGTAGGGCCTCCACAATTGCGCCTGTTCCCTCAGGCGGCGGCGCAGACCCTCTCGATCGATTCCGTCAAAACCATAGACCTTTTTGAATGACTTGATCAGACCCAAATCCTCGTCGGGCAGAATATCCAACCTTCCCAGGTGGAAGATCATCAGCATGTGAGCGGTCCAGGTGCCGACTCCTTTCAACTTCACGAGGTGCTGCAGAATACTGGCATCGTCCAGATTCCGCCACTCGGGGTTTGAAAAGAAACCCTCGCGAAACTCTTGAACGATGCCCCTCAGGTAAGCGATTTTTTGTCGTGACAGGCCGCAGGCACGTAGCTCCTCATCGGAGGCCGCGGCTAACCTCGGGCCGCTGATGACACCGCCCCTGCCCTTGAATCTGGCCAAAAGACGTTGCCAGATTGCCTCGGCGGCGTGGACGGACACCTGCTGACCCACGACGGCGTTCATGAGTGTCGACAGGGCGTCGGGGCTTCGATGAAGGATTTCCCCCTTGTAGGCTTCCAGCACAGGCTGGAGAACCGGGTCCGATGCGGCAAGGAACGCGACCGCCTGATTCCATTCATCCTGAAAAGTGGTTTCCATGATCGCTGCCAGCTTATCGTGAGCGCCTCGATCGGGCAAGGACTGTGTCAAAGTCTGGTATTCCATGTTAAATTACATAAAATGAAAAATTGGTACGATTACCTGGATCGATTCGAGCCTCCGGCCAAGGACTCCGAAAACGAAAATCACCCACCTCTCAGCCAATGGGAAAAAAACGTCCTCGAGCCCCAGGATACCCTCGACCTTCACGGTTTGGATCGAGAATCCGCTCTCAGGCGATTGGACCAGTTTCTTCAGGGGGCCCGCCATCGCAACTTGAAAAAGATTCTGGTGATCCACGGCAAGGGACTGCATTCGGCCGGAGAAGGGGTGCTCAAAACATCCTTTCTAAGGTGGGTGGCGGCCCAGAAGGGGATCAAGGTTAAAAAGGCTCCCGCGCGTTGGGGCGGCAGCGGGGCCAGCCTGGTGTTCCTGATCTAGGTTTCAGCTTTTGGGATCTCGGCTTTCGATCACCCAACGCGCCACCTCGGGGGTGCCGTTGGTGAGGTTCAGTTTTCGAATACGGTCCACCATCGCAGTGAGCTCGGCGGGGTTGTCGAGAAGTTTTTTGAGCTCGAGGGCCATCTTTCGGGGGCTGGGAATGTAGGTCCCGATGCGGTGCTCCAGCAGAAAGTCCACGTTGCCCTGCTCCTGGCCGTAGATGTAGTTGATTACCAACGGCGGCTTGCCGATCAGGAGGATTTCCATGATGGTGGCGGGTCCGCCCTTGGTGACGATGATGTCCGCCATGTTCATCAGGTCGAACATGAAGTCCACGAAGCCGAACACCTGGGTTCGCTCGGTCAGCCGGGGGTTTTGGTCGACAAGTTTTTGAACAACTGCCCGCAGTTTTTCGTTTTTACCGCAGACCACCAGGAAACGTGCATCGAGACCGAGGCGGTCGCATTCGGCCAGCAGCTTGTCGGCATCCGGCAGGCCGTCCCCGCCGCCGGCGAGGAGAATGACGGGCTTGTCGTTGCCCAGGTTGAATTGCTGCCTCTTCTGAGAAATCTGTTCGGGCGGCAGGGGGCCGGAAAACTCCGGCCGAAGCATGATGGGAAAGACGGTGAGGTACTCGGGCTTCCACCCGTGTTTGATCGCGTCGTTGCGGGCCCTCTCGGAGAAGACGGCGGCGGGGACATTGCGGTGGTGCCACCAAAACGGATGCACCGTGAAGGGGTCGGTGACCACTTCGCGCACGGGGATGTCGAGCCCCAGCCGGCGGACGGCCTTGACGACGGGCCGCACCAGCAGGAAATGCAAGACCACGATCCGGGTGGGCTGGTGACGCAGGATTTGCTCCTGGAGGTGGCGGCTGCAGATGTTGTCGATATTGAGGAGCTGAAAAAAACGCACGGGTCGGAGCCGGCTGATGTTATAAAGCAGGGGCCAGAGAAAGGGCCAGTCCTGGACGGCAAAACGGTAACCGTCTTCCAGAAAGGTTCGCCAGAAACTCGGCCCGTCGGGGAGGCCATCGACCAGAACGCTTTCCGTATCGGGGTAGGTCTGCTCCACCGCCCTGGCCAGGGCCTTGGCGCTGAAAAAGTGACCGCCTCCGGTCTTGAAAAAACAATAGAGGATTTTTTGTTTAGCCATCGATGAGTGCTCCCAGGTTCCATTCTGCGTATGCGCAGGGGACACCGATGTCCCAATTTTCCAACACCTGGGGGTGAATCTCCCCGAAGACGGCCAGGGTTTGGTCGTTCTTCACCAGGCGGGCGGCTCGTCCCGGTAGAAACCGGGGATCGCTGGATTCCTGAACGTTCCAGTCCACGTGGAGGTAGTAGGCCAGGGCGTAGACCACCGCGTTGATCTGGTTGAAATCGGCGCTTCGATCGGCAATCAGGAAACCCAGCTGGTCCAGGGTGACCGTGCCGCTCACGTCCGAGTCGTCCCGCACCGCCACCTTGCCGATCTCGAAGATGCGGTGGGGGTAGATGGCCCCGCCGCTCACCGACTCGGATTCCAGGAGGTTGGGGGCGATCGAGTTGCGCACGTATTCGTAGTTTTCGGTCATGGGGTTGAGGATGCGTACCAGATGGCTGCCGTCGATGCCCATTTTCTCGATGAAGTCCCGGCCCGAGCCGAGGTAGTTGTAAATCATCTCCTGAAATCCCAGGCCCACCATCAAATCGCGGACCTGGCGCACGAGCTCTTCCATGGGCGTCAACCGCCCAATGGTGCTCTCGCGGGGTTGGGTGGGCGTGAACCGGGTCAGGCCATGGCCGATCATCACGTCCTCGATCAGGTCCACCTCGTGCAAAAAATCGTTTCGGTACGGCGGCGGGGCCACTTCAAAAGAGTCCCCCGCGAATCGCGCTTCCAGCCCCATCCGCTTCAGCGCCGTCGTGATGTCATCGGGAGAGAGTTCCAGACCGAGGAGCCGGGTGCAGGCGCTCGTTTTTGCACGGGCTGAGGGTTGGAAGTAGTAGGGGTAAACCAGGGTGGATCCCCAGGGTGTGGGTTCGGGGTACTCGATCCTGACGGGCAGGATGATAAAGCCCTGGTCGGCCAGATCGCAGGCCACGATGGCGGCAGCGAGGCTCAGCGAGGGCAGCTCGGTGCCGGTAAGTTCCACCAGTACCTCACTATCCCCAACCTCGACGGCACCCAGGTGCGCTGCGTTGATGATGGGCGGAAAGCTCAGCACCTTGCCATCGGCATCCTGCAAAAAGGGATAGAGGGAGAACCCCTTGACGATGTGGCCGTACTCCTTCCCTTTCGGGTGCTTCTCGAGGATGTCCACCAGGCTCAGTTCCTCCTCCATCCCCAGGGGGACGAATCGGGTCGAGTGGGGATCCCTGGCCGTGTAGGTGAGGGGCCAATGGAGTTGCTGTGAGCGGTACACTCCCATGGCGATACTGCGGCGCTTGCGCCCGTAATTCCAGCAGAGTTTCTCCTGGGTTTGAATCAGGTCCCTCAGACCGGCATCGTCGAGGGCCGGCCCCCTGGCCACGAAGGCCGCGATGTGAGGGCGGATGTCCTTTAGGGCGGGGTCCACCCGGATCACGCGTTGTTCGGCTTCAAGCGGCTTATCTGCGCGGGAAAAAAAATCGTAGGACGGGGGATCGGCGGTCCGATAACACCTCAGGGCTCGGGCAGCACCGGCCGTCGACCAGAGGTCGGGCCGGTTGGTGTCGTTGAATTCCAGTTTCAGCTCGTCGCCTTCCCTTCCGTCCAGTTCCCCCTTGAGGTTGACCAGGTCTCTTTCCAGCTCCTCGATGTTCTTCCAGGTTTGGCCGGCTAACCGTTCCAGCACTTTGTAGTTGACTTCGATTTTTGGCATTTCAGGCTCCTTGGGCCCGGCGCAGGCGCACTTTTTCGATGTCGGGCGTGAAAAGCTCGCGCAGGTCGTTGAGTCCCAGCTGCATCAGGGCCATACGGTCGATCCCCAGTCCCCAGGCCAGGACCGGCACCTCCACACCCAGGGGGCGTGTCACCTCGGGGCGGAAGATGCCCGATCCGCCCAGTTCAAACCATCCCAGGACCGGGTGCCTGATGTGCACCTCGATGCTCGGCTCGGTGAAGGGGAAGTATCCGGGCACGTACTTGACGTCGGTGGCGCCGGCCACCTCCACGGCGAACATTTCGAGCAGGCCCAGCAGGGTCCGAAGGTTCACTTCCTCTCCCAACACGATTCCTTCGGTTTGGTAGAAGTCCGCGCCATGGGTGGCATCCACCTGATCGTAACGAAAACAGCGGACCACCCCGAAGTACTTACCCGGCACCCTGGCCCTGGGCAGCTGCTTGGCACTCAGCACGGTTCCCTGGCTGCGCAGGATGAGCCGACGGGTAAAGTCGTGGTCGAAGCGGTATCCCCAGCCGCGGCTTCCGGTACCGCCCCCGTTTTCGTGGGCGGCGGCTACCTGGCTCAACCAGGGTTCCTCGATGTGACGGGCATGGGTGGGTTCGCGGATGTAGTAAACATCGTGGATGTCCCGGGCGGAGTGAAACTGCGGCATGAAGAGGGCGTCCCCGTTCCAAAACTCGGTTTCCACCAGGGGACCGTCGAATTCCTCGAAGCCCAGGCTGACCAGCTTGTCCTTGACCTGACGCAGAAATTCGGTGTAGGGGTTCTTCCGGCCCATGAGCACCCGGGTAGGTGGTACCCGAATGTTGTACGCCCGAAAGGTGAGTTTTTTCCATTCACCGCTGCGGAGCATCTCGGGTGTGAGCGCCCCGGCCTCCTCACCGCTCAGGCCGCTGGAACGCAGCTGCTCGCGCACTTCACGGCCCAGGTCGGTCAGCTGGTACCGAACCTCGTCGCGCTCCACCACCTTGAACGCTGCCCCCGAAGCGCCGCGTTTTCGTGCCATGGCCTGCATCAGCGAAAGCTCCTCGGGACCGAGATCGGTTTCCGCGAGCAGGTCCTGTTTACTGGCCCTGTCGAGGAGGTGGCGGACAATTGCAAACCAGGCGGGCTCTTCGGTTTGGAGGGGAATGACGTTCTTCTCGGAATCCAGGCCCAAAAAACCTTCCTTGCTCAGCCTCCCGAAGGCACTGCCGAGCTCACTTTGTTCGAGATTCAGCTCCCCAGTCCAGGCACTGAGGGGTAGCCGTTTTCCCGAAGCCACGGCCCGCAACAGTTTAGCTTCGGGGAAGCCTTCCGCCAGCCAAACCCGCCCCAGATCGGTAAGCTCGTAAAAACGCAGGGTCTTGCGATCGGTTTCCTGGACAAGGTTTTTCATGCTGAGCCAGCTCAGGGACTGCAGCGCGTGACCGAGCTTGTAATCGAGCTTTTCCACGATGAGGGGGGCGTCGAGAACCTCCAGCCCGGAGAGCAACACTTTGATTTCCAAAGGGTGAAGGGACTTCAGAAGGTCTGGTTGAAGCATGGAGAGACTATAGCATTTAGCGTGAAATGTTGCAAATGGAGACCGTCGTGGTAAGATATGGGGTATGACGGAATGGATCGACGCCGCCCGGGCTCGCGAGATCTGCGCCGGGGATGGAAAACTCTACCTCAGTTTGGTTCGACTTTTCCTGGAATCCTACGAGGAGATGTACCAGGACATTCTCAGATCTTTTGATCGCAACGATACATTCGAGATCGAGGACAGCATCCATAAGATCAAGGGCGCCTGTCGTAATCTTGCCGCAACCCCGGCTGTGACACTCCTTCAGGCGGCCGAAGATCAAGCGCGGCTGGGTCACAGGGACCTGGCTAAGAAAAATTGGGAGGAGGCTCGGCGCGTCCTAGAATCGACTGTTTCCTACCTTTCCGACATGAAAGAGTCCCCTTTTTAGGTCGTGAAATCCCTAAGCGGACGTTTCCTTCAAAGATTCCACGATTTTTGTTGAAAAAACGGCCGGGGTTCGGGACAATCCTCGAAACAGCCGGCGGATCTGGCCGTGAAACTGGTCCTCAGGAAAGGTTTCGATCAGGGACAGACCCGGGCGGTTTCGGATGACCTGAACCTTTTCCAGGGATACGGCCAGGTTTCCCAGAAACTCGAAGGGCGGCCTGACCTTTGTGACCTTCGTCAGCTCCGAGACAATTTCCACAAAGGTTTCCGCCGCCTTCTCGATGTGATCCTTGTTCCAGATCACGGTGGGGCAGGGGGGCAAAGTCGCCCATCGCTTTTTGATGGAGTTGAAGCACTCGAAAAGGAAGGATGTGCTGTCGCTTTCAGGTTTCACGATAAAGATCACGGGAAAGGGGGCTTCGGGGAGGCTGTTGAGTTGATCGGGCTTCAACACGAAAAAACTCACCGCCTGCTGGAACATTTCCCAGGGCTCCCGCGATTTTGACTTGCTCAGCGCCAGGATTTGTTCCTGCCCGAGAAGGGGAATCCTCCCCCCCAGAGTTTTTTTGACGTGCTTTTTCAACGAACCTGTCGCATGGGGGGCCCACTCTCCAGTTGGCAGGGTCTGGTAGGGATCCACAATCAGGGGATGGACCCCCTCGTGCAGGGCCAGGTGGTGGGCTAATTCCTCCAAAATCATCCGGAATTCGTCCTTTTCCAGATTGTTGAGTATTCCGTAGATGGCCGGACTGTTCATAGGTCGCTCCCATTCACCCGGACGATTTCCTCGAGCGCGCTGACCAAATCGGGATCGAACTTGCGGCGGGCCCCGTCTCGGATGATGGCCATGGCGCTGTTAATTTCGTGTTTTTCTCGGTACGAGCGGGGACTGATCAGGGTGGCGAAGGTTTCGGAAATCCCGATGACTTTGGCACAAAGCGGTATTTCCTCTTTCTTGAGTCCCCGGGGGTAGCCGCTTCCGTCGTTCCGTTCATGGTGGTAAAGAATGGAATCGCGGATAACGGGTGGAACCGTGGCTCCGTTGAAGTATTCCATCCCCTTCTCGACGTGCGATTGCAGGAACTTCCACTCCTCGTCGGTGATTTCCGCTTTGGAGATGATCCGTTGCAATTTGCTGGGATCGAGAACCAAATAGCCGGCGTCGTGGGCGAGAGCGCCTCTGTAAATCATCTCGCTTTCTTCGTTGGAAAGACCAATTTTCAAAGCCAGGCCGTAGGCCAGCTGGGCGGTGATGAGGCTTCGATCCATTTTTTTGGTCACCTCGGCAAGTTTTCTGGGGATTTGCGTCAGGGCTTCCAGGCTGAACGGCCCCTGCTCCTGGCGGGAACTTCGGGGACCTCGGCCGTTCTTGAGAGCGGCCGCACCCAATTCTTCGGCCTTGGCGCTGATGTAGGCATCAAAATCGCTCAGGAAGGGAAAGAGAACCGAGAGCGCCGCGTCGGTAGAAAAAAGGATGCCGCTGTTGAGCCGTGTCTCGACCACCTTGAGGATGTCGTGGCGCAGGGCCTTGTCAAGGTCATCCACGTAACGCCGGATGGTGTCCCAGCTCAGTTTGCCGCTTCTCGCGTCGTCGTACATCTTCTGCAGATGGTCGGCGCGTAACATCAATCGTTGAATTTCAATGCTGTCAGCGGGATTGCCCCCCGATTGATCGCCCTCGATCAGACCGCGGTTGGCCGATGCGGGCAGGAACACGCTGGCCGGGTTATTCTCCAAGCCCACCGGGATGATGCCATACGACCCCTTGTACTCCTGGGAGCCACGCGATTGACGGGCACGGAGGAGGGCGGCAACGAATAATCCCAGGAAAACCAAAAGTACCAGGACCACGACGCCGATGAGGATGGTGAAGTACAGCAGAGGGGGGGCAAAAGGATCGAAGCTCGATGCGGTGCTGGGACGTTCATTTTTAATCTCATTCAAAAGTTGCAGAATCGTCGGATCGGTCTCCACCTTGACCGGGCGTTGGGCCGCCTCGGACAGGGCTCGGATGGCCTCGGCAAGCTGGGCGTTGTTGGCGGTGGCGGCAGGTGCCGTTTGCGTCCGAGAGGCTTGCTGCGCAATCAGGCGCTCCACCATCTGCCGCTGGGCATCGACCTGTTGCCGCTGGGCCTCCACCTGACGGCGCAACATTTCGTTTTCTCGCTGGGAAGAGGTAACACTGGTCTGAGCGGCGTTAAGCCGGTCTTCGGCTGCCTTGAGTTGGGCCATCATGGCCTGGAGTTCCGCGTTGCGTTTTTCGATCTCGGCCGCCTGACGAGCGGCCTCGATCTGACGTGCGATTTCAGCTTGACGAGCAGCCTCTGCTTGGCGAGCGGCTTCAACTTGGCGAGCGGCTTCGGCTTGACGCTCTTCGGAGCTGATACTGTCGGTTGGAGGTTGGCGGGTTTCTGGGGACCGGGAAGAGGAGGACGTGGTTTCGGTGCTGGGTTGGGTCTGGGTAACCTGAGGCGCCGGCGGGACATATTCGTTTTTCAGATTGTTAACATCCATCTCTCGGCGCATGCGTAGATAGTATTGCGTCGCCGTCTGATTGGTACTCTGGAGTCGAATGGCGGCCCGGAAGGCGCTGTAAGCGTTTCGGAAATTGCGCCGGTTGTATTCCAGAACGCCGATTTCCGTGAATGCGTCGGATACGGATCGGGCGTCCTGGGAAGAGACACCGTTCAAAAGTCCCTCGGCGGCGGGATAATCATTTTTATCCTGGACCAGGCTTCGTGCTTGTGTAATCGTGGCGCTCAGCTCCTGGGCTCCGAGGGCTGGAAGAAGGATCAGTGAGGCCAAAACCAACATCATTCTTTTCATCGTGCAAACTCCTTTTGAGTACTCCGTTTATTGAACCATCATGACGGCCTTGTGACCGAATCGCGCAACGGGCATCGGCGGCAGGGCCTGGATACTCGTGGGCGCGTTGGGAAAGCCTTTGAGATCGAGCACCCAGGACTCGTCGGTGGCGTTGGGGGTAGGCAGGGACTTTGTGCCGCCAAACATGTAGAACTTGTTGTTCGCAACGGCTCCCTGGATCATGGCCACTGGGAAGGGAAGGGAGGCGCCCGCGGCCACCCAGGCGGCCGGCGCCTCGAACGGCGCACGGAGGTACCAGATCAGGTTGGTCAAAATGGTTTGGTTGGCCGTGTTACCATTGAAGATGTAGGCCGTGGGGGTGCCGGTCAGGTTGGCGTTGATTCCCCCTGCCACCAGGATGTAACCTGTACCCAGAGAATTCGCGTAAAAACCAACGGCGGAGCCAACACGGCTGATGGGATACTCGGCGGTAGCGGTGGTCTCCACTGCGGTGGCGGCATTGGGGATGAAGCCAAAATGGGTGCTGGCAATATTTGTGTTGGAGCTGCGGCCGCCGAATTGATGGATCAGGCCGTAGACAAGGAGGGCCATTCCGGATTCGTAGAAGGTCGTGAAGGCGGTAGGGCCCGTCCAGGCATTGGTGGATGTATTGTAAAAAACCCAGTTAGTGGCATTAGCGAAGGCCGTGTTGTAATTTGCCGCTGTGGTACCCGCTGTCCCGTAAAGGTAGCCGGCCGAGGGCACCAGATCGAAATTCGCGCGCACGGCAGGCAGGTTGGCGCCGGTGGTCCAGATCTGGGTTACGGTGTCGAAGATTTGCAGGGCATTGGTGTTGGCTCCGGTTGCGTTGAAGCCCCCGGCCACGTAGATCTTTCCTTTGTGGGCGGCCACACCGGCAAAGGTGACGGGCGTCGGCAGGGTGGTCACGCTTGGATACCAGGTTTCGGTTATCGGATCGAAGAGGTCGATCTGAGCTACCAGGTTCGGACTGGTGTAGTTGGCCTGCTGCCCGCCCACTATCCAGATCCCCCGGTTCACTAGCTCCTCCCAGGTTGGGGGTGTGACCGCCAGGGGCTCGGGCTCCTCGAAGGGGACATAGAGCAGGTTTCCGTTACATCCCAACAGCGCCAGTAGCAACACGAGAGAACTCCATCGTTTCATGTCAATCCTCCAGAAATTCCGAAATTCGAACCACCCGGTGTCCAAAACGGCCCACCGGCATGGGGACAAGGGTCGCAGGGGCGGGCACACTGGTCAGGTTGCTCAAATCGAAACGGTAGACGGTGTCGAGACCCGAGGGCGATAACACTGCCGATGCCCCCCCAAACACATACAGCCGGGTTTTGTAAGCCAGGCTTTGGTGGTACATCAGGGTAGCGGGCAAGGTAGGGGTTAGGAGGGTCCAGCTTCCCGCCTCGTAGGGCGGGGGCAAAAAATGGAGCTGGTTGGTCAGCGTTCCCCCTGTTATATTGCGGAAGATGTAGGCCAGGGGCGTTCCCGTCGGATTCGCAGACATGCCCCCGGACAGAATCAGCAGGGGCATGCCATTGGTGTAAGAAAGAATGGTGAGGCTGGACCCGGCGCGAACGGAAGGAGCGGGGATTTCTGCCGTTGTGGTGGTGGCTGTGTCGGTGGAAGAGGTCGGCCAGGTCAGGTAGCCGTCGTGGGCATTGACGAGGGTCGCTACGGCCGTTCTGCCTCCTACGGTGTGAATGATGCCGCGAAACGAAAGAACGGCCTGGTCCACCGCCCCGTGGTTGATCCTCGGCAGCCAGGTGTTGCTATTGATTTGATACATATACCAGAGATTTTGATTGGCGTAGGCCCCGTCGATGTTGGTATTATACCCGTTGGTGGCATAAAGATAATCGCCCTCGATGCCCACCAATTCCAGGCCAGCCCTCAAAGCCGGCAACACGGCCCCTTGCGTCCAGGTGTCGCTCATCAAATCATAAATTTGGAGTTTTTGCTGAACGGCCCCCTGGCTGTCCCAGCCGCCGACCACATAGAGCTTCCCCTTGTATCCGGCCACCCCCGCAAAGCTGACGGGTGTGGGAAGCTGGGTGACGTTGGGGTACCAGGTCTCTGTTTCGGGGTCGAACACGTCAATCTGGGCGGGCAGGTTCGCAACGAAGGGAAAGGAGGTGCCCGTGTAGTGGGAGCTTTGGCCGCCCACTACCCAAAAACCCCGCTTCAGCGCCGCGAGGGGGCGCGGGTCCCCGGGGGCGTCCTTTGGGTACGGTTCGAAGAGCAGATTGCCCTGACAGGAGGCCAGGAGAACCAGAAAAATGGACAGGTGCCTTTTCATTCGACTACCCTCACGAGTTGGTGGCCGTATCGGGCCACCGGCATGGGAGATTTAGCCACAGGGGGGGGAAGGGCCGCAGGGAAGTTGCTGAGGTTGAAAAACCAATTTTCCTCGGTGGCGATGGGGCCGGGAAGGTTTTTCGAACCGCCCATAACGTACACGCCGCTCTTGTAGGTGATGGCACGGTGAAAGGCCAGGGCCTGGTTGAGGCTGGCCGGGGCAGCGGTCCAGTTGGAGGGGGCCTCGTAAGGAGCCTTCAGGTAAAAGATGGTGTTCGTCAGAATGCTGTTGTTGGATGTCAGGTCGTGAAACACGAAGGCTCGCCAGGTTCCTCCCAGGTTGGCATTGATGCCTCCGAAATAGAGGATGTACCCAGCCAGGTCGGAACCGAGGAGCGATACGGCCCCTCCGAACATCCGGGCAATGGAAATTTCTGTCGTACCGGTTGTCGTGGCGTCCGTGGATGAAGTTGGCGTGGCGATGTAACCATCGTGATAGTTCTGGATGGCAGTGCTGGTACTACGTCCGCCCATGGCGCGGATGATGCCCCCTGCAAGGGTTATGGTGCTGTTGATATTCCCAAAAGCCAGCCGGGGTGCCCAGCTGTTTCGGGAAGGATCGTAGCGGAAGTACTGATATCGAGGATTGAATGTGGCATCGTGGTTCGTGTTGACGCCGGCGGAGGCGTAAAAATATTCGTCCAGAAGGATGAGGTCGTGGTAGGCCCTGGGCTCCGGCATGATCGCACCGAAGCTCCAGCGATTTTGAATCACGTCAAAGATTTGTAGCTCATTGCGAACGACGCCGCGGGAATCCCAGCCCCCGGAAACGTAGATCTTACCCCCGTAGCTGGCGGCACCGGCAAACGTGACCGGCAGTGGCAGGCGGGTGATGTCGGGGTACCAGGTGTTCGTCTCGGGATCGTAGAGGTCCACCTGAGCGATGACGCCGGCCGCGGTGGGGTACCCCAGGTTGTACGGGGTATTCTGACCACCGATGACCCATATTCCCCGAAGCTTCACCGCCTTCAGGGTTTCTTCAACATCTGTTGGCGCAACGGGCTGGAAGAGGAGATTGTTTTGACACGCAACCAGGACCAGGCCGATGAGGCCAAGGGCAGCCCATCGATTTCTAAAAACCATAGCCCAACCCGGCCACCAAATAGACGTTCCAGAACAGCCCGCCCGATTGGAGGATGCCTTCGAAAATTGCCCCCGTTTTCAAGGCGATGTTGAGCGGGAATCGCCACTCGAAACCGGCCTGGGCATTGAAGGAACCTGTCAACAGACCATATTGGGGAAGGGGCGCCTCGTCGCGGGCATCGAAAAGATTGACCAAGGTGGCGCCAGCGCCCAATCCGAAATAGGGCACCAGGAACTCTACCGCGGGAAGAATTTCCCCAAAAACCAGAAGTTTGTAAAGAATATTCAAATCGACGGCAACGTTGTAAAAATCGATTTTATCGTTGACCTTGTAGTCCATGTGATAAAAAGACACCACCGGATTGAGGAATAATTCTCGGATCTGCCCCAGCCGAACCTCGGTGCTGACGGAACCCCCAATACCGGGCGAAAAACTGCTACTCAGGGGGAGGATGTATTTGAAGTTACCCGAGAAATTGACGGAAGTCCCCTGGGCCACGGCCCGTCTTTCCGGGTCGTATATCGAAGAGATGGCCCGGGTGGGAAGAGCGAGGTTGCCGAACCCAATGTCCACGAACAATCCCAGCTCGTCGTCCACATCCACCGGTTTCCCGACGATGTTGGTTCCATCCTTGAGAACCACCAGGACGGTGTCTTCACCAATTTCCCGCAAGGAGGCGATGGTTTTCAGGATGTCTTTGGAGGGAATGTTGCGTTCCTTACCGAAAGAGCGAACCGAGATGGTGCCCAGCCCGGCCCCGACGATGTTACCAATCACGATCTCGCCGCTGCGCAGGTAGATCACCTCCCCATAGGCCCAGTTCCCCGCAATCAACAGAAAGAAGCTCCAGGCGAAAAAGTTTTTCATCGCTCCTCCTTGGCAGTTTCAATAGTATAATTATCGATCCTAATATCTAAAAAATCAATAATAAAACTTATCTAACATAATCCAAAATATCAAATATTAATATTTATTCAAGTCTCCGAAGGAGAAACTTCGTTGTTTTTTAAATTTTATCGGCAGAAACGTCAGAAAATAAAAAACCACCCCCGTGCTGGGGGTGGTTTCGTTGTCGAGGCGGCAAATCAGCCGATGGCCGAGCTTCCTTTATCCCCTGTTCGAATGCGGATACAGTCTTCCAGGGGGAGGATGAAGATTTTTCCGTCACCAATTTCCCCGGTTCGGGCACCCTTAATGATGGCATCCACCGTTTTAGTCACGAAGTTATCGTTCACGGCGATCTCGAGACGTACCTTCTTCAGGAGGTTGACCTCGATGTCCACTCCGCGGTAGTGCTCCGTGTACCCCGCTTGCTGGCCACATCCCAGCGAGTTGGTCACACTCATCTTGTAAATTTCGTTCGCGTAAAGTTCTTGCTTTACATCGTTCAGTTTGTGCGGCTGAATGTAGGCGATGATCAGTTTCATGGTCTTTCCTCCTTACATATTGCTGAAGATCTGGAAGCCAGGGTAGGCTTCGGCGGCGTGTTCGGTGATGTCCAGGCCCTGTAATTCTTCCTTTTCGGAAACCCTGAGCCCGATCGTGAACTTGAGGAGGAGGAAGAAGAGACCCATGGTGATCGCAACCCAGGCGAACACCGCAAGGACGCCGAGGGCCTGGACTCCCAGTTGGTAAAAACTGCCGTTATAAAACAAACCGACAATTTCATCATCGGGCCGATTGGCGAAAAGTCCCACGGCGAGGGTCCCCCAAACACCGCAAACACCGTGGACGGAGATGGCACCCACGGGGTCGTCGATGTGCAGGACCTTGTCGAAGAATTCGACGCTGAGAACCACCAGGATTCCACCGATTAGACCGATCACGATGGCCGCCCACGGTTCAACGACATAGGTGGGAGCGGTGATGGCTACCAGACCGGCCAGGGCGCCGTTGAGCGACATCGAGGTGTCCGGCTTTTTGAACAGGAACCAGGAAGTCAGCATGGCCCCGACAGCACCCGTAGAGGCTCCCAACGTGGTGGTAACAGCCACCCAGCCGATGTCCCCACTGTTGCCGTCCAGGGTGGAGCCGGCGTTGAACCCGTACCATCCGAACCAGAGGATGAACACACCCAGGGCAGCCAGGGGAAGATTGTGGCCAAGGATGGCTTTTACCTTGACTTTGCCATCGGAAAGTTTGACGTATTTCCCAATTCGCGGACCGAGCAGGATGGCACCAGCCAGGGCTGCCCAACCGCCGACACTATGCACCACCGTCGAACCGGCAAAGTCGTGGAAACCGAGTTCACTCAACCAGCCTCCTCCCCATATCCAGTGGCCGCTGATGGGATAGACGACGGCGCTGATAAAGATGGAGTAGAGAAGGTAGGACACAAACTTGGTGCGCTCCGCCATCGCTCCCGAAACGATCGTGGCTGCCGTGGCGGCAAACACTACCTGGAAGAACCAGTCCCGAAGGATGTTGGCGACCTCCCCGGCCTCGTATCCCATCAAGGCGAAGTTCGACGTACCCACCAGACCGGAGGCCGTTGCCCCGTACATGAGCCCCCATCCCACGAAAAAGAATGCAACGGAACCCGCCGAGAAGTCCATCAGGTTCTTCATGATGATGTTGGCCGAGTTTTTGGCGCGGGTCAATCCCACTTCCACAGCGGCAAAACCGGCCTGCATGAAAAATACCAGGGCCCCCGCCAGGACCAACCAGATCATGGTCAGACTGCTCTGGACGGCCTCCAATCCGGATTGTACGCTCTCCACAGTCGGCGGCTCAGCGGGTTCCTCCTGAGACCACACACTCGCGCTACCGAACACCAGAAGCGCCAGGAACAAACCGAGTTTGATTTTGCTCATGCTTTACCTCCTTAAGCAAACTCAGAGTAAAAGCAAGAAGCGTGCCAGAGATAAAAAGATTGCGTTTTCGTATTAAATCTTCCCCAGTGCCGCGTTGATTGTGCTCAAGTTTTGTCCGTTAGCCCCAAAATGGGCCCATGTAGCTTGTGGTTTTCGCCTAAGTGGGAAAATGCGGGTTTTTGCGGCCGATATTTGTTTCCATTATTTGGGGAATGTGTTCGAGGATTGTGGCTTTTGCGAACATTTTTACTAATTTTTTGGGCCAAAGTCGTTAATTCTGGGGGACAATTGCTGAGGCACTACGTAAATCTTCGATACGAAACGGAAACCTGGGGCCCCCCTTCGGTAGACGACAGCACGAAAAATCCTCGTGATCGTGATTCGAAGCTTATTTACCGATACGAAACGAAGGAGTCGAACATTCGAACGGGGGTGATTGCAACCCTTGTCGCTGGGTTAATAATACATAAACGTAAAAAACACTACAAAAACGTACCTTTTAGAACTTCTTTGGTAAGGCCAAACTTCTGGATTCGGAGTCCCATCTTTCGCTCGGTGAGCCCCAAAAGCTTCGCAGCCTTGGAGTAATTGCCGTTGGTCGCTTTGAGGGCATCCAAAATCATGTCTTTTTCGATTTGATCGAGCCTCTGCTCGAGGTTCTGAAAGATTTCGGTCTTGGAGCTCTGGGCAGTTTGGAGGGTTGGCGGAAGGTGATGGGCCATGATCACCCCGTCGCTGGCCAGAAGAACGGCTCTTTCGATCGTGTTCTCCAACTCCCGGATGTTTCCCGGCCAGTGGTAGGCCATCAAAAGATTGATGGCGGTCGAGGCGATTCTTTTGACATTTTTCCCATGACGCTGGTTGTACTTTTCGATAAAATGATCCACGAGGAGTGGAATATCGCTTTTGCGTTCCCGAAGCGGCGGAACATGGATGGGGAAGACGTTGAGACGGTAAAACAGGTCCTCGCGGAACTTGCCTTGACTCATCAGCTCCTCGAGGTTTCGGTTGGTTGCCGCGATGACTCGGGTATCGATGGAAATGGGTTTGCCGCTGCCCACCCTCTCGATCTCCCTCTCCTGCAAGGCACGCAGGAGTTTGACCTGGATCAGTGGGCTGAGATCACCGATCTCGTCCAAAAACAGGGTACCGCCGTGGGCCAGCTCGAACCGTCCTTTGCGCTCGGAGACGGCACCGGTAAATGCTCCTTTTTCGTGCCCAAAAAGTTCGCTTTCGATGAGGCTTTCAGGCAAGGCGGCGCAGTTCACCCGAATGAACGGACCTTCGTGCCTCAGGCTGTTGTAATGAATGACCGAGGCAATGATTTCCTTTCCCGTTCCGCTCTCACCGCGAATAAGGACCGTGGCATTACTGGTGCTTACCTGGGCAATGAGCTCGAACACCTGGCGGATGGCATGGTTGGTTCCAATGATGTTATCAAAGCGGAACTTTTCGGTGAGGGCCTGATTCAGGCGGATATTTTCGCGGAGCAGGAACTCCTTTTCTTCCTGAAATTGCTGGCGAAGGCTCACATTTTGGGCGATCATCGAGGCGATGACTGTCAGAACCTGAATGTCCACATCGATCAATTGGGTGTCCGTGTAAAGCTTATCGACGCCCAGAGCACCGATCGTCTCGGAACCCTGGCGGATCGGAATGCAAATGAAGCTCAACTCGAGGTCCTCAGGCCTTCGGCGGGCGTTGGTCTTGTTCAGGAAGCGAGGCTCCTCGCCGATCCGCGGGACCACAATTGGCCGGCCGGTCTGAATCACCTCGCCGGTGATGCCCTCCCCCAGGCGGTAGCGCCCCCGGCTTTTTTCCTCGGGGGTGAGGTTAAAACCCGTATCGATGATGATTTCGGAAGTGTTCCGATTGAGGAGGGTGAGGATGCCCCGATTGATCTGGATACCGCTTTGCAGCTTTTTGAAGATGCTTTCGATGATTTCTTCGAAGGGAAGAGGACTGCTGATGACCTGGCTGATATCGAAGAGAAGGCTCAGTTGGCTGAGCCTGTCCTTCAAATCTGTAGAAAGATCGAGGTTGGACACAGTTTGAGATTACACAAAAATGTAGAAAAGTTCAATCGTGAATGGTAAAAGGCGATGGATGATTTGAAAAACTCAGGGGACGCTTGTATATTGAGTCATGTTCACAAACTCAAAACAGAGAAAGTGATCGATAAAACATGTTTTTAAGGGGGGATTTATGAGGAAGCTTTTGCTGTTAACAATCATCTCGCTCGGTATGAGTTCACTTCATGCCCAGGGGAACGATCTGACGGGATGGATTGGATTGGGGGGAGCCACGGGCGGGTTTACCAACTACGAGGGAACCCAGCTCAACCCCATCGACACCGGTAAATTTACGGCATTTTTAGGTTTGGGGGCGCCTATTTTGCCGCCTCTTCCTATCTATATTGGTTTCGAGTTCAACCTGATGATTGCCAAGGTCGGTGAGGATTCCTATTCCGCCCTGGTTTACAACCAGGAACTGCAAGATACGGGTTCGGGCTATGTATTTTATGCGTGGCTGAGCCAGGCGGGTTTCAAGGCAAATTATTGGGATATCGACCTTAGCCCACGTGTCATCGCCACCCTGAGGCTTGCCGAAGGTTTTTTAACCGGCAGCTTCTTCATGGGACTCAACTTCAATTATCTCACGATGACCTGGCAATATGACAGCGATGTGAACGATCCCAACAACACGATAGAAAGGGGAGAAGAAACTCTTGCGGGTCCGGTCACTCAATTTGTTGCCGGAATCCGCGCTTCGGTGTGGTTCTTCTACATGGACTACACCCGGTATTTCAACTTTAGCGAGGGTAAAGTCGACCGCACGAAAATCGCGGGGAACAGAGTGTCGCTGGGTGTGCAGTTCACGTTCTGAGTCGAGAGGTTCCTTTTCAAAAGGGGGCGATTTGCCCCCTTTTTTATAGGTTTCTGAAATGCCGTTCCAGTGCTTCGGTCAATTCAACCGAGGGAAGTATGGCCTGCCTGGCCGGCGGTAAGGAATCCAGGAACTCCCTCCCGTAAAACTTGTTGACCAGACGGCTGTCCAGGATGAGTACGGCGCCCCCGTCGTCGCTGCGGCGCATGAGGCGTCCAAAACCCTGCTTCAAGCGGATGACCGCTTCAGGCAAACTTAGCTCCCGGAACGAGTTCCTGCCCATCTTTTCCAGGTATTCGCTTCGGGCAAGCCGGACTGGGTCCGTTGGCACGCTGAAAGGGAGCTTGAAGATGATCAAGAGCCTCAGGGTATCCCCGGGACTATCGACCCCCTCCCAGAAACTGTAGGTAGCGAGAAGGATAGAGTCCACATCCTGGTTGAACTGTCTCAACAGCTGGGAATTGCTGGTTTGACCTTGATGGTAAAGATTGATGCCCTGGTGTGCACAAAAAGGCTGCAAAGCGTCGCGTGCTTCCCTGAGCTGTTCGTAACTGGTAAAGAGGAGCAGGGCGCCGCCGCCGCTGATCTTGAGTGCCTGCCGGGTGAACTCGAGAGACTTTTGGAACCAGGCAACTTTTTGTTCTGGAGGGGCGATGTCGGTGGGAACACCCAAAAGCACGCGGCTGGCGTAGTCGAAGGGGCTTTCGAAGAGGGAGGTGATCCGTCTTTCGGACGGGAGACGGTCGGCCCCACTATTCTTGAGAAAATAGTCAAATCCCTGGCGTACTGCCAGGGTGGCACTGACTGCGACGACGGTCTTGATCGGCTCGAAGAGGGCTTCATGAAGGTAGGGACCCAGCTCGATGGGACTGATGTTGATGTTGACGTCATCCTGGGACCTTTCCAGCCAATAAATCAGATTTTTCTGTTCTTCGAATTGGAGGATTTGCCCCATCAAGGCGGCCAGGGATTGGAGGCGCTCGATAAGGTGCCGAAATTCGTAGCCGACCGGGGATTGTGCGGTCTTTTCCGATAGCCCTCGGTTGATTTTTTGGCAAAGATTCGTCAGCTCCAGAAAGCTGAGTTGCAGTTCCTGCAAAGGCCGCAGTAAAAGGTCGCGAATTCTCTGGTCGATTTCACGCATCCACAAGGAGTTTTCTTCGCCCAGGATCTCCTGAGCCCCTGTTTGGACCGCGCTGGAATGGGCATCGATGACTTCCAGCTTTTTTTCGATGTCGGTGAGTTTTACCGGCAGAGTGATTTCTTCACTCAACTGTACGAGGACGCCCAGCTGCTTTCGTTTCTTTCGGCGGAACAAGCGTCGGATCAGGCGCAACACCCGGCGGCGGCTGTAGAACTGGGAAAAATAGCTTGTGGCGCTTTCCTCGATTTTGTGGGCCTCGTCGATCACCAATCTTCTAAACGGGGGCAGGACGGCGTTTCCTTGCCAGCCCATGCCGTCCAACCTCAGGCTCAAATCGGCCAGGAGCAGGTGGTGATTGACCACCAGGATTTGGGCTGCGGCAGCGCGCTTGCGGGCCTGGGTCACGAAGCAATCTTCCCGCAGGCCGCAGCGAAAGCCCGCGCAAATTTCTTTTTCGGAGCATATTTCGGACCAGACATCCGGGGAAATGCTACCATTGAAATCTTCGCGGTCCCCGGTGGGGCTGGTTTCGGCCCAATCGGCAAAGGGCTTCAAGGCCTCTTTTTGTTGGGGATCGGCTTCTTTCAGGGCTTCAGCCAGGCGTGCCGGGCAGAGGTAGTTGCTGCGGCCCTTGACCAGTTCCGCGCGAAGCCGAGTCCCCAACAGCTTTTGAACCCGGGGAATGTCTTTCTCCAGCACCTGCCGCTGGAGGTTGATGGTGCCGGTGGAAATCACGACCCGTTCCTTGTTCTTCTGTGCCCAGTTCAGGGCGGGAAGGAGGTAGGCGTAACTTTTGCCGATCCCCGTTCCTGCTTCGGCCACCAGGACCCTGTCCCGGTTGAAGGCGTGGACGATGGCCTCAAGAAGCGCCACCTGAGCGCTGCGGTATTCATAGCCCGGCTCCTGGCTGAGCTTTCCCCCAGGTTTGAGGACTTCGGCGAGCTTCTCCCCTTCCAGCTCGTCGATGGGCCGCAGCACCAACGGCCTGGCCACGATGCGGCAGGAGGTAAGTTTGTTATCTACAATAATAAATCCCACCCCCCATTCCCCCAGTTGATGCGCCACGTCGAGGTCGGCCTTGCTGGGATGGGTGTTGCCGGAGGGGTGGTTGTGGATAATGGCATCCCCGGATTCGGCCCAGGGACGCAGGACAGCCACCGAATCGATCGTCCCCTCGGCGACCTTTTCCACCGAAGTGACGTTGAGGTTCGCATCGACCTGGGCAACCCACAGGACCTCGTGCCCGCCGGCTTCCTGGAGGTCCTCCTTCATGGAGGCGAGTACCTTGGGGGGAAAGACCTCGGTGATGGTCATTGCAGACGGGCAACAAGTCCCTGGATCAGGGTCTGCATATCCCGTTCCACGATTTTTCCGACTTCGACGACTTCCTCGTGATTGAGCGGCCCCTGCGATAAACCGGCCCCTAAATTGGTGACACAGCTGATTCCCAGGGCTTTCATGTTCAGGTAGGCTGCCGCGAGGGCCTCGGGGACGGTGCTCATCCCTACCAGATCGGCCCCCAGGACCTGGAGCATTCGGATTTCGGCGGGAGTCTCGTAGTTGGGGCCCGGCAGAGCGGCGTAAACTCCCTCCGGCAGGGGGTAGCGCTTCGACAACTGGGCGCGGGCGACCTCCTGGGCCTGAATCCGCATTTCGTGGTCCCAGACTCGGGTCATGTCGAAAAACCGCGGTCCCAGCTCTGGGTCGTTGGCACCGATGAAGGGGTTGGTACCCATCAGATTGATATGATCCCGAATGAGGACCAGGCTGGCTGGCTTGAGCTGCGGGGTCACCGCGCCCGCGGCATTGGTGATGATCAGCTTTTTGACCCCGAAGGCGTGCATGACGAAGAGCGGCAGGACCACATCGGTCAACGCCCAACCTTCGTAGTAATGGACCCGGCCGATCATGATCATCACCTCGGGGGTGATGCGCATCATCCCCTTGTGCCCGCTCACCGTGGAGACGGGAAAACCGGGTATGTCACGGTAAGGAATGTCTACTCCACGAAAGCCATCGGCAACCTCCGAAAGGCCCGATCCCAGAACGATCCCCAGTTTGGGCCGGTGCTCGGTTTTCTGACTCAACCATTCGGCGGCTCTTTTGATTTGCTGAGTGTAGTCGCTGTTCATAATGATTTTGTAGATTTTAAACCCAAGATTGACAAGGGCAGGGGCCTCGATTAGGCTCATCATCATGAAAAAAATTCCTGTGGCCATCCTCGGTGCGACCGGAGCTGTCGGTCAGAAATTCGTCAAACTCCTCGAAGGACACCCCTGGTTCGAGGTCAGGGAACTGGTTGCCTCGACCCGATCCAGCGGGAAAACCTACAGGCAGGCGGCCCAGTGGAAACAAAACACCCCCATCCCCGACTCGGTCGCGGATCTGATCGTCCAGGACCTCGATCAGGATCTTCAATCCCCCGTTCTTTTTTCCGGTTTGGACAGCTCGGTGGCTGGGGAGGCCGAGAGCCGATACGCGCAGAAGGGACATTGGGTGATCTCCAACAGCAAGAACCACCGGATGGATGCCGACGTGCCCCTGGTCATCCCCGAAATCAACCCAGACCACTTCGAATTGGTCCATCGTCAGCCAACCTCCGGAAAGATCGTCACCAATTCCAATTGCTCGACCATGTTTCTGGCCATGGCGCTTTACCCCCTTCACCGCCGTTGGGGGGTTCGAAGGGTAATGGTTACCACCCTCCAGGCCATCAGCGGGGCCGGTTACCCCGGCGTGCCCAGTTGGGACATTCTGGGCAACGTCGTCCCCTACATTTCCGACGAAGAGGAAAAGATGCAGACCGAGCCGCAAAAGATCCTGGGCAAACTGGTGAACGGTCAAATCGAAATGGCATCTTTCCGGGTAAGCGCATCCTGCAATCGTGTTCCTGTGATCGAGGGCCACACGGAAAGTTTGAGCATCGAGTTTGACCAAAAACCCTCTTCGCTGGAAGACGTGGTGTCCGCCTTGCAAGACTTTCGGGGCTTGCCCCAGGAGAAAAAACTGCCGTTCGCTCCCATGCGTCCGGTGGTGGTGCTTCCCGAACCCGACCGACCCCAGCCGCTGCGCGATGTGGACAACCAGGGCGGCATGGCCTGCATGGTGGGACGGGTGCGGCCCTGTCCTCTGTTCGATGTCAAGATGACCATCCTGGGGCACAATACCATTCGTGGGGCTGCCGGGGCGGCCATCCTGAATGCGGAAGCCCTGGTGGAATTGGGGTACGTTAAACGATGATCGTTCTCAAGTTTGGCGGTACCAGCGTTCAGGACTCTGCCAGCCAAAATCAGGCTCTGGCCATCGTGGCCAGGGTCCTGGACAAGGCCCCTCTTGTGGTGAGTTCCGCCATGTCCGGGGTCACCAACGATCTCATCCGCTTGACGGAATTGGCTTCCTCCGGACAGGAGGCGGCTGCCATGGATCTTTTGGAGAAGTTAAAAGCACGTCACACGAATGTGTTGCTGGAGCAGACCGAGGGCGAAATTCGAAATCGGACCCAACAACTTCTGGAAGATGTCTGGCAGGAGGTCGGAAGCCTGACCCGGGGCATGATTCTTCTGGGGGAGTGCAGTCCCCGGGTCTACGACGCTGTTGTGGGCAGTGGAGAGCTTTTGAGCACCCGCCTGCTTTGGGGGCGATGTTGCCAATTGGGTTACGAGGCAGAGCTCCTCGATGCGCGGCACTTCATCGTCACCGACGATCACTTCAACGAGGCCGCGGTGCTCTTCGGTCCCACCAACGAAAAAATCGCTCGGGGAATCCACGCCAGGCCCGGGCGCATCCTCATCACCCAGGGCTTCATCGGGAGTACTACCGACGGGGTGATGACCATCCTCGGCCGAGGCGGCTCCGACTACTCGGCCTCCATCTTCGGCTCGGCTCTCGGGGCCGAGGCCGTTGAAATCTGGACCGACGTGGATGGCATCCTCACCACCGATCCGCGGATCGTCCCCCAGGCGCGGACCATTCCCGAGATTTCCTACGCCGAGGCCGCCGAGCTCTCCTATTTTGGGGCCAAGGTCATCCACCCGGCCACCATCCAACCTGCCGTGGACAAAAAAATCCCTGTTTGGGTCAAGAACACCAAGAACCCCGACCACCCGGGTACCGTCATCCTGCCGGAGACCCCCCACCGAGGCCCCCGTGCCTTTGCCATCAAGAAAAACGCCGTCATCATCTCCGTCACCAGCTCTCGGATGCTCAACGCCCACGGCTTCATGGCGCGAATCTTCGATATTTTCCGCAATCACCGAATTGCCGTCGACCTGGTAGCCACCAGTGAGGTGAGCGTTTCGGTCTCCGTAGACAGAAAAGAGGAGGCGCGGCAAGTCATCGAGGACCTGGAGCGCCTGGGGAACGTCAATGTGCAAAGCGACGCCGGCATTCTCTGTCTGGTGGGGCCACGGGCCTGGACCTGCGGCCGGGAATTGGGACGCGTTTTTCAAGCCCTGGGTGAGATGACCGTCCACCTGGTGAGCCTTGGGGCTTCGGAAACCAATCTCAGTTTGGTCATGAACGAATCGGACCTGGCAGAGGCCCTGAGGCGGGTCCACCGCGAGTTTTTCGGTGTCTGATTCGGGACTTCCCTCGAGCCTCGATTTCATCAAACTCGCCTGCGGTCAATTGGACTTTCTCCTGTGGGACCAGACCGAGCAACGCGTGGTTCCTACCGCGGAGGATTTACACGAGGCAGCGCGTCAGGTATGCCCTCGTCGGACCGGAGTGGGCGCCTGTGGTCTATTGGTTTTGACCTCGCACGAGGGGGACGTCCGAGCGAGCCTTTATCGGCCGGGGCGGCCCGATTCTGTACCCAACTACCCCTCCTTGCTCTGCGCGGCCAAGTATTTGCGGGACGGGGCCAGGTATGGCCCCACAGCGTTCACATTTACCTGGGATTCGCAGGTGTACCGAATCCATCCTATCGACAGCCTCAGCATGGCCGTGGACTTGAATTTCGCCACGTCCCGAAAGAGACCTGCCCTCCAAAACGAAGAATTGGGGCATCGTACCTTTCTCGAAGGCGCCTGGGCCCTGCAGGGCACTTTTCTGGAAGGAGAGAGGCAGAAGGCCCTGATCTTTTTCCAACCCGAGCTGGAGCTTGACCGCATCGGCCCCTGGAAACGGGCGGTATTTCGTCTTCGGCAGGGACCCTATTTACCCACGGTGGTCCAGCTGGCCTCTCCCCGGTTGTTGCACCTCGAGTACCGACCTGCCGCGCAGGAGCCCGATACGGTGGTGCTGGCGTCCCTGGCGGCCCAGGCAGCCTATCTCAACGGCCTGATCGACGAGGACGTGGTGGTCAGAATCCAGGACCATCCGTACTTTGTCCATGTGGATCTGTCCCGTCAACGAAACCGGGTCATGGTTCCCATCCGTTACGTGTTTCGAGGAAATTTCAGTTTTACCGAATTTTTGTTTTAGCATCTTGTTTTTTTGCAGTAATTGGGTAACATGTTGTCGATGGCAAACAAATTTTATGATCAGAACGAGGTAGAAATTCGTCTACATCAAAATCGGCTCCATAATCTCAAAAAAGTTGCACTAGTCACTATCCTATACAACTTACTTTACATTTCCATCAAAATTGCTTTGTTTTTATTAAAATTCCTTTCGGATTTGGGCCTGGTGGAAAATTTCTTTTTATTGATCTCCTCCTTCACGGCCCTCGCCGTCGTTCTTTTTATCCAGAAAGGCGGCCTGCTTCCTGGTTGGATGTTAGGCCTTTTTTTTGTGGTGATGAGCCTCACATCAATCACCTACTCATTGGAAACTTTAAAATACAATACCCAAAATGTCGCATGGTATTTGAGCATGGTCTTTCTGCCTTATGCCTACTACCTTCCCTGGAACAAGGCCGCTCTGTGGATCCTTCCTCACTATGTGGGATTTTTGGCGGCAATCCATTGGTACTTTTATCACCATCCCAACTTTTTCCATCAGATCTCGTATGTGATGGGGGGAGCGTTTTTTGTTCCGGTCGGGTTGTTTGTGAGTCATCACCTCTACACTGTTCAGCGCCGCCAGGTAGAGGAGCTGGTGGTCAATCGTCAAAACCTTCAATTCAAAAACCAGGTACTCTCCGTGCTGGGCCACGACCTGCGCAACAGCCTGGGTAGCAGCTATCAACTCGTCAACTGGCTGGTCCGCCGCTGGGATCAATTTACAAAAGACGAGATCAAAAGCGATCTTGAGCAGCTGGGTCACAACCTGGAACGCAGCTACGAGCTTTTGGAGGGGCTCGTGGTCTGGGCCAAGTCCCGTGGACAAAACCCGGCCGTCGAACTTAAGGACTTTTTACCCAGAGACATCCTGGAAAAAGTAAGGTCGCTCTGGAGTGACCTTCTGATTCAAAAGGCGATCTCGTTGGAGATTGATATCAAAGGAGACTCACTGCGCTGGGACCCCATGCTGTACGAGATCGTGGTCCGGAACCTGGTGCACAACGCGATCAAAAACAGCCCGCCCAGGACCAGGATTCATATTCACGTGGAGCGTTTCAATGGCAACTGGGTGACCGAGATCGAGGACGAGGGTCCAGGGTTCCCGCCGGAGGTTTTGAACCTGCAGGAACACACCGAATCTTCCCAGCCCGGTTCCGGGCTGGGGCTGCGACTCATCCGTGAGCTTTTGGAACCGACCGGCGTTCATTTAGAGCTGGAAAACCGGTCCAGCGGCGGGGCCGTGGCTAGACTGGTCTACGGACCTCCCCACTCACGAGCGTCCTGATCTGCCCCTCGGCCTCGTATATCAGACCCCCGCTGTCATCCACACCCCGAACGTGCGCCCGGCAGCATTTGGTACCTTCACCCTCCAGGATTTCCAGCCAGTCCCCCCGCCAGGCTAACCGCGCTTCGGTTTGTTCTCGGGCATCGGCACAGGTGAGGGAATGGCTCAAATAACCCAGAAAGGCTTCGAGGTGGTCCCGAGGCGGGGCCACATTGTCGATGTGTTCGGCCAAAAAGGTGGCCGGAGTTCGCAGGTGTGCGGATGGCGGGGCCTGGAGGATGTTGATCCCGATACCGATCCCGGCATAGTTTTGAGTCGATTCGACCAATATCCCGGAAATTTTTCGGTCTTTGACAAGAACATCGTTGGGCCACTTGATTTTCGGCGTCAGGCCCAGTGCCTCGAGCCAGAGGGCAACACCGAGGGCGCTGCGCAGGCTAAGGGGAAAGCCGGGAAAGGGGGGACGCACGAGAAGGGTGAAAGTGAGGGCACACCCGGGCGGGGTGAGCCACTTGCGGTCGGCAAAGCGCCCGCGTCCCTGACTTTGATAATCTGTGCCGTAGACCGTTCCCTCGGGATCTCCCCGAAGAGCTCCCTCCCGTGCCAGGTCCATCGTCGATGGACATTCATCGACCCAGATTACTCGGAAATGACAGTCCTGGTCCAAATCGTTTCCGAGAACCTCTGCAAGATCAATTCCGTTCCCCTTTCGGTGATGTAGGGAATCCTGACCTGTCCGCCAGGATGATTCATCTGCGACAGCACCTTGATTTCCCCGCTCGGCAACCGGGCACTCAGGGTGAGTTTTATGGGGATGGGTTCGGACCTCAACGACAGTTCCACTACTCCGAAAAAGGTGTTGGCCGGAAGCCGGGTGGGTTTGGCGATCACGAGCTCGACCATCCCACGGGCGCCGATTTCGGATCCTGGCTGGGGGGACTGGGCGATGACGTTCCCCGGAGTTTGACCGGGCCCCGCCTCCCTGACGGTAACGAAGTAAGCTGCTTCCAGATTTTCGAGTTCTGTCAGGGCATCCTGGAAGTTTTTTCCGACAAGATTAGGAATTTTGATCAGAGGTCCGCTGGGACCGTCACTTACGACAAAGACCAATTCGGTTTTGGAAAAGATATCAGCCCCCGGTGCCGGAGATTGTTGAAGTATCGTCAGCCGGGGCGCGTTGTTGCGCAAAAACGTCACGGGCTCTTGGATGACGAGGGAGATGCTGCCGCCGGTCTGGGCGTATTTGCGGTTGAACTCCAGGATGGTGTCTTTGGCCTGATCGAGGGTTTGCCCCCGGAAATCGGGTACCCTGTCAGAAATGGGCGGGCGCCCAACCGTGATCACCACCCGCCGTCCCTGTTTGACGATTTGACCGCCGGGCGGATCCTGAAACACGACCCTGTCCCAACTTTCCTGGTCAGCTCGATTCAGGTCCTCACGATAGACGGGGTAAAGATTCTTTTCGTTGAGGGACCGGAGGGCCTGTTGAAGCGGGGCGCCCAACAAATTGGGGACGACCACATCTTCTTCGCCTTCAAGAAACACGAAAAAGACGCTGACGGCGGTGACGAAACTGACGACCATCATACCGAAGATGGCGTAAAGGGAGCGTTTGAAATAAACCGTTCGATCGTCATCTTCCGAAGTAATCACCACGTTCTTCCAGAGATGATGGAAGAAGCTTAAAAAACGATTCATGCTTACCCCAATATCGTTGTTGAGACATCTCGAAGCCCGTTCCAAAAGCTCAGGTAATCGAGCTTCTTTTTCCCCTCCCATTGAAGGGATCTGATCAAGAGATGGCCCTTACCTGTTTGTACCCGAATCCCACTCGCCTTGTCTAGACCCAGGACCTTGCCGGGTACGTCACGGAGGGGTGCCTGGGGGTCCGGGATGGCCTCCCAAATCAAAAGGCGGCGTCCCCCGAGGAAGGTGTAGGCCCCGGGCCAGGGGATGCAGGCACGGATGCGCCGATCCAGGCCTTCGGCGTCCTGGCTCCAGACCAAAAGCCCCTCGGATTTTTCCAAAAGTCGCGACCAGGTCGCCTCTTCGTGGTTCTGAGGCCTTCGCTCTTCCCAAACCCTCCGCCAGTTCTCCAGTGCGTCGAGGAGGATTTTAGGGGCCTCCCGGGAACTGCGTTCCAAAATGTCCGCCGCCGTCTCTCGCCCGTCCAGGGGCCAACGGGTTTGCAACAGAATATCGCCGCTGTCCACTTCCAGGGCCAGGGTCTGCAGGGTCAATCCTGCTTCAGGATCGCCACTGAGGATGGTAGCCACTGCCGGCGCCGGTCCGCGGTGGCGGGGGAGAAGGCTCGGGTGGAGATTCACTCCGCCAAGCGGAAAAACAGCCAGGAACTTCGGGCCGAAAATCCGCCCATACGAAAAAGAAACGAGGACATCACAGTGGAGTTCCTCAACCTGCGCACGGGCCTCGGAACCCAGCCTCTCCGGTTTCAGGGCAGGGATGTTGTGTTGGTGAGCGAATTCCTCGATGGGGTTGGGGGTAAGGATCTTGCCTCGTCCTGCGGGAGCGGGTGGGGATGTCAGAACGGCTTTTAGCCAGCCCCTTGTCTCGAGGGCCTGTGCGGTAGGCAGGGCGATCGCACTGGAAGAGGCAAGGAGGACCTTCATTCAGGACGTGGCACGCTTTTTCATGTAAAGCTCGAGGATCTGGGACCGCAGGGGCTCGTCGAGACGGTCGGTAAAAAGCACTCCGTTGAGGTGGTCCAGTTCATGCTGAATGACCCTGGCCAAAAATCCGTCGGCCTTGAGTTGGAAGGGACGGCCCTTCAGGTTGATTGCCTGGATGGTCACGGCAAGGGGGCGAACAACTTCGGCCCAGATGCCGGGAAGGCTGAGGCAGCCTTCCTCGTACACGCCGGTTTCGTGGCTGGTCGCCACCAGTTCGGGGTTGATGAAGTAGAGAGGATCGTCTTGAAGCTTGACCACGAAAAAACGTTGGCTCAGGCCGACCTGCGGGGCCGCCAATCCCACGCCGCGGCTGCGTTCCATGAGGGGAACCATTTCCTGAAGAGCGTCCCGAATTTCCGGAGTGACGGACTCGACAGGCGTTGCTCGTTGCCGCAATACCTCGTGGGGATAGAAGACCAGATCCATTAATACAATTTAGCCGAAGCGATGACAGGGGTCAACGAAGGTGGTAGGGATCCATGTCCAGCTCCACCACGCTTCGGGAGGGGCTTTTCCAGGACCTCATTCGGTGACCGATCTCCCTCAGTTCGTGGACATGCGGACCACAAACGAGGGCATGGTAGCGGTACCAGTCGTTGAGTTTTTCCAGAGGGCAGGGAGCAGGGCCGATGATCTCGAGGGAACCGGTTTTCGATCGTTCAAAAAACAACGAAAGAGCCGCGGCGTCCGCCTTGACCTTGCCAACGTCTCGGTGACGGAGCACCACGCGAAGCAAGCGTGTGTAGGGCGGCAGGCGTGTGGTTTTTCGGAGTTCCAGTTCCCGCTTTTGAAATTCCTCATCTCTTGCCTGGGCTGCCGCCTGCATGACCCAATAGTCAGGCCGGTAGGTTTGGATATAGACCTGTCCATCGGGTCGATACCGGCCAGCCCTGCCGGCGGTCTGCCGAATCAGGGAATACACCCTCTCGGCAGAACGAAAGTCCGGGATGCTCAGGCCGATATCCGCATTCAGGATGCCCACGGTTTTGAGACGGGGGAAATTGAGTCCTTTGGCGATCATTTGGGTCCCCACCAAAAGGTCGATGTCGCCGCCAGCGAAGCCCTTGATGATCCCTGCAGCCTGTTTGCGGTCGGCCACCGTGTCCGAGTCCAGTCGGGCCAAACGCAGCTGGGGGAAAAGCCGCCGGAGCTCCTGTTCCACCAGCTCCGTGCCGTATCCTGCCCAGCCAACCTCGGAGGAACCGCAATTGGGGCATTTCGGGGGCGATTTACCCGAATAGCCGCAGTGGTGGCAGATCACCAGGTCCCGCGATTTGTGGTAGGTGACGGGCACCGAGCAGTGCGGGCACTGCATTTCGTAATGGCAGTGACGACAATGGTAAAGGTTGGTGTAGCCCCGACGGTTCAGAACGATGACGCTCTGAAGGCCTTCGGTGTGGGTATCCAATATGGCCTGGGCGAGTTCGGGACTGAAAATTTCGTTGAGTTGCCGGGTATCCAGGAGGTGCACCTGGGGCTGTGCCCCCCCGGCCAGACGACGGCTGAGGCGCAACCTAACGAAAAGCCCTTCCTCGATGGCATGGAGGGCCTCCAGACTGGGGGTGGCGCTGCCCATCACCAGCCGTGCGCCCTGCCATTTCGACAGGATCATGGCCACGCTGCGGGCATGATAGCGTGGCACGGCCTGGCTCTTGTAACTCATTTCCTGTTCTTCATCCACGACGATGAGTCCGATGTTGTCCATGGGCGCAAAGACGGCGCTTCTGGCCCCCAGGACCAGATCGACTTCCCCCTTTCGGATCCGTTCCCATTCCCTGAGGCGCTGCGAGGGACTGAGGGCCGAGTGAAGCACAGCCACCCGTTTGAATCTTTTCCGGGTCTGGTCGATGAGCTGAAAGGTCAGGCTGATTTCCGGTACCAGGTACAAAACCCTTTTCCCGGTGTCGATGACATGCCGAGCCGCCTGCAAGTAGACCTCGGTTTTGCCGCTTCCTGTGGGGCCTTGCAGGTAAAACCAGCCGGTCGGTGATTCCACGATCATTCGGACCGCCTGGGTTTGCTCCTCGCTGAGGTTTTCGATCCGATGGAATTCCTGGCTGTCCTCGAGGAGGGGGAGCTCCTTCTCCCGCATCGCCGAGGGGAGCATGGCCGAGAGAGCTTCACCCAGCGAACACAGGGTTTGCTGAGCGATCCAGTAGCCAAGTTTTAGGGTGTAAGGCCCGGTCAGGGGTTCTTCGTCGAGTGCCCTCTCTACGGGTTTGAGCTCGATTCCCTCGGGGGGCCGCGCCTCCGTGTTGACCACGATCCCCTTGACCTTACGGTTTTTGAGCCGAGCCAAAACCCGCACGCCCACTTCCAGCCGCCGGTGGCTGAGGTAGGTGAAGAGGCGGTCCTCGGGAATGGGAAAAGCAACTTCGACCGCCTGCGGCTCATCCATATCGGATCAGTCCCTCGACTCGCTGGAGGTCCTTCCAGACCGGGCGTTTAAGATTGGGGTCGGCAAGCACGGATGCCGGGTCGTAGGTGATGACCATGGGTATCTTTCCGAACTCGCGAACCTGGTCCCGGAGGGCCTCGATTCGCACCCTGCTGCCCACGATCACCGAGCTGGCCCCGGACCCCAGGACCAGCAGGCTCTTGGGTTTGAGGTGATCGATCAGGGTGCGGAGGTCGCCCAGTTCATCGGCGGAATCGGGACCGCCGACCAAAAAGCAATCCCGTTCCAAATCCAGTTGAATGGCCCCCAACCATTTTTTTAGATATTCGAGCTCCTCCCCCCTCGGGACGGGAGTACAGCAGATGACCAATCGCGGGCTGCTCGTTCCCAGGTATTCCTTACCGTAATCTTTGAGCAGGGCAGGAAGTCCCGGGTCCTGCGGTGAGTCTTCTTTAACGGCGATGTTGACGGGCGCCAGATCGAAAATCGGCCAACCACCTTTCAAGCGGACCTGGGCGTCGGTAGCCAGTTCCAGAAGTTTTTTAATGAGGGAAGTCGTGGGCATCGTAAACCACCTTGTAGAGATAAAGTCCCGAGGCTGGCGCAGGGGCAGGGAGGGGATCCCTGTAAAGTTGCGGTCGATTCAACAAGAGGGAGAATCGATCCGGGCCGTCTTTTCGACCGCTGAGGCGGATCATGGCGCCCACGAGGCGCCTCACCATCCGCCACAAAAACGCGTTGGCCGTGACTCGATAGATCATTCGTCCCGCCTCCAGGCGCCAATGACTCTGCGTCACGAGCCGGCTTTTGCTGGGGGATGGGTCCTGGGCGGCACAGAAGCCGCTGAAGTCGTGCTCTCCCAGGATCAGGGCGGCCATGATTCCCAGTTTTTCGAAGTCGACACGGCGGTGGTAGGGCCACACATACCGAACCCTCCACGGTTCGCATCTCGGACGGGGATCGACGTGGTACTCGTAGCACCGGGCCAGGGCGCTTTTCCTGGGGTGGAAGTTTTCCTGGGCAAATCCGACCCTCCAGACATGGAGCGACGGGGGCAAGAACGCCCGCAGGGCTCTCTGCAGGATTTCGGGTGGGGGAGAGTTTTCGACCCAAAAGGCACAGCACTGGTGCCGGGCGTGGACCCCGGTATCGGTCCTTCCGGCGGCATAAAGCCGGAGCCGTTTTTTGTAGATCCTTTCCAGGGCTCGTTCCAGGGTTTTCTGAACGGTATTTTGCCCCTGCTGCGATTGCCAGCCGTTGAAATCGCAGCCATCGTAGGAAAGATCCAGGCGAACGATCATCCTAGCTTCCTTTGAGCTCGCCGCCCATTTGATGGTAGAGCTCCTTGGCCATTTCCAGCATGGCGGAGGGCTTGGACTTGGAGCTCTTGCCCAGCCCCACCAGGCGGGCGATCACCATCCGGGCCCGTTCCAACTTTTTGTGTCGTTCGGCTTCGTTGCTGGCGTCCCCCAAGATGTATTCCAGATAACCTGTCAGGTACAATACGCCGTCGTATCCCCAATTAAAGTCGATGTCCGGACCGAAGTGCGTCACCGAGCCCACACTTTCCTTCCCGCTGGTCTCACGTTCGACAATTCGATTGTAATAAAACCGGGCCTTGTGTTTCATGATTAGGGACAGGTAATCGTAGTTTTCCTGGGGAAACTTTTTGTATAAATCGTGAAAAATCCAGGAGGCACGCAGACTGCAAATGGCGCTCTTGAGACTGGGAGCGAAGTTCGGCCCCCAGCTTTGATAGGAATGAAGGGCCAGAAGGTAGGCCGCCGCCCCCTCTTTGAGCCCCCGGGGCAGGGTGAAATCCAGGTCGGGGAACACATCGGCAACAAAGGCCTTGCGGTCGTCCCGGTTTTCGTTGAGTTTCGGCACGGCCTTGGGATCCGGTTTGAGGAACTCTACGGCCAGGGCGGAATACCAACAGTTTGGGCAAACAATGACGTCGTAAATAAGAGGAAAAACCTCCCCGAACTTTTTGGAAGGCAGCCACTCCCGTCTTAAATCCTGGTGCAATTGACCGGCGTTCATTCTGCCCCCGCCCGTCATGAATCGCTCGATTTTGAATTGATGCTCACAAATGGGACAGGCACTTTCCTTTTTTTCGAAAAAGCTGATCCGGGTTCCGCCGCCGGAATCTTCTTTCATCAAATCATCGGACATGGTCGATCTCCCTGATCACCACAGCGACCGCAACAAAATTGTCATGAGAAAGGCTTAAATGGTATCGGCCGTTTTTATCCGGGTCTCCCAGGTTTTCGGCGGCGGCTCCCTGGAAACGAAAAAACGGGGCGCCACCCTCTCCGTGGTGAACTTGTACCTCCCGGAGGTTCCACCCCACCAGTCCGCACCCCAGGGACTTGCCCAAAGCCTCTTTGGCTGCAAAGCGAACGGCAAGGCTTTCGGCGGCCCTCCTTCCCTGGGATCGGACGTACTCGATTTCCTCAGGCCCGAAGTATTTTTCCATCAGGCGATCGTTTTCCAACCAGGACAGGAACCGCTCCACGCGGACAATGTCGATACCGATGCCGAGAATCATCGCCCCTCCAGCTCGACTTTAACCGTCAAGGGGAACTGTTCCAAGACCTGGATTCTGGGATCGAGGTTCCAACGGATGGGAAGCTCGTAGGTGCCGGGGAGCGTGATGTTTTCCAGATTAACCGTTGGCGAAAGGTTTTGAGCTCCGGTCAGGTTGATGAGCGTTTGGGGGCCGGAAATCCGGATCATCGCCAATACGGGTTCAGAGACGATCTTGAGGGAAGGCGAAAGGTTCGTGTACAGGACGGGCAGCTCTTCGATGCTTTTTTCATCGATGATGGGCACGATTTGGACACGAACCTCGATCAGGGTGCCGCTCGTCAGCTCGATCAAGGGGTCAGGCGTGTTGAGTTGGAGCCTGGCCGAGAAGCTTTCGGTACGTGTCGAGACTTCCAGTTTCTCGGTATAAATGAGGGCCAGAGGTTCCAGTTTGGAGCGCGGGCCGCGGACCGTGATGGCGGGTGGCGATGTGATGATGGATTCGAGCTGAAAACCATTTTCGGGGTTACCGACGATGGGGACACGAACATCCAGGAGCTTGGTAACGCTTTGTTGCAACTCGAGCCGCAGCTCATCGATTTCCAGGTTGACCTCGATTCCTTGAAGCGGAGCCTTGCCACCGGTACTCACCAGACGCAAGGGAACCATATAGATCCCTTCGCCGCGGTCCTCGGTCACACTCCCGATGGCCTCGTAATCGGTGTCGCCAATCTGTTCCACAAGGTCCCTGGGACCGCGCACCAGGACACGTACCCTGCGGGGAAAATTTTCCGAGGGCGTCAGTCTTTCGGGGAAACTGAGAGACAGGGGTACCAGCAGGGTCTTGGGTACGATATTCTCCAGACGATTGAAGAAAAAAAGACCAAAAGCGAGGGCGATGCTGAGAAGTTTTGCGGGAAAATCGAAAAAAACTTTGTTCCAGTCGATGCGTAGCCATTTAGATGAGGCCATCGTCCAGCTCCTCGACGCTCATATACTGCAAGAGAAGACCGAGACGCCGTTTGGCTTCCGCGATGGGGAGGTTGTAGTGTAAGGCTCCCTCGTAAGCCAGGCTGACGGCTCCACTCTCCTCGCTGACCACCACCACGACGGCATCCGTTTCCTCGACCAGGCCCAGCGCTGCCCGATGCCGCGTCCCGAACTGCTTTTTGATGTCGGGTTGGTCGGACATTGGCAAAATCACCCCGGCAGCGACGATTTTATCCCCGTTGATAACAATGGCCCCGTCGTGCAGGGGCGAATCTTTGAAAAAGATCGTGTTGATCAAACTCGAGCTCAAATCGGCATTCAAACTCGTCCCCTGCTTATAAGAGTCCTTGAGTCCAACACGGCGCGTGAAGACGATGAGGGCGCCAAAATGTCTGCCGGAAAGATTTTCCACCGCTGACATGACCGCATCCAGGGGGACCAGCTTTCCTTTGGAAGGGGAGGTGATCGCCAGGCCCTGACCCAGCTGCTGGAAAATCCTTCGCAGGTCGGACTGAAGGAGGATGGCCAATCCCACAAAGAGACCCGGGGCAAGGAGGCCCATGATCCAGGTGAGTGTCTCCAACCGCATCACGGCCGCAAAAAAATAGAGCGCCAGGATGACCAGCATGCCCCGCAGAACGATGACGGTCTTGGATTGGGCAAAGGAGCGGTAGGCCAAATAGATGAGCCAGCTCAAGATGCCGATGTCCAGCGCAGGGATGATCCAATACCGAAAAAGCCAATGGTTCAGGATTTGGTCCAAAGCGCCTCCCAAATTCGGAGTGCCTGAAGGGTTTCCGGGACATCGTGGACCCGGATCATGCGCACTCCCTGGGTCATACAAAAAAGAGCGCCGGCAAGGGAGCCGCCCAGTCTGTCTCCGTCACCCCAGAGGTCGGCGATCCATCGTTTGCGGCTCAGGCCCACGACGACTGGGTAACCGAGGGCGGTAAATTCGCCCAGGTGACGCAGAAGGGCGAGGTTGTGTTCCAGCTTCTTGCCGAAACCGATACCCGGATCGATCCAGATTTTATCGTGGCGTATTCCCGCTTCCTCGGCGATCCGTGCCCTTTCCACAAGGTAGTCTTTCACTTCGGTGACCACATCCCGATATTCGGGTTGGTCCTGCATGGTCTTGGGTTGGCCTTTTTTGTGCATCAGAATCACCGTCAGGGAGAATTCCCGAGCCACGTCGAGCATTCCCGGAGATTCCAGGGCACTGATGTCGTTCAGCCACTCGGCCCCCTCCTGAGCACAGGCGCGCATGACGTTGGGCTTGGTGGTATCCACGCTGAGGGGAATCGAGGATATCCGTCGGAGGGCCCGGACCACGGGAAGGACGCGCCGCATTTCCTCCTCTTCGCTGATCGCTTCGGCTCCGGGGCGGCTGCTTTCACCGCCCACATCCACCAGGCTGCATCCGAGTTTTTCCCATCGACGCACTTGTTCGATGGCCTCATCGGGATTGTACCGGCTTTCGGGATAGAACGAATCCGGAGTGAGGTTCAGGATGCCCATGACCATGCGTCACCTCGCCAACAATTTTTTTTCGATGAAAAACGAGCGAATCAACTCAGGATTGAGTACCTCGGTACGGGCCAGGAGGTTTTCCGCCCGAGACGTATCCTTGAACCCCGCCTGAATGGCCTTTCCGAACCACTCGAGGGCCGGGTCCTGTTGACGTAATTGCAACAAAAAAGTCTCGCCGATGTTCCACCGATGCTGGGGGTCTGCTTTGCCCTGAAGGGTCAGCTGGCTGTCCAATTGGGTGAGAACGGCGATGCGTTCCTCCCAGCGGCCGGCCTTTGCGTACAAGGACTCGAGTTCCGCAAGACGAACCAGATCGCCCTTGTTTTTTTCGACGATTTTTGCCAGGGCCCGCACCAGACCGGCATCGTCCTTTAATTTTCGGGAGATGGCTTCGAGCACGGGCCAGATCGAGTCGGGCGGCGAGGTTTCTTCGCTCAGCCAGGTATCCAGAATCTGCCTGGCCTCGCTGTATTCTCCGAGTTCATAAGCGATGAGGCCGAGGTTGAATTGGGTATCGCGGTCCTGGACAAGGATGTCGAGCACCTTTCGATAGACACTGCGCGCCTCGGTGAAGTTCTTGCTCCAGAAATAGGCATACCCCAGGGTCTTGAGGAGGACCGTGTTTTCGGAGTCGTCGCTCAGCAAATCTTTCAAATGCCCGATCGCCTCTTCAGGTCGGGACTGTTGCAACAGGGTAAGGGCAAGGTTGAACCGTGCCGCTTTGTTGGCAGGATCGAGCTGGACGGCCCTGAGGAGGAATCGTTCTGCCTGGGACCAATTTTTCAAATCGTAATACGCGGTACCCAACGTCAAATAATCTTCCGCCAGAGACAATTCCGGCGCGGTCTGGCAAGAGACAACAGCGAGCAGGAGGAGGATACTTTGCCAACCATTCGGTCCGTTCCTCATCCGAGCACGGCCCTCTCCACAGCAGCAACCTGGTTGCGGTAAAGGTCCATGGTAGCGGGACCAAAACCCGCCAGGAGTTGTAAAATGTTACGGGGCGATTCCCGGGTATCGGGGCCGTTCAAACGGTCGCCCGCATCTCCCAGTCCGGGAAGAATGTAGGCCGCATCGTTGAGGTAGGGATCGAGCCACAGGGTATAGAGCTCCGCTTCCGGGATGCCGCGGACGGTTTGAAGCGCCCCTTTGAAACTGGTGATGGCGTGGAAGCTCAAGATCCTGCCGAACTTCACCCCCTGGCTTCTAAGGTATTCTACCACCGTGATCATACTGCCGCCGGTGGCATTCATCGGGTCGGCGAAGATCAGGTCCCTGCCCTGGAGGTTCTCGATGTCGAAGAAAGACCGGTCCAGGTCCAAAATGTACTCCATATCCCGCTCCGATCGTTCCTCGTTTCGTTTTACCCGGAACAAGGCAAAGGGGGTGATGTAGTGACGCGTGGTGTGCTCCTGGATTTCCTTGCTCATGATGAGGCTGGGAAGAAGGGCACCGCGCAACATCACACAAACGGCTGTCCTTTCCAGCTCTTCATCGAGGTTGGAAATTTTGTGGACGGCCCAGTTGCGCACCGGATTCTCGACGGGGGTTTCGACAAGCAGGTAGTTTTTTTCCCGGCGTTGACGAAGGTTGTAGCCAAAATGAAAGAGCATCTCATAGGCACGCTGGATGAGATAGACGAATTCCGGCCGTTGGGTGCCTCGGTCTCGCAGTCGGGCGATGAGGCGGCTGGCCTCGGCGTGGACCAGGGAAGGGGTTTCAAAACCGTAGACGTGGATCCGATCTTCCTGGCTCAGGGCAGATTTCATCTTTTCACCGATAGCGTCAAAACCTTCGATCAGCTTTTTCTCGCACGTATCACCCTGGGAATGGCGTTGAAACAACGCGAAGAGTCGCCGGTAATCTTCATGGATGGATTCGATCAGGGTGTGATCCTGAGGGCTCAGAAGGTGGCGGAAGTGGTCGGCGGTGCGATGAAAAGAGGCCATGAGCTCACTTTACCAGATCTCGAATGTTTACAAAAGGGGCCGCTTTGGTATAATCGCGGCATGGAGATTTTGCTGGGCTTCACGACGACCCGCTCCGACCGCATCGCCCTCTTTCTTAAAGAGATTCGAGAGAACAATATCGAGAGGATCGCGTTGTTCCCGACGGCCCTCGACACGCGTCAACGGCGCATTCTTTACCATGAGCTCGAAAACTCTCCCGTCACACGCATCCCGCACGTCCATCTAAGGTCCGACATGGACCAGAAGGAAATGGAATACCTGATCGATCGCTTCCAAACCGAGGTGTTCAACATTCACAGCCTCTACAGCACCCATCCCTATCAACCGGAAAGCACGCGCTATCTCAAGATCATCTTCATCGAGAACAGCGGGGTCATCCCAGGAGAGAAAGAACTGGCGCTGTACGGCGGCCTTTGCATCGACTTCAGCCATTGGGAGAACGGCCGGCGAATGAATCTGCCTGAGTACCGCAACTTCGCACAACTGGCGGAAAGTTTCCCCGTGGGGTGCTGTCACGTGTCTGCCATCCACTCGACACCCACCAGCCCCTGGAACGCCTACGATGACCATGAGTTTCGGGATTTGAACGAATTCGATTATTTGATGGCTTATCGGCGCTACCTGCCACGCTGGGTGAGCCTGGAATTGGAAAACTCGATCACGGAGCAAATGCGGGCCAAGGCTCATTTGGAAAAGATGCTTCAACCCGTTGCCGATGCGCGCTAAGATCCTCTGGGTGTTGATCTGTTGGGTTGGATCGATCGCCGGCCTCGAGAGCCAGGCGTCGATTAACTTGATTCCGGTGGAAATTCAATCCTTTCCGGTCGAGGCGGATGTTTTCGTGCAAGGGGAGTTCCAGGTTCCCTGGCGGGTTCTTGCCGAATCGCGGATTTACCGCCTGCCCCCGGGCAAACAACGGCTGACCCTGGCCTGTTCGGGCTACGAGCCGCGGAGCTTCACCATCGACGTGAGGCCCGGCTTACCTGCGCTTCGGGAACGTTTGTTTCGGCTGGGGATCCCCCTGCATTTTCTGGGAGAAATTTCCACGGGTTCGCGTCCCAAGAGTGTGCGCTTTACCCCGGATGGACGCTATATGGCCGTGGCCCTGCTGAACGGGCCGGGCGTGGAGATCTATCGTGTCCGTCCGTTGATCCGTCTGGCTTTGTTGCTGGCTCCGGGATTTTCGTCGCGGACCGGTTTTGTCGAAACCTGGATGCTACCCCAACGCGGCGAACTCTGGGTCTCGCAGATGACCACGGGCCACGTTCACTGCTTTCGCCTAAAAGATTTTTCGTACATCGACAGTTTTTCCACCATGGGGACCTGGTCGAAGTTCATTTTGGTCGATAAAGGAGAACGTTTTGCGTACATCAGCAACTGGACAAGTCAAGATGTGTCGATCATCGACGTCGATTCTCGCCAGGTCATCTCCCGTATCCCCACCCCAGGAACGCCGCGCGGCCTGGCCCTCAGCCCCAATGAGGAGGTCCTTTATGTCAGCATTTTCGACGGGGCAGTGATTTTTAGGTATAGCCTATCTACCCGCCAAATTTTGGAGCCTCTTCGGTTGGGGAGCTGGGGGGCGATGCGCCACCTGGTCACCCTGAAGGGAAAACTCTATGCCAGCGACATGGGGAGCGGCTACGTTTATCGCTTCGATGCCCTGACTGGCCGCCTTGAATCTCAACTTTTTCTGGGTTGGAACATCAACACCATCGCCGTGGACGGGGAAGCAACCTACCTTTTCGCTTCCAGCCGTGGACGCAACAACCCGGATAGTTACCTTTTGCCCGGACCCGATTACGGAAAGGTTTATTTGGTTTCCCTGGGCGAATTTACGCCATCAACCTGGATTTGGGGAAGGGACCAGCCCACGGGATTGGATGTGTCCCCCGATGGCCGCTACCTGGCCTTCACCGATTTTCTGAGCGACCGTCTGGAACTCTACGCCATCAGGCGGCCGGGGCCATGAATCGGTTTTCGGCCCTTTGCAGCCCGGGACTGGAGCATTTACCGGCCCGTGAAATCCGCTACCTCGGTCTCAGGGTGATCGAAACCTGGCCGGGGCGGGTCATCTTCGAGGCCGAGGCGGAAGGGCTCTGCCGCTGCCTTTTGGGACTGAGGACGGCGGACCGAATTCTCTGGCTCATTGGGGACTTTCGTGCCTCGGCACTGGATCAGCTTTTCGAGCACGTGCAAGCTCACGCTTGGGAACTCTTTGTACCCGCACAAACCTTCCCGGTCATTCAAAAGGTACGCCTCGGTTCCGATAGCCCCCACAGTCCCGCGGTGCTGCAAGCCACCCTCCACAAGGCCATCCTTCAACGGCTGGCGCAAAAAATGGGGACAGCGCGGCTGCCTTCCTACACCGCTCAGAGCTTTTTGCGAATCTACGGGCATTCGGATCGGGTGGAGGTTGGGCTGGATCTCACGCCCGAGCCTCTGAGCCACCGCGGTTATCGACTCGAAGCAATGGGGGCCCCCCTGCGGGAGACCGTGGCGGCGGCCCTGGTACTTTGGTCCGGGTTCAAACGGGGAAGAGCTTTTTGGGACCCGATGTGCGGCAACGGAACCATTTTGGCCGAGGCCGTGCTCTGGCTCATGGACAGGGCGCCCAACAGGGATCGACAATTTGACTTGCCGCCGGCTCTCGGTATCGAAGAAATCAACAGGAAAAGGGCCAGGGAGTATTGGGTGTCTCGGGAAATTGTGCCCAACGAACTGGAAATGGGAGCTGCCGACCGTGATCCACGGGCCCTGCAAATCGCGAAAGACAATCTGGGGCGGCTGGGTCTCCCCCGAAGTGTCCTGGAAAAAATACGCTGGGAAAAGGCGGATCTTGGCCGGTCGCAGCCTCCCGGTCCCGCGGCCTGGCTCCTCACCAATCCCCCCTGGGGAGAACGCCTGGAGGACACGCAGACCGCCCGATCGGTTCTGCGGGACCTGGGCCAGATTTTCCATCATCAACGGCTGGGCTGTCTGGGGGTTTTGAGTGCACAGTCAGATTCCGAGAAACTGCTGAGTCTTGCACGTATTCAACGGCTTTTTTTTCGGAATGGCGGCATCCCCGTTCAGATGCTCGTGGCAAAAGGGCAGGTCTCATGATAGAATGCTTCTACCATGCCCTTGAACCTCGATCAGGTCGTTGCCCGTCTTGCGGGCCTGGAAGAAGCGATATTGATGAAACTCCTGGACCGATGTCAATTTGCGTACAACGAGGCGGCCTACACACCCGGTATCAGCGGATTCGATCCCCCTGAGTCGGCAACCCTTCTGGAACTTCGCCTGCTCCATCAGGAAACGGTGGATGCGCTCTTCGGGCGCTACCTGGTTCCGGAAGAACGGCCCTTTTACACCGGTCTGCCCCGGCCCCGGCGCCTGGTGACGACACTCGATCCCGAGCTCCATATTCGCGAATTGGAAACCATCAATTTATCGGGACGCATTCTCATCAGTTATCTCGAGCTTTTACCGCAAATCTGCAAACCCGACAGCGACGGGCATCTCGGCAGCAGTGTCGAGCACGATGTGATCTGTCTCCAGGCCATAGCCCGCCGCATTCATTACGCTGCCTGTTATGTCGCGGAGAGCAAGTACCGTCTCGAGCCCGCCGTCTATCAGGAATTGATCGATCGCCAGGACGAGAAGAGCTTGATGGAACGCCTGACCCGCAAAGAAGTTGAACAGGAAGTGCTGCGGCGGGTGGAGCGAAAGATCAGAAGTCTTCAGAAGGCATCCGATCCCAACAACCGCATCATCATTGCCGCCGAGCCTATCGTGTATTATTTCCGAGATTGGATCATCCCCCTCACCAAGGAGGGGGAGGTCCGCTACCTGATGCAAAGGCGATAAGATCAGTTTTTCGATACTGCGCGCAAAACCCAGTTGTTACCCGATCGAACAAAGTACAGGCTGAGCGAGGGGGCCCACCAGGGGCGTCGCTGAAGATAATCCGGGGCGTTCGAAGATAGGTTGACGGTCAAAACGTAATCGTCTGTCGTGCCCTCGACCTGTTCTACCTGGATCGTGTCCGGGTTATACAAGTCCTCGATGCCAAGGCCATCGACTTCAGCGTCCTGGAACAGTTCCTGTAGCCGACGCGTTGCCTCGTTACGACTCAAATTGCCAACCTCGGGAACCTCGATGCGTTCCGCCAAACCAGAGGAAATCGTGGAAATCTCTTCCATGAGAAAACCGCGCACCAGCCGGTTGAACTGGATTCTCACGATCCTCCGACCTTCAGCGGCTCTTCGGGCGATCTCTTCCTGACTGATCTGCGGCAGAGCGACCTCGACTGGGGCCGGCGTCAGGCTCGGTACCCCATCCATCTGTCTCTCCGACGGCGGTTGGTAACCCGGGACCAGTTGGCGGGCACGGGCCTGCATCGCCCGGCCGATTTCGGTCTTATTCAGTTCGATGTAGCGCTCTCCCGCCAGCCAGTAGGCATCGGCGAGTTCGAGCTGACGACGATTCATGATGTCGTCGATGACATTCCCATATACTTGGCTGATTGCAAGAAGAGAGAGAAGGGCAAGATAACGCATAGGGCCTCCTTAGGGAAACTATATCCGAAATTCAGGGATACTTCAAGAAACACAACCGAACAAGGCTACCAGTCCAACAGTTTTCCGAAGGGAGAAAGGGGCGGGTTCTCGTCGATCGTGAAATGGACAGGGCGCTCCGCAGAGGTCAATCCCTGGGCACAGCGCTCCCTGAGGCTGATTTCCAGCTGTTTCGGCTCGAGGCTTCCGTCGGGGATCACCCAGGCTTTGAGGCGCACGGAGCCATTTTCCGTGTGCGGGCGGACCCACACCCGTTGGACACCGGGCAGATTGCTGAGAAAGGCCTGGACTTTTTGCGGATAGACGTTGACCCCGCCGACCTGCACCGCCCCGTCTTTACGGCCCATCGGTACCACGGTCCTTCCTTCGAGGCGCACGTGGTCGGGGAAGGCATAAGTGCGCCCGTCCTTCTGAAGAACGAGGTTTCCGCTCTCCTCGATCCATTCCCAGTGATCGAGGAGGGTAAAGCCCCGGTCGGTAGAGGATCGGAAGCCGATGCCCCCGGTCTCGGTGCTGCCGTAAATCTCCACCCAGGGGCGGCTGTTGGCATCCAACCACCCGGCAGTTTTTGGTTCAAAGGGGGCGGTGGATACCAGGATCAGGGCAGAAGGGGGAGGAAGGATTTCCCGGACACGCCATTGCTCGACCAAAAAGGGCGTGGCGATCACCAGATCCCTGTCCTGGAAGGCGGTGAACACAGGTCCCGGCGTGATGACAGGCAGGCCGAACATCTGTGGAAACAGGATCGACCAGAGAAAGCCGTAGATGTGGTGGGACGGGACCAGACCAATCACCCTCTCAATGGTCCAGTTGTTCAGATGCTTTCCGATCAGAGCCACTTCGCTCACGAGGTGCTCCCAGGAATGGCGGACCAGACGGGGTTCGCCCTGACTCCCGGAGGTATGAAAGCCCCAGGTGTCCAGGCCCGCCTCGATGGCCCGGTTCAGGATGTGTTGCCATTGTTGAACGCTGGGTTTGGCCAAGAGCAGGTCTTCCAGACCGTAGGTTCGCAGATCGAGAACATCTGCAAACAGGCCCGCCAGTTGGACCATTTCCAGGGAATCGACAAGGAACGGGCCCTCTCGGAGTAGGACGGAATCATATTCCTCCCCGAGGTTTAGAACCTCGGACGACCGACGAAGCCGGGCCAGATGGAAGCGGATGAAGTCCCTACAGTACCGCCGCTGAGCTTCCTCACTGAGATCGATCACACACGCTTGACGAAGATGTAGTAACCGTCGTCCAACAAGGACTTCATCATGTGAACCTTCACCTTGGTGGGCGTCATTTTGTAGTCGAAGGTGTACTCGAACAAGGTGTTGAGGTTTCCCTCTTCCACACCCTTTTTGAATTTGCCGTAAAATTCGGGCTGATTGGTGCAGGGGGCAACCTCGGTGAAGAAGTTTTTCCCGATAACCTCGTTGGGATTGCGGCCGGTGATGTCCCCCTCGGCCTTGTTATAGGACAGGATCTTGCCGCTCTTGTCGAGCTTGATCGCGCCGAATGCCAGGTTTTCGATTTCCCTGTCTCCGAGTTTCGAAATAGCGTTGGCCATGTCATTGGCGCCGAATTGAATCTGCTCCATACAAACCTCCAAGTCTGTGATACCATGAAAATAATAAATTTTTTAACGTGGAGTCAAATTTGTCGAACCAGCTGGGTACCGCCAGGATAGACCTTGACCAATTTGTTGATTGGGCCAAGAATCCCCAAAAGTTGTCGTGGGATCCCCAGGCCCGGGAACGAAGCCTCCATTCCCATCGATTATTGATGCAGTTTCTCCAACAGGGGCGAAAAATCTACGGCGTCAACACCGGTTTCGGCGAGGAGGGGCGGCTGGTGGTGGGACCGGAGGGGATGGCACGTCTGCAGATCGAGCTCGTGTCCTACCACGGTTGTGGGACCGGGCCCGAGTTGTCCGAAATCGAGGGCCGTGCCGTTCTCCTAGCACGACTTTGCACCTTATCCCGAGGTTACTCCGGGGTCAGGCCCGAACTCATCGAGGGCCTCCTTCGCCTCTACGAGGCCGGAATCGCTCCCGTGATCCCGGAACAGGGCAGCGTTGGGGCCAGCGGCGATCTGACCCCGCTCAGCTACCTTGCCGCCCTGGTAATGGGTCAGCGGCGGGCCTGGTATCGGGGACAGATCATGCCCGCCAGGGATGTCCTGAGGGAACTTGGCATTCCTCCCTTGGAACTGGAGGGGCGCGAGGCCCTCGCCTTGATGAACGGCACGGCCTTCATGACAGCCCTGGCCATCCTCAGCAGCGTCCAGATGCGGCGCTGGATCGATTTGGCTCAAACCTTTACCGCCTGGGGCGCCCTGGCCCTGGACCTCGAAGACGAGTTTTTCCTGGATGTTCCCAATCGTCTCAAGGGACATCCGGGCATTCGACAAAGCGCCCAGTTCCTCCTCGGTGTTGCCGAACTCGAAGGGACGCCGGTGGGGACCCGAACCGGGCCATTCAATATCCAACCTCGCTACAGTTTTCGGTGTGCGCCCCAGGTTTACGGGATGGCTCTGGAGTCCCTGGAGGTGGCGGCGCGCTGGTTGGAAAACGAGCTGGCGGGAGTGGACGACAACCCCCTCATCGACCCCGACTCAGGCCGCGTCTATCACAACGGCAATTTCTCGGGCTTCCACGTCAGCCTGGCCGGCGATCTCTTGCGCCAGGTGCTGGCGAGCAGTATGAACCTGATCGACCGCCAGGCTCAGCTGCTGCTGGATCCGGCCCAGAACCGAGGGCTGGGGGCCAATTTGGCCGACTGGGATCCCGCCCAACCTCGTTTTGGACTCAAGGCGGTGGGCATTGCCCTGAGCGCCCTGGCCGCCGAGGTCCAGCAACTCGCCACGAGCGTGGTGAACCTCTCTCGACCCACCGAAAGCGGCAACCAGGACGTGGTGAGCCAGGGGGCAGTCAGTGCGCGACTTTTCCGACGCGCGATGGAACTGGCCCGGCAGGGATTGGGCCATTTCGGATGGATTGCCTGGCAGTCTCTGCATCGGAGCGGACGCCGGGACCGATTGCACCAGATCGAATTGTACGAGCAGTTTGGAGAGATTTGCTCACAAAGGGGTGAGCTGGAAGAGGTTCTTTGTGAGCTCTTGACCTTTTTTAGAAAATTATGAGAACCCCTTTAAAAATCTGTTACGGTTTTTCGTCAAATTGTTAAAAATCGGTAAATCGTGTTAAATATTGGTAAGAATGCCCAAAACCTTCTTGAACATCACCACTCAAATTCTGTATCTGTGGTGTGAAACAAAATCCAAGGAGGATTTCAAGGATGAAAAACAGATATCTCGTTGCCCTCATGGCAACATTGTTGGGTTTGGGCATCTACGCCCAATCGGAGGAAGCCACTCCCGCACCTTCGCAACCCCAGCTGGGCGAGCGTGTGGAGAAGTTGGAAAAGGAATTGGGAGATCGGGTCAAGGCCCTGGAAAACCGCATCAGGATCAGCGGCTACCTGGCCTACTCCGGCCTGTTCAACCTGGATGCATTCCAGACCGGTGCCTACGACGCTTCGCCCGAAAACACCCGTTTCCGGTTCAACTTCGACTACACCAGTGGCGACTTCGGTCTGAGAGCCCGTCTCCATTACCGATTGGCCCAGACGCTTGTTAATCCCTACCTGATCGGTGGCCTGATCGATCTCGAGTATGCGAGTGCCTACGCTCAATTATGGAAAAAAGCTTTCCGGGTGACCGGCGGGCGGACGCGCATCACCGGCGATTACAACGTCTTCTTTTATGGGGCTGGGGACAACATTGGTTTCGGTAACTACAGCGGCGGCCGTGCCTCTGAGGGCTTCGAGTTCCAGCTCAAGCCCATCCAGGTTCTGTCCAACCTTCAGGTACTCGACAAGGCCCCGGTCGATGTCGGCCTGGGAGTGTTCCTGCCCTGGAAACTGGATACATCGACGGGTGTCGATGGCGCCTGGTTGGCCAGCGGTGACCGCGTTGACGTCAATTTCTTCGTAGACGTGAAGGACCTCGGCCTCAAGTTTGTGGGCGGCTGGCTCTACGGAGACGATATCAAAAACTCCTTCCTTACTTCGGCTTCATTCTCTGGTGGCTTTGGAAATTATTTCGGTTCCGACGAAAAGACTGGTTTCAACGTCACCCATGTGGGTGTCAATATCACCAAGGACTTTTTTGGACTCGTGAAAGGCCTGAAGATGGGGCTGCAGTACGGCGTTGCGTTCCGAGGGGATAATTTCTCGGTGCGCGCCCAGGACCTCAACGCTACCCTGGGCTTCACCTGGGAAGGGCTGGCCTTCGGAATCGACGTGCTCTCCAAATTCTTCAACACGGGCTATGAAATCCCCAACTCGCCCACCAAGCCCTACGAAAAATATGACGACAACGCCTTGTACATCGATGGTTACGTGAGCTACCTCTTCAAGGGTCTTCTGTTTGGTTACGATTTCAAACCTGCTCTTGACTTCACCTACGAGACCGCCAGGGATGCTTCGGGTGCCACGGCGCCAGCGGACAAATTCCGGCTTTACCCCTCCATTCGGCTGATCGAAGGTCGAAACGAGATCCGGTTGGGCTACGTGGCGGACTTCAACACTTCCAAGATCGGCGCGGAAATGGACATCGACGGTGCGATCACCTTCGGGATGACTGTCAACTACTAATCGTTTTCTCTAAAATTTTTCAGGCCGGACCTTTCGGGGTCCGGCTTTCTTGATGATGGCCGCATGGCCACATATAATTTTCACGTGATGGCTGGAGATACCTCTGTTTTTTGTGCCTGTTCACCACTACTTATTGAATGTCAACTGCAACGATATTTCCGATTATTTACAAAAGTATCGAGGCTGTTTTGAAGCGCCGAGGCCCTTCCGAGAAAGTGAACATTCCCCTGTCAGCTCGTGTGCTGTTGGCGTCAAGCCGTGCCTTGGCCTTTAGTGTGGCCGTCAGTCTCTTGTTTTTTCCCGCACTCCTTGTTCTGTTCGCCGTCACCCAGCGGCACGACGCTCTGGGGACGCTGCAGCGTCTGGGGAGTCTCCTCGGACCCACCCTGGTGACGGTGGGGGCGGGACTTGTATTGGCCCTTCCTATCGCTTTAGTGGCGGGTCTTTATTTGAGCGAGGCCGCTTCGACCCGTTTTCGAACAAGGATTCTGCCCTTTTTGAAAGCGGCTCACTACATTCCCACCCTCGTCGTCGCGGTATTTTGGGCAAGTTTGGATCCCAGCGCCAACCTTATCGTGGCGTTTTCGCTCTGTTTTCTACCCCTGCTGAGTTGGGAATTTTACCGAATTTTTCAAAATGTCGCGGCCAATATCCGTCAAACGGCCCTGCACCTGGGGGCCACGCGAGGCCAACTCATCAAGGATCTTCTCCTTCCCCTCAGCGCGCGGCCCCTGATGAGTATTTGCTGGGTGATGGGGGCCCGAGGCCTGGGGGAGGCAGTGCTGCCGGCACTTCTGGTGGGCCCTGATCAAACCACAACCCTCGCCGGTCTTTTGCTTCGGCAGGCGCCTGCGGAAGCGGCCGCGGGTCGTTTTTCCAGTTTGGCCCTCACGGCCCTGGTTTTGTTTTTTCTCATCGTGGTTTGCAAAATTGTCGCGGACCGCCTGGTTGAATCCTCGGGATGGGTTAGAACCTCTTCGGCATCGAAAACTGGCAGGGATTCGAACGATGAGTAATGACGTCGTTTTTCGCGCCACCGGCCTCGCCTCGAGCATTTTCACAGCCTTGCTTCCCATCGCGGTCGTGCTCGTTCTGCTCAACGAATCCTGGACGGCTTCCATCCTGGTCGATCGCTTCATTCCCTCGGGTTTTCAGCAGGAAATTCCTGGGCTGCAGGATTATCCCCGGGAACAACAGGTTCGATGGATTTTTGCGCACGTCCCGGCCTCGACCTTGCGTGCCTTTGCCGAACGGAGGTTTCCCGCGGTGGTGGAATTGCATGCACGGACCCTTGGGAGCACGGTTTCCGAGCTCCCGTGGGAGTCGGTTCGGTTGGTGCTCCTGGACAATCTGACGCAGGCCGACCTGGTGTATCTCCTGGACCGTTACGTGCTGCGGCCGCAGGTTGTTGCTTCGTTCTCCGGCCTCCAGGCCCTCTTTCAGCAATCTCGGATCGAGGAGGCTCTCACGGCGATCCGCCAGATCGAGGAAATCAAGGGGAGACGGGTGCGTGCCGAAACACAATTTTGGTTGAGTCATTTCTGGAGCCGGGAAGGTGCCTCCTTTTCGGAAAACGAAAACGTTGGCATCCTTCTTCTATTACCCTGGTTATTGGTCATTTTCCTGGGTTTTGTCCTGGCCTTGCCGGCAAGTTTGAGCCTCTGGTTGTACCTCAACGAAGCCAAACCGAATCATCCGGTAAGGAAACTCATCGTCAAGTTGCTGGTCCTTGCCCGATATCCGACTACACTCATTTTTGGTTTGGGAGCCATTCTGGCCCTGGCGACCTTCCTGCGCCCGCTCATGGTTGCTGTTTCCGAAAGTGGGTCGGGTGCTCTGCTCTGGTATGCCTTCCTGGGCCTGGTTTACGCGCTTACCCTCATTCCTGTCTTCGTTCTGGAAAATGGCTTCGAGGAAACCAGCCAACCAGGCCTCCTACTGGCAGGCATCGCTCTCGGTTTACCGAGCTCCTACGTGATGCATTTTTTGGTTCTACCGGCGCGCTTCGGGGAATATACCCGACGATGTCTGCGGTCCGCAGGCAGGTCCCTGATCGAAACAGGACTCTTCGTTGTTCTGCTGGATTTCATTCGAGGGTGGCTCTATCCCGATTTGTGGGCCCTTTTTCCCGCCGAAGTTTACCATCTTGTCGATGTCGGTTTGCGGCAATTACGCCCTCTGGCGGCATCCGCGGCCCTGACTTTTTTGTTCGCCGTGTTTGCCCTACGTGCCATCCTGATGTTGTTATTGGGTAATGAAAAATCAGATCATTGATCGACGCTCTTGACAGGAGTGCCACGCATGACCAGCATGATGTCGTGATTACCGTCAACAATCTTTCTTTGGCTTTTGGGAAGCGCTTCCTGTTCAAGGACGTCAACATTCAATTCAACCCCGGCAATTGTTACGGTTTGATCGGGGCCAACGGCGCCGGCAAGTCCACCTTTCTCAAAATCCTGTCCGGTGAGATTGAACCTTCCAGTGGATCGATCTCGATCCCCAGGGGTCTGCGGATGGCAGTATTGCAACAAAACCAATTTGCCTTCGACGACCACACCGTCCTGAATACCGTCATCATGGGGCACAGAAGGCTTTACGAGATCATGCAGGAAAAAGAGGCCCTCTATGCCAAGGAGTCTTTGACGGATGAGGAAGGTCTTCGCATCAGCGAACTCGAGGGCGAGTTTGCCGAGCTGAATGGATGGGAAGCCGAAAGCGAGGCCGCCACTCTTCTGGATGGGCTGGGGATCGAGGAAAGTTATCACACGAAACTGATGCGCGAACTGGAAGGTGGGGAAAAGGTGAGGGTCCTTCTGGCGCAATCCCTTTTCGGCAATCCGGACATTCTCCTTTTGGACGAGCCGACCAACCACCTCGATATGGAGTCCATCGCCTGGCTCGAAGACTTTCTCTACGAATTCAAAAACACTGTGATTGTGGTCAGCCATGACCGCCACTTCCTGAACCAGGTGTGTACCCACATCGCCGACATCGACTACGGCACGATCCAACTTTATGTGGGCAATTATGATTTCTGGTACGAGAGCAGTCAGATTTTAGCCCGTCAGCGCCGGGACGAAAAGCGCCGAGCCGAAGAAAAGGCGGCCGAGCTCAAGGCCTTTATCATGCGGTTTGCCCACAATGCTGCCAAAAGCCGTCAGGCCACCAGCCGTCAGAAGCTGCTTGAAAAGCTGGATTTGGAGAGCCTACGGCCCAGCAATCGCAAGTACCCCTACATCGCGTTCAAGCCGGAGCGTCCCTGTGGAAAGAGTGTGCTGCGGGTTAATCGGCTTTCCAAAACCGTCGAAGGGGTGAGCCCACTCAAGGACTTTGATCTGGTGGTGGAGCAGGGAGACAAAATCGCTCTTTTGGGCGAGGCTGGTCTCAAGACCCTGCTGCTGCAGCTTTTAGCCGGCGAGGTCGCGCCGGACAGCGGCAACCTGGAATGGGGGCAAACCATTCAGATCGGCTACTTCCCAAAGGACAACACCCGTCTCTTTCAAGGAACCGAAAACCTGGTGGATTGGCTTAGGCCCTTCAGCAAGGAGGACGACGATACCTTCATTCGAGGCTTTCTGGGACGGATGCTATTCAGCGGCGACGAGACCCAAAAACCCGTGAACGTGCTCTCCGGCGGTGAACGGGTGCGTTGTCTTCTGGCGCGGCTGATGCTGCAGGGCCCCAACGTGCTTTTAATGGACGAGCCGACCAACCATCTCGATCTGGAAGCGATTACCAGTCTGAACACAGCCCTCGAGGAATACGATCAGGTGCTCGTCTTTACCAGCCATGACCATCAGCTGGTGGCCAGTACTGCTAACCGTATCATCGAACTCACGCCGGGGGGATTCATCGACCGCCGCTGCGATTTTGAGACATACCTGCGTTCGCCCGAGGTCAAGGCCCAGCGCGACAAACTCTACCAGGGGCACCGCAGGTTGGAGCTCTGAATTCGCCCTTAGATCGTCAGGATAGAAACGGCAGACAGGGCAAGGAGCAACACCGTGCCCAGCTGAATAAACGCGGCGGCGATTTCCAGGCCATGCTGGCTTGCCAGGGCCTCACCGTTTTTCCTGGCAAGAATCGTCAAAAGGGCCAGGGTCCCGATCAAGACTCCGTTACCCAACGAAATCCCGAGGATAGACAACAGGCCGAGGCCATGGGCCCCCAGAGAAAAGGCAAAAAGCAATACCAGCATCGTTCCCGGACAGGGGACCATGGCCGATACGAACAACACCCCGCGGAGATGGCGATTTTGTACCCGGGGGCCAGTTTCGTTGGTGGGGATGTCCAGGATTTTGGTCACCTCCTGGAGCGCTTTTTGGCGTCTCAGTTGTTGGAGGTGGTGCCATGATTCCCGGACAAGAAAAACCGCCAGCACCAGGATGCCAAGGGCCGAAATCGAGGAAAAGATACGCGTGACCAGGGCTTGAGATTCGATGAGGCTGAGGGCCCCCACGGCCAGATACTGTAGCAGCATCATCGCGAGGTAAAGCAGGAGGCTGGAAAGAAAGTGTGCTGTTGCCATCAGGATTCCCAGAATCAAGGCCTCGGGGGGCCCCTCCCGGTGGTTCATCAGATACCCGACCACGAGACCTTTTTGATGTCCCGGCAGAAGGCTGTGGAGGATACCGTAGCCGAAGGTAACCAGAAAGAGCAGGGGCCAAAACAGGAGGGACTGCTGCGCCTGATTCATGGTTTCCACCATGGTTCGGTGAAGTTCCCGTTGAATTTGCCGCAGCAATTCGAAAAACGGCAAGGGGGCGGCAACAGCAGGCTCGGCGGGAACCGAACGACCGGAAAAAGGGTTGACCTGGGCCGATGTCACAGCCAAAACCAAAGTCAGAAGGACACATTTAGCCAATAAGGGCATCGAGTTCCTGAAAAAGCTCATCTTGGTTCAAACCATTGCCCACCAAAAGAAGCCGGGTCGTTTTTCGACGGAACAGGGGCCAGGGACGTGCGTCGAGACGGGTTTGGGCAAAGGCATGATTGATGATGTAGCGGTTGAAACGAGCCGAGGGGTGTCTCAGATAAAGTTGGCCCTTGATTCGGTAGAGGTTTTCGCGGGGCTTTTTAAGAAAGGCTTTGAATCCTTCCAGGGTTAGAGGGCGATCCTGAAAGTATTCCAGAAAACTCAGGTCGGAATGAACGTGCTTTTGAAAAAAGGTATTATTTTCCGAACGTGGATAATGCGTGGCCAATAAACTTGTCCAGGGTAATCGATCGGGATGATCACAAACTGTCAGATCGGGGCGAATCTTTTTCAGGTCATGGATCAAATCCTCGCGATCGACCGGGGGGATACCGTCGGCCTTGGAAAGAAACACAAGGGAGGCGTAGCGGAGGCCGCTTTTTGCTTCGGGATACAGGTCCAGCTGACGGCGCCCATTCAAGGCGTCCACCACGTGAATCACTCCTGCAAATTGAACAAGGTTTTGAAGTTGAGGAGCTTCGAGGCGATGTATCAAGGTGGGCAGGTGGGTCAAACCCGAAGCCTCGATAAGGACAACTCGTGCTTTCGATCGGCGGATGAGTCGGCTCAGGGCCATGGCAAATCGATCCACACCCAAACATGTCAAACAAGGTGCGTGAAGGTTTTCCAGACGATAAACATCGTGATGATAGTTCCATGCCTCGTAGGATTCCGATCCTGCCTCGTTGCAGAGAATACCCGCACGTATCCTTTGATGGGTGCTCAGGAAGCGGTTGATCAGGGTGGTCTTGCCTGCGCCAAGAAAACCGCTCACCACCACCACAGGAGTTGGCATCGACAATGATCCCTCCGGATTACAAACAATGGTGACTGGACAAAATTACCACATTGTCTGATAATGAAACAAGGGGAAGCCATGCTGGACGACGAACTGATGGAAGATTCGATCGACGAAGAAGAGAACACGCAGCAAAACAAGTACTTGTTGTTTCCTCTCGGGGAGGAACTCTACGGGATTCCGATTCAAACCGTCATCAATATCGTCGAGCTTCAGAAAATTACGGCCGTTCCCGATGTCCCGGGGTATATCAAGGGTTTGATCAACCTCCGAGGAAACGTGTTGCCGGTAATCGATCTGAGGGTGCGTTTCAACCTGAGTGCCCGAGAATACGATGATCGTACCTGCATCATCATCGTCAAATCCAAAGATCAATCTTTTGGATTGATCGTCGATACCGTGGCCGAGGTTCAGGACATCCCCGCGGATCAAATCGAGCCCCCAGTTCAAGTAATGAACAAGAAATTCAATAAGCAATACATCATGGGCATTGGCAAGGTCGGGGACTCTATCCGTATCCTCCTCGATGTCGATAAGCTGTTGGATGAAGACGACCTTCCTTCCGGTATGAAGGTAAGCTGAGGATGCCAGAAATACTCCTTTTGTCTACGGACGATGGACTCAATTCGCTGATCAGGGAGAGCGTTGCCAAATACCCTTACTTCGAACTGACCGTTCTCAAAACCAAAACGATGGGTATCCAATACCTGAATTATGAACTGCCCGAAATCAATGTCATCAACTGGAGCGATAAGGTCATCCACATCGAGTCGATCGTCGATGAATTGATGCGTGATCCCTGGCTTCACTACGGCGCTTGTATTTTTATCTATGAAAACAGCCAGGAGGCCGAAAAAATCCGCAAACTGAAGGGGATCAACATCCTGACCTACATCGAAAAAAACCGGGTAGGGCACTATTTTAACCGTGTTCTCGGCGTTCTCGCTGCCCACCCCAACCTGCTCAACCAATGGAACTTCAATTCCCTGGTTAAATCCAATCTGGACGGAAGTTTTCAAATCGACCGGGATGCCTTCGACCTGTTGACCTATGTCAACCTTTTGGTGAATTTTTTGGCCAACGCCAACCTGATCGGTGTTTTAGAAAAGGAAAGGCTTTTCACAGCCCTTTTGGAAAAACTCATGTGGATTGTGGAGCACGATCATGGACACGGTACGGGCAAGATTCACCTGGAGTACCACGTGGGGCAAAACGATTCCCAGTTTTTGATTGCGACCGAAGATCGCAGCTTTACCTGGGATCGTCTTACCGCCTCCGCAGATTCCTTTCTGAGCTACAGCCTCCGGGACGCCAATCGGACCCTGGTTCTTCAAGTCCAGCATCAAAAATCGCATGGCGGTATCGTCCCCAACATCTTCGATTCACAAAAACAGGAACATTTCAAACCGGGTGATGTGGTGTTCCAGCAGGGGGAGGAGTCGAGTCATCTTTTCTTCATCGTGTCCGGGGAATACGAGGTGGTAGCCAACGGCAAAAGAATCAGCACGCTCAGCCCCGTCGATGTCTTCCTGGGCGAAATGAGTTTTCTCCTCAAAAACAAGCGTACGGCCACTGTCAAAGCGATGTCGCAGGGGACCCTGATCAAGATCAGCAAACAGGAATACATTCAAACGCTGAAAGAAAAACCCCAGTATGCCTTTTTTTTAGCCCGAATGCTTGCTGAGCGTCTCGCCAAGCTTCATCAAGCCAAGCTGTAGGTTAGCACGTTTAATACCGCACCATCGCGGGATGGGCGGCCTCCAGTTGTTTACGAAACAATAGGTAGGTAAGCGGGCCAAAGAGCGGGATCGCGAAAAACAGGTACTGTGCCGGATGATATCGGGCCTCGCGGTCACGGCTGTCACGTAACAGCAATCGAAGCGCCAGAGCATGAAAGAGCAGGAAATCGGCCAGCATCACTCGGACAAAGCTCGATTGCATGAGTAACTCCAGGTAATCCTTGAATCCTCCCTTGACGATCGCGAAGAGGAAGATCGATCCGGCAATGGCAAAGAGTATCAGGGCAAACCATCGAGAATGCCCGAGCCGGAAAAACCAGCGCGGCGGCAGCCGTTTGGGCTCCGAGGAGCGAAGAGCCTCGTAGGGGAGGACCACGAAGGCTCCGGCAACATTGGAAAACAGGAACACGATGAGCTTGGACCAGAGGCTTCCCCGAAACGGGGTTTCACCGGCATAAAAGGCCAAAATGACCCAAGGCCAGAGTCCCATCACACTGAAATGAGCCAGGAGGTAGGCGTTGACGGTATTGGGGTCGGAAAAGCCTCGAAAAATAGCCGAGAGGAGGTCCGCAGTGCCGGCATGGCTGCCACCCGGAAAGAAGAGCGCCCAGGTGATGACACCTATCCAAAGAAGCAAACCTGCCAGAACCCGAGTGTGATATGGGGACATTTATGATCCTGCCTTATTTTTTCGGTAGATATCGACGACCGCAGTTGCGATCCCGGGCTTCCCGTTGTGATCGATGACCACGTGAAAGGTCCCTTTGTAGGGAATGACGAAGTCTACGGTGGGTTTATCGCAATAGCCACCCTCGCCGCTGAATTTCCTTCCCGATCGATAGTAATCGAAATTGAGCGTGTCCAAAAACCTCACGAAGGCGGACCCTTTGAGTTGGACTCGCACGACGTCTCCCGATTCTCCCTGAACCTTGTAATGAAGGAAGTCCACGAGTCTTACTATAACGCTTCAGGAATGACGGGGTCAAGATGGATTTGACAAAGCAGCGAAATCATAGAGAATGAAAACATGAAAAAGTATGCAATTCTATTTTGCTCGGTGGCGATTCAGGTCTTTCTTGGGGGTGTTTACGCATGGAGCACCCTCGCACGTCCCCTGCGCAGCGACTTTTCTCTGACAAGTTTTCAGACCGAGTTGATTTACGGTTTGAGCATCGCCACCTTTGCGCTGACCATGGTTTTTAGCGGTCGTTGGATTGCTCGGGTGGGGCCGCGGTTTCTCGCCCTGGCCTCGGGAATGTTGTACTTTGCCGCTTTTGGAATCGCTGCCCTGAGCGGTGGGGATTTTTTGTGGCTCCTTTTGGGATTGGGGTTGGTCATGGGGAGTGCCATCGGTCTGGGCTATGTCGTGCCGCTCTCCACGGCTGTGCGGTGGTTTCCCAGGCACAAGGGACTGGTTACCGGTTTGGCCGTTTTTGGTTTCGGGGGCGGCTCCCTCCTCAGCTCCTGGCTGGTACAGACGCTGCTCGATGGGGGGCAGAGCATTCTCGGCATCTTTTGGATTCTCGGGGTCTTGGGCGGGGTTGTAATCGTACTCTCGGCCCTGGTGATGAGTTTCCCGGCGGGAGAGTCCCCGCCCCGTGTCAGGACGGATCGTCAGGTGTTGATCTCGCCCAGTTTCTGGCTTCTGGCCCTGGGGATGTTCTGCGGCACGCTAGGTGGTCTGGTGGTGATCGGTAAGGCGGCGAACATGGCGGCCGCACTCGGATACGCTGCCCTTGGGGTGGTTGCCGTGGGTATCCTGGCCGCCGGCAACAGTCTGGGCCGCTTGTTCTGGGGATGGCTGCATGACAGGTGGGGGCGGTGGACACTTCCGGCCTGTTTGGGGTTGATGACAGTGAGCCAGCTTGCTCTGGCGCTGTTGGCGTCGAGTGCCGAGGTCCTTCTGGGCTTTCTTTTCTTTGTGGGGCTGAGTTTTGGGGGGAACCTTGTCCTCTTTGCTGTCAAGACCGAGGAGTTTTTCGGTCCGGGGTCAATTTCCCGAGTCTATCCCTTTATCTTTTTGGGATATGGAACGGCGGCCATCGTGGGGCCCCCGCTCGGGGGCTGGATGTACGATCAGTCGGCTTCCTATGTTGGTGTCTACCTAATGGCAGCCGGGATCAGTCTGGTGGGAACGCTGACCGTTGGGGTGAATTCCCTGTTTTTGGGCAACCCTATTTTCGAGGATCGTGCCAGAGCCCCCAGCGGCGTAGACGTTTGAGAATCATGTCCTTGATGATCCGAACCTCTGTTTTTTCCAGATGAACCATGTGAATGAGCTCTTGACGAGGGGGTAAACGTCCGTGATGTTTTAGGTAGTTGTAGACTCTTAAAATTCCCTCCTTTTTTTCAAGAGGAAGATGCCAGATGCTGACGGGATTGTAACGATAGTTCGTGGCGATCAAGTTGAAACCATTACTTGTCCAATAGCGGTGCATGTACGGGTTGATGGTCCGAACCATGGTTTCGCGACGAGCATTTAGGTTGTCCGCTGCAATCGAAAGGACAACCTCATCGCCTCGATCACGCTCGGGGGTGAACACGTCAAGGTGGTTGGCGAGTTTGAGAAAGACTTGACGGCATTCCCTGGAAAACAGCTTCAACACCCGCCCGTTTCCAAAAATTACTTCGCCTCCCCAGTGAATCGGAAACCGAATTTCACCAAAAATTTCCTTTTGAAGTTCCCGGATCTCGGTACGAAAAGGATGACCGTGACGGTGTAAAGTGTCGTAGAGAAAGAGCCCCTCCTCAGATTCGGCAAGGAGGTCGTCGATTTTGGATACGAAAAAGGCATCGGCATCGAGTAAGAGTGAGGATCCTTCTATTTCCGCCAAAAATTCCAGTGCTCGTAGCTTGTAGTAGGCTAGACGCCAGCGGTATTGCTCCGGAAGGACATAGGCATCCCAGGGAACATGGACGACCTCGGCATCTACATCGCTGTAAAATTCACTTAATCCGTTATCCTCCAAATTAGTGATCAATAGCCTTCGGGATTCGGGGTGAAAATGTCTTGCCGTCCATAAAGAGACCCAAGCGTTCCTGAGGTAAATTTCTTTCAAGGATAAATGATTATCACCATCCAGATTGGGTGCTGTTTTCGATTCAGGCAAGAAGCATAGAGCGTTGGCAATCGTCAGCATAATATACA
>CALGPJ010000011.1 GCA_937960645.1 uncultured Spirochaetia bacterium | reverse complement strand
GTTCTTTGACAGCATAGGGAAGGGGAAAGAGAAAATATGGTCAAGCGAGAAAGGGTCCATGGTGGATGCCTGGGAGCCATCTGGCGAGGAAGGCCGTGGTAAGCTGCGATAAGCCTGGGGGAGGAGCAAACATCCTTTGATCCCGGGATGGCCGAATGGGGTAACCCGGCAGGTGAAGAGCCTGTCATTGAGCACTGAATTCATAGGTGTTCAAGGCGAGACGCGGGGAACTGAACCATCTCAGTACCCGCAGGAGAAGAAATCGAACGAGATTCCCTGAGTAGCGGCGAGCGGAAGGGGAAGAGCCTAAAACACCGGTGTGTCAAGATGTGGGTCGTTGCACTGGTGTGGTTGCAGGGCGGCAAGCCGAAGGCCCATGACTTTGGGCGCAGTGAGAAATCCAACATTTAGCGGAACGCGACTGGAAAGCGCGGCCAGAGAGGGTGATGGCCCCGTACGCGAAAGGTGTTGGACTGCGTATGCCGTACCTAAGTATGGCGGAGCACGAGAAACTCTGTCAGAATCTGGGGCGACCACGCTCCAAGGCTAAATACGGGATGGCTACCGATAGAGGACGAGTACCGTGAGGGAAGTGGTGAAAAGCACCCCGGAAGGGGAGTGAAAGAGAACCTGAAACCGTGGACCTACAAGCGGTCAGAGCCCGCAAGGGTGATGGCGTGCCTTTTGTATAATGAGCCTGCGAGTTACCGTACGGAGCGAGGTTAAGGCACCGAAGTGCCGAAGCCGGAGTGAAAGCGAGCCTGAACAGGGCGTTAGTTTTGTGCGGTAGACCCGAAGCCGAGTGATCTACTTATGGCCAGGTTGAAGCCCGGGTAAAACCGGGTGGAGGACCGAACTCTAATCTGTTTAAAAAGGTAGGGATGAGCTGTGAGTAGGGGTGAAAGGCCAATCAAACTCGGAGATAGCTGGTACTCCTCGAAATGGATTGAGGTTCAGCCTTGCGTGGTCTGTAGCGGAGGTAGAGAACGGATTCGGCTAGGGCCCTTCACCGGGTACCAAACCGAGGTCAACTCCGAATGCCGCTACATAAAGCGCAGGAGTGAGACGGTGGGCGATAAGGTTCATCGTCGAGAGGGAAAGAGCCCAGACCGCCGGCTAAGGTCCCAAAAAGACGCTCAGTGGAAAAGGAAGTGCGATGGCCCAGACAGCCAGGAGGTTGGCTTAGAAGCAGCCATTCCTTTAAAGAGTGCGTAATAGCTCACTGGTCGAGTCGTCGTGCGCCGACAATGTAACGGGGCTAAGCGTCTTACCGAAGCCGCGGATCAGCGTAAGCTGGTGGTAGAGGAGCATTCCGTAGGGTGTTGAAGCCGGACTGAGAGGTCTGGTGGAGCTATCGGAAGCGAGAATGCAGGCATGAGTAACGAAAAGACAGGTGAGATCCCTGTCCGCCGAAAGCCCGAGGTTTCCTGGGTGAAGGTCATCTTCCCAGGGTTAGTCGGCTCCTAAGGCGAGGCCGAAAGGCGTAGTCGATGGGAAACGGGTTAATATTCCCGTACCCTGGTGTGATTCGAAGGGAGGACGCGTGAGGCAAAGCACTGCCCCTTACTGGATTGGGGTCTAAGCGCTAAGCTGATGAAGGGGATAGGCAAATCCGTTCCCGGAGGTGAGGCGTGAAAGATAGGAGCGTTACGGCGTTCCGAAGAGTGGTGAGTCATGGCGCCAGGAAAGACTCTCTAAGGTGTGTCACACTGGGACCGTACCGCAAACCGACACAGGTGGGCGAGATGAAGATTCTCAGGCGCGCGAGAGAACTCACGTTAAGGAACTCTGCAAAATGCGTACGTAACTTCGGGAGAAGTACGACCTCCGCGAGGGGGTGGCACAGAAATGGCCCAAGCGACTGTTTACCAAAAACACAGGTCTCTGCGAACTCGTAAGAGGACGTATAGGGGCTGACACCTGCCCGGTGCCGGAAGGTTAAGGGGATGGGTTAGCGCAAGCGACGCTCAGAACCGAAGCCCCGGTGAACGGCGGCCGTAACTATGACGGTCCTAAGGTAGCGAAATTCCTTGTCGGGTAAGTTCCGACCCGCACGAATGGTGTAACGATTTGGGCGCTGTCTCGACGTGAGGCTCGGTGAAATTGACGTACGGGTGAAGATGCCCGTTACCTGTGGTTAGACGGAAAGACCCCGTGAACCTTTACTGTACCCTGATGTGGATGCTTGGCGGAGCATGTGTAGGATAGGTGGGAGGCTTTGAAGCTGGGGCGCTAGCCTTGGTGGAGCCGACGTTGAAATACCACCCTTGCTTCGTTAGGCATCTAACGCGGCCCGTGATCCGGGTTGCGGACAGCGTCAGGCGGGCAGTTTGACTGGGGCGGTCGCCTCCTAAAGAGTAACGGAGGTGCGCAAAGGTAACCTTGCGCTGGTTGGAAATCAGCGTGGACGTGTAAAGGCATAAGGTTGCTTGACTGCGAGACTGACAAGTCGAGCAGCTACGAAAGTAGGTCTTAGTGATCTGGCGGTAGCGCGTGGAAGCGCCGTCACTTATCGGATAAAAGGTACTCCGGGGATAACAGGCTTATCCTCCCCAAGAGTTCACATCGACGGGAGGGTTTGGCACCTCGATGTCGGCTCATCGCATCCTGGGGCTGGAGCAGGTCCCAAGGGTTTGGCTGTTCGCCAATTAAAGCGGTACGTGAGCTGGGTTCAGAACGTCGCGAGACAGTTCGGTCCCTATCTGCCACAGGCGTTGGATGTTTGAGAGGGTCTGTCTTTAGTACGAGAGGACCGAGACGGACGAACCTCTGGTGTACCAGTTATTCCGCCAGGAGTAAGCGCTGGGTAGCCAAGTTCGGAAGGGATAACCGCTGAAAGCATCTAAGTGGGAAGCCCACCTCAAGATGAGACATCCCTGGGGCTCAAGCCCCCTAAAGACCCCTGGAAGACTACCAGGTCGATAGGCTGGAAGTGTACGCACGGTAACGTGTTCAGCTGACCAGTACTAATAGGTCGTGAGGCTTGACCATATTTTTTCTTTCTCCTTCCCGAGCACCCTATCGTTGCGAGTCAATCGCCTGGTGATCATAGCGGAGAGGTCCCACCCGTTCCCATCCCGAACACGGAAGTTAAGCTCTCCAGCGCCGATGGTACTGCGAAAGCGGGAGAGTAGGTCGTCGCCAGGCTTTTTATTTTTTGCGGTCAGGTTTGAAGCGGATTTAGCTCAGGTGAACGTGAACATCCACCGGGTTCTGAAGCATATCCAAAACGGGCGAGGTGCGAATCACGACATCCTTCAATTTTTCGATGGATTCGCGAGGGTGTGGTGCTTCGATGTGCAGCTCCACCTTGATCCAACGAAAACCCGGCCGGTTTTCCTGATCCAAATCCAGCAGCCCTGTTCGGCTCAGGCTCCCGGTGAGGGATATCTTGACCTCATCGAGTCTGAGGCCCATCAGCGCCGCGTGGTATACCACACCGACGATCAGACAGGATCCCAGAGCGGCCAGCGCCAATTCGGTGGGCTTGGGTGCCGCGTCGGTCCCAAGAAAATTTGTGGGTTCATCGGAGAGCACGGTGTGTCCGACCTCAGGTATGGCTGCCTGATCGGGTGCGGGCTTTTTCCAGCGGATGATGCGAGTGAGTGAGAATGCCTGGCCCAGCCACTCGGTCTGGACCTGAGTCTCTACCTCTGCGCTTTTTTTGTTTTCGCTGAGGTTTTGGCGAATGTGTTTCAAGGCCTCGGCGTCGATTGATTTTTTAGGCATGGGCGGCATCCCTCCAGGACAGCGAACGGCGCTCGAGCACGGCAAGCACCGAATCGCTGGCCTTTCCCAGCAAGGCGAACAACAAAAGACAGGCCATCGAGATTTCGGGCCGGGCGACATTGCGGCCAAACTGCAGCAGGAACCCCAGCCCCTTGCTGGCTCCTAAAAGCTCGGCCGCCACGACCACCATCCACGCTAGTCCCAGACCGCTTCGGGCACCTGTCCAGAGGCTGGGGCTAATCGCCGGCAGGTAAATCTCCGTGATCTGTTCGAGGTAATTTTTGTTCAGCACCCGGGCCAGCTCGATGTATTTTCGGTCGACACCGCGAAATCCGGAACTGATGTTCAAATAAACAGGAAAGAAGACCGTCAGCATAATCAGGACGACCTTGCTTTCCTCTCCGATCCCCAACCAGATGATGAACAGCGGGATCCACGCCAGAGGAGGCACCGAACGCAGCCCCTGAATACTCGGGTCCAGGGTCTCCTGCACCGGAGCCAGCAACCCGCTTGACAGGGCCAACACAAGGCCGCTGAGGTATCCCAAAACAAATCCCAGCCCCACTCGGCTCAGAGTGAGGCCGAGGTGGGGGAGCAGGCTTCGGTCAGCGAAACTCCCAAGCATGTATTCCAGGATCATTGCCGGGGAAGGCAGGACATGACCCGGGATCCAACCCAGGGAAGCAGCGAGCTGCCAAATCACGAAGACCACCACGGGAAAACCCAGGCCCAGAAGAAGGGCGCGCGGACGATTCATGCTATTGTTTCAAGGCCTTGGTAACGAAGCGCGTATCGATGAGTTGATCGATCACCGATCGGCCGTCAACTTCGGGCTTGATGTTACCCGTCAATTTGAAAATTCGTATCGCCTCTCCCAAAGTGGAAGTGACTTCGGCATCGGGGATGGGGGAACGGAACACGGTACGGGTCCTCAAGGTGTGCAGGGCGATACTCCTGTCCGTTTGTGCGACGCCAGCGAGGATGTCGGCGGTTTCCTCGAGGTGTTCCTGGACGTAAAGCCTGGCCTTTTCGTAAACGGCCAGAACTCGGGCCACGAGGTCGGGGTACTTTGTCGCAAATTCCTGGCCCACCACCAGAACACCGTAACTGGGAATGGAGCGGTCTCGGTAGATAAGTTTGGCCTGACCAGCGAGCTCCAGCCGGGCCATCATTGGATCCAACCCTGCCCAGGCATCGACGGCGCCCGAGGCCAGGGCCGTGGCTCCGTCGGGGTGGGCCAGGGGGACGACTTCAATGTCCTTTTCGCTGAGACCGAATTTTTCCAGGGCACGAATCAGGAACAGGTAGGGATCGGTGCCGTGTGGGGCAGCGACCTTTTTACCCTTGAGATCGGTGACCTGGTTGATTCCGGTGTTGGGCCGGGTCACGATGGCGGTCCATTCCGGCTGGGAAAAAACGTAGACCACCTTGATGGGCACGCCGTTGGCAAAGTTGACCATCGCTGCGGTCACCGCCGAGGAGCCGAAATCCAGGTTTCCGCCCTGAATGAAGCTGATCGCCTGTGGGCCGCTGACGACCTGGGTCCATTCGACCGCAATACCATCGGGTTGGAGCGCTTCCTCCAGCCAGCCCTTGGACTTCAAAACCAGGCTGACTGGATTGTAGGTGGCAAAATCCAGACGAACGACCGAGGGCTTGTCTCGGCTATCGGACGCCGGGCCACAGCTCCCCAAAAGAACCAGGGCAAGACCGAACAAAATAAAATTTTTCATGAAAACCTCCTTCACATCAGGTAATACTATACCTAATCTATAGGTATTGTCAACATAAAGCTTGCCAGGAAACCCTGTCACCACGGCACTCCAAACCTGCGATCTCCGACTGTCATTCCGAACCTGCGTTCCCAGACTGTCATTCCGAACCTGCGAAGCAGGTGAGGAATCCTAAACGCCATCCACCGCAGGTGAGGAATCATAAACGCCATCCACCACAGGTGAGGAATCCTAAACGCCATCCACCGCAGGTGAGGATTCCTCTCACTTCGTTCGAAATGACAAAAGGAGCGTTCGGAATGACAAGGGAGCGCTCGGAATGACAAGGGGAGCGTTCGGGATGGCTTGACATTCGTATCATTATTGGGCAAGGTACAGTAAAAGTCATAAAGGAGATAAAGTGGTATGAAAAAGTTGTTTGTTATCGGCACGCTGCTGGGGGTGATGGGCTGTGGATCTCTGCCGCAAACTCTCGAGTCGGGGGACATCTCCTCGGAGTCGGTGCTGCCCATTCTTGGTTCCAACGAGTTTGTTTACTACCTCGATCGAAGGTTTGATGGTGCCGCCTTTCTGAGGGGATACCTCGTTCTGCAATCGGATTCGCAGTCTGCGATATTGGCCCTTCGATCCGTCGATTTGGAGACGGGAAAAGAATCTTACAAGGAAGTGAAGTTCCAAATGGGGCGCGAGGGAAGGATTTCCCATCGGATCGTGTTGCGCCGCGGGGAGAATGTCCCTGCCTTCGAACAGGACATCCAGGATGCCGGTTTTTTTCTCGCGTTGATGCCCTCTGTTTCGTACATTGACGAGGTTTTGGTGCGATTGCCTGCAACGCATCCGCTTTTTTCTCAAGTTAGCGTGTCGTTTTCTCTCATGTTCCCCGTGTTCAACGTCTTGAGAATGGACTTTCCCGAAGACCGGCGAAATTTGAGCTATTATCTTTACCGGGCTGGTGTCATCGACGACGGGGACTTTGCCGAGTTCCAGAATTTGCAATTTGTGGCGGCTGCCGAGATGTCCGGAAGGTTTCCGATTCGGGCCGCTAATCGAATTCGCACGCCGGTCAAGTACATCGAAGCGGATTTGGATAACCAATGGGTTCGGCAACAGGACGGCAGTTATTGGTTGCAGGTTCACGGTATTCGTGATGCCTACATCGATTCGGCGTTTTTCAACGACCTGCTTTCGAGGTTGATAGAGATGTATCCCAAGGTGGCCCCGGAAGTTTACGACGCTTTGGCCTATCGCCTCATCTTCGGAAATAACCCCCTGGATTATTCCACGATGGCTCTGAACTTCTACGACAATGGCTCCTCGCTCAAAATCAGTACCTTCGATGAAAATGGAATCGGCACCTATCACCATTATCAACTCTTAAGAACCGATACCGGATTTCTTTTGATTGGATTTGGGGGCTTTTATCACGTGATCATGCAGAACCAGGATTACTTCAATCGGATTTTGGCCTCCATCAGGCTGAACACAACCCCAGCGCAAAATCCCTAAGGAGCTTCCGACAGACCTAACGAGGTTCAGCGGTTTTTCACGGGGCCGCTGCCTCTCGTGCGATGGTATCGACAAACTCGAGGATCAGGTCCTCCAGGATTTCGCTGCCGCCGGGAGATAAAATGTCCCCGGCAAGCACATGAAGGCTGTTGGGCGGTTGAAGGCGGCTCTCTTGGAGCAGTTTGATGGGGGACGCCCATTGTTGAAACAACGCAACGGTGATGCGATGATCGATGGCCGGATCCTCGGGATGATAAAGGACGAGTAAAGGTGTGCGCACCCTGGCAGGGTCCAACTCGCGGGCTGCTTTGACGACGGCGGCCATGGGGAGGAGGCTGTCGGAGTGGTGGGTGAGGTCCCAGGCCTCGTGGTGTCGGTCGTTGTGGCGAGCAAAACTACGGTAGTCGCCGATCAGGAGCTTGACCAGGAGAAAAGACCAGGGCCACTCGAGCAGTCCTGCACGGGGATCCTTGGGGCCGAAGTTGGGACTGACCAGCACAAGCCCGTCGACTGACCACCCTTGCTGGGCCGAGGCCCAAAGAGCCAGAGTTGCGCCCGTGGAGCTGCCGACGATGATGAGCCTTTTTCCGATGGCGTGGCCGATCGCGACCGCCTCGGCACAGTCGGCAAGCCATTGGCTGGCCTTGATGCCCCGGTGGCCATCGGGACCCACGAAACCGTGGCCGGCAAACCGAGTAAGGAAAACATTCGCTCCCAGTCGAGAAGCCACGTTTTGAAGGACTGGGTCAAACTCACGGCGGCTGGCGGCGTAACCGTGAAAAAACACCAAGGCCCAATCGGTCTTTTGTGGGGACTCGGGATGAGCCCAAATCAGGAGTTTATGAGCGTCTGGCCGCAACCCCTCGACGTTACTTTCCTGGGTCTCCAGTCTTTTCTGAAGGTCTGTGAGACCCATGCCGGAAAAATCGGGGAGTTTCGGAACCGGGCCAAGTTCCGGGCGGGGTCCAAAAAAGATCATAGCCGCCAAAGCGGCGAGAACGATTCCGACGATGAATAAAGGATTCACGTTTTTCCTCATACAGCCTGACTTTTGCCCTGAACCTTGGCCTGATACAGACGGTTATCTGCCTGGTTGAGCAGAATTTGAATATCGGTGTGTTTTTCAGGCTCACCATCATAGGTGGCCACCCCGATGGAACAGCTGAGATGTTTGTCCTCGGGAATCAGGAGCTCGATCCCGCAATCGAGTTCGAGTTCGGTTTGGAAGGACCCCGCAAGCCGAAACTTCTCGACGATCCGGTTGGCCAGTTCGTTGGCTCCTCGGGCATCCGTCTCTGGAAGGACAATGACAAACTCATCACCGCCATAGCGGAAAACGAGGTCTGTGGTACGCACTTCCGTTTCCAATAGGCGAGCACTCAGGTACAGGATACGGTCGCCTACAGTATGGCCAAAGTTATCGTTGAAAAACTTGAAGTTGTCCAAATCGAGAAACAAAATCGAAAGCGGTGGGGACTCCTTCCTGGAGCGATTGAAACGTGCCATTTCCTTTTTAAGGGTATGAGTGAGAGCATGCCGGTTGCCAACCGCGGTGAGGTGGTCGGTGGTCGATGTTTTTTCCAGTAGCAGATTCTTTCTTTTGAGATCCTCCAGCTGATCGCGTATAATTCCTTCCTGAACCTGCCGTATCCAGGAATTTTCGAAAAAGGCGGCCAGGCTGTTGAGGGTCTGGTAGAGTTTGGTTAGGGATTCATCGTTTTCCGGTTCCAGCAGGCAGAGGAGGTAGACCGTCGTTTCCGGGCTGGGGTGGAAATGGTGGCTCCAGTACCCAAAGTTCGCCCAGATCGAGGGAATGGGCTCTCGGAACTGGGGCAGTCGGTTACCGGACCGCTTGCCCAACCCCAGAATGCTCGATAACAATGCGGACAGGTAGGGGTGGGAATAGGCGATGGGGCCGCTTTGATAGAGGATTCCGATTTTGCCCTTGATCACCTGACCCAGGTAAACGGCCTTTACCCAGCCGTTTTGGAAGAGCAAACTTCCCGCCTTGAGGCCCATTTCGTCGAGGTTAACGCACTGGGTGATGACCGATTGAAATGTATTGACAAATTGAATCTCCTCGAACTGCTCGTGGATGGTGACCAATTGTTTTTGAAGGCGTGCTGCTGCAAGAATCCATGACCACCCCGCACGCGATTTGGGTAGTCCCAAAGGACTTTTTCGGGGTTGTTGCCCGGATAGTCTCGTTTCGAGAATTTGCCGATAAAACAGGTTTTCCGACTTGCGAGCATGCTCCAGCCCCTTGTTCCAGGCGATTTCCGCTGCCTCCAGGGAAATGAAATTTCGGTAGTAATCTCCCTGGTGCGTATAAAAAAACGGGGCCAGATACTGGATGTTGTCGTTGGGCTCATAAAGGAAATACTCGGCCCTCTCCCAGTCTTCGGGATTGCCATCCAGAAGGGCTTTGAGAAAATGCTGCAAAAAATACTCTTCGTTTTTTCTGGGAAAGGGTTTGAGGTGTTGGCTTTCGATATAGAGATTGACCTGCCATGCCCGGGTGTACTGCTGGTCGAGGGCATAAGCAGTACCCAGAACGACCTGGAGACCCAAATGGCTATGATAGGAGAGATGCGGCAAACCGAGTGTCCGAATCAACTCCAGGCAAATTCGAATGAAGGTCACGGTCTCTTCGAATTCGAATGCTAGAAGAGCATTTACGGCAAGGTTGAACAGGGTCATGCCGATTTCTTCGAAGTTTTTGGCTTTTCGAAGCTGGCGGATAGCTTGCAGATAATGTTGATGTGCTTTGAGGTAATCGCCGGTCATGTAATGGTAAAAGCCGATCCCGTTGTTGATATACGCAAGTTCCAGGGAATTGCGTAATTTTTTCTTGAGTCGCAAGCTCTTTAGGTAGTAACTTATTGTTTGACGGTAATTGCCCCGGACGGATTCGACCAAACCGGCGGTCTGGTACGCATAGGCCAGACGGTAGATATTTCCGTGCATCCGAGCCAGGGCCAACCCCTGCGCGTGGTACGCTTCGAACTCGTGTGAAAAATCGGAATAATGCCCGAATGGATTGGTGGCCAGAAAGGAGAGTCTGTTGAGAAACCCCAATTTTTTGGCGCGAAGGAGCAGGTCCGTGTAAAAGTGGCGGAACTCTTCCAGACTTTGACCGCGAAGCTTGTCTTGAATAAAAAACTCGAGAAACAAAGCATGGAAAAGATCGACCTCATCCCCGTATTCTCTCGCGATATTCTGAGCCTGGTCGGCAAGGTGTCGGGCATGATCGAGGTTGCGCTTCTCGAAAAAAACATGTCCCACGCGCACCAATAAGCGGGCAATGTCCTTTTTGTCTTCGAGTTGCTGTGCCAGGGAAAGGGCTGTCTGCCAATATGACATGGCTAAATCGTATTGTTTGTCGAGAAAGTGAATTTTGCCGAGATCTTCCAACACTATTAGATGATCTTTGATTTCGAGAGGCTCTTCACCACTTGTGTGGCGGCTGAGTATCTCGACGAGACACTTTCCGGCATCCTGAAGGGCGAGAAGTTCCAGGGCATCGTGGGCGTCCTGGCGGGAATGGGTGACTTCCTGAGGCGCCACATCGCTAACGCTCAAGCCCTCACGCCGAATCAAATGGCCATGGGATTCCGCTAATTGAAGAAACTCGAGAAACTTGGAATCTCGGATATCCGATCCTTCCGGAGCGATTTCGCGATAGAGCAGGATGATTCGAAAGGGATGACGCGTTCGTTGAGTCGATTTTTTCCATAAACGTTTGAGGAGGGCAAAAGCGGAATGAGGTAAGAGGTGTGCCTGCCCGATGATGAAGAAACGTGGACTTTGGCTCGTCAACAGCAATAGGAGATTGGATAGGGAGTTGAGGAGGCATTGCCGCTCAAAATCGATTTCCTGAAAAAACAACTCTTCGTGGCGGTTCAGCGGCTGGCGCTCGATCAGCTGTTTCAGCAGGGGGCGATGAAAACTATAAACACGGGCCCTGTTCAGAATTTCATCGAGAGCGTTTGCCGGGAGGTTGCGTAGGCGATCCAGCATCCATTCCAGAAGAGGTCCGTATGTTTTCTGGCAGTCCGAGGTGGAAAGGAAACGGCTCACCGCCCAGTCACGCTGTTGACCGATTTTGGCGAGAGCTTCGAGGAATTCAGGAGTCTCGGAATTGTTGATGACCAAAAGGGGAATTCCAGGATTTTCGTGAGCGAGAAAACTCGAGAGATATTCTTCGAATGCGGGATCGATAGGGGGCGCGCTCATGGTTGCCAGTCCTGGCAGAAAGGGTGCAGCATGATTTCATCGATAACGACATGATTGGGAACATGGAGGACATAGGCCACCGCAGAGGCGACGTCCTCGGATCGTAACCATTCCGATTTATGAGGTGCTCCCGCCTCGGAGCCGCCGAACGAGGTGTCGGTAAGTCCCGGCATGATGACCGATACCCGGATTCCGCTGGAGCGCCATTCCTTGCGCAGGGTGTGAAAGAGGGCGTCCTGGGCGTACTTGCTCATGGTGTAAATACTCCCACCCGCGAAGGTCCGCCGAGCGACATCGGAGGTGATGCCAACGAGTCTGGGACAGTCGCTTTGTTGCAAAAAAGGAAACAACTCTTTTGCCAGGAAAAGGTTGCCTTTCAGGTTGACGTTCATCACCGTTTCGTAGTCGGCTTCGCTCATTTCGGTAATAGGTTTAAACACACCCACCCCGGCATTGAGGACCAGGGCATCGAGGCGTTCCGTGAGTTCCCCCAGGCGCTTCACCAGGCTGTTCAAGGATTCGATTGCGCTCAGATCAGCGGGCAGGCTGAAAATCCGGGCATCGGGAAAGCGTGATGCGATTTCCGCTCTGAGCTGTTCCAGCTCATCGAGGGACCGGGCTGTCAGGTAAGCCTCCCAGTCGTGCTCGGCCAACAGGCGTGCAATTGCCCTTCCGATCCCCTTGGAGGCTCCCGTGATCAGGACCTTCTTTTTCATCGAATCCCCTTGAACCCAGACAGAATGAGTCTATTAAAAAACTAACAATTGTGCAAGAAACTAGATGGTGCGGCTTCCCAGGATGCTCCCGACGAGTTCCACCGCGATCCGGGCCGACTGATTTTTGATATCCAGAAGAGGGTTGACTTCCACCAAATCCAGGGAGCAGACCTTGCCGGTTTCCGCCAGTCGTTCCAGGATGTAGTGGGCCTCGCGGAGGGTGAGTCCCCCGCCGACCGGCGTCCCTACCCCGGGGGCTACAGAGGGGTCGAGGCAATCCATGTCGAGGCTCACGTGAATGAAATCGCAATTTTCCAAAAAAGCCAGAGCCCGATGGACACAGTGATCCACACCGTGTTGATCCAGGTGCATCATCGTCAATACGTTGACGTTTTGGGTTCGGAGTAAATCCCTCTCACCGGGATCCAGGTCACGGGTCCCTATCAGCACGGTGTTTTGCGGCAGAACGGTGGGTTGACCGGGCGAACACAGGGGCAGGAATCGTTCATCGCCCAGACCGTTGATGATGGCCAGAGGCATGCCATGGAGGTTGCCGCTAGGGGTTGTCTCGGGGGTGTTGTAGTCGCCATGGGCATCGATCCAGAGCACGCCGAGGATTTTATTTTTTTCGATCTGGTACCGGGATATACCCGTGATGGATCCCATGGCCAGGCTATGGTCTCCCCCGAGGATGATCGGAAAAATCCCCTCGCAGGCGGTTTGATAAACACGCTCGTGAAGCTCGAGGCAGACATCCTTGATAGCACTCAAAAACTTGGTTCTGGAATTTTCTGGCTCGATTCGTTTGCAGTGATTGGGGCGAATCGGGGGAGAATCCTCCTCCAGACGATGGCCGAGCAATTGAAGTTTTTCTTCGAGTCCAGCAAGACGGATGGCGGTGGGGCCCAGGCTCACACCGCGTTCCGAGGCCCCGAGATCAATCGGCACATCGATGAGCCGGATTCTCATACGAGCTCCAGGGCAAAGATGCGGGATTTGCGCTTGTGATTGTAGGTGGCTCTCCGGGCCGGTGGAAGTGATTCGAGTTTGACCTCTTTGAACCCCAGCGATTCGAACCAGTCGAGTGTCTGGGTTGTCAGTACGAACACCCTCCGGTATCCTCGGCTTCGGGCCCGGTCGATTAGATAATTGACAATGCTTTTGCCCATGCCCAGAAAGTTCATGGCGGGATCGGTGGCGAGAGCGGCTATTTCCGCCTGTCCATCCTCTGGAAATTCATGCAAGGCGCCGCAAGCATAGACGACCTCATCGACAGAATACACCACGTAATCGGTATAACGGGATTCGATGTCCTCGAAACTTCGTGGAATGAGGATGTCCTGTTCCACAAAGGGGGCCATAATTTGGAGTACGACGGGAATGTCTTCAATGCGAAGGTCGCGGATGCAGTCATACTCGTTGTTGTATATCATGGTTCCCACACCCAGGTTGGAAAATATTTCCATCAGCAAGGATCCATCGATCCGGCCGTCTATCAAATGGGCCCGTTCGACACCGTTCTGACACGCCTGATGTGCATGCAACAGACCTTGAATGATGGGATGGTCGGCTTGCTCGATGTGCTTGCTGTTGACCTTGATGAACTCGGCGGCCTGGTTGATGCTCAGTCGGGCTACGCGTCCGTCGATCCCTATCCCGACCGAGGCGGGTACCTGAAAGGGCGGGGAAGTGACACATTCAAAATTGTTGATGAAAAAAAGTTTGTCCGCTTTGAGCGCCTTGCTCACTTCGAGGGCCAATTCGTTGGCCTTGAGAAGATAGGGTTTTCCGGATAGGCTCCAGCCAATGTTGGGCAGGATAGGGATATAGTGATCATCGAGGACGCTGCGCAGCAAGTCGACCAAAATCTTGTCCGCCCGACCCGCATAACCATGGTCAACCCCATCGAGTACTCCCACAGCACGGGCACGGACCCAGTTTCCTGCGACGGCCGGGACCTTGAAGGCACTGAGTACGGTCATGTAATGATTGACCACATCGAAACAGGCCATCTTCACGAACGGCATCTCCTCCTCGCCGGCGATCCTGTAACCGGAGGCGAATTGGGATTGAAAACCGTAGTTAGCAAGAACCTCGTCGATTCGCTCTCGGGCGCCCGGTACGAGAACAATCCGGATACCGCTTTGATGAAGAAGAGAAATATCCTTGAGAAACAGCGGGAAAAGAGCGAGCCGAGTCAGGGGGTAATCGATCTTGATGACGAAGGTTTTATTGGTGAATTGCGCGGCGTAAGTGAAAACCTCGCGGATCAACTCGACCTCTTCCGAGAGTTTTTGCATAAAGTCATTGTTATTTTTACCGGGACACTTGTCAACATAAGCAAAGAGCGGTTAAAGTAAAGAGGAGTTTTCATGATATCGGATAGCGAAAAGCTCAATCTTTTAGTCAAACTCGATTCCCAGGTCAACAAAATTCAGGACCTGGATTTTCTCCTTGAGGAAATTCTCCGAGGTTGCCGAATAATGACCAACGCCGACGCCGGCTCGATTTATGTGCTGGATGATGGCAAACTCCATATTCGATACGCTCAAAACGATTCTCTTCAACAAAAACTGCAGCCCGGTGAAAAACTGCTTTATTCCATTTTTTCGATCGAGGTCAGCAACAAGACACTCTCCGGTTCCTGCGCGCTGAGCGGGGAAATGATCAACATACCGGACGCATACAAAATTTCCGAAGGAAGCCCCTACAGCTTCGACTCCAATTACGACAAGTTGACCAACTATCGAACACAGTCGATTCTCACAATCCCCTTAAAGATCAACACCGGAGAAATTCTGGGGGTGATCCAAATCATCAATGCCAAAGATAAACGCGGCAAGATCCGGGCCTTCAACGAAGACGATGAGCTGTTGGTTGCACATTTCGCGAGCAATGCCGCCATCGCCATGCAGAGGGCCAAGCTGACCCGTACCATCATCCTCCGAATGATTAAAATGGCCGAGCTTCGGGATCCTAAAGAAACCGGTCCCCACGTCAACCGAGTAGCCGGTTATGCCGCTGAAATCTTCGAGCGCTGGGCCCGCAAGAAAAATTATTCTGACCGTGATATTCAGAAAAGTTTGGATACCTTTCGAATGGCGGCGATGCTCCACGACGTGGGAAAGGTCGGTATCAGCGATGTCATCTTGAAGAAGCCCGGACGCTTTACGCCGGATGAGTTCGAGGTCATGAAGCAGCACACCGTGGTCGGTGCCCGGTTGTTTGCAGATAAACAAAGCGAGTTCGACGAGATGGCGCGGCTCGTTGCTCTCACTCATCATGAAAACTGGGATGGGACGGGTTATCCGGGTAAGATAGACCTCGCTACCGGTGAACCCCTGGAATCGGATGTCAGCGGTAAACCTGTCGGGCTGAGGGGCGAGGAGATTCCCATATGGGGACGAATCGTTTCCCTGGCGGATGTGTACGATGCCCTGAGGTGCCGAAGGGTGTACAAAGAGGCCTGGGAGGAAAACGAGGTGTTGCAAGAAATGGAAAAGTTACGCGGTACCAAGTTCGACCCCGAGTTTCTCGACATCTTTTTTGAAGTTTTGCCGAACTTACAACAGGTTAGTCAGCGATACCCTGACTGATTTTCTCCGAGAATATCGAAGACTTTTTCCAACAATTGCTCCATCGTGAAGGGCTTTTGCAAAAAGCCGACCTGTTCGCCGCGCAAAGCCTCTTGAACTTTTTCGTTTTTCCCGAAACCCGAAGAAAACAGGACCGGAATTTTTGGGGCCAAATCCCGGATTTGTTCGTAAACCTGGCTGCCCTCGATACCGGGGAGGAGCAAATCCAGGACGACAAGACGACAGACATCCTTGTTTTTCCTGAGGATATCGAGTGCGTCGTTACCGTTCCTGGCCGTCAGGACATCGAAGCCGGCCTGACCGAGAATACTGGCCGTGACCTGTCGTGTTAACCCATCATCGTCGCAGACGACGATGGTTCCGCTACCCTTTGCAAAACCTAACCTACCGACAGGTGAAGATACCTGGTGACCGGATTCTTCTGGCAGATAGATTTTGATCGCGGTTATCATCCCCTCGTCACTTTCCATTTCCAAAAAGCCCCGATGGTCCAAGACGATTTGATATAGATTGCCAAAGCTGAAATAAAAGTTTTGTAGTACCGGGTCTTCCGAAAGGATCTCGAAACTATCATCCTGGATTCCAGGGATTTTTGGTGGTGATAGGGATATTTCGAGGCAGAGATAAGATTTTTCACGTACAGGGCCAAGTAATTTTCCCATATCGTCCGAAAAATATTTTTTATCGATGCTCAGAGCTATCTGTTTTGGCGGATCGTTGAGATTTATTATCTGTTTCAGAAAGGAGTGCAGCGCGTCACCCAGGAGAATGTGCTCACCCAAAATTGTTGCGTTTGTTTCACGGTTGTCGAAGACGACGCTGACCTCTGTTGGGTGCTCCAATGTTTTAAGTATACCGTCCAAAAAAGTTTCCAACGGAATAGGCCGGAATTTCGTGGATTTTTGAGAGGCTTTTTCCACGGATGTGAAAGGTGTATTCTGAAGACGCTGATAAATGTTCGACAAACCTCGCCTTAACTGATCGATGGGCAAATCTTCGAGAGATTTCAACAAACCTGCCATTTCGGTCTTGCTTTCAGAGAGGTAGTCCGACCAGATACGCCTGATGTTGCCGATTGCGTGAACCTTTTCGATGAAGCTGATTTGTTCCTCTTTGCGTTTGACTTTTGTGACGTCATCGATGCGCAGCAGGATTTCCTTTACGGATTGGTTCTTCATCGGTGTCAGGGTTAGGTCGATCAAATGATTTCCCTTTTCCTGAAAAGGCACACGACGATGTTCCGAGGTTGTTTCGGATTGGAAACTATCCTGAATCAGGAATTCGATACTGTGAAACAAAGGGTGAATATCATAGAGCGATTTTCCTACGGCATCGTGTCGAGAAACTCCAAAGAGCCGTTCTGCTGCCTGATTCCAGAGTTTTACATTCAGACGAGCGTCCACCGTGATAAAGCAGCTCGATGTCTGGTCGATGACATGCTGCAGGTATTCCAAAGACTGGTCTAGAAGGACCTGGTTCCAGTAACTGCGAAGGCTGGAAATGATGGCTGTCCTGAGTTTTGCAACCGTCAGCTCGGTTTTGTCCTTGAAGTCGTTGATGTCGTAATCGATGATGACCTTATCCTCGGGGGCGTGACCCGACTGACCGGTTCTCAGGATGATGCGAACGTTTTTATTGCCCAGGTCTTCTCTGATATGTCGGACGAGGTCGAAGCCACTGTGAAGGGAGTCCATCACGACATCGAGCAGGATGAGGGCGATGTCCGTATGTTCGGCCAACATCCGTTTGACGTCTGCCTCGTTGTAGGCGTTAAGGAGTTCGAGTCCCCTGTCCATAAATTGAAAACCTCCGAGGGCCAGCTGGGTCACGAGGTGGACGTTGGGTTCATCGTCGGCAATGAGGATTTTCCAGTTGGAGGTGGAGGCAGGGGCGGCGGGCCGTGGTGTTTCACTGGCAAAAACGAGCGGTGCATCTTCCGAGGCCATATTTCCAGTTTAAGAGCTTGCCGAGTGGCGTGCAAGGGCATCATTGACCCCATTGTTCGGTTAGGTTAATTTTTTAAGCCGTGACTCGTCTATTTTTGTTCGGGTTGAAGCATAGCGGAAAAAGCAGCGTCGGCCAGGAATTGGCCCGCCGCCTGGGCTGGCCGTTCTACGACCTGGACGAGATGATCTCTGAGGAGGATCCCGATCGGAGAAACCCCCGCGCCATTTTCAAAGAATCGGGTCGGGACGTTTTTCAGGATTACGAGAGGCGGGCCGCCAGCCGGTTGGGAGCTTGCCCTCCGCCCCTGGTATTGGCGCTCGGCGGAGGGACTGTTGAAAATTCGGCGGCGATGAAGATTCTGGATGGTTGTTCGAACCGAGTTTGGATCTGGCTGGAGGAGGATTGGGATGTGCTGTACGAACGAATCCGGCAAGGCGGACTTCCCAGTTTTCTCGATCCCCAAAATCCCAGAGAAAGTTTCATGACCATGGCCGCTCGTCGCCGAGAGATGGCCGAATCCTACGCCCCGCGCATCTTGAAGGTGGGGGGGCGCTCGATCGACGAATGCGTCGAAGAAATCATCGATTGGAAGGAGGCGGGTTTTGCCGGGTAGCAGTTTTGGGCATTTTTTTCGTATCACGACCTTTGGGGAGTCCCACGGAGGTGCAGTCGGGGTGGTCCTGGATGGGATGACCCCCGGAGTGGAGCTTTCGGAAGAGGATGTGCAGAAGCAGCTCGACCGGCGCAAGCCCGGTCAAAGCTCGGTAACCACACCGCGAAAAGAACCTGACATGGTTCATATCCTTTCGGGTGTCTTCGAAGGTCGAACCACCGGCACCCCAATCCTCATGATTTTGTACAACAAGGACCAGAAACCGGAGGCCTACGACGAGATCAAGGAAATGTTTCGTCCTGGCCATGCCGACTTCACCTATCTCGCCAAGTACGGTATTCGGGATTACCGCGGGAGTGGCCGTGCCTCAGGCCGAGAAACCAGTGGAAGGGTGGCCGCCGGGGCTGTGGCCCGCAAGCTCCTCGAGGCCCGCGGTGTGCGCATCGTGGCATACACCAAGATGGCCGGCGGTATCGAATGCCGGAACTGTGATTTCGAAGTGATTGAAAAGAACCCTATGCGGGCCTGTGATCTCGAGGCGGCGGCACGCATGGTGGATCTGGTGGAAAGGCTGGCGGCCGAGGGCGACAGTTGCGGTGGGATTGTGGAGTGCCGGATCCAGGGGGTGCCTCCCGGTTTGGGGGATCCGGTCTTCGATAAGCTGGAGGCCGACCTGGCCAAGGCTATCATGAGCCTGGGCGCGGTCAAGGGATTCGAGGTGGGGAGCGGGTTCCGGGCCGCCGCCATGCGTGGGAGCGAACACAACGACGGTCGCGATGAAAATGGCTGGCTCAGCAACAACGCCGGCGGCATCCTGGGCGGAATCAGCACAGGCCAGGAAATCATTTTTCGGTGCGCCGTCAAACCCACCTCGAGTATATCCAAACCGCAAAAAACGACGGACATTCACGGGCGGCCGCGGACCATCGAGACCCACGGCCGTCACGACCCGTGCATCTGTCCCCGTTTGGTACCCGTGGTCGAGGCCATGGCTTGTTTGGTGCTCGAAGATCATTTTCGCCGGCAGGCAGCCCTGCTGGTACGTTGAACAAATCGAGAAATAGATTATTCTAGAGATAGAGGTGATCTTCATGGCTTCCGAAAAGCGAATTTTGGTGGTTGAGGACGAGCCGCTCATTGGCCTGGAACTGGTACAAAATCTTAGACGGCAGGGGTACACGGTTTCCGATCCCGTCGTTTCTGCTGACCTAATCTTCAAGGCTGTGGAAGAATTTCACCCGGATTTGGTGATTATGGATATCAAGCTGCAAAGTTACAATGACGGTATCGATGCCGCCATGCGCATCCGCGCCTTTTCGCAGTTACCCATCATCTTCCTGACCGCGTACAGTAACCCCGAAACCCGTTCCCGAGCGGATCGGGTCAAACCCATCGCCTTTCTGAACAAACCGGTGAGTATGGATCGCTTGATTCAACTGATTGAGCAAGGTATTAGTTCATGACTTTCAGGGAGGTGAGTTCCTCACCGCAGTTTAATTCGTAGCGGAAATTGTTTTTGATACAGTAGCTTTCGATGATGGTGATGTTGATCCCTTCGCAGGTTCCCTCATCGCCGTAGTGGATTTTGCCTTTCAATTCAAACGTGCATTCAAAACGGCCGTTGTTCGTGTTGATCACCTGAACCTCGATGGATTGGATTTCGGAAAGATTCTCGAACAGGTAGATGATGAATTCGATCAGGATCATGCTGAGGTCGCGGCACTGGCTTTTGGGAAGAAGGATTGGGGGTCCGCTGTCGCGTAATTCCACCTGGACGTCATTGGTAAAAAGATTGCGACGGATGAGACTGAGAATCTCAGAAAAATAGGGGACAAGCGCGATTTCGTCGATAAGGATGGATTCCAGGATTTTCTCCTGGACAAGGCCGAGGGCCGAAATTCTCAATTGAAGGGACTTCAAAGCCTGGATGTTGGTTTTGGGGTTGGATAACTTTGCATGATCCAGATTGATAATGCTGTTGATGATTTGAAGACTGTTGCGAACCTGGTGATAAACCTCCAACTTGGCGGACTCGTTGTATTCTATTTCCTTGAGCAGGCTCTGGTTGGTCTTTTTCAGATTATCCGACAAGACCCTGTTTTCCCGGTGTTTTTGGGCCGTTTCGCGGAGGATCACCAATCCGAGCATCAGACAATACACGTATTGACCCCAGGGCAAAAGATTGGTGGATTGGATGATGAAATTGTTATGCAGGAAGTCGTTGATCAGGGTGAGAAAAAGGGTCAAGCCGCCGGAAAAGATTGTCAAAATAGTAAAAGAGCTCTTTTGGGAGAGAAGTACCAGGGGATAGAACACCATGGTGAGCGATAGAATGAGGTTGATGAGGCCCACCGCAGCTAAAGTTCGCGTCAGGATGGGCAAGGGCAGGAAGGGAAGAGCGGCCAAAAGGGGAATGTAGAGTAGGGCTGCTCTGCGTAACCAAAGCCGTTTGGGCAAATTTTTCAAAATTTCCGTGATAAAAAGAATGATGGCTGGGACTGCAATGTAGATCGTCAGATATTCCAATCGGATTATGAAATCGAAGCTCATACCCGAAAAGAATTGGACGATCAGGTAATCCCCGGTCACGAGGGCACGCAAACCGAAAATCAAACACAATATCGAGAAATACAGCAGGGAGAAAAATTCCGGGAAATAACCAAAACCAACGAGGCAAAGAATGGCAAGGCTGGACAAGGTTAGGGCCAAACCAATGTAAAGGTGGTCCTTGGTATTCTGGGATTGCCGAAGTAATCCGTAAGGCCCGACCTCGGGTGCGCGCCAGAGTCCCCCGACCCGATACTCCCAGTTGGATACCTCAATTTCGATATCGAGAAGTTCCGATTCTGGCAAGAGGACGATGGCGGGTTTGTACTCGGGTACCGCCTTGGCCGGGTCGGGATGGGGGTTGCCGGCACGGGCAACTTCCTTTCCGAAGATCTTGAGCCGCCAGGATGTGGCGGCGGTCAAAATTTTCAGGCCCCAGCGTCGATATGTGGGAAGCCGTAGTCGAAAACGATAGATGCCGTAGCCAAAACCATTTTGGGCCCCTGCCTCCTCGTCCGTCCACTGGTCGGGAACTTGACGGTAGGTTATCCCCTGCGGTCCCAAAAACTCGTATTCACCACGAAGCCGCACAATCGTTGGGTTTTGCGCCCACTCCGTCAAGTCAAGGTAACCCGCCTGGATTTTTACGTCTGTGTTTTCTGCGTGACACGCAAGGATAATCGAAAAAACGACAAAGAAGATGGGCGGTGTGATAATGAGTAGGGCACTCCCCAAGGTGCCGATAAAATTACCTGTTTTTTGCGTGATGGTCTGAATGCGGGTCACCTTAATTCATGTTACGCCCGTTGTGCTGTTTTCGCAAGGCTAACTCGAGCCGGTGCACGAATAGGCTTGACCTTTTTGAGTATTTCCTGGTAACTGGTCTGTATGAAAATTGCCGAAGCCGTCTGGAAGGAACGACTGCTCGAGTGCTTGAACGTACTTGCCCACCGGCGGCAGGTGGCGCCGCCGGATGGGGGGTGGCCCATCGTGAGTGAGGTCCCGCCGAAAATGGAGTTGGGGGATCTGGCGTTTCCGCTTTTTGCCTTAGCCAAAACGTTTCGGGCCGCCCCCAACCTGCTCGCAAAGGAATTGGAAACTCTGCTGCAGGAACGATTTGCCAGTCTGGCGAGATTCATCAGGGCCGAGGGCCCTTACGTCAACCTGGCCTTACGGCGGGCGGAGGTTTATCCGCAAATTTTGCAAAAGGTCGAATCTGAGGGTGACGCGTACGGCAGCACCTCGGCTTTGGAGGGGCAAAGGATCATGGTCGAATTCAGTTGTCCCAACACCAACAAGCCCCTGCACCTTGGGCATCTACGCAACAACGCCCTGGGAGAATCGATTAGCCGCATCCTGGCTTACAACAAGGCCGTGGTGCTGAAAGTCAATCTTATCAACGATCGCGGGGTCCACATCTGCAAAAGCATGCTCGCCTACCAAAAAGAGGGTGGGGGGCAAACTCCCCGGAGTGTGGGCAAAAAAAGCGACCATTACGTGGGAGACTGGTATGTTCGCTATGCCCAGCTGGCACAGCAGGACCCCGGGATCGAGCAAGAAGCCCAGGAACTTTTACGTCGATGGGAGGCAGGGGACACCCAAGTCCGCGAACTTTGGTCGTTGATGAACGATTGGGCCATCTCCGGTATCGAAGAGACCTATCGGCGGACGGGGATCGTTTTCGACAAGGTTTACAAGGAAAGCGAGACCTACCTGGACGGCAAACAGTACGTCCTCGAGGGGTTGAACCGAGGAATCTTTCATCGGCGGGAGGATGGGGCCATCGTCGCCCGGCTCCCCTGGAAGGAAAATCCGCAGGCCCCCCAAAATGCGGAAAAGGTCCTGCTCCGTGCCGATGGGACAAGTATCTACCTCACACAGGACATCGGCACCGCCCTGAGGCGATACCGGGACTGGCCCTTCGATCGGCTGGTCTACGTGGTGGCCAACGAGCAGGACTACCACTTCAAGGTGCTGTTCGAGGTGTTGCGCCAGCTTGGAAACACCTGGGCTAACCAGCTTTACCATCTGAGCTACGGCATGGTGAATTTACCCGAGGGCCGGATGAAGAGCCGGGAGGGGACGGTGGTAGATGCCGACGATTTGCTCGATGAACTGGCCCAGGAGGCACTGTCCGAGATTCGCGCGAAAGACCGGGAAGGCGAGCTCGACGATCCGGATCAAACCGCCGAAAAAATCGCCCTGGGAGCCTTGAATTATTTCCTGCTTCAGGTAAGCCCGACCAAAGACATGGTTTTCAACCCCGAGGAATCGCTTAACTTCAACGGCAACACCGGCCCCTACTTGCAGTATACGGGCGCACGGCTCAGCTCCTTGAGACGAAAAGCAGGAGAGGCCTCGGAAACGAATCCTCGGTGGGATCTTCTGGACACCGACCAGGAATGGGCCCTGCTTCGGGAACTCGAGCGTTTCCCTGGGGTGGTGGAGGCTGCCGCCCTCCACTACGACCCCTCGGAGGTGGCCAATTACCTCTACAACCTGGCACGAGCTTACAGCCGGTTTTACCACGATTGTGCCATCCTGGGTCAGGAGCCCGGTTTGACCGCCGCTCGGTTGCGGCTTTCAGGGGCCGTGTTACAAACCCTGCGCAACGGCATGAATCTATTAAACATTCCTTTTCTCGAGGCCATGTAGTCGATTTTTTTGAGCCAATGCAAGGGCGGTCAGAGCTCTTTGAAGAGTTGGGCCATGCTCTCTCGCCGCGCGATGCTCCGGATAGCACGTGCCATCAGCGGGGCCACGCTCAGGGTGACGATTTTGGGGCTGAGGCCGATGTGAGGATTGGCCACCGAGTCCGTCACGAGCAGGGTTTCGATGGGACTGTGATTCAAGCGTTCGATACCGCTGGAATTCATGAGGATGTGGCTCAAGACTCCCAAAATACGGCGGGCCCCGCGCCGCCTCAGCTCTTGTGCCAGTTCGAGGAGGGTGCCGCCACTGATCGCAAAGTCGTCCACGATCACGGCGTCTCTGTCTTTCACATCGCCGATGATGTCCATAATCTGGGCCTGTTCCGAGTGGTCGCGCCGCACCTTGTCGCCGATGGCCATGGGCCAACCCAGCACCTCGGAGTAGAGGCGCGCCTGCTTGATGAAGCCGGTATCCGGGCTGACCAAAACCGGGTTTTCCAGGGGGACTTTTCTCAGATATTCCGTGAACACCGGAAGTGCATAGAGGTGGTCCACGGGCTTCTTGAAAAAGCCCTGAATCTGGGGGCTGTGGAGGTCCAGGGCCACCACCCGGTCGGCTCCGGCCAACTCCAGGCACTCGGCACAGACCCGGCCGCGGATGCTTACCCGGGGCTCGTCTTTCTTATCCCCTTTGGCGTAGCCGAAGTAGGGCATGACCAGGGTGACGCTGGCGGCACTGGCTCGTTTGAAGGCATCGAGGTAGAACAAGGCTTCGGTAAACTCATCATTGGGCCTCAAGGCGATGCTTTGGACCAGAAACACGTCCCTGCCTCGAACCGACTCGTGAATCCGCACAAAGGTGTTGCCGTCGCTAAAGTTCAGGGTTTCGCACTTTCCAATTTCCACGCCGAGGTTCTGTACGATTTTTTCGGTAAAGGGGCGGCTGGAGCTCCCGGGAAAGATTTTGATATCGTCCACACCTGGAGCCTAAACCAAGTTGCGCTCTTGAGCAAGCGGGTTTTGATTGACAATCCCCAACACTTCACTAAGATGGGGCCATGGTGCGGCGCCTCATTCTCCTGGATCTCGATGATACCCTGATCTATCAGGAACGAGTCAACCGCGACATCCTCTTCGCCATGGCTGCCGAGGGCGTTTTTCCGGAAAATCCCGACTTGTTCGTCCAAACCTTCAGTGCCGTAGCGCGACAGCTCTGGGAAGATTTGCCCACCTTTCCCTGGACACGCAAAATCGGCATCAGCTGGGGGGAGGGCCTGTGGGGGGAGTTCCAGGGCAGTGATGCGAACCTTAAAAGCTTGTCAAGGCTTGCGGCAAATTACCGTGTGGTCGTGTGGCAGGAGACCCTGGATCGTCTTGCCCGACCCCTGGCCTCCACCCAGGCCCAGACCTATGCGCAGATATTTACGGAAAAACGAAGGTCCCGAGTGGTTTGGGTCGACGGGGCCAAAGAGCTTTTGGCGTGGCTGCGGCCCCGGTTTTATCTGGGGCTTTTGACCAATGGCGCACCCGATCTTCAGCGTTTCAAAATCAGGGCCGCGGGACTGGAATCCTGGTTCGATTCACTGACGATCAGCGGCGATCACGGGATCGGTAAGCCCTCGGCCGGAATCTTCCAAATCGCCGTGTCGTCTTTTCCTCAGGGCACACCTGCTCTGATGATTGGCAACAGTCCGGCTTCCGACATCCAGGGGGCGGCAAATGCCCAGCTGCCCTCCATCTGGTTCGACATCAAGGAAACACTCCTCCCCGCCCATTTGCAGCCGGTGGCGGTGGTGGAACACCTCGATCAGGTTCCTCGTGTTTTGCAACAGATCGGCTGGCTGGACGATGCCCCGGCTACTTGAGCGCCGCTGGTATTCGCCGAGGGTTTTCGAGATCTTTCTGGAACGGGATACCTGGGAATTTCACAGCGGAGATTCCACCCTGATCGTCCTTCCGGATCGGGTCACCGCCCGTCCGTACAGCCTTTCGAGTTCCCCCGAGGGACCCCATCTGGGCTTTCTGATTCGATTGTTGCCGGGCGGGTACGTCAGCAGCTATTTAGCGAGTTGCGAATTGGGGACTGAGTTGGGCACCACCCCACCCATACCGCAACTCGATCTCGGCCGCCCCGGGGACATGATCTGGATTGCAACCGGTACGGGCATCAGTCCGTTTTTGAGCGCTTTGAGGTATCGGCCCAATCAGCCTCCTCTGGCCCTGTACTACGGGGTGCGCTACCGAGAGGACGCCGTCGAGGTGGAGTATTTGAAGGGCGTTTGCAACCTGCATCTTTTCGTCAGTGGGGAAACAGCCCCAGGATGGCATTCGGGAAGGATCACACCGGAGCGGATTCCGGTAGACCCCAACGCTCGGTACGCGGTCTGCGGGCATGGAAGTCTCGCCCGAAAGCTCACCGATTACCTGAAACGTCATGGGGTAAGGGATTCGAACATCGCCGCCGAGGTGTTTTTCGCCAGCTGAATCGCTCGGCATCAAAACTCTACCCGGACCAGGAAGCCCGTGTCGCTGGATTCGAAACCCAGTTTGCCTCCGGCCTCTTCGATGAGCCTCCGGCAATGCGCAAGGCCAATCCCCAAGCCTGGTGTAAGACAACACCGATTAGGGAAACTCTTGAAAGGCTGCCCGATCTGAGGGAGACTTTCCGGCGGCGCTCCAGGCCCATTGTCCTTCCAGATCAGGCATTTTCCTTCAGCCTTGAGAAAAACCTGTTGCGGTTGGGGACAAAACCTTTGGGTGTTCGATCCCAGTTCGTTCAGGAGGGACTTGATCCGATCGGCGGGCAGGGGGAGGGCGAACTCCGGTTCGATCTCTTCGGTGAAAGTGGTACCTTGGGCAAAACAGGAGGTTTGTTTCCATTTTTGGAAGAGGCTGAAAAAGGGGAGCGGCGTGACGGAGTAGGGCTGAAAATCCCGTGTGATGTTGTTGAGACCGACGATGATGCGATTCAGGTCGTCGGTCCGTTCCAGGATGATTTCGGCAAACCGCCGGGAATCCTCTTTGGATATGTCCTCACGCAAAAGGATCTGGGTGTATCCATGGATGGTGGCCAGGCCATTCCTGATGTCGTGCAATATCCTGCGAATGAGGGAGGGGTCCATTAGTTTGTCGGTCCGAATTGAATCACGATTTCGGAGACTGAAGCTCGGTTGGTGATTTTCGCCATGAACGTGCGGGAGGCGGAATCGTAGAGCCAGCCATCGGAGTAACTTTGAAAGGAGGGGTCGCTCCTCCAGCGGATACCGTGAAGGGTCACGTATTCGAAGGGCGGCACACCCTGGATGACGATGAATTGAGGCAGGCCCGGAGACTGGGTGGATTGAATCCTGAGGCTGGCGGAACTGACGACGATGGACACCGAGGGCCGCACAAAGGCAAGACCACCCGGAAGGCTGGGCAGAGGAAGAAAACGCGGACGGTTGGAAGTCGGAAACAGGACGCGCGCCCCCTCCTCCAATCCGAACCGACCTTCCACCCGATAGTCGGTATCGGCGGGAATCAGGACACGCGGCAAAAATCCTCCGTTGGCCTGGCTGAGAAGTTTGCCTAAAATTACCCCGCCAAGGACCTTGTAGGATATTTGTTTGTCCGAGGTGTCCTCCCACCGATAAAGCAGGGCCGCCAGCCGCAGGCTTAGCGAGTAGTCTAAAAAGCCTCGTTGGTTTTTCACCAGGATGAGATTGTTGGGTGCCCGGGTTAGCCAGGGAACCGCGGCCAGCACGAGGGCACGGATCTGACGATTCCAGACCTCCGAGTCGAGGACTCCCGATAAGAGGAAAACTGCCTCCAGACGAGCGATCGCCTCCTCCGCGGTCAGCGCTTGACGATTGATGAACCGATTCCAAACCGATTGGAAGGTATCGGGATCGGACATGAAATAAAAGTCGCGCAAAAGGGTGGGGTCTTCGGTCCAGAGGGTCCAATTACCCTGCAGAGCCTGGCTGAGAGCTCGCTCCTGGGTCGATTTTCGTCGAGCCCAGGCCTGGACGATGTCCCCCGTGTAGGCAGCAGTCTCCAGGTTGTCCAGGCTTTTCCAGTTGTTGGCGTTGTTGCCGAGTTCGGCCCATACGGTTTCCAATTGGTTTCGATGGGAGGCCTCGCTGAGAAGGGTACTCACGATCGATGGATCGATACGCGGCGCTTCGGAGTCGGTGACCCATCCCTCATTGCCCCTGCGCCGACTGAAACGCCACCCCTGATAAGCGACGTTACGGGCTTGATCGATGATCGATTCGATATTCTCCGGTCGATCTCCCATCCAGTATTCGGCGGCGTGGAGATAGCGCGGCGGGGCCGGCAGGATGGTAAACGAAGGAAAGCGATTCCCGAGGGAGACCATTTCGATGTAGCCGCGATCGATGTTGATGCCGTCTCCAGCTCCGTTCAGGATGAGGAAGTATCGTTGATTGCCGCCGCGAAGCTCGGCAACCGGCAGGTTGAGCCCGCTGGAGTCGGGTATGAGATCTGCCGATTTGAAGGGGATGCGGATGAGTCGGCTTCCCTCGAGCTCGGGCGGAAGTGAAATGTGGACCTGGAGGCGCTTTTGATCGGACATTTCGAAGCGGAGCCTCAGGTTATACTGAAACTCCACCGTCAGTGTGTTTCCCGACAGGCTGTAACTCTTGGCCCGGAGGTTGCGGTCCGTGTTGTCGGCTGTTTGGAGGATCAGCGGGCTGTTTCCCTTGAAGGAAAAGTTGATACCCAGTCCCGAGAGGTTGAAATCCGAGACCCCATCCGATCCCGGGGCCGAGGGGGCCGCTCCCGTAACGGTAAAGGGGCCAAAGGGATGCGAAATACTGCTTTTACCCGAAAATTGGATCAATATCAACGAAAGCACGAGGGCAAGCCCGGTCAAAGGGAACAGAAGGTATCGTAGCGGGTTGCTCTTGATCATGAGCCTATCATACCTTTTTGATGAGTTTGTGCCAACCTTGAACCCTCCCTGTGCGGTCGGTATGATGGAAGAGGTATGAAGTCACCGAACGTGAAGTCTGTCGTTATGGCAGCCCTTGCCTTTTTGTGGGGCTGTCCCGGCGCCCCGCCCGCGCGCGAGCCCCTTCCTTCTCCGCCGGTTCAACCCCCGGAGCCTCCGCCCGCCAACGCGCTGGCGACGGCGCGCACCAGTGTGCTCGATGAAATCGGTAACCTGGACACTCCCGAAGCCTTCAAGCGTGCGCTGGACGTGTTCGAACGCGAGGATTCCCAACAGCGCCTGATTCCCGAGGAGAGGGTGGTCTACGGTGCCGTACTCTTGAGCCAGGGCAGACAGCAGGATGCCCGGCGTCAGTATCTCCAGGCCTTGCAGGCCCAACCCAACAACCCCGAGGCCCTGAGGGTGCTGGCGCTCTTTGCCCGAATCGAAGGAAACACGAATCAACAAATCGATTACCTTCGCCGGTGGGCTGCGGCCTACCCCCAGGATCCCCGGCCTCTGGCAGCCCTGGGGTGGGCCTACCTGGAACAGAACAAAATCGGCGAGGCACGGCAATTTTTTCAACGGAGTTTGCAGCACGGCCGCACTGCCGAGGCCCTGGCGGGAATGAGTCAAATCGACCTCCAGGAGAACAAGAATCAGCAAGCCCTCTCCGGCATCGACGAAGCGATTCAGCTCGAGCCGGACAACGATGCCTGGCATTCGATCCGTCACCGGGTTTTGATCAAACTGGAGAGGCCGCAAGCCGCAGAAGAGGCGATCGGCAACGCCATTCGGTTGAGTCCCGGGGATCCCTGGCACCTTCTGGATCGGGCCCGACTCCGCCACAGGACTCTTTATCGAAGCGAACAAGCCCTGGATGACTTGAACCAGCTTTTGGCCATCGACCCTCAAAATTTTTTCGGACTGGTGTATCGGGCAGAAATCCTGGAGAGCCAGGGCAAGCTCGAAGAGAGCTACCGCGACTACAAGGCGGCTTATCGGATCAAACCCGAATACGACCCTATTTACCCCAGTTTTGCCCTTCTTAGCTTCGTGTTCGGAGACTTTCCTACCGCCATCCGGATGGCCGAGGAGTCTTTCAAACAATATCCCGGGGAATGGGCCTTCCCGGTCATTCATGCCCTTTCGTTGATCCGGTTGCAACGACAGCAGGAGGCCACCCAGGTGCTCAATCGGGCAGTGGCCAATTACCGAAATCAGGAACTTGTTCAGGAGCTGTTCCGGTTCATCAACAATCCCAGGGCCACCTTCGCCATGAACACCCTCCTGGAACGAGAGACGGATGAAATTGTCAAAACCCGGGTACAGTTTTATCTGGGGTATCTTTATTCGACCCTCGGTCAGGCCCAGAGTGCCCGAGCGGTGTGGCGCCAGGTTGGCGAGTCCCGTTTGAAAAACATCCCGGAGATCGCCATGGCGCGGGTGATGGCGGCCCGGCCGTGAGCGAGGGAAACAAGATCGAACTGGAACTCGGCGGGAGACGATTCCTGCTGGTGGGGACCGCCCACGTCGGTGAAGATAGCGTCCGGGAGGTCCGTGAGGCCATCGCGACCTGGGGGCCGGATCGGGTCTGTGTCGAACTGGACAAGGGGCGGCTGAACAGCCTGCGCAACCCGACCGCGTGGGAATCCATCGACATCGCTCAGGTGATCCGTCAGGGTAAGGGCCTGATGATGCTGGCCAACCTGGTCCTTGCCGGCTTTCAAAAGCGCGCCGGGGCCAGCCTCCAGAGCCAGGCCGGCCGCGATATGCTCGAGGCGGTAGAAACTGCCGAGGTCCAGGGTGTGCCCTGTTCGCTGATCGATCGCGAGGTGGGCATCACGCTACGAAGGGCGTGGATCAAGTCCGGGTTTTGGGGGCAGCAAAAACTCCTGGCCGCTTTGTTGGGTTCAGCCTTCGACAACACCCCGCTCAAAAAAGAGGAAATCGAACAGCTCAAGAGGGGCAGCGGTCTCGACAAAATGATGGAAGAGCTGGCGCGAGAGCTCCCGAAAACCAAGACCGTCCTCATTGACGAGCGCGACACCCTGCTCGCCCTCGGCGCCTGGGAGGCACCCGGAAGCCGAATCCTGTGCGTGGTCGGGGCGGGGCATCTGGCGGGAATGCGGCAAAAATTGGAAGCCTTTGCCCGAGGCGAGCCCCTGCCCAACCGCGAAGAACTCCTCCAGGTTCCGCCGCCGGGGTGGGGTGGCCGCCTTCTCGCGTGGGCGCTTCCTGTCCTGATCGTGGGTCTGATGGCCTATGGCTTTTACAGCCAGGGCTGGGAGGGCTTTCTCAAGCTTTTGGGCACCTGGAGCCTCTGGACCGGCGGCGGGGCAGCCCTGGGTTCCCTCCTGGCCCTGGCCCATCCGCTGACCATCCTGGTCGGTTTCCTCACCGCCCCCGTGACCGCTCTTCACCCCTTGCTGGGCGTTGGCATGTTCACCGGTCTTTGCGAACTTTGGGTCCGCAAGCCCCGTGTCGGTGACTTTCGCCGCCTTCAGGAGGACGTCTCTTCGTTAAAGGGGATCTATACCAACAGAATCAGTCACATCCTCGTGGTGATGTTTTTTTCCTCTCTGGGCGTCATTGCCGGAACCTTTTTGACGGGAACCAGCTGGCTGAACTTCTTTTTTCGCTAGGGCCTTCCCGAACTCGATTCGGTCAGAAAGGCGAGCACTTCGTTCAGGCGTTTGACAGGTTGCACAAATTCTTCCGCCTCCCCCCGGCACAACAGGAGGTTCATACCCAGATCCACGGCTGCCTTGAGCCGTCGTTTCAGGGCGGGAACCGAGCGGACCTCGGCAGCCAGACTCAATTCGCCTGCGGCACAGAGTCCCCGCAGCAGGGGGCGCTGGGTTCGTGCGCTGATCAGGGCCAGGGCAAGGGGGAGGTCCACGGCAGGCTCGGACAAACGCAGACCGCCGCCCACGTTGACGTAGATATCCTGATCCGTGAAGCTCAGACCCAGGTGCTTTTCGATGACGGCGGCTACCCGCTGGACCCGAGTGCTGTCGATCTTGTCCGAAGACACCCGCCCGAGACCTGCCTTGGCGCTCACGGTCAGGGCCTGGACCTCCACCAGAAGGGCTCGGCTGCCTTCGATGACGGAGGCGATCGCCGTTCCCGCAGGCATGGGGCCATCACGGTTCTGCAGGAAAACCTGGGAGGGGTTCGGCACCTCGGTCAGGCCCGACTCTTCCATTCGGAACAGACCTAATTCGTCCACCGAACCGAAGCGGTTCTTGAGTGCTCGCAGCAATCGCAGACCGGCCTCGGCCTCCTCGAACTGCAACACCGTATCCACCAGGTGCTCGATGGTTTTGGGACCGGCGATCAGCCCGCCCTTGGTGACGTGTGCGATGAAGATCAGAGGAACGCCCCGCAGACGCGCCCACTCGCTCAGTTCGTAGGCGCCGTACTTGACCTGGTTGATGGTTCCGGGAATGTCGCCGGCCTCGGGAGATCGCAGCGCCTGGATACTATCCACCACCACGCAGCCAGGCTCGATGTCCTGGAGCGCCTGTTCGATGGACGTCACCCGCGTTTCCTCGATGACCAGAATGTCGCTGCGGGAGATGCCCAGCCGTTTGGAACGAAGTTTCACCTGGGCGCTGGACTCCTCGCCGGCCACCAGCACCAGGGGAAGGTCGGTTTGAAGGCGGTCTAAAAGCTGCAGGGTGAGGGTCGACTTGCCGATGCCCGGCTCACCACCCAGGAGCACCACCGACCCCTTGACCAGTCCCCCGCCCAGGCAACGATCCAGCTCGGCCATACCGGTCCCCAGCCTCCGCGCCTCGGTGACGTCGATGTCCGCCAGGGGAGTAAGTCCGGCGACCTTTCTTCCGATTTCCCGCTCCTGGGATCCTTCGGCCTCGAAACCGGTCAGCTGAGTTTCCACAAAGCTGTTCCAGGCCCCGCAGGCCGGACAGCGGCCCAGCCATCGCGATTCCTGTTTTCCGCATGATTGGCAAACAAAAACCCGGGTGTTTTTCTTCACGAATTCAGGGTAGTCTTTCGGGCGGGGGCGGGCAAGTCTTGTCCCGCGGCGTCTGGCTGGGTACTGTAGGGCCATGAAGTCTGCATCACGTTTGGCTGCTCAAATCATTCTCCTGTTTGCCGTGGTCAGTCTCCTGGGGGATGTGATCTACGAGGGGGCCCGTTCGGTGAACGCCGCCTACCTTAGAACTCTGGGACTCAATGCCGCCCTGGTAGGGATCATCACCGGACTGGGCGAGTTCCTGGGATACCTCCTGCGCCTGGCCGCAGGATTTCTGGCGGACCGCACCCGGCTGTATTGGTTCTTCGTGTTCGCCGGCTATGGGCTCCTTGCCTCGGTGCCCTTGCTGTCCCTCTCCGGTGTCTGGCAGGTGGCGGCCCTTTTGATGATTCTGGAACGCGTGGGTAAGGCACTGCGCTCCCCGGCCAAGGACACCATCCTGTCTTCGGCGGCCAGGCACATCGGCACCGGCCTGGGCTTTGGCATCCATGAGGCACTCGATCAATTCGGCGGTTTTCTGGGTCCCCTGGTGATTACGGTCGCGCTGGGAGTCGCAACGGGCGAGGGGGCCGAGTCCTATCGGGCGAGCTACGGCTGGTTCTGGATACCCTTTGTCGTCCTGATGCTTTTCCTTCTCTTTGTTTTTTACCGGCTTCCCAACCCGCAATCCCTGGAACCTCCGGCTACCGAGGATCCAGCGCCGGATCGATTGGGCCGAATTTTCTGGCTGTACAATCTCTTCAGTTTTACCACGACGCTGGGTTTTGTGGGTTGGCCCTTGCTGTCCTACCATTACGTGGCCGCCGGCATCCTGAACGGTTCGCAAATCGCTCTTTTTTATGCGATTGCGATGGCCATCGATGGGGTGGCCGCACTGGTGATCGGCGTCGTTTACGACAGGTTCAAACAAATCAAAAAAACGAGGCACGGCGGCCTGATGACCCTTGGAATAATTCCCTTGTTGAGTCTCCCCATCCCCCTGGCCGGTTTCGCGGGCCCCTCGCCGTTGATGGCCCTGGCCGCGGCCGTTCTGTGGGGGGTGGTGATGGGGGCTCAGGAGTCGGTGATGCGAAGCGCTATCGCCGATATCACCAGTGTGAGCAAGCGAGGAACCGGCTACGGCATTTTCCACGCGAGCTACGGGCTGGCTCTTTTTCTGGCCGGATCGATTACCGGCCTCTTGTACGAATTCGGGGCGCCTGCGCTCCTGGCCTTTGTGGCCCTGTCTCAGATGGTCTCCGCAGCGATGTTTGTGCTGATGCGGCGCGCGGTGCTGCGAACCTCTCAGGTGGCATCGTAGAGCCAGCCGTACTTGTCCGGGATGGCCCCGTATTGGATTCCCTTGAGGGTAGACTGGAGCTTGCGAGCCACTTCGCCCTTGTCGCCGTGGGGTAGGACGTTGGTACGCCCCTGATGGGTCAGGCTCTCGATGGGAGATACTCCGGCGGCGGTTCCCGTCACGAAGATTTCCTGGGATTCTTCCAGGGCCTCCTCTATGCCGATGCGCCGTTCTTCGACCTCGAGTCCCATGTCCCGCGCCAGTTGAATGATGCTGGCCCGGGTGATGCCCGGCAGGATGGTGTCCCCCAAATCCGGGGTCACCAGTTTTCCGTTTCGGAGATAGAAGAAAATGTTACAGGAGCTGCCCTCCTCCACGAAGGTTCCGGTTTTGGCATCCAGGAAGACCGCTTCCATGTAGCCCTGGGCCTCGGCCTCCTTTTTGGCGAGGATGGCGCTCACGTAGTTCGCGTTGCATTTGATCCAACCCGTACCGCCCACAGTCGCCCGGAAGCGGTGGGTGGTCACGGCCTTGGAGTTGGGATAGGTAAAATACGAGCTGACAGGGGTCTGGATGATGACTACCCAGGGGTTTTTGCTGATGCCCAGACCGATGGCAGGTTCCGAGTAGGTGAAGGGGCGAATGTAGATGGCGTGACCGTCGCGGTAGTTTTCGGCCTCCCAGGAAGGATCGTAATCGGGGCGAAAGCCCAACCGCGCGTTGCGCCGGGTCAGCTCGCAAACGGCATTGACGAACAAGTCCTCGGGGTAGGCGGGCATCATCAACCCTTCCATGGATCGATGCATGCGATGTGCGTTCCTGTCCGGTCGGAAGACCTTAAGGCTCCCATCTTTTTGGGGTAGGGCCTTGAGTCCTTCAAAACAGCCAAGGCCGTATTGGGTGGTGTAATTCACCAAAGGAAGACCCGGAACGTGGTTGCGTTGCGTCATCAACTCTTGACGGCGCTCATGGGGAAGGGCTGTCTCCTCGTCGGGAGAAAGGTGGGGTTGTTCGATAAACTCCTCGGACCATTTCGAGCCGTCGTATTTGGCGACATAAATCCAGGGGTAAAGATTAAGAGCGAAGGCCATAAAATCTCCTGGTTGGAAATCTTAATTAAAGCAAGGCAGAAATTCAACCACAGTCACCGCACCGTCAAATGTCCCAGGGTAATGAGAAAAAAAAGTGCGAAATCGCTAGGATTTCGGCCGGAATAGTATTAACTTTATCTATGTCACATTCCACTCCTGCCTGGGTGCGGGAAATCAAACGGTTCGAACAACCGAATTTTGGTAAGGCCGTCTGGCAACTGATTAACACCCTTTTCCCTCTGGTCCTCGTTTGGACGCTGGCGTACCTGGCCTTGAAGGCCGCTCTTCCCTATCCGCTTGTCGTGCTGATTCTTCTTCCGGGATCTCTGCTCATGGTGAGAACCTTCATTCTTTTCCATGACACGGCCCATGCGTCATTTTTCAAAAGCCTTCGGGCCAACGGCTTCTGGGGACACGTATTGGGCGTTTTGATCTTCACCCCCTACGACGATTGGCGGCAGAGCCACGGCATCCATCACAACACCAATGGCAACCTGGACAGGCGCGGCGTGGGAGATGTCTGGACCATGACCCTTGCTGAATATCGGCAGGCGCCGCCTCGTGTCCGTTTTTTTTACCGGCTGTTCCGAAATCCCTTTCTTCTCTTTCTGGTTTATCCGCCGGTCATGTTTCTGATTCTTCACCGTTTGCCGTTGGGGGACCGAAGTCCCCGGGTCATGACGTCTTTACTTATCAACAATCTGGGGATTGCCGCCTTCCTGACGGCTATGGGCACCTTGCTGGGATGGGACGCTGTCCTGCTGATCCATCTTCCCATGTTCTATTTCGCTTCGGTCGCCGGGGTCTGGCTCTTCTATGTGCAACATCAGTTCGATCCGGGTTATTGGGAACGAAACGAGGACTGGGACCACATCGAGGCGGCCCTGGACGGCTCCAGCCACTACAAACTTCATCCTATCTTGCAGTGGTTCACAGGCAACATCGGCTTGCACCATATCCATCATGTGCGTCCTCGCATTCCCAACTATAATCTCCAGGCTTGCTACGATGCCACCCCCGAGCTCAGGCTGCCCAATCCCCTGACCTTCACCAAGAGTTTCAAGGCCCTGCACCTTCATCTCTGGGACGAGGCTGCCAAAAAACTGGTGGGGTTTCGGAACGCCCCCGTGCCCGCCCACAGTTAAATGGGCAGGCTTGCCCGCGTGGCCGCTCACGCAAAGCCCACCTTTTTTGGCTGGGAAGTTTGCTTGTAAGCCACCTCCTGCTCCAGTGCCGCAAGGATGTCCTCGCCCTTAACATCATCGCGGTATTTGAACCGGGTGTAGACTGACCGGATGTCTCCCGGGGTCAGGCCTTGCAATCGGTCGATCACCTGTTGAAAATCTTCTTCCCTGAGGTTGTAGTTGTAGAAGTAAAGCCGGAGCAACTTCACCATTTTTTCCGGGGTCAAGGGCTTAAACGAAATTTTCCATACGAATCTTCGGAGAACCGCGTGGTCCATGCGCTCGAGGTAGTTGGTGGCACAGACCAAAACACCGTTGAACCGCTCCATCTGGGCCAGCAATTCGTTGGTGTGCGAAATCTCCCAGCTTCGCATTGCCATCGAGCGGCTGAAAAATAGACTTTCGGCCTCGTCGATAAACAGGATACAATTTTTCTTCTCGGCCTCCCGGAACATGGCAGCGATCTGACGCTCCGTTTGACCGACGTACATCCCCAGGATGTCGCTGGCGCGTTTTACCACCAGGTCGTACCCCAGACTCTCGGCCAGGTGCTTTACCCATTCGGTTTTGCCCGTACCCGGGGGGCCAGAGAGAAGGATATTAAAACTTTCTCGTCTTGTATTCGAAGTGTCTCGGTGAAGGAAATAGCTCCTGATGGTTTTTTTGACTTCTTCCAGGTTCACATCGGTTTCGATGAGTTTAGGAGAATATTGGTCGCACAGCTCGGATTTTTTCGTGACGACGTTCAATCCAGCCACTAACTTGAGGTGGTTTTGTATGATTCGGTGCAGATAATTTAGTTTATGGTCCATGGATGTGTACTTGGACTCGGGAGATTTCAAGTAGAATTTCCAGGTTTTGAGGCAGGTGTCGATCGACCCTGAATTGAGGGGATAGACCTTGGCGAGCTGATTGATGATGCTTTCATCCTGGAAGAACCTTTGAAGTCGTTGTTTTTCGACGATGTGGTTCCACATCGCATAACGCTGATTTTCGTTCATGTTGTAAAACTTGAGACTGTACGAGAAACGCCGTTTGATGGAGGGGAGCATTTTCTGGTTGATGTTCACAATCCAGATTACCTTGAGCGGACATTGCTCCATCCACAATGTCAGCCAGGATTTCGGGATGGCGTCCTCGAGGCTGGTGAAGAGCGAGTCACGACCGTTGTTGAGCAGGGAATCGGCTTCGTCGATGATGAGAATATCGCTTTCTGGGTTGAGCCTCAGGGCGGCCAGTTCCATCGCGAACATTCGATTACTGTTTTTGCCATAGTTGCCCGTCTCCATCAGGTAAGCATTTTTCTTGAGATGGGATACCAGGGAGACGGCCAGACTGGTCTTTCCTGTTCCCGGCTCGCCGTAAAACAGGATCTGGCAGGGCGATTTGGAATCGAGGAGGGATTTAAGGATCGTCGTGTCCTCCTCAGGTATGGAGAAGGTCCGCAAATCGAAAACCGGTCCGTTGTATGGGTTGCCGATGTTTCGGAAGAGATCTTCCTCTCTGTTGGTCGCCAGATAATCGGAAACACTTTCGACGAGATCCAAATTGAAAACCGAATCTTCGTCGGTAATAATTTGATATCGCCGGAGCTTGCTTCCAGAAGACAAAACCTTCGCCACCTCCCCGGGGCGCATGTAATGCCTGATAAAATAATGGAGAAAACCGGGTTTACGTTCACCGAATAAGGAACTTTCCTCATCATTGGTGTGCTTCTCTGCCAGGAAGGCCATGATCATGTAAAGCTCGGACCTGTCCAAAGCATAGATTTCTTTCAGTTTGACCAAAGGAGGGTATTCGATCCAGTTAGGCAATTTGGCCCTCTCAGCGCTCAGGAGATCAAAAACCTCTTTTCTTTGCCGGTATAAACCTTTAAGTTTCAATGCGCTCGTGTCATCCATCAAATTGCCGGTCTTGGACTGGCTGAGAATCCTGTTCTGTAACCTGTCGGGTGTGAGGTTCCAGACTAAATTGTAGTACAATTGGAAAGTTTTCCAGGGCTTTTTCAGCAAAGTCAGTGCGACCTCGATCTTGAATGCTTTGATGACCGAGTGCATTTTGAGAAACATGAGCGACATCAAGTCGCATTTTTGATAATTGTATCTTGTCATAGTGGCACCTCCTTGAATATTTAGAATCCAGGAATCAACGATTCCTTTTACATATAAATACGATGCTAGCCTTTATTTTTAGAAAAAATTTTTTGGCAATCTCTGTATAGATGTTGAATAAAATGCACGATCAGCGCCCAATGACGCCGAGTGGGAGGATCGATTGACTTGAACGATTGTATTTTCAATAAATTAGCGGTTACGCCAAACCTTTTAACGCTATTCCGATAAAAAACGAGGCCGCAGCCGCCAGACCGCCTACCAGGAGCATCTCCAGGCCGCTTTTCCACCAAGCGATGTCGGTAAAACGGGTTTTGAGCGAACCCAGTAAAAAGAGTGTCCCCGCGGTGAGTCCCACGGCAATGGGAAAAGTCTGCTGCTTCAGCGCGGGTAGAAATTCGGCTGCCACGAAACTGAGCAGGGGAACCAGGCCGAAGGCGACAAAGCTGAAGAAGGTCACCAGCGCGCTCTTGAGCGGAGGTTCGTCGTCTTCGAGGATGCCCAGCTCCTCGACCATCATTATGTCCACCCAGACCTTCTTGTCTTTGGCCAAAATATTCACGACCTGGGTGGCGTCCTCTCGGGACAGCCCCTTGCCTTCGTAAAGCTCGATCAGTTCCAGCTTTTCTCCCTCGGGGCAGTTGTCGACCTCCCACTCTTCCCGTCTGCGTTCGGTGCGCTGAAACTCTTTTTCGCTGCGGGTGCTCAAAAAGTCGCCGATGGCCATGGACAGCCCATCCGCTAAAAGGTTGGCGAATCCCAGAATCAGGGCAATTCCGGCGCTCAGCTCGGCTCCGGCGACCCCGGCGACCACTGCAAAGGTTGTAATGATACCGTCCAGTCCGCCGTATACGGCGCTTTTGATCGAGTTACCGGCACTTTTGTGCCCCTCTTTGGGACCGCCGCCTAAATGCGCTTGGGCGGAAAGCTGGCTGTCTTTCGATTTCCAGGCCTCTCGAGCCCTGTCAAGGTTACGGGTGAGCATTACTCCTCCATTGTTGCACGAGAAAGATACTCAAATCACGGGAATGCAACAAATCAAAACAGTCGGTAAGCCAGCGGGGCAATCGGCTCCGGCCGGGACAGTTGTGCGATCCGCAGCTCTTTTTCCGTCTCTGAATTGTTGATACAGACGATGACCTGTTTCCCATCCTCCGAGCGTCGGATAAAGGTGAGCAGACCGGGCGTGTCCAGAAAGTGTACGGACCCCATCACCAGCGCGGCAGATCGTTCCCGTCGGATGCGGGCGAGGTTCTGGAACTCCTGAAGCAGGGACCAGTCGCCCCAGTTGGCACCGGTATCGGGCCAGGGGAAGGGACCGCGGTTCATGGGGTCTTCGCCCCCCGTCATCCCCACTTCATCACCGTAGTACACGGTGGGAGCGCCGGGAAGAAGGTATTGCAGGGCCACAGCCAGAAGGAAGCGCGCACGGATCTTGGACTCAGGGGAGCCGGTGTTTCGGCGATAGCCCAGCTGGTGGAGCGCCCGCGATCCACCTAGCCAAAAAACGTCAGCGCCGCCACCAGTACCGCCAGCCCCAGGCGGTAGAAACCGAAGGGCTGGAAGTTTCTTTGAGAAATGAAGCCCAAAAACCACTTCGAGGCGGCAAAGGCCACCAATCCGCTGACGAGAAAACCGATGCCCAGGGCGATCCAATCCCCGGCCCCAATGGCGGCGGATGCCTCCGGGTGACGGAGAAACTTGAAAAGGCTGTAGGCGGAGGCCAGGCCCAAAACCGGGAAGGCCATGAAAAACGAAAACTCGGCGGCTGTCTTACGATGGGCGCCCAGAAGGAGGGCGCCCAGGATAGTGGCGGCGCTGCGGCTGACTCCCGGCCACAGGGCCAGGCACTGGAAAAGCCCGATGAGCAGGGCCCGCCGGTAATCCAGTCCGGACCAGTCCCAGCCAGTCTGGGATTCCCTGCGGTCCAGCAGGATCAAGCCCAGGCCGCCAGCCGCGAGGGCCAGGGCTACGGGATAGGGATGGAAAAGATAAGCCTGGATCGGGTCGGCCAGGATCAGACCCAGGACAAGGGCAGGGGCGATTGCCAGGGCCACTCGGGACCAAAGTCCCCAGAGCCCCCTCAGGCTGACCTGTCCGTCCAGGGTCAGCAGGCGCCTGCCGAAGAGAAAGGGCAGGGACAGCATCGCTCCGAACTGGATCACGATGTTGAACATGTCGGTGAAGGCGGACTCCTGACCCAACCACCGCGAGACCACGATGAGGTGGCCGGTGGAACTGATGGGGAGAAACTCCGTCACGCCTTCGACCAGGCCTAATAGGGCCGCTTGTATCCAGTGCATCGGCGCTCCTTTTGTAACCAGATTACCCTGTTGTGGGATTTTGGAAAAGGTCGGGGATGCTGCTGACAAAAACAGGATTTATCATTTATTATTGTCAGGAACATGGAAACCCTCCTGACCGATCAGCTTTTTACCGATTTTCGTAATCTGGTGTACGATCAGAGCGGGATCCATTTCACCGAGGCCAACCGGCCCATCCTGGAAAGCCGCCTGCGGGAACGTCTGCGGCTCGTCAAATTGGACAAACCCCAGGACTACCTGGAACTTCTCCGGAAAAGCCCGCAGGAACTCAAAGATTTTTTGGACAGCGTCACGACCAACCTTACCCGTTTCTATCGGAATCAGGGGCAATTCGATGCCCTGGCCGAAGTGGTCATCCCGGATCTGGTGGATCGGAACCGAAAAAAGGGCAAAACGAAAATCAGTCTTTGGAGTGCGGGCTGTTCCACTGGGGAGGAGCCCTATACCATGGCCATGGTGATGGAAAAGAACCTGCCGCCGGGCTTTGAATACAAGATCACCGCGTCGGACCTGAGCCTCAAGAGCCTCATGTTTGCCAGCCAGGGCTTTTATACCGAAATGAAGATGGAGGGGGTCCCGCCCCAGGACATCGAGCGCTTTTTCGACAAGGTAGGGGACGGCTACCAGGTCAGGGACACGCTCAAGTCAAAGATCGCCTTCGACTATCACAATCTCAAGTTCGACAGTGGCCTCAGGGACGTGGACGTGGTTTTCTGCCGAAATGTCCTGATCTATTTCGATGCGCCCGCTCAAAAGAACGTGATCGATCGATTTTGGAATTCCATGAGCAATCATAGTTATCTTTTTATCGGACATTCCGAAAGCCTGTTTGGGCTGGACACCCGCTTCAAGTTTATGAAAACCGAATCGGCCGTGATGTACACAAAATTTTTGGACTGAAGGAGGAGCCGTGGATCCCATTTCCGTGATGATTGTTGACGACAGCGCACTGATGCGCAACGTGATCGGTCGCATTGTCGAGGATACCCCCAACCTTGTCGTCGAGACCAAGGCGATCAACGGCCTGTTTGCTCTGAAGAAGCTGGAAACCGCACATCCCGATGTCATCATCCTGGATCTGGAGATGCCGGAGATGAACGGCATCGAATTCCTCAAAAAGCGACGGGAGCTCAACATCGAGGTGCCGGTCATCATCCTGAGTTCCATCGCCCGCCAGGGGGCGGCCATCACCATGGAGGCTCTGTCCCTGGGAGCGGCAGACTTCATCCTCAAACCCTCCGGCGGACCCGGCGAGGACATCACCGCCATCGCCGAACAACTGCGCGGCCTGATTTTTGCCTACGGGGGGCGCTACAAGGAGCTGAAAAAGCTGGGGCGGGTTGAACAACAACGCATTCACTACACTACCGAAATACCGACAGTCGAGGTCGCTCCTCAAGAACCCGCCAGGGTCCTGCCCCAGGTCCGGCTCAAGCCCATCAAAACCTACGTCGACTTGCAGGCCATCGTGATCGGCATCAGCACCGGCGGTCCCAACGCGCTGCGTCAGGTTTTTGCGGGTTTGAAGGCCGACATCAAGCTCCCCATCCTGGTGGTTCAGCACATGCCGCCGGGATTCACCACCGAGTTTGCGCGCAGCCTGAGCCGGGTGTGTCCGCTCGAGGTTAAGGAGGCGCAGGACGGGGACCTGGTCCGACCGGGGAGAATCCTCCTGGCCCCCGGCGATTACCACCTGGAGGTGGACCGACGGCCATTGGGGGTTGTCGCGCACATCCACCAGAGCCCCCTGGTGAATGGCCACCGCCCGAGCGTCGGCGTCCTTTACCACAGCGCGCTCAAGGTCTGGGGCGAACACTTATGCGCCATCATCATGACCGGCATGGGCAAGGACGGCAGCGACGAGATCGGCGAGGTCCGGCGCGCCGGCGGGCTTACCATCGGACAGGACGCGGAGAGTTCGGTTGTTTACGGTATGCCGCGTGTGGCCGAGGAGCACGGTAACCTGGAGATGGTAGTCCCCCTCGATAACATGGCGGAAGTGATCAACCAGATCGGTGTCCATGGCGGGATCCATCCCTGATAGTGTCATAAAGATACACTGAGTCAATTTGACGCTTTAGACGATTTTTATTATTATTGAAACATGAACTACGACAAAATGACCTTGAAGGTCCAGGAGGCCCTGCAGGGGGCGCAGGCCCTGGCCATGAAGTACGATCATCCAACCATTGCCCCCGAACATGTCCTGGCCACTATGCTCGCGCAGGAGGACAGCCTGGCCCGCCCCTTGCTCCAGCAGGTGGGTGTCGATGTGGACACCCTGGCGCGCCGCGTCCGGGACAGGCTCGACAGCCTGCCCCGTGTTACCGGTAGCGGGGCCCAGCTCAGCCTCGATCCCGCCCTGGCCAGGATTCTGGCGAAGGCCGAACTGGCCGCCGAGAAAATGAAGGACGAATTCACCGCGGTGGAGCACGTCCTGATCGCCATGGCGGAAAGCGATCTGCCGGTGGGCGATCTTCTGCGGGCTCAGGGGGCGAATCGTGACCGCCTGCTCAGCGCCCTGAAAAATGTCCGCGGCAGCCAGCGGGTGACCGATCCGGCCGCCGAGGGGAAGTACAAGGTCCTCGAAAAGTACTGCCGCGATTTGACGTCCCTGGCGGCCAAGGACAAGCTCGAACCGGTGGTGGGCCGCGACGAGGAAATCCGCCGGGTGATCCAGGTGTTGTCCCGCAAGACCAAGAACAACCCCGTATTGATCGGGGAACCCGGGGTAGGAAAAACCGCCATCGTGGAGGGCCTGGCCATCCGTATCGGCAAGGGGGACGTGCCCGAGAGCCTGCGAGACAAGAGGGTGCTCGCGCTCGACCTGGGGGCCCTGCTTGCGGGCACCAAGTACCGCGGCGAATTTGAAGATCGGTTGAAGGCCGTAATCAACGAGGTGTCCGCCAGCGAAGGCAAGATCGTGCTGTTTATCGACGAGCTGCACACCATCATGGGTGCCGGGGCGGCCGAGGGCGCCATGGACGCCAGCAACCTGCTCAAGCCCGCCCTGGCCCGCGGCGAGCTTCGGACCATTGGGGCGACGACCCTCGACGAGTACCGCAAACACATCGAGAAGGACGCGGCCTTCGAACGGCGTTTCCAACCGGTTTACGTGGGTGAACCCTCCGTGGAGGACACCATCTCCATCCTGCGCGGCATCAAGGAACGCTACGAAATCCACCATGGGGTGCGTATCCGGGACGAGGCACTGATCGCCGCGGCCACCCTTTCGGACCGCTACATCACCAGCCGATTCCTGCCCGACAAGGCCATCGATCTGGTAGACGAGGCCGCCAGCCGGCTCAAGATGGAGATCGAGAGTCAACCCGCCGAGCTGGACCGAATCGAGCGGCGCCTCCTGCACCTCAACATCGAGAAGCAGGCCCTCGCACGCGAGGAGGATCCAGCCAGCCGCGAGCGCTTGGCGAATATCGAAAAAGAGATCCAGGAAGTCAAAGGAAAACGCGATGCGATGGCCGCCCAGTGGCAGGCCGAGAAAAAGGTGATCGAAGAGATCCGCAAGATCAAAAGCGACATCGAGGACGCCAAGCTCCAGCAGGCCGCCTTTGAGCGGCAGGGCAACCTCTCCAAGGTGGCCGAGTACATGCACGGTGTCATCCCCGACCTGAGGCGGCAACTCGAAGTCAAAAGCCAGGAACTCAAAAAGATGCAGGAGGAAAAGAGCCTCCTGCGGGAGGAAGTCGGTGAAGAGGACATTGCCCAGGTGGTGAGCCTTTGGACGGGCATCCCCGTTGCGAAGATGCTCTCCAGCGAGAAACAAAAACTGCTGCGGCTGGAAGACGTGCTGCGGCAGCGGGTGGTGGGGCAGGAAGAGGCCCTGCGCGCGGTCAGCGAGGCCATCCGCCGCAACAAGGCCGGCCTCGGCGATCCCAACCGGCCTCAGGGCGTGTTTTTGTTCTTGGGGCCGACCGGTGTGGGTAAGACCGAGCTCGCCAAGACCCTGGCCGAGTTCCTGTTCAACGACGAAAAGGCCCTGAAGCGCATCGACATGAGCGAGTACATGGAGAAGCACTCGGTGAGCCGCCTGATCGGGGCGCCGCCCGGGTACGTGGGCTACGACGAGGGTGGCCAGCTCACCGAGGCTGTCCGCCGCCGGCCCTACAGCGTGATCCTGTTCGATGAGGTGGAAAAGGCCCACCCCGACGTGTTCAACGTGCTGTTGCAGATGATGGACGACGGGCGGCTGACCGACGGCCAGGGGCGGCTGGTGGACTTCAAGCAGGCCATCATCATCATGACCAGCAACATCGGATCCGACCTCCTGTTGGAGGCGGATGATCCCCGCAAGGTCTGGGACAAGGTACAGGGCCTGCTGCGCAACTATTTCCGGCCCGAGTTCCTCAACCGGATCGACGAGACCATCCTCTTCCGCAAGCTGGGCAAGGAGCAGATTCACGCCATCGTGGACCTGCAGATCCGGCGCATCCAGGAGCGGCTGGAGGAGCGCAAGGTCCGGCTGGAGGTGCTGCCCAGGGCGCGCGAGCTCCTGGCCGAAAAAGGCTACGACCCGGCCTTTGGCGCCCGGCCCCTGAAGCGCACGATCCAGAACCTGGTCCAGAACCCGCTTGCTTCCAAAATCCTTGCAGGCGAGGTCGAGGACGAGGATAGGGTGGTGTTGGATGCCCACGGCAACGAGCTGGTTTGGGAGGTAAAAAAACACGCCTAGGGCTTGACATATATATAAATAAAACTATATATTAAAAACATGAACAATAGGTACGTCATCATCGGCGGCGTCGCGGCGGGAGCCACGGCGGCCGCCCGGTTGCGCCGTCAAGACGAGGAAGCCGAGATCACGCTCGTGGAGAAGGGGCCGTACGTGAGTTTCGCCAACTGCGGCCTGCCGTACTTCATCGGTGGGGACATCAAGCGCCGCAGCAAGCTCCTGCTCCAGACCCCGGAGGGATTCTGGAGCCGCTACCGGGTCCAGGTGCTGCTCAACACCGAGGCGGTGGAAATCGATCGTGCGGGAAGGCGGGTGCGGGTACAATCGGGCGAGGGGGAGCGCTGGCTGAATTACGATAAATTGCTCCTCGCTCAGGGCGGACGCCCCGTGGTGCCCCCGAACATCGCAGGTCTCGGTCGGGAAGGTGTGTTCACCCTCTGGACCATCCCGGACATGGACAAAATCGATCGATACATCAAACAACGGCAACCCCAGTCCGCCGTGGTGGTTGGCGGTGGATTCATCGGGCTAGAAATGGTGGAGGCGCTGCGCGCCCGCGGCCTCGATGTGAGCTTGGTGGAACTCGCCCCCTGGCCGATGATCACCCTGGATTCGGAATTCGGCGCCAGGATTGTGCAGACACTCCGCCAGCACGGCGTGTCTGTCTACATGGAAAAATCGCTCCAGTCCTTGGGGCCGGCAACGGCGGTCCTCTCGGACGGCACCGAGCTGGCCGCGGACCTCGTGATTTTGAGCATTGGGGTGCGGCCCAACCTGGAATTGGCCCAAAACTCCGGACTGAAAATGGGGGATCGCGGCGGTCTGTGGGTCGACGAGTACCTTTGCACCAGCGACCCCGACATCTATGCCGCTGGCGACATGATCGAAATCGTGCACCGCGTCGGCCAGGAAAAGACGCGCATCCCGCTGGCAGGGCCGGCCAATCGGCAGGGGCGAATCGCCGCGATGAACATGGCAGGCGGTCAGGAGGTCTACCGCGGCGGCCTGGGGACGTCGGTAGTGAAGATCTTCGACATCACGGTCGCCTCCACCGGCCTCTCGGAGAAGGCCGCTCAGGGGATGGGCAAGGATGTGGTGGGCATACTCCTCGTGAAGGACAACCAGGTGAGTTACTACCCCGGCGGTGAGCCCCTGATGGTCAAGCTGGTGGTGGATCGCTCCAGCCACCGCATCCTGGGGGCCCAGGCCCTGGGGAAGCTCGGTGTGGACAAGCGGATCGATGCCATCGCCGCGGCCCTGATGGGAAAATTGACCCTGGAGGATTTAGCCGAAACCGACTTTGCCTACGCTCCGCCCTACAACAGCGGGAACGATCCCCTCAACATGGCGGCCTATGCGGGGCTGAATCACCTCAGCGGGTACAGCGTCCAGCTCTCCCCCCAACAGGCCAGGGAACTCAAAGAATCCGGGGCCGCCGTGGTGCTCGATGTGCGCACCGCCCTGGAGACCTCGGACGGTTACTGGGCGGGCAGCATCCTTATCCCGGCCGATGAATTACGCCATCGGATGGAGGAACTTCCCCGAGACCGTGCCATCGTAATCGTCTCCAAAGACGGCTACCTGGGGCACGTGGTTGCCCGTCAACTGCGCCAGCATGGATTCCCGAACGGGGGGTACGTCGGTGGGGGCTGGTTCGCCCTCGAAGCGCTTTTGGAAAATCAGGAGATCATCCGGGCGTGATAATCACGCTGGAAAAAGGAGTAACAATGAACATCAGGGACAAAATCAACAATGGGGCCGTCGTCGTGGACGTCCGAACCGAAGAGGAGTACGAGGAAGAACATTTCCCGGGTGCGCTCAACATCCCCGTGGACCGCATCCTTGTCCGAAAAAACGAGATCCCCAAGGACAAGCCCGTCATTCTCTATTGTGCCTCTGGGGCCCGAAGCGCCTACGCCGCCCACCTGCTCAAGGCCGAAGGCTACAAGGACGTGGTCAACGCCGGCGGTTTGGACGACATGATGGAGCTGGCGTAGTCGGAAAAAACCCCGCCTGGGCGGGGCCTTCCTGTGTAAATATCCGCGGGAACCTCAGAGGATGGGCTTCATTTCGGTCATGTAGCGGCGCAGCTTGCGGCCGATCACTTCGACCCCGTGTTCGCGCATGGCGTCATTGAGGGAGGCCAGCTCGCGGTTGGAAACACCTGTGTCGGCGAGTTCCAGCCCCTTGCCCAGCACATCGGTCAGTACACCGCTCATGAAGTCTTTCAGCATCGGTCGGCACGCGTTGTCGAAGAGGTAGCAGCCGTATTCGGCGGTGTCGGAAATCACCTTGTTCATTTCGTAGAGTTTTTTGCGGGCGATCAGGTTGGCGATGAGAGGCACCTCGTGGAGGCTTTCGTAGTAGGCGCTCTCGGGCTTGATCCCGACCTCGACCATGCTTTCAAACGCAAGCTCCACCCCCGCCTTGACGAAGGCGACCATCAGGATGCCCTTGTCGAAGAACTCCTGTTCCTTGATGGTCCCCTTGGCCGATTCGGTCTTTTCGAAGGCAGTTTCCGCGGTGGCGGCCCTCCAGGTCAAAAGCTGGCGGTCGTTGTCGGCCCAGTCCTTCATCATGGTGCTGGAGAAGGTGCCATCGATGATGTCCTGCATGTGCTTCTGGAAAAGAGGCCGAAGAATGGCCTTGAGCTGGTTCGCCAGGTCGTTGGCTCGCAGCTTGGCGGGGTTGGAGAGACGGTCCATCATGCCGCTGATGCCGCCAAACTTGAGGGCCTCGGTGATGGTCTCCCAACCGTACTGAACGAACTGAGCCGCCCAGGCCCGATCGATGCCCTTTTCCACCATGCGGTCGAAGCACAGAAGGCTCCCGCTTTGCAACAGGCCGCAGAGGATGGTCTGTTCCCCCATGAGGTCGGATTTGACCTCGGCCACGAAGCTGCTCTCGAGGACGCCGGCCCGGTGGCCGCCGGTCCCGTAGCAATAGGCCCTGGCCCAGTCCCAGCCCTTACCTTCGGGATCGTTTTCCGGATGGACAGCAATCAGGGTGGGCACGCCAAAACCGCGCAGGTACTCCTGCCGGACCTCGGTGCCGGGGGCCTTGGGGGCCACCATGAGAACGGTGATGTCCTTACGGATCTGCGTTCCCTCCTCCACGATGTTAAACCCATGGCTGTAGAGCAGGGCACTGCCCTTCTTCATGAGCGGCATGACGGCGGCCACCACCCTGGAATGTTGCTTGTCCGGGGTGAGGTTGGCCACCAGGTCGGCTTTGGGTATGAGGTCCTCGTAGGTGCCCACCTCGAAACCGTTCTGGGTGGCGCTGAGGTAACTCTGGCGCTTTTCGGCAATGGCTTCCGGTCGCAGGGCGTAACGCACGTCCAGGCCGCTGTCCCGGAGATTGAGCCCCTGGTTGAGCCCCTGGGCGCCGCAGCCAATAATGACGATGAGCTTGCCCTTCAGGGCATTGACCCCATCGGCAAACTCCGAGCGCTCCATCAGTCGGCAGGTGCCGAGCTGCCGCAGCTGCTCGCGAAACGGAATGCTATTAAAATAGTTCATGATGACCTCGAGAAAAGATTTTCCACCAGCATAGCCCTTGTGCCAGGTGGAGTCAAGGAGAATGATCGGTTCTTGTCCTTCCGAACCCGCTCACCATTGTCATTCCGAACCCGCGCACCATTGTCATTCCGAACCTGCGAAGCAGGTGAGGAACCTTCTCGCGTTGCTCGGGATGACACGAAAAAGAAAAAATTTGCGATTTTAGGGAGAGGATGTTGGAAAATATTTGAAAATCTGTTATTCTGATGGTATGGGAAGTTGTCCTCATCCGCTCGAAGCCATCCGCCGTTTCAAGTGTTCCGGCCCGGAAACCGACGCTGCAGGACTGGTTTGTACTGCCTGCGGCACGGTATTGACCGTTCATTTTTTCCCGAAAGATGCCCAGTTCGCCATCCCTCCCGTTCATGGCGATCCCGAGTGGAGGAGCAAGTCCGGTTTCAGCTGGACGGACCCCAAGGCCGAGGGGTTGGAGGAAATCTCTTTGGACTGGGCCAAGGTCGCCTCCCTTTTGCCGCCGAAATCCGAGTGGAGCCAGCTCTGATTCGAGGTTTTTCCCTGGTTTTTTCTCTTTAGGTCTTGACAAGCAAACTTCATTCCGTTAACATGCTCAAGCAATTTTTAATCTTACGCCCTTGTAGCTCAGTCGGTAGAGCATCACCATGGTAAGGTGGGGGTCACCGGTTCAAGTCCGGTCGAGGGCTGGCCTCCCTGGGGGAGAACGAGAGGAGTTTTTATGGGTAAAAAGAGCAAAGGCGCGGTGGAGCTGATCGCTTTGGTGTGCACAGAAACGGGTCTCCGGAATTACACCACGACCAAAAATCGCAAGAATCATCCGGATAAGCTGGAGCTCATGAAGTATTGCCCAAAGCTTCGCCGTCATACCCTCCACAAAGAGGGCAAAATCAAGTAAGTCACGAAGGTCGGTAGCTCAGTTGGTAGAGCAGCGGTCTCCAAAACCGCAGGTCTAGGGTTCGAGTCCCTACCGGCCTGATTTTTTTGAAGAAGAGGAGTGATGCGTGAAAAAACTGAAGGCCTTTTTGGACGATGTGATCGCGGAAATGAAGAAGGTGGTCTGGCCCTCGCGGGACAAGGTCATGGACAATACGCGGGTCGTCATCGTATCCACCGTAATTTTGGCTGCGTTTTTCGGATTGGTGGACATCCTCTTTCTTCGTCTGATTCAATCGTTTTTTTGAGGTAACACGTGGCCCGATCCTGGTACGTCCTGCAGACCTATTCGCAATTCGAAAAAAAGGTCGAAAAAAACATTCGGATGCTCATGGAAAACCCTGAGCTGCAAAACTACATCTTCGAGGTCAAGGTTCCCGCCGAAAAAATTGTGGAAACTCGTAATGGCAAGAAGAGGGAGAGGGAAGTCCGGATTTGGCCCGGTTATGTGCTGTTGGAGCTCGATCTGGATGCGGACAACTGGAAAGACGTCGTCGGGCATATCAAACGGATCAATGGGGTCAGTGGCTTTGTTGGTGTAGCGGCCAACGTCAAGCCCAACCCAATTTCCAACGAGGAAGTCAAGGCCATCCTGATGCGGACCGGAGAAATCAAGGCCGACAAATCGTTGATCATGCAGACCTTGTTCCATCAGGGAGAAAACGTTCGAATCACCGAGGGGCCGTTTTCGGGGTTCACCGGAACCATCGAAGAGATCAACACCGAGAAGCAAAAACTGCGCATCATGGTGGGAATCTTCGGCAGGTCCACACCGGTGGAGATGGATTTCAATCAGGTAGAAAGGGTCTAGGACCCTTTCGGATGGGAGTTTTCCCGTTGGGAAAACGTTAGAACCACAACAAGGAGTGCCATATGGCCAAGAAAAAAATCGTGGCCTTCGTCAAGTTGCAATTGCCCGCAGGCAAGGCGACCCCGGCTCCCCCGGTCGGTCCGGCTCTGGGACCCCACGGTGTCAGCTCGCCCCAGTTCGTGCAGCAGTTCAACGACAAGACCAAAAACATGGAACCAGGGCTCATCATTCCCTGCGTGATCACCATATATGCCGACAAGACGTTCTCCTTCATCCTCAAGACGCCCCCGGCGGCCGTCCTGATCAAGAGGGCGGTCGGCATCGAAAAAGGTTCGGCCACCCCGAACAAGACCAAGGTGGGCAAGATCAGCCAGGCAAAGCTTCGGGAGATCGCCACCCTGAAGATGCCCGACGTTTCGGCTAATGACGTCGACGCCGCCATGCGCATCATTGCCGGCACCGCGCGATCCATGGGCGTGGAGGTGGAGTCATGAAACGGGGTAAAAAATATCTCGAGGCCATGAAAAAGTTCGACCACCTGAAGTTCTACAACTATGCCGAGGCGGTAGAGCTGGTCAAATCCCTGGCCTTTGCCAAGTTCGACGAAACCGTGGAAATATCGGTCAAGCTCAACCTGAAAAAGAGCCATACCGTCCGCGACACCGTGGTTTTGCCACACCGTTTCCAGGCTGAAAAGAAAATCCTGGTGTTCGCCCGGGCCGATCGGGCCGAGGAGGCGCGCGCGGCCGGCGCTACCTACGTTGGGGACGCCGACCTCATCGAAAAGATCAAGGGGGGCTGGTTGGACTTCGACATCTGTGTGGCTACGCCTGACATGATGAAAGACGTGGGCCGCCTGGGTCCGATTCTCGGACGCCGGGGTTTGATGCCCAACCCCAAGACCCAAACCGTTACGGACGATCTGGCGGGCGCCCTGGCCCAGCTGAAGCAGGGCCGTACCGAGTTCCGCGCGGACAAGACCGGTGTGGTTCACCTGGCGGTGGGGAAGGTAAGCATGGACAAGGAAAAAATCACCGAAAACATCACCACCTTCGTCAGTGAACTGGAGCGCCGCCGTCCCAGCGACCTCAAGGGCGATTTCATCAAGTCCATTTCGCTCTCGAGCACCATGGGGCCCGGTATCAAAATCATGTTCAAGCAAAATACCAAGGAGGCCAGGTAATGGGTGCAAAAAAAATCCAACCTGCCAAGGTCAAGCAAATCAACGCATTGAAGGACCGCTTTTCGAGTGGCAAGGATCTGGTGTTTACCAACTATCGTGGGTTGACGGTAGAGCAAATCACCGATCTGCGGTCCCGGCTGCGGCCCCTGGGCGCCGACTTCAAGGTCGTGAAGAACACCTTTGCGCGGTTGGTCATTCGGGATATGAAGCTGCCGGAGGTGGATACCTATCTGGCGGGTCCAACCGCTGTAGCGATTTGTAAGACCGAGAGCGGTCCGGTCGCCAAGGCTCTGCTGGACTTTGCCAAAGAGATTCCGGCCCTGGAAGTCAAGGCAGGAATCATCGAGGGAGGGGTTTTCAATGCCAAACAGGTCGAGGCTTACTCGAACCTGCCGTCCAAGCAGCAGCTTCTGGCGATGTTGATGGGGACCATGAAGGCTCCCATCCAGAACCTGGCAAGCGGTCTGAACGGCGTGATCGCCAAGTTGGCCCGAACCCTTCAGGCGGTGGCCGACAAGAAAGCCAATGGGTAACAAACCAGGGTTAGTCTTCATCGCTGACCTGCTATCCCTGGAAAAAAAATGAGAAGGAGGAAGATAATATGGCAGCATTAACCACCGAGGAAATCCTCGATGCGATCAGTAACATGACCGTTTTGCAAGTCAGTGAACTTGTGAAGGCCATGGAAGAAAAGTTCGGTGTCACCGCCGCAGCTCCGGTAGCTGTTGCCGCGGTCGCCGGTGGTGCTGTTGGCGGTGGGGCCGCAGCCGCTCCGGCAGCCGAGGAAAAGACCGAATTCGACGTCATCCTCAAGAGCTTCGGCGACAAGAAGATCGACGTGATCAAGGTGGTTCGAGAAATCACCAACCTGGGTCTCAAGGAGGCCAAGGATCTGGTCGAAGCCGGAAACAAGCCCGTCAAGGAAGGCGTGTCCAAGGCCGAAGCCGAGACCATTGCGAAGAAGCTCAAAGAAGTCGGAGCAGATGTCGAAATCAAGTAAGCATCCCGCTGAAACGCTTGTTCGATCAAATCATAACACCACCGATACCCATTGTGTCGGTGGTCTTTTTTAGGGGGTAAGAATGGGAGCGCGATTCCAGGCAATCAATCGAAAGGATGTGGGCAGACACGTCAGGTATGTGTACCCGCTTCCCAACCTGGTTGAAATTCAGCTGACATCATATGAGCGATTTCTTCAACGTGAGGCGGTGGAAAAGGGGCTTCCGTTAAAAAACATGGGTTTGGAGGCGGCTTTTCGTGAAACCTTTCCGATATCCAATGCCAATGGTGATGTTACCCTGGAGTACGCGGGCTACACCCTCGAAGATTTGGGGCCCGGATTCTCCGAATCGGAATGCAAAAAAAAGGGGATGACCTACGCCATCAGACTCAAGGCGAGAATCAACCTTTGCTTTGCGCAGAGCGGGGAAATTCGTCAAAAAGACATTTATATGGGGGATATTCCCCTGATGACCGACCGCGGGACCTTTATCATCAACGGGGCCGAACGCGTCGTTGTCAGTCAGATTTACCGAAGTCCCGGTGTTATTTTTGCCAAGGACAAAAACCAGTTTACGAGCCGTATCATCCCCCATCGCGGGAGCTGGCTGGAATTCGAGCTCGACAGCAAAAAAGAAATTCTGTCCGTGCGAATCGATCGAAAGAAGCGCATCCTGGCAACCTTGTTCCTCCGCGCTTTGGGTTTGGAAACCGCGGACGAAATCATCGAATACTTTTACGAAACCAAGACCCTCAAACTTGATAAACTTTCCGATATCAATGCTACCTTGAACAATGCCGTCTTGGCGAAGGCGGTGTACACGACCAACAACGGCGAGACCAAGAAACTGTTCCGCGCGGGAACCCGGCTTCATGTGTCCGAGATCGACGAGCTCATCCACGAAAACATCAAGGAAATCACCATCATCGACACCACCAAGGCCAAAAACCGGGAGGAAGGGTACAACTACCTGGAGAGCAACATCATCCTGAATTGTTTGGACAAGGAAACCAGCAAAATGTCCCGCGAGGCGTCCCTGGCCAGCGAACCGACCCGGCAGGATGCCCTGAGGGAAGTCTATGCGGTCATGTCCCCCGGTGATCCGATCACCATCGAGGCTGCCGAACATGACATCCACGACATGTTCAGCAATCCCAAACGTTATGATCTGGGACCGGTTGGCCGCTACAAGCTCAACAAGAAGTTCGGTTACGAAATCGAAGAGACGGTGCTGACCCGAGAGGACATCATCACCACCATGCTCTACCTCATCAAGGTCTACCATGAAGACGCCAAGATGGACGATATCGACCACCTGGCCAACCGAAGGATCCGCAGCGTGGGCGAGCTTTTGACGAATGTGATGAAGGTCGCACTGCAGAAAATGGAAAAGACCTGCAAGGAGCGGATGAATCAAAAAGAAGTGGAGACGTATCGTCCCCAGGATCTGATCAGTATCAAGCCGATCGTGACCTCCATCAAGGAGTTCTTCGGATCCAGTCAGCTGAGCCAATTCATGGATCAGGTCAATCCGCTGGCTGAACTGACGCACAAACGGCGGATCAATGCCCTGGGCCCCGGCGGTCTTTCCCGGGACAGGGCGGGTTTCGAGGTGCGTGACGTCCACTACTCCCATTATGGGCGTATGTGTCCCATCGAGACGCCCGAAGGTCCCAACATCGGTCTGATCGTAAGCCTTGCCGCTTACAGCCGGGTCAACGAGTACGGCTTTTTGGAGACTCCCTACCGAAGGGTGGTCAACGGTACGGTGACCAACGAGGTGGAATACCTTTCGGCCATCGACGAGGAAAAGTTCTACATCGCTCAGGCCAACACCGACCTCGATGACCAGGGCAGGTTTCGGGATAATCTGGTTAGCGTTCGTCGCGCCGGGGATTTTTCGGCTCGGGAGCCCCGATACGTGCAGTACATGGATGTTGCGCCCATGCAGGTCGTATCTGTCAGTGCCGCCCTGATTCCTTTTCTGGAGCATGACGACGCCAACCGCGCCTTGATGGGCAGCAACATGCAGCGGCAGGCCGTCCCCCTGCTCTTCCCCGAACCACCCATCGTGGGGACTGGCATGGAGGCCAAGGCTGCCTACGATTCCGGCGCCCTGATCAAGGCAAAGCGATCGGGCGTGGTGGAGTACGTTTCCGCCGAGTTCATCAAAATCAGGCCGGACGATGAGCCTAAGAAGCTGGATATCTACGAGCTGTCCAAGTTTCTCCGGACAAACCAGGATACCTGTTTTCATCAACGGCCCACCGTGATGCGCGGGGCCAGGGTCCAGAAGGGCGAGGTGATTGCCGACGGACCGGCGACCTACAACGGGGAGCTCGCCCTGGGGCGCAATTTATTGTTGGGTTTCGTGCCGTGGAATGGTTACAACTACGAGGATGCCATCCTAATCAGCGAAAGGGTGGTTCGGGAGGATGTGTTTACCTCCATTCACATCAAGGAATTCACCGTCGAGGTACGGGAAACCAAACTCGGTCCGGAAAAGATCAGCCGGGATATTCCCAACGTGGCCGAAAAAGCCCTAGAAGATCTCGATGAGGAAGGTATTGTCCGCATCGGAGCTCGGGTCAAAAGCGGTTCGATCCTGGTCGGCAAGCTGACACCGAAGAGTGAGACCGAAACCAATCCGGAGTTCAAGCTCCTGATGGCCATCTTCGGGGAAAAGGCCAAGGACGTTAAGGACACGAGCCTCCGCCTACCCCACGGCGTCGAGGGTGTGGTCATCGACGTCCAACGGTTGAAACGAAGCCAGGGAGACGATCTCAGCCCCGGAGTGGAAGAACAGATCAAGGTGCTGGTTGCCAAGAAGCGCAAACTTCGGGAAGGCGACAAGATGGCGGGGCGCCACGGGAACAAGGGGGTGGTTGCCAAGATCCTCCCCGTCGAGGACATGCCCTTCCTGGAGGATGGGACCCCCCTGGATATCTGCCTCAATCCCCTCGGTGTGCCCAGCCGGATGAACATCGGTCAGCTATTGGAGGCCCAGTTAGGGCTGGCGGGCTACATGCTGAAAGAGCATTACACCTGCCCCGTGTTCCAAAGCACGACACCCGAGGATATCGAAAAGATGCTCGAGTCGGCCAACCTCCCCAAAACCTGCAAGATGAAGGTGTTCGATGGGCGCACGGGAAGGCCCTTTGAAAATCCGGTGATGGTCGGTGTCATGTACGTTATGAAGCTTCACCACCTCGTCGACGACAAGATGCACGCCCGGTCCACCGGTCCCTACTCCCTGGTGACTCAGCAGCCGTTGGGTGGTAAAGCCCAATTCGGTGGTCAGCGTTTGGGTGAGATGGAAGTATGGGCCCTCGAAGCCTACGGTGCGGCCAATACCTTGCAGGAATTGTTGACGATCAAGAGCGACGACATGAACGGACGCAGCAAAATTTACGAAGACATCGTCAAGGGAAATGCCGGGAATGCCGTCGGCATACCGGAGAGCTTCAACGTTTTGGTGCAGGAGCTCCGTGGTCTGGCCCTGGACCTCAGCATCTACAATGCCAAGGGACAGCAGATCGCCTTGACCGAAAAAGACGAAGAGCTGATCAGCAAAAAGGGAAGTCAATTTTAGGGAGGCTTTTAGATGAAGGAAATCCAAGATTTCGATACGATACGGATCCGTCTCGCTTCGCCGGAACAGATCAGGTCCTGGAGTTATGGCGAGGTCAAAAAGCCTGAAACCATCAATTACCGCACTTTGCGACCCGAAAAAGATGGTCTCTTCTGCGAAAGAATTTTCGGAACCACCAAGGACTGGGAATGCTTCTGCGGCAAATTCAAAAGCGTGCGTTACAAGGGAGTGATTTGCGACCGGTGCGGTGTCGAAGTCACCAGCATGAAGGTTCGGCGCGAGAGGATAGGTCACATCGAGCTTGCTTGCCCGGTCAGCCACATCTGGTACTACAAATCCACGCCCAGCCGGATGGGGCTCTTGCTCGATATGACGCTTGTCCAATTGCGGAGTGTGCTCTACTACGAAAAGTACATCGTCACCGACCCTGGCGATACCGACCTCAAGAAGATGCAGCTGCTGACGGAGGATGAATACAACGAGGCTCAGGAGCGCCTGGGAAGCGCCTTCAGCGCCGGTATCGGAGCCGAGGCCATTCGAACCCTGCTCGAGGAAATCGATTTGGAGGATTTGAACGCCAGGCTCCGAGCCAAAATGGTGGAGAAGGGCGAAAAGGCCGACAAGCACCTCCTCAAGCGCATCGAAATCGTGGAAAACTTTATCGAGTCGGGCAACAAGCCCTCCTGGATGATTTTGGACGTGATTCCGGTGATCCCCCCGGAGCTTCGGCCCATGGTTCAGCTCGACGGAGGCCGGTTCGCCACCTCCGACCTCAACGACCTTTACCGCCGGGTCATCAATCGAAACAACCGACTGAAAAAGCTAATCAACCTCGATGCCCCCGACATCATCATCCGCAACGAAAAGAGGATGCTGCAGGAGGCTGTCGATGCCCTGTTTGACAACTCTAAAAAGAAAAAGATGGTGAAGGGCAATTCCAATCGTCCCCTCAAGAGCCTTTCGGACCTGCTCAAGGGCAAGCAGGGCCGCTTCCGCCAGAACCTTCTGGGTAAGCGTGTCGATTACTCGGGCCGCTCGGTGATCATCGTTGGCCCCGAATTGAAGCTGCACCAGTGCGGACTTCCCTCCAAAATGGCCATCGAGCTTTACAAGCCCTTCATCATCAAGAAGTTGGTGGAAAAAGATGTGGTCTACAACATCAAAAAGGCCAAGCTCCTGGTGGAACAGGAGTCCGAGGAGGTGTACGGAATCCTGGACGAGGTGGTCCGGGAGCATCCTGTCCTGCTCAACCGTGCCCCCACCCTGCACCGGCTGGGTATCCAGGCCTTCGAACCGGTGTTGATCGATGGCAAGGCGATCCGACTGCATCCCCTCGTCTGTCATGCCTACAACGCGGACTTCGACGGGGACCAGATGGCCGTCCACGTACCTTTGACGGCTGGAGCCCAGGCGGAGTGCTGGAACCTGATGCTCTCGGTGAACAACCTGCTCAACCCGGCCAACGGCAAACCCATCGTGTTTCCTTCCCAGGACATGGTGTTAGGCATCAGTTACCTGACGAGGGAAATGAAGGGGGCGAAGGGCGAAGGAAAGGTATTCAGTTCCGAGGACGAGGCCGTCCGCGCCGCCGAGGATGGGTACATCAGCTATCACGCCCTGGTCAAAGTGCCGACCAAGTCCGGCTGGCTGGTGACCACCCCGGGTCGAATCCTGTTCAACGAAAAGTTTCCCAAAGAAATCGAGTTCGTCAACCAGGCCTTGGGCGATGCCGGTCTGAAGAGTCTCATCGCTGGAATCTACTCCAAGCACGGACCGGCAACGACCGTCAAGGTCCTGGATATCATCAAGGAACTGGGATTCCGTTATGCGACCTATTTCGGGGCGTCGATCGGTCTTTCCGATATCGTGGTTCCCGAAATCAAAAAAGAACTCATCGAAAAGGCCAAGAAGCAGGAATCGGTAATTCGCCAGCAATATCAGGATGGTGTGATCACCGGAGAGGAACGTTACAACAAGATTGTCGACATCTGGACCAAGACCAACGATGAGCTGACCGCCAAGATGATGGAAAACCTCAAGAAGGATCAAAACGGATTCAACCCCGTCTTCCTCATGGCGGACTCCGGAGCGCGCGGTAGCAAGAACCAGATCCGTCAGCTCGCCGGTATGCGGGGATTGATGTCCAAACCCAGCGGTGAAATCATCGAGCTGCCAATCATCTCCAACTTCCGTGAGGGTCTGTCCGTCATCGAGTACTTCATTTCCACGAACGGTGCCCGCAAAGGTCTGGCCGATACCGCCCTGAAGACCGCCAACGCCGGTTACCTCACCCGAAGGCTGGTGGACATTGCGCAGGATGTGGTGATTACCGAGGAGGATTGCGGTACCATCAACGGGGCGGTCGTCACTGCCCTCAAGGATGGCGAAGATATCATCGAGCGCCTGGCCGACCGAATCGTGGGCCGGTTCACGCTGGAACAGGTGGTTCACCCCATCACCGGTGAAATCATCGTGGATGTGAACGAGGAAATCACCGAGGACCGCGCGGAGCTCATCGAGGAAGTGGGAATCGAATCGGTCAAGATTCGGACGGTTTTCACGTGTGAATCCAAGCACGGTGTCTGTCAGAAATGCTACGGAAGAAATCTATCCACCAACCGAGTTGTCGATATCGGTGAGGCGGTCGGTATCATCGCGGCCCAATCCATCGGTCAGCCGGGTACCCAGCTCACCATGCGTACCTTCCACATAGGGGGAGTGGCCACCAAGGGCTCCGAGGAAAATCGTACCGTGCTCAAGTTCCCCGCCCTGTTGAACAAAATTCAGGGGAGCTTCGTCCGGCAAAAGGACGGCACTCTGCTTTCAACGCGCAAAAGTTTCATTTACGTTTCGCGCATATTCGAGGAAATCCTCATTCAGGCCGGCGACAAACTCCTTGTTGAAGAAGGGCAAAAAGTTCTCGAACGCACCCCGATTTTGAATCGTCAAGGTCAGGAAAAACTCAGCAGCCACGTGGCCTTCGTTCACTTCCGGGACAACAAGGTCCTGCTCATCAGCCAGGAAAAAAGGGTTGAAATCCGCAACGGTTCCACCTTGATGGTCAAAGAGGGCGATCTTATCCCTGCCAACGAAACCATTGCCGTCTTCGACCAGTTTGCCGAACCCATCATCGCGGAATTCGACGGTAAGCTCGTGTTCAAGGACATCATCAGCGGTACGACGCTGAGAGAGGAAATCAACCCGGAAACGAACAAGAGCGAGAAGCGTATCCAGGAAGCCCCGCAAGAAAACCTGGACCCGGCCGTACTCATCGTGAACGACCAGGGAGACGAACTTGCCAAATACGTTTTGCCAGGGGGTGCGTATCTCAGCGTAGAAAACGGGATGAAGGTCCACGCCGGAACCATCCTCGCCAGGTTGCCCAAGGAGTCCGGCAAAACCCAGGACATCGTGGGCGGTTTGCCCAAGGTCGAAAGTCTCTTCGAGGCCAGGCATCCCAACAAAGCCTCGGTGGCCGTTTTGGCCGAAGTGAGCGGAACGGTTCGTTTTGAAGCCATCTCCAAGGGAAAGCGAAACATCGTTGTGGTCGATGACTTCGGCAATGAGGTAGTCCATAAGGTGCCCCTGGGGCGATTGCTTCTGGTACGCAACGGGGACCGTGTCGAGGCAGGAGATCTGCTCTGTGTCGGGGAAAAAGATCCCCACGACATCCTGAGAATTCTCGGCGAAAATGCGCTGCAAAGCTTCCTTGTGAACGAAATCCAGGGTGTCTACCGCCTTCAGGGAGTGGGCATCAACGACAAGCACATCGGTGTGATCATTCGTCAGATGATGCGTAAGGTAGAAATACAGGACGTGGGTGATACCAAGTTCATCTTTGGCCAACAGGTCGACAAGTACCAATTCAATAAGGAAAACGAGCGCATTATCCGGGAAGGCGGTCAGCCCGCGGTGGCCAAGCCGATGCTGTTGGGTATCACCAAGGCTGCGGTCAATATCGAAAGTTTCATTTCCGCCGCCTCTTTCCAGGAAACCACGAAGGTTTTGACCAACGCTGCTATCGCCGGAAAAATCGACGAACTGCGCGGTTTGAAAGAGAACGTGATCATCGGGCACCTGATTCCCGCCGGAACCGGCCTCAAACGTTACCGGCAGATCAAGGTTACCGACCTCGAAGGAAACGATTTGGACGTTCACGTCCAGGACGTCCTGAAGAAGCGGGAGCTCGAGAGAATTGCCAGCCAGGCAGCCTCCGAGGATGAAGACGGTGAGCAGGAAGTGTTTTCCACGGAAACGAATTATGTCGAGGACCTCGAGGAGTAGGGCCTTGAACATCGAACGAGAACATGCTATTCTGCCAAGCAATTTTGATGGTGTAACCAAGGAGCAGGTTTTTGTATGCCAACGATCAATCAGTTGATTAGACAGGGGCGCAAGCCTTCGGTCTATCGAACCAAGTCCCCGGCCCTGAAGTCTTGTCCTCAAAAGAGGGGCGTTTGTACCCGTGTGATGATTGTCACCCCGAAGAAGCCGAACTCTGCCTTGAGAAAGGTGGCCCGTGTCCGCCTGAGCTACGGCCAGGAAGTCACTGCCTACATTCCCGGAATCGGGCACAACCTACAGGAGCACAGTGTCGTCCTGATTCGCGGGGGCAGGGTCAAGGACCTGCCCGGTGTCCGTTATCATATCATCCGCGGTACCAAGGATACCCTCGGTGTGGCCAAGAGGATGCAGGGTCGATCCAAATATGGGGCCAAGCGGCCCAAAGTTTAGGAGGTAAAGTCATGCCCAGAAGGAACATTCCCACTCCCAAGCCTCCCGCCCCCGATCCCATTTATCATTCATCGGTGCTTTCCAAGTTCGTGAAGCGCAGTATGTGGGAAGGAAAATTTTCGGTGTGTCTCAAGCTGGTTTATGGGGCTCTGGATATCATCGGCAAGAAAACCGGCCAACAGCCCATCGAGGTCTTCCTCAAGGCCCTGGAAAACGTCAAGCCGGCGGTCGAGGTCAAGAGTCGCCGGGTCGGTGGGGCTACCTATCAGGTTCCGGTGGAGATCCGGGAGTCTCGCCGAGAGGCGTTGGCGATGCGGTGGATCATCAATGCGGCGCGTAACCGCAGCGGAAAATCTTACAGCGAAAAGCTGAGTGCGGAACTCATCGATGCTTTCAACAGCACCGGTACTGCTTACAAAAAGAAAGAGGATACGCACAAGATGGCCGAGGCCAACAAGGCCTTCAGTCATTACCGCTGGTAAAGACAGGGGTATTGACACAATTCGGAGTATCTTTTAGGATACCTGGCAATGCGCATGTAGCGACGCTCGTCCCTACCTCTGCGCGATGTGTTCTTTGGATTTGGCGGTTTAAATCCAAACCGCTTCCCTGTGGAAGTAGGTGGATTTCCTCTGGCTAAATCCGCGGTTGTCCCCGATTCGGGGTCTCATACAGGAAAAAACTGCCTTGATCGTCTGTGAGGCGTAAGGGCGGAAAATTATACAGACTCAAATTAGGCCAAGGAGGATTCGAATGGCTAAGGAAGTCTTTCAGCGTACAAAGCCTCACATTAACGTGGGGACGATTGGACACGTTGACCATGGAAAAACGACCTTGACGGCTGCCATCACTGCTTATGGAGCTGCCAAGTACGGTGGTAAGAAGATGTCCTACGAGGACATCGACAACGCGCCCGAGGAAAAGGCGCGCGGTATCACCATCAATACCCGGCACGTCGAATACGAAAGCGCCAAGAGGCACTACGCGCACGTTGACTGCCCCGGACACGCCGACTACGTCAAAAACATGATCACCGGTGCGGCTCAGATGGATGGAGCCATCCTTCTCGTGGCTGCCGATTCCGGTCCCGAGCCTCAGACCCGTGAGCACATCCTGCTTGCCAAACAGGTCGGTGTGCCGCGTATTGTGGTGTTCCTGAACAAAATGGATCTGGCCGATCCGGAGCTGGTTGAACTGGTGGAGGTCGAGGTTCGAGAGCTTTTGACCAAGTACGGTTTCGATGGTGACAAGACCCCCTTCATTCGCGGTTCGGCGTTCAATGCCATGACCAAGCCGGACGACCCCGAGGCCACCAAGTGCCTTCAGGAGCTTCTGGATGTCATGGACGAGTATTTCCCCTTGCCAGAGCGCGATATCGACAAACCCTTCCTGATGCCGATCGAAGACGTGTTCTCCATTTCGGGTCGTGGTACCGTGGTGACGGGTCGTGTTGAGACAGGGAAGGTTAAGGTCGGTGATACCGTGGAAATCGTCGGTATCCGTCCGACCAAGAGCACTGTGGTGACCGGTGTGGAAATGTTCAACAAGACCCTGGACGAGGGCCAGGCGGGGGACAATCTCGGTGCTCTTCTGCGTGGTATTGAAAAGGATGACGTCGAGCGCGGTCAGGTTTTGGCCAAGCCCGGTACCATCAAGCCTCACACCAAGTTCAAGGGCGCGGTTTACGTTCTTTCGAAGGAAGAGGGTGGACGTCATACCGCTTTCAAGACCGGGTATCGTCCACAGTTCTATTTCCGAACCACTGACGTCACGGGTGTCATCGAGATTCCGCCGGGCAAGGACGTGATCCTCCCCGGAGACAATACCGAGATCAGCGTCGAGCTGATTTCCCCCATCGCGTTGGATAAGGGTGTTCGTTTCGCCATCCGCGAGGGTGGTCGAACCGTCGCTTCTGGTCAGGTAATCGAAGTCATCGCCTAATAATCAAAGCGCAGGGCTTTTTGGCCCTGCGCCTTTTTGGAGATTATATGTCTGCTGAGAAAATTCGTGTACGGCTGCGCGGTTTTGATGTTGAACAGGTGGATCAAAGCGCTCGGAATATCGTACAGGCTGTGCAAAAAGCCGGAGTGAAGTTTTCCGGTCCTGTTCCTTTGCCGACACGTATCAACCGTTTTACGGTTTTGCGGTCGCCTCATATCGATAAGAAATCTCGCGAACAGTTCGAGATGCGGACCTATAAAAGGTTGATCGATATTTTTGAGCCGACCCCCACGGTGATCGATGCTCTCATGAAGCTGGAGCTTCCTGCTGGCGTCGACGTTTATATTAAGCAGATTTGAGGTGGAATCATGGTCGGTCTCATAGGCAAGAAGATTGGAATGACCCAGGTTTTTGACGATCAGGGAAAGCTTACCCCGGTGACGGTTATCCTGTGTGAGCCGAACGTCGTCGTCGCACAACGAACGCCGGAAAAAGAGGGGTATAACGCCCTCGTTATCGGTGCCGAGGTCGTTCGTCCTAAAATTCTCTCGAAACCTGTTTTAGGACAGTTTCCAAAGGGTGTCGATCCGCTTCGAGTGATGGTCGAGTTTCGGGACTTTTCCAAGAGCCCCAAGGTCGGGGAGTCTTTCGGTCTCGAGATCCTGGAAGGTCTGCGATATGTGGATGTTTATGGCATCAGTAAGGGAAAGGGCTTCCAGGGTGTCATGAAGCGTCACAATTTTGGCGGCGGTCCTGCCTCTCACGGTTCCAAGTTTCATCGAGTCGGAGCGTCTACCGGTAACCGGACAACGCCTGGCCGGACCTTTAAAAACGTCAAGATGCCAGGACGAATGGGGGGCGAACGGGTGACCGTCCAGAACCTGCGTGTTGTCTCGATCGACCAGGAGAAAAAGATACTTTTGGTCCAGGGGGCTGTTCCCGGCGGAAAAAACAGTTTTGTCGTCGTCAGAGACGCGAAAAAGAAGAAGTAGGTAGTCTATGAAAACGAGTGTTTACAGTATTGCGGGAAAAGAACTCCGCTCGATCGAACTCGAAGATACGGTTTTTGCCCGTGAGGTTTCGATGGGCTCGATCTACGAGGCCATCAAGGTCGAATTAGCGAACCGCCGTCAGGGTACCCATTCAACCCTAACGCGTCGTGAGGTCGATGCCACGACCAAGAAGCCTTATGCTCAAAAGGGTACCGGTCGCGCGCGGCAGGGTAGAGTCAAGGCCCCTCATTACGTCGGCGGTGGTATTGTTTTTGGACCGAAACCCCGAGACTATTCCTACGTCATTCCCAAAAAGGTGAAGCGGCTGGCCTTTAAGAGTATTTTAAGTCTGAAAGCTTCCTCTGGAAATTTTAAGGTGGTAGAAGATTTTACCATCGCTTCCGGCAAGACCAGGGACATGGCAAGCGTCCTCAAGGCGGTAACCGGCGAGGGGCGTGTGGTGGTGGTGACGTCCGCCCACGACGCCATGCTCAAGCGAGCGGGGCGCAACATTCCCAATCTGACCCTTCTGGCTTGGAACCAGCTCAATGCGCATGATTTGTTTTACTCGCATCAGCTAATTTTGATGGAAAAAGCGGCGCTGGAAATTGGTCGTGTATATGGTGATCAGGAGGTGGAAAGCCATGGAAGCGTTTAATGTTCTACTGGCACCGATTCTGACAGAAAAGACTAACCTCCTCCGAGAACAAAAAGAAAAGGTGTACGTGTTTCGCGTAGACATGCGTGCCAACAAGGTCATGATCGAAGAGGCGGTTTTCAAGCTCTTCGGGGTCAAACCTCTGTCGACGCGTGTCGTCGTCAACAAGGGTAAGCCAAAACGGTATCTGGGTCGGGGTGGTAAGGGATTTGGTCAAACCTCCCGTTTCAAGAAGGCTTATATCAAACTGCCGGAAGGCAAAAAGATCGACAAATTCGAAGGGGTCTGACGATGAAAAACTTTAAGCCTGTTACCCCCGGTTTACGGCATTACATCGCGATTGAACGTGATCATCTCTCCAAGGATCGCCCGGTCAAGGGGCTGGTTGCCGGTAAGACCGAAAAGGCGGGCCGTGGCAATGGTCGGATTACGGTACGGCGTCGAGGCGCCGGACATAAAAAACTCCTGCGCACGGTGGATTTTCTTCGGGATAAGTTTGGAGTGGAAGGAATCGTCAAGGCCATCGAATACGATCCCAACAGGACGGCGCATCTCGCCCTGATTTTCTACAAAGATGGTGAAAAGCGCTACATTCTGGCCCCGAAGGGTTTGAAGGTTGGGGACAAGGTGGTCAGTGGTCCCAATGCGGAAATTCGTGTGGGTAATGCCCTACCTCTGGAGAACATCCCGGTAGGACGCAACGTTCACAATGTCGAATTGGTCAAGGGGAAGGGTGGGCAATTGGCCCGATCTGCTGGCACTTTTGCCAACCTTGCCGCCATCGAGGGAGACTATGCGGTCCTGAAGCTGCCTTCCGGCGAGGTACGGATGGTGTTCAAAAAGTGCATGGCGACCATCGGTGAAATCGGCAATGAGGATCATTTGAATGAGCAGATGGGGAAGGCTGGAAGAAATCGTTGGTTAGGCAACAGGCCCAAGGTCCGGGGTGTAGCGATGAACCCCGTCGATCACCCGTTGGGCGGTGGTGAAGGAAAATCGAGTGGTGGTCGGCATCCGGTCAGTCCCTGGGGCAAGCCTACTCGGGGTTACAAAACCAGGGCCAAGAACAAGAAATCTAACCGATTCATCGTGACCAGAAGGAAGTAGGAGCGAAGTTATGTCGAGGTCGTTGAAGAAGGGGCCTTTCGTCGAGAAGAGTCTGTACAAGCGGGTCGTTGAAATGTCCAAGGCAAAAGACCGAAAAATGCTGAAGACTTATTCGCGGACCAGCATGATCATCCCGGAAATGGTCGGCTTGACCATTTCGGTACATAACGGTAAGTCATGGATCCCGGTCTACATTACCGAAGACCTGGTAGGTCATAAGCTTGGGGAGTTCGCACCCACGCGAACCTTTCGTGGACATTCCGGATCGGATAAAAAGGCGGGTAAATAAATGGACAAGGCTCCCGGTAAAGAAGGTTTTCGGGCGATCGCTCGCGGCCTGCCGATGTCGGCCAAGAAGGTTCGTCCTATTGCAGACCATTTGCGAAAAAGATCCTACGTCGATGTCGTCAGTATTTTGGAAAATATGCCGCACAAGGGGGCGAGGCTTTTAGAAAAGGTCATCAAAAGCGCCGCCGCCAACGCACTCTATAAGAACAAGCAATTGGACGAGGAATCGCTGATTGTGCGTGAGTTGCTCGTCGACGAGGGGCGGCAAGAGTATCGGGTTTGGCCGAGGGCTCGGGGACGGGCTGATCGGTTGATCAAACGCAGCTGCCATATTTCGGTGACCCTGGGAACCAGGGAAGCCGGGGTCGTAAAATCGGAGAAGTAATCATGGGGCAGAAAGTCAATCCTATCGGATTAAGGTTAGGAATCAACAAGACCTGGAAGAGTCGTTGGTTCAGTGCGGGTAAGGAATACGTCGAGAACCTCATCGAAGATCACAAAATTCGGCAGTTGATCAAGAATCTTCCTGAGAGCAAAAATGCCGAAATCAGCGAGGTGGAAATCACCCGGTATTCCCAGCGAGTTTCCATCCTGTTGAGCACCAACCGGCCGGGTTACCTCATCGGTTCTAAGGGCGCCAACATCGAAAAGTTGCAGGATACCTTGAGTAAGATGGTCAACAAGAAAGTCACTGTAAAAATCAAGGAAATCAAAAAACCCGATCTGGATGCCCAGATGATCGCCATGAACATCGCGCGCCAAATCAAAGCACGTGGACCCTACAAAAAGGCAGCGAAGCAGGCGATCACCAACGCGATCAAAGCCGGTGCGGAAGGTGTCAAGGTCAAGCTTACCGGCCGTTTGGGCGGCGCCGAGTTGAGCCGTGATATGCAATTGAAGGAAAAACGGGTTCCGTTGCATACGCTCCGTGCCGACATCGATTACGGTTTTGCCGAGGCGTTTACCACCTACGGCGTCATCGGTATCAAGGTTTGGGTCTTCAAGGGAGAGGTTCTGGAAAAGAAGCCCATGGACGACGCCGGTCAGGTGGTCAAGCGCCAGCCGGAAAAGCCTGAGGCAAGGGGTTAATCATGCTCAGTCCTAAAAAGCTCAAATATCGGAAACATATGCGCCGTCTTGGCAAGGATAGCCCAGCACAAAAGACAAACAGTGTGGCTTATGGGGATTTTGGCCTGGTGTCGCTCGAACTTAAATGGATCACGGCGCGGCAAATCGAGGCGGCCCGCGTTGCGATGACACGAAAAATCAAGCGCGGGGGTCGTGTTTGGATTCGAATTTTTCCGCACAAATCCTATACCAAAAAACCTGCGGAAACGCGAATGGGTAAGGGGAAGGGGAACGTGGAAGCCTGGATTGCCGAAGTCAAAAATGGAACCGTCATGTTCGAAATGAGTGGGGTTCCCGTGGAGTTGGCAGCTGAGGCGATGGCTCTGGCCGGCGCAAAGTTGCCCGTCAAGACCAAGTTTGTGGTGCGAAGGGAGATGGAGCAATGAAATACAAGACCGAGAAAATGAGTCAATCCGAAGCCAGGGCAAAGTTGGAAGAAATGACCAAACTTTACATGGATCAACGATTCAACAAGGTGCTGGGACACGTCGAAAACCCTTTGGAACGGAGAATAACACGAAGAAAAATCGCTCAGCTCAAAACCGTTCTCAGAGAATACGAGCTTGGCCGGAGGAAGGATTAAAATGGGTGAGACACTGATCAAGGTTCCCAATTCGCAGAAGAAGATTTTACAAGGGATAGTTGTTAGCGATAAATGCGCCAAGACGATCACCGTGATGATTTCTCGGCGGAAAATGCATCCTGTTTATCAAAAATATGTAACCTATACCAAAAAAATCAAGGCGCACGACGAAGAGGGTGCGGCCCATGTCGGTGATGTGGTGCGGGTAATCGAAAGCCGCCCCATCAGCAAAGACAAGGTCTGGCGTCTTCTCGAAATCGTGGAAAGGGCGAGGTAGCTCATGATTCAGATGCAGACCTTTCTGAATGTAGCCGACAACAGCGGGGCAAAAACAGTCCAGTGCATCAAGGTTTTAGGTGGGACGCGCCGCCGCTATGCCAAAATCGGCGATATCATCGTGGTGGCCGTCAAGGATGCCATACCGGGAGCTCCCGTCAAAAAAGGCGATGTCCAGCGCGCTGTCGTCGTCAGGGTACACAAAGAGTATCGACGCCCAGATGGCACCTACATCCGCTTTGACGACAACGCCTGTGTCATCATCGATCAATTGATGAACCCGAAGGGTAAACGAATTTTTGGCCCGGTGGCCCGCGAGCTTCGTGATAAAGATTTCATGAAGATCGTTTCGTTGGCCCCCGAGGTTTTGTGAGGTGTGGCGATGGTCAAAAAACTGAAAAAGAACGATTTGGTAAAAGTTCTCAAGGGCAAAGATTCCGGGCGCACAGGGCGTATCATCAAGATCGACCACGAAAAGGAACGCGTGTGGGTCGAAGGTTGTAACATGAAAAAGAAAACCGTTCGCGCCAAGTCCCAAAACGAACAGGGGGGTATCATCGATGTGGAGGGATCCATCCACGTCAGCAACGTGATGTACCTCAGCAAAAACTCCACCCCATCACGCATCGGTGTGAAGATCGAAAAAGGAAAAAAGGTGCGCTTCGCCAAGCAGACCGGAGAGGTGATCAATGGCTAAAACGCAACAGGCAGCTGGGCCTGCCAATTACCGTCCTCGTCTTCTCGAAAAATATAAAACCAAGGTCTTTCAGGAGCTAAAGGACGAATTCAACTATAAATCTGTCATGCAAGTTCCCCGTCTGGAGAAGATCGTGGTCAGCATGGGTTTGGGGGAAGCTCTGAGCAACAAAAAATTGCTCGAATCAGCCGTCAAGGAGTTGGGCCAGATCACGGGGCAGAAGGCCGTCAAGACCAAATCGAGAAAGGCCATCTCCAACTTCAAGTTGCGCGAAGGTGCCGAGATCGGAGCCATGGTCACCCTTCGCGGATACAGAATGTGGGAGTTTCTGGACCGTTTGATCAGTCTAGCCCTCCCTCGGGTGAAGGACTTTCGAGGTCTCAATCCGAATGCCTTCGATGGCCGGGGAAATTATTCCCTGGGGGTGACGGAACAAATCATCTTTCCGGAAATCGACATCGACAAGGTGGAAAAGGTTGGAGGTTTGAACGTGGCAATCGTCACGACAGCGAAAAATGATACCGAAGGAAGGAGCCTGCTGAGACGCCTGGGCTTGCCTTTCCGAAAGTGAGGATGAAATGGCAAAAAAATGTTTGATTATCAAGGCTAACCGGGAACCGAAGTTCAAAAGCCGCGCTTACAACCGATGCCAGATCTGTGGGCGTCCTCGGGGATATCTGCGAAAGTTCGGTATCTGCAGGATTTGTTTCCGGAAGATGGCGAGCGAGGGTTTGATTCCCGGCGTGATCAAGGCTAGCTGGTAAGGGGGGAGGAAATGTCTCAAACAGATCCTATCGCCGATATGTTGACGAAAATCCGCAATGCCAGCCTTGCCAACCTCGACAAGGTGGACATCGTTCCCTCCAAGTTGAAGCTCGAGATCGTCAAGATTCTTAAAAATGAAGGTTTCATCAAGAACTTCAAGCGAGTCAACCAGGACGGGGACAACGTGATTCGGGTTTTTCTCAAGTATGATGAGCGGCAAAGTCCGGTTATTCATGAGATCAAACGAATCAGTACCCCAGGGCGCCGAGTCTATGCGGGTTACAAAAACTTGCCGCGCATCATGAACGGATTTGGAACCTTGATTGTTTCGACATCGAGCGGAGTCACCACGGGCCGCAAGGCCTCCGAGAAAAAAGTCGGTGGTGAGCTCATTTGCTCGGTGTGGTAGGAGGAAAAGATGTCACGAATCGGGAGACAACCCATCCCCGTACCTAAAAATGTCAAAGTCAACATCCTTCCCGATCAAATTCAGGTCGAGGGTCCCAAGGGAAAGTTGTCCCAGACGTACAAGCCTTCTGTCACCTTCAGTTTGGACAACAATAACCTTGTCGTGAACCGAAAGGATGAGAGCCGGGAAACGAGGAGCCTGCACGGATTGTACCGAAATCTGGCGGCGAACATGATCAAAGGTGTATCCGAGGGATTCAAGAAAAACCTGACTCTGGTTGGCGTTGGTTTTCGTGCGGAGGTTAAAGGAAAGAGCGTGTTGTTCAATTTGGGCTATTCGACCCAAATCGAATACATCATTCCTGAGGGGATTCAGATCCAGGTGGATCAGAACACCAAGGTATCCGTGAGCGGTATCGACAAGCAGCTGGTCGGAAAGGTTGCTTGTGAAATCCGATCTCTGCGGCCGCCAGAGCCTTACAAGGGGAAAGGGATCAAATACGATGACGAGACGATCCGCCGCAAGGTCGGCAAGTCGACTGCAAAGAAATAAGGTAGTGCGATCATGAAAAAGACTGAAGAAAAAGCACGAAAGCGGCAAAAACGAAAGCTGCGAATTCGGGGAAAGGTGGTTGGGACCGCTGAGCGGCCCCGCCTGAGTATTTTCCGTTCCAACCGGCATGTTTATGCCCAGGTGATTGACGATGGAAAAGGGCATACCCTGGTATCGGTCAGCGATCTGGAAAAGGATCTGCGGGATACCCAGGGAACCGTTGAAGGAGTCAAAAAACTCGGTATGCTTTTGGCCAACCGCCTAAAGGACAGGAAAATCGAGGCCGTGGTGTTCGACCGAAATGGATTCAAATACCATGGTGTGGTCAAAAGCTTTGCCGATTCGGTACGCGAAGCTGGGATCAGGATATAAGGAGTGGGTATGGAACACGGAAAGGAAAGGGAAGGCCGCGATCAGAAAGAAAAAGATTTTTTCGAACAAATGATCAAGCTTAGCCGCGTGAGCAAAGTTCAGAAAGGTGGCCGGCGTTTTTCCTACTCGGTGCTGGTTGTTGTCGGCGATAGAAACGGCCATGCCGGTTTTGGATTAGGGAAGGCCAACGACTCATCCGATGCCATCCGAAAGGCTGTCGACATCGCAAGGCGGAGCATGTTCGAGATTCCCGTCAAGAACGGAACGCTGATCCACCCGATTTATTTCAAATACAAGGCGAGCAAGATGATCTTGAAGCCGGCAGCCCCGGGTACGGGAATCATCGCCGGTGGACATATCCGTGCGGTCATGGAAGCCATTGGCGTTAAGGACGTCCTGGCAAAACGGTTGGGTAGCGGTAACTCGCTGAACATCATCAAGGGACTTTTCGAGGCCCTCGGCCAATCATTAGATGGGCGGAAGGTGGCGAAGTCTCGTGGCCGAACGTTGAAAGACATTTGGGGCGGTGCACAATGAAATATCGAGTGACTCTTGTCAGGAGTCCTGCAGGTCGGTTGCCGAACCAGCGGGCGACGGTCAAGGCCCTGGGTCTTCGGAAACTTCATCACTCTGTCGTGATCGATTCCAACCCGGCGCTTTTGGGCATGGTCAAGACTGTATCCCACCTTGTCGTCGTTGAAGAGGTAAAAACATGAGTTTTGAAATTCCAATGCCCGCGGGGGCCAATCGCGCCAAGAAATGTCTGGGGCGCGGACGGGGAACAGGCTTGGGTAAACAGTCCGGTAAGGGAAACAAGGGCCAAAAAGCGAGGGCCGGCGGTGGGGTTCGGCCTGGTTTCGAGGGCGGCCAAACTCCCCTCTACCGGCGTCTGCCCATGCGAGGTTTTTCCAACGAGCCGCACCGGTTACGCTACGAGGTGGTGAATCTCGAGGATATCGAAGCCCGTTTCGAAAACGGTGAAACCGTCAATCGTTTCTCTCTAGCGGAACGGGGACTGTTGCGATTGTCTGGAAGTACCCCGGTCAAGTTGCTGGGGCGAGGCGAGTTGAAAAAGAAGCTCACCATCGAGGTGGATGCCGCGTCCAAGTCTGCCGCGCTGGCAGTGGAAAAGGCGGGCGGTGTCCTGAAGCTGGCGGAGTAATCGATGGCGGGAAACGTTCTGTTCGATATTTTCAAGATCAAGGAACTCCGAGACCGGATTTTTTTCACTCTGGGTGCACTTGTGGTGTTTCGATTGGGAGCCTTCATTCCCATTCCTGGCATCAACCTCAGTGCGCTGACCCTCTACTTTGCACGGCAGAGCCAGGGCGGGCTGGACAGTCTAACCAGTACCCTGGACTTTTTCTCCGGCGGAGCCTTTTCCAATTTTTCGATTTTCATGCTGGGGGTGATGCCGTACATCACCATGAGCATTATCATGCAGCTGCTGGTGGTGATCATTCCTCAGCTGAAAAAGATCAGTGAAGAGGAAGGCGGGCGAAAAAAGGTCCAGCGCTGGACACGATACGCGACGGTGCTCGTCAGTATCGTCCAAGGATTTGTCATCACGCAATATTCCAACAGCATCCCTGATGCCGTCAAGCTCCCGCAGATTCAGTTTGCGATTCTGGCCATCTTCACCTTGACCGTGGGGACCTTATTCCTGATGTGGCTGGGCGAACAGATCAGTCAGCGGGGAATCGGTAACGGAGTTTCGCTCATCATTTTTGTCGGTATCGTGTCCCGGATGCCCGCTGCCATTGTCAGTCTCATTCAAAACATTCAGCGTGGGGACCTCAACCCGGTCTTTGCCTTGATCGTGGGTATCCTGTTCGTCGTCGTTGTCGGTCTGGTTGTGGTCGAACAGCAGGGTCAAAGAAAGATTCCCGTGAACTATGCCAAACGGGTGGTGGGAAGACGGCTTTACGGGGGGCAAAACACCTACATTCCGTTCAAAATCAACCCCAGTGGCGTGATCCCTGTCATCTTTGCCAGCAGCTTGTTGGCCTTTCCTGTCCAATTCCTCTACGGTATGGCATCGACTTGGACCTGGCTGGTTCCGGTCCTGCCGTGGCTGGCCTGGAACCATCCGTTTCACCTGACCGTTCAAACCCTTTTGATTGTGTTCTTTGCATACTTCTATACACAGGTAAGCCTCAATCCGGAGATGATCGCGAAACAGATTCGGGAAAACGGCGGCTCCATTCCAGGCATCCGCAGCGAAAAGATCGAAGAATACCTGACCAGGATTCTGAACCGCATCATCCTTCCTGGTTCACTTTTTTTGGCTTTTATCGCCCTCACGCCGTCCCTGGTACAGATTTTCTTTAGGTTTCCCAGCGAGGTGGCGCAATTGATGGGCGGCACCTCTTTGTTGATTTTGGTTGGAGTCGATCTGGACACCATGTCCCAGATCGAAGGGCATTTGCGAACACACGGCCACGAGAGTATCGTGAAGTCTGGCCGAATACGGTCCAGGAATTTGTAGGAGAGGACTTATGAAAGTACGAGTGAGCGTCAAACGGATTTGCGACAAGTGCAAGGTCATCAAAAGGGGCGGGATAGTCCGCATCGTTTGTACAAATCCAAAACACAAGCAAAAACAGGGGTAATTCAATGGCTCGTATTGCAGGTATCGATCTGCCCAACAAACATCTCGATGTAGCGTTGACCTATATCTACGGTATTGGGCGAAGCACCGCCAAGAAAATTTGTGAGCGAACGAGAATCAATCCCGAAAAGCGGAGCAACGATCTCACCCAGGAGGAGATCAACGAGCTTCGACGGGTCATCGAGAACGACTACGTGGTCGAGGGACGGCTGCGGAGTGAGCTCGCGTTGAACATCAAGAGGCTTCAGGATATCGGCTGCTATCGCGGATTGAGGCATCGTAAAGGGCTTCCTGTTCGGGGGCAACGGACCAAGACCAACGCCCGAACACGTAAAGGGAAGCGGAAGACGGTCGCCAAGAAGAAGAAATAAGGGAGGTTTGAGCTTTGGGAAAGATTGCCAAGAAAAAGGATAAAAAGGTCGTCCACGAGGGGAATGTCTACATCAATTCGACATTCAACAATACCATCGTGACGATTACAGATATGAGGGGCAATACCATCGTTTGGTCGAGTGCGGGTAGTCTCGGTTTCAAGGGTACCAAGAAATCGACGCCCTACGCCGCCCAAACGACCACCGAGACTGCCATCAACAAAGCGCTCGAGATGGGACTGAGTGATGTTCATGTTTACATCAAGGGTCCGGGTGCTGGACGCGAGAGCGCTATTCGAAGTTTGGGCCTTCTCGGAATCCGGGTGAAAAGCATCCATGACGTGACACCCATTCCCCACAACGGCTGTCGTCCTCGGAAAGCCAGAAGAGTATAAGAGGAGAAAATATGGCAACAAGAAACCTTTTGAAGGGCTTTAAAAAACCAAAGAATCAGACATTTGAAGAATCGATCATATCACCCACCTATGGTAAGTTTGTGGCAAGCCCTTTTGAAAGAGGTTTTGGGACAACTATAGGAAACACCCTTCGCCGGGTTCTTCTGTCCACCATCCAGGGTTGGGCTCCGACTTCCATGATGTTGAGCTATAGAAATTCCTCAGGGCAGATGCACCAGATCACCAATGAATTTGAGAAGATTCCCTGCCTTCTCGAAGATACTGTCGAACTAATTGCCAACATCAAAGGGCTTGCCTTCAGCGTCGATCAGGACGATCTGCAGAAAATTACCCTCAACTATACCTTCGATGGATCTCAAAATGAAAAAATTACCGGGGAACATTTTTCCCAAGGGCCGGTGAAGGTGTTCAACGTCGACCGACACGTCATGACCCTGACCCCGGACGCGAAAATTGAACTGGAACTCAATCTTGCTTTCGGTCGTGGATATGTTCCCGCCGAGGAGCACGAGAAGGACATCGAAATTAAAAACGTGATCGCGATCGATTCCATTTTTACACCTGTGACCAAGGTCAGCTACAACGTCGAAAGTGTGCGCATCGGTCATCGCGCCGATTACGAGAAATTGAATATCGAAGTTTGGACCAATGGAACCGTCAGTCCCGAGGTGGCCATTGGAGAGGCCGCCCGGATTGCCAACGAGCACTTTTCGATATTCTACGGCGAATCCGAGCAAACCATGACCCTGGATATTTCCGAGGACGAGGCGCTCCTGAAAGAGGTGCTCAACATGAAGGTCACCGAATTGGAGCTATCCGTGCGTTCCAGCAATTGTCTTAAAAATGCCAACATCACGAAGGTGGGCGAGTTGATCCGCCATACCGAGGAGGAGATCAACAAAACCAGAAATTTTGGCAAAAAGAGCCTCGAGGAGATCAAAGAAAAACTCGCAAAAATGGGGCTGAGATTTGGGATGACCGAAAACCAGGAAATCATCCGCGCCATCAAAGCCAGCAGGAACGGACAATAAGGAGCTGAACATGAATTCAAAAAACGGTTTTAACCGCCTGGGAAGAAGACCGGCCCAGAGAAAGTCTCTGATAAAAAACCTGGTGACCAGTCTCTTCCGATATGAGCGGATAGTTACAACCACTGCCAAAGCGAAAGAGGCTCGAAGGATCGCTGAAAAAATGGTGACCCGTGCCAAAGAGGACAGCGTGCACAACCGACGCATCATCGCGCGAGTCATCACCAAAGAAAGTGTTCTCAAAAAACTTTTTACGGAAATCGGGCCTCGTTTCAAGGAAAGAAAGGGTGGCTATACACGAGTCCTCAAGCTTGGTTATCGTGATGGCGATTCCAGTGAAATGGCTCTTTTGGAATTTGTCGACCGAAAAATCGAAGACAAACCTGCAGATAAAACAAAGGCCCAGGCGGCCCAGGGCAAAAAAAGCGAAAAGCGAACGGAGCAAAAGGCAGCCAAAGCCAAGGCTTGATCCTGTCATGAAGTGCTAGGGACTAATTGCCGATAAAAGAGGTACCGAGAGGTACCTTTTTTATTTGAGGACTACGTTGAAGTCTGTTCTACGAGTGTTTTTGAGTCTCCTGATTGCCTCCGTTTTTACCGGTGTGCTGGTATTTCTGGCCTACGCCGGGCTGTTCCCGTACCTCGAGAAAACCTTCTATGCCCCAAGGCAAGTCACGTTGGCTCTGGGTACCATCGAGGCCAGCCTGAATGCGCTTTCGGAATACCATAAAATCAATATCGAAAAACTCGAATCCCTTGCCAAAGAGTCGACCATCATCGAGTCCTGGCGCCCCTTTCAGGATCGGGCAGCGATCGAAAGCAGGGAACGAACAGTTGCCCGGTTTTTGACTGGATACCGAGGTTCCGCCGGGGTACAGGTTTTTGATACACAGCGGCGCCGTTTGCAGTACAGTTCCCTGCGCGGGGACATTCTCAGTCAGGACAACAACAGGATTGCCTACCGGCCTCCGGGGAATCTCGTACCGCCGTTGCATCCGTTGGTTTTGAATCCTGGTTTTTTGGGAAGATACTTCGATCCCACGCGAGCTTCCCTGGGCTACATCGCCAAAATCCAGGATCTTTCCAACGTCGAGACGGGAATCATCCATCTTCTAGTCTCACAGGATGATTTTGGGCAGGTATTGTTCTCGAGAAATCTCATACCCCGATTCGATTCAGTACAGTTTTTGGATGCCGAAGGCATCGTTCTCCTGCTGAGTTCACTGCCGCTGGGTTCTTTATACGATAGGGTGAAGGAGGTGCTCTTAAAGGAGAGTTTGCCGGAGCTGACAAGTCTGGCGACCGAGGATCAGGAAGCGGTACTCGTAGCCTTTCAAAACGAGAAGGGGAGAGGTGGCGCCGTACTCTCGGCCGATTTTTTGAGATTGCCCTATTTGGCCCAAATCATCACCCTGGCGGCCTTTGGAACCAGTGTCTTTCTTTTGATCATGCTTCTAAGCGGGGTTCGGGCCGATCCTGAGGCCGTATTTCGCCTGAGACTGAAGGCCCTGAAAATTCAGATTCTCCAGGATATCCTGAGGTCTGGTGACGATTTCACGGCCGAGAAGTTGGCAGGGGAACTGCGAAGAAATGGGTTGGTGTGGAAGCGGACTCTGAAGGCCGCCCTCGGGCACATTCCGAAAAAGCGACGGAAAGAATTCGAAGAACTTGTGGAAAAATCCTGGGAAGATATCCTTCAGGTTTTGGAGCCCAAGATGGTGACGGGTTCTGTCGCACTGGATACCCAGCGGCTCGAGCGTCTGATTCGAGACTCGCTTTCGCAAATGCAGGTCTTGTCTGCAACCAAAATGCCCGCTCGTGAAAAAGGTTCCAGCGACAAACTCGTAACCGAGGCCGCGGCGGTGGAAGACGTGGCCGAGGCGGAGGAGCTGGAGGAGATCGGGGAGGCCGCGGCGGTGGAAGAGGTGGCCGAGGCGGAGCCGGTGGAGGAGCTGGAGGAGATCGGGGAGGCCGCGGCGGTGGAAGAGGTGGCCGAGGCGGAGCCGGTGGAGGAGCTAGAATCGGTAGAATCAGACAGCTCTCCCGTTCCTGTCGAAGAGCTCGATCAACACGAATCGCCGGGGTATTTCCTGACGGGCGAGGCCTGGAAGTTTCTGGAGCCTGAAACTCCCGTGGATGAATTAAAGTCTCTTGATCGGTATGAAGAACTGGAGGTGGTCGAAGAATCAAAAGAGGATTCCTTCATCGAGCACTATGGTCCTGTCGAGTTGACAGCCCT
>CALGPJ010000010.1 GCA_937960645.1 uncultured Spirochaetia bacterium | reverse complement strand
GTGCCCATGATCGTTTGGGGCGACGAGTTCGGTCGCACCCAGAACGGCAACAATAACCCCTACAACATCGACACGGTGGCCACCTGGAACAATTACGAGTTTATCAATACCGACTCTCCTCAGGCGAGACCCCCACAAGGGACGCTGTCCCCCCTTAGCACCACAGGATGGGTGGAAACCGCTTACCACAACAATCTGAATACCGACTCCAAGGCGGACGGCTTGAACAACCTCTTCCTGTTTGCCCGTTCCATCATCAAGTTGCGCGCTGGCGAACCGGCTTTGCGCCACAGCGATTACTCGGTGACGTTCACCTACACCAAGGAGGACGGCGTTACATCGTTGGCGGCCTCGGACAGGGCCCGAATGATCCGCATCCACGGCAGCTCGGTAAGTGGCGGCACGGATTACCTCGTGTGCGTGAACATGTGGACGGCGGATATCAACTTCACACCACCGGCGCCGCCAAGCGGCAAGTCCTGGAAACGCATCATCGACACGGCGCATTGGGCAGAGAACGCAAGTGGTAACCCCATCGGAAATTTTTGGACGGATAGCACGGCATGGACCTACTCGGGGCCCCATTATGGGGTAAAGGCCTGGTCCATTGTGGTGTTCAAGGCGCTTAACCCGTGACAAGTAAAGGAGATTGAAAGATGCGTAAAACAATCGGCTTTTTGGTGGCCATCGTGTTCCTGAGCGGGTGTCCCAGCCCCACCTCGGATGGGGGCGGCGGCGGTGGAGGTCCCGCACCGGACTCCACCCCGCCCACCGTGGGCACGGGCATTACCTTCAGCGGCACCTCTGCCACGGGTACCACCGTGAGTTGGGGCGCCGCTACCGACAATGTCACTCCGCAGGCCAGCCTGGAATATAAGCTGGTGCGGGCCGGCACGGCGGGCGAGATCGACACGGTGGCCGAGGCCGATGCGATCACGGGTAGTGCGCTGGTGTTGGATTGGACCACCAACGCACTCACGGCCAACGCCACGGGACTCATCGCGAGCACCACGTACTATTTTGCGGTGCTGGTAAGGGATGCCGCTGGGAACAAAGCGCTTTACACACCGCAGAATGTCACCACAACCGCGGATGCCACCCCGCCCACCGTGGGCACGGGCATTACCTATACCAGCACAACTACCACAGCAACCACGGTCAGCTGGGGGGCGGCCACGGACGTCGTCACTCCGCAAACCAGCCTGGAATATAAGCTGGTGCGGGCCGCCACGGCGGGCGAGATCGACACGGTGGTCAAGGCCGATGCGATCACGGGGGCTGGACTGGTCATGAACTGGACCACCAACGCGCTCACGGCCAACGCCACGGGCTTGAGCGTTAATACCACTTATTATTTTGCGGTGCTGGTAAGGGATGCCGCTGGGAACAAGGCCCTGTACGCACCCCAGAGCGTGACGACCAACGATGCCAACCTGGCCGCCGTAGAGGTCATTTCCCCGACCGGCTCCAGTGTCAACCCTGTAGGACTGGCCATTGTGATCCGCTTCAACAAAAGCCTGAACACCTCGGTCAAGGGCTGGTTGGAATACGACCACGTGCCGCGGCGCTACATGGAAAGCCCGCCCAAGTTCGATCCCACCACCATGGACCGATTACGGATCGCGGCCTCGGTGAACTTCAGCACCACCCACGTGCCCAACGACACGGTGACCTTTACGCCCCTCTACGGCTACGCTTTCCAGACCTACGCCAATCCCCGAGTGGGCGGCTTCTCCCCGGCCAGCGGCCTTGGGATGAGTGGGCCCAGTACCATTACCCACAGCTTTACCACCACGCACATCGGCCTGACCAACAACCTGAGCGGCCCGCTCAACCAGTGGAACGACCAGAACATCTACTTCCTGCTCACCGATCGGTTCAACGATGGGGATACCACCAACAACCAGTTTATCATGAGCGGGGACGTGGATCATACCCCGGGTGACGGCAAAACTTACCAGGGCGGCGACTTTGCCGGGCTAAAACTCAAGATGGGCTACCTTCAGAACCTGGGCGTGACGGCCATCTGGATTACCTCTCCGGTGATGCAAGCCTGGGAAAACGCTACCTGGACCAGCTACCACGGTTACTGGGCCCAGGATTTCCTGGCCGTGGACCCTCACCTGGGCACCATGAAGGACTTCCGGGAGATGGTGGCCGAGGCACACAGCAAGGGAATCAAGGTGATTATGGACGTGGTGGTAAACCACACCGCCGGGCTTTTCTACTACGATTTGAACTCCAACGACTCCCCTGACTCGGGAGAGTGGGAGCCAAGCTACAACAGCTCTTCGTATTACACCAGCGCCAAATGGCTCACGGCTTTTGTTTGGGCCCTCAAAGCCAACCGCCGCCAGCCCTACTTCGGGGACATCGGCAGCACCAACCTCTGGGACTTTTTCTATCGGAAGGGAGGGAACGCTACCACCGGCAGCGGTGACGAGGTGCTCAAAGGGGACTTTGCCGGCCTCAGGGACGTCAACACCGAGAACGCCACGGTGCGCAACCGGATGAAGGAGATCTTCAAATGGTGGATCGCCAACACCAACATCGACGGCTTCCGCATCGATACGGTGAAGCACGTCGAAGGGACGTTCTGGACCGAGTTCTGCAACGAGATCCGCACCTGGGCCAAGACGAATTTCAACAAGGACTTTTACATGGTGGCCGAGGTCTACGACGGCAGCGCCTCGGGCCTGGGGAACTACACCCATACCAACCGCCTGGACAGTGTGCTAGGCTTCCACATGGCCGAGGAGGTGTTCGACTGGAATAGCGGGGACAACATTACCGTGTTCAAAGATACTGGGTCCTGGTCCGCACGGCCCAAAACCAACACCATCGAGTTCGCTCACAACACCATTACCGGAGAACCGAATCTCAACGCCAACTCCAATCACGCCAGCGGGGATGGTCTGACGGCGAGGCAGAAAATCGGCTACTTCCTCGATAACCACGACCTGAACCGCTTCCTGAATGGGACGAGCGGGACAGCCAACGAGGCGCCCTCGGCGGGAGAGATCACCAACCTGAAGCTGGCCCTGGCCTGGCTGTACACCTGGGAGGGCATCCCCGTACTCTACTACGGCACGGAGCAAAACTACAAACAGAGTCTGGCTCTGACCAGCGGCGGAGAACATGGGAATGGAGCGGGAAATGTCAACAAGGGAAACCGGCCCAACCTCTGGCAGGTCGCCAATGGCACCCAGGGCAGTACCCCCTGGAACGAAACCCACGACACCTTCAAATGGATCAAGGGACTGAACCAGCTTCGGGCTACCTACCCGGCCCTGCGGCGGGGGGCCGTGTCCATCCGTTGGACCGACAACGGCTCTTTTCCAGCTAGCGACGACGGTATCCTGGCCTACCTGCGCAAGGGCGCCACTGTCAACGAGGACATCCTCATCGTGATCAACACGCATCCAACAGCTGATAGCGCGCCCAGTGCCGGATCTGGAAACGACATCGGTTTGGACTGGCCTGTGGGCACCGTCCTCGAGGTTGTTCCCATTCCGGGCGTTACGGGAACAGATACCGTTTATAACGGCTCTGCCTGGGTTACTACAGTAACAACATTCAATCAGCCGCCAAAAACCAACGCGGCCTATTTCAAAATACCCCCGAACTCGGTACGGATTCTCAAAAAGCAGGGGTACACCCCCTGAAAATCTCCCCCCGCAAGGGGGGAGCTTGAATCAAAACTCCATTGGCCCCAACAAGGTCTCCAACCAGCGAGGTGAGCCCCATCAATCCGTGTCTGCTTCCTCGATCCGCCCCCGTTTGGTCTTGACGATCGAATCCAGGGTACAATCGCACATGCTGAGGACACACGGTGCGGTGAGTTCGTAGCTGACGGTCACGCCGGATTTCCGGGAGTGCACCAGCCCGGCCTCCTGAAGCTGGGCAAGGTACTTGGAGGTCAGCGCCTTCTTCAAGCCGAGAACCGACGCCAGCTCGCAAACGCAGTGTGGCCCTTGGGCCAGTCGGTACAGGATCCGGAGACGGTGGGGGTTGGCCAGAGCCTGAAACGCATCGGCCAAAAGCTCTACCTGGGAATCTCTGAGGGTAGTCATCACTATAAATTGTTTCCTTGTTTGGAAAATTGTCAAGTGTACTCTTGACAAAAGTCTAAAAGTTTCCAATATTTGAAACAAAGGAGAGCGTATGACTTTTCAAATTCTGGGAATGGGTTGTGCCAAGTGCAACCTGTTGGAATCCGAAGCGCGTAAGGCCGCGGAGGAATTGGGCGGTGGTATCCGGGTGGAAAAGATCACCGACCTCGATACCATTCAGGACATGGGTGTCATGATTACCCCGGCGTTTGCCATCGACGGCGATGTCAAAAGTGCCGGTAAGGTCCTCAACAAAGATCAAATTATCCAGTTCGTAAAAGGAGGATCCCAGGGGTTGCGCGTGTCAAATTTAAGGACCACGACATGAGCGAATCCAAACTAGGGCCGAACAGCCTCCTGCTCGTAATGGCGGGCGTTTTTCTAGCGGCGTACTTCATCCCCTGGGAATCTGGCGTGGTGTCAGGTGCCCTGGTGGAGGGCTTCGCGATGTTGGGCGATTACGCCCGGGAACACGTGCTACTGTGTCTGATCCCCGCCTTTTTCATTGCCGGGGCGATTGCGGTCTTCCTGAACCAGAGGTCCGTCATTCGATATCTCGGGCCTTCGGCCCCCCGGCCGGTTGCGTACGGGGTGGCCGCGGTTTCCGGCGCCATCCTCGCCGTATGTTCCTGCACCGTCCTGCCCCTTTTCAAGGGCATCTACAAAAAGGGCGCGGGTCTGGGGCCGGCGATCAGTTTCCTGTACTCGGGACCGGCCATCAGTGTGCTGGCGGTCGTGTTCTCGTTTCAGGTCTTCGGTCCCCGTCTGGGAACAGCGCGTCTGGTGGGGGCGGTGGCGTTTTCGGTGGTGATCGGCCTGGCCATGGCCCTCATCTACCGAAAAGAGGACAGCCAGAGAACCATCGACGAGCGGATGTTCAAGGCGGGAACCAGCGAGCGGCCTTTGTGGCAGACCGCCCTGACTCTTGGATCGATGATCGCCATCCTGGTCTTCCTCAATTGGGCCAGCTCCCGCGGCGTTTCGGCGATCTGGGATGTCATCCATCAGTATCGGTTCTGGATAGCGGGATTTTTTGGCGTGATTCTCGCGCTGACCATCTGGCGCTGGTACGCCCCGTACGAGCGGGAGTCCTGGGTCCTTTCCAGCAGGGACTTTGCCTTGCAGATTCTTCCCCTGCTCTTTGGGGGCGTGCTCATTGCGGGCTTCTTGCTCGGCCGGCCGGGACATCAGGGACTCATCCCCAACGAGTGGGTCTCTGCCCTGGTTGGGGGAAACTCTCTCTGGGCCAACCTTTTTGCAAGCGTCGCGGGGGCCTTCATGTACTTCGCCACCCTTACCGAGGTGCCGATCGTGCAAGGGCTTCTGGGAAGCGGCATGGGCCAGGGACCCGCCCTGGCTCTGTTGCTCGCAGGTCCCAGCCTTTCCCTGCCCTCGATGCTGGTGATTCTTGGTGAACTGGGTTGGAAGAAGACGGTGACCTACGTAATCCTGGTGATCTCCCTCTCGACCCTGGCCGGCTGGGCCTACGGAAACTTTTTCTGATTGAGGTGAAAACATGAATCAGCGAACCGCGCAACTTTTGTCGATGGCAACCATGGTCGCCATCATGACATTTTTTATGAGTCTCGTTTCAACGAGTATCAACTTTGGAATCAGCGAGGAGTTTTTGTTTCGATTTTTACGTGCCTGGGCAATCGCCTATGCTCTTGCCCTTCCCCTGGTGATCTTCCTGATGCCTCGGTTGCAAAAGTTCTTTTTGAGCAGGGTCGTTGTGTCGAAGCAGGATAGCGCGTCGGCTTCCTAAACGGGACGCAAGAGGGTAAGATGGCAGCGTGGGCATCGTCGTCAAACTCACGCTGTTCGTCTCCTTCCTCCTGGCCGTTCTCACGACGCTCGCCGGTTTTTTGATCAACCAGCAGACCTCTGAGGTCATCGTCCAAAGCGAGGCCCGGGCCTTTGAACTGGTGTTTCGGGTGATCCAGCGGGCAATCGAGGAGGACCTTGACTACGCCGAACTCGCCTTGGACTCGCAGCTTTCCAATCCAGAGCTGCGCCGGCTTTTCCAGAATCGGGACCGCCCGGGTCTTTTGCGCTACTTCATGAACTTTTACCCGTCCATTAAAGAACGCCTGTCGAAGATCCATTTTCACCTGCCCGACGGCAGGACCTTTCTGCGAATTCATTCTCCCGACCATTACGACGACCCAATTTCGGAGCTGCGTCCCATGTTGCAAAAAATGCACGATCAGCCTCAACGGTTGCGCGGCCTGGAAATGGGGGTGCATGGGTTGGGACTCAGGGTCATCAAACCGGTTTGGTCGGAAAGCGGTCGCTACCTGGGTGCCCTGGAATACAGCATGGAGTTCGACATCGGTTTTTTGAACCGGCTCAAGCAAAGCTACGAGGGGGAATTCTACCTGAGACTACTGACCCAGGAGCCGCCCGGTTATCTGCCCATCACCGGGACAGCGCCGGTGGATAATTGTCCCACCTCGAGAGAGGTCCTCGAACGCATTCGGGGCGGGGAAAGGTTCTGGCTCACCTCCTGCGAGGCCTCGAAGGCTGTTGGGTATTTTCCGCTGCGGTATTACAGCGGGGAGGTGGGGGGCTACATCAAGGCGGAAATCGACCGGGGGCTTCTGGTCCGGGACATCCTGTCCAGTCGGGAGCGGTTGAGTTACCTGGGTTTGGCGATGGTGGCCATCGTCGGATTGGGCTCTTTCTGGGGTCTGTCGGTCCTGTTGAATCCCCTAAAAAAGGCCGTGGCCCAGGCGGCGGCCATCCGGGGTGGCATCGGGGAGGTGTTCTTTCCGGAAAGCCCAAAGGATGAGGCCGACACCTCGGACCTTTCCCGAATCATCCGGGAAATCGAGACCCTGGTTAGAAACCTCAAGGACCGGCACCGGATGCTCATATCCATCGCCGAGGGCTTTCCCGGTCTGGTGTTTTTTTTCAGCGTGCACGGGGAGCTTCGCTGGATGAACCGGCTGGCCCGGGAGACCCTGAAACTCAAGGTGCCGCTTCCTGCTCAGCTGGGACGAGAGCTTCCCGAGACGGGCTTCTTTGCTGGCGAGCAGGAACGCATCCGGGCCGCCTTCGAGGCCCGAAGCCTGGTGGCCCTCTGTCAGGAAACCCCCGATGCGGAAAATTCGGTCTGTTGGGAGCACACGGCCATCCCCGTTGTCGATTCCGAGGGCGACATCGACAGCATCATCCGCATTTCTCAGGACGTGACAGAAAAGGTTAAAAGTCAGCGGCAACTCGAGGACTGGACCCGCCACCTGGAAGAAAAGGTGGCGCAGGCGCTGGAAAAACAGCGGGAGCAGGAGCTGCGGGCCCTGCTCCAGTCCCGGCTCGCCGCCATCGGCGAGCTGGCGGCGGGAATCGCCCATGAGATCAACCAGCCGCTCAATTCCATCAGCTTTGGGTTGGAAAACACCTTCGAGCGCCTGCGCCAGGGCAACCTGGACGAGGCTTACCTGGAAAAGAAGACCCGCCAGCTGCGGCACGACATCGAGCGCATCCGGCGGATCATCGGCCACGTGCGCCTCTTTGCCCGAGATTCCGGCGGCACCTGCGATACCAGCTTCTGTCTGGCTGACGCCCTGCGGTCCGCACTGGAGCTTTTTCAGGTGCAGTACACCACCCTGGGCATCGCGGTGGACCTGCAGGTCCCGGAACGCCCCCTGCATGCCTGCGGCGATGCGTATCAGTTCGAACAGGTGCTGATCAACCTTTTGTCCAACGCCCGCGATGCCCTGGAGGACGCTACAATGGACGCCGGAGAGCGGGGGGAGGCCGATGCCTACCAACCGCGGCTGATCCTGCGCCTTCGGGAAGAGGGCAAGTTTGCCCAACTGGAAATCCAGGACAACGGGCCGGGAATCCCCGAGGAGATTCAAAACCGCATCCTCGACCCCTTCTTCTCCACGAAGGCCCCCGGGCGCGGGACGGGACTGGGGCTGTCCATTTCTTACGGCATCCTCAAGTCCCTGGGAGGGCAGCTAAGCTGGGAATCGCAACCGGGGAGGACGATGTTTCGCATCACCCTGCCACTCCGGGAGGAGTCATGAACCATTTTCGCATTTTGATTGTCGAGGACGATGGGCGCCTGGCCGAGGAGCTTTCGGAATACCTGCAGGGCCGGGGTTTTAGCGTGCTGAGCGCCGCGAGTCCGAGCCAGGCCTTGCAGCTGACCCGCGCCCACGACATCGATGTGGCCCTGATCGACATCAAACTTCCCGAGTACGACGGCCTCCAGCTGTTGCGTTTCTTGAAGCAGGAGTTTCCCGCCCTTCAGGCCATCATGATGAGCGGCCATGGGGACATGGACACGGTCATTCAGGCCCTTCGGCAGGGGGCCTTCGACTATCTGGCCAAGCCCTTCACGCCGCCGGAACTGGAAGCGGCCGTGATCCGGCTGCAGCGCTACCTGGCTTCTCTGCGAGAAAACCGCAACCTGCGCCAGGCCCTGAGTCAGGTTCTGAGTGGTGGCGGGGGAGAACTCCTCCTGGGTTCCTCCGAACCCCTGCGGCGGGTCCGGGAGCGGATCGACAAGGCGGCGGGTGTCGAGGCCGCCGTCATCATCCTGGGGGAAAGCGGCACGGGAAAGGAGCTGGCGGCCCGAGCCATCCACTACCAGGGCCCCCGCAGCGGCGGACCCTTCGTGGCCGTCAACTGTGCGGCCCTGCCCCAGTCCACGGTGGAGTCCGAACTCTTCGGTCACGTTCGCGGGGCCTTCACCGGCGCCACGGCCGACCGTAAGGGACACATTCGCTCTGCCGATGGCGGCACCCTCTTTCTCGACGAAATCGGGGAGCTGCCCCTGGAGCTTCAGGCAAAGTTTCTGCGGGTGCTGGAAACCCGAACGGTGCGCTCCCTGGGCAGCGACCGCGAGGTGCCCGTCGATTTTCGGGTGATCTGTGCCACCAACCGCCCCCTGACCGATATGGTCCGCGAAGGGCGTTTCCGCGAGGACCTGTACTACCGCCTTTCGGTACTGGAAATCGTCATGCCCAGCCTGAACCAGATTCCCGAGGACATCCCCGTTCTGGCCCGCCATTTATGGGTAACCCTTTCCCTGCGGATGGGAAAGCCGGAGCGGAACCTGCCCGAGGGATTTCTCAAATACCTCCGCCAGCGCCGATATTCCGGCAACGTGCGGGAACTGCGCAACATCGTCGAGCGTGCCCTGATCCTGGGGCCGGAGGAGGTCATGGCCAACCCGGAGGGCCAAAACTCCCCCTCCACCGATCTGGATGAGCTAAACCTTCGGACCCAGGAGGTACGCCTCATCCGCCTGGCGCTGGAAAGGACGGGCGGCAACCACACCCGGGCCGCCGAACTCCTGGGCATCTCCCGCCAGGCCCTGCTGCGCCGCCTGGCCGAGATGGCGCCCCACAGCTGAACTGTCCGAATCCGGACATTGCCCTGTCCGTTTTGGGACGCTCCCTGGGTTTTCGTTCGGAACCCGCGATGGGTTAAATCATTATTAATTAACGATTTGTTGTGACCTCTTTTCCAGGGCGAAGTTTGGCATGGTACGTGCTAAGTCAAAGTCAGCCACATTGAAGGAGGTCAACAATGGCGGAACGAACCCTGGATTGTTTGGGGGAGGCCTGTCCCGTCCCCCTGGTAAAAACCCAAAAGGCCCTCGAGGAAATGGCCGTTGGGGATGTGCTGATTGTCAACATCGACCACAGCTGCGCGATGAAAAACATCCCCGATTGGGCTCGATCGGTCGGGCACGGGGTGGAAATCGAGGAAGTGGGCGAGGGCGAGTGGGACATCATCATCCAGAAAATGAAGTGAGGACGCTATGCAAAACGAAACCGAGAAAAAGCTGAGCTTTTGGGAAGCGTATTTCAAAAAGGAATGGTCCTATACGGCCGGGGGGGTGATGCTCGTGATCCTGGCCGTCAGCCTGGTGGTCGTGACTGGCAAGGCCTGGGGAGTGACCGGCCCGTTTGCAGTGTGGGGCGGCAAATTGTTCGAACTGTTTGGGGTGAGCGCCGAGAGCCTGAATTTCTGGGCCGAGGGCATCGCCACCTACGATTTTTTCAAGGACATCGTGTCGATGACCGACCTGGGCATCGTGCTGGGGGCCCTGCTCGCCGTGCTTTTGGCAGCCTCGTTCAAGATCAAGAAGATGAAGAGCTGGCGGCAGGTGGTGGCCGCGGTCCTCGGCGGCGTCCTGATGGGCATCGGCGCTCGCCTGGCCCTGGGGTGTAACATCGGCTCGCTGTTTTCGGCTCTACCGGCCTTTTCCCTGCACGGCTGGGCCTTTCTGTTGTTCTTCTTCCTGGGAGCTGCCGTCGGCAGCCAGATGCTGAAACGATACTTCATGTGAGGTAAAATCATGAGCAATGCCATACCTGTCACACGCACTCGCCGGAAAGCCCAAACCCCGGAGGAGCGCCGGCGCAGCAAAATCATCCAGATCAGTCTGGGCGTCGTCGTTAGCATCGTGGTGCTGTTTTTTGCCTATTTGGCTCAGCAGACCAATCCCGCAGGAGCCTTCATCATTCTTGTCGGCACGGGATTCGGGTACACCCTGCAGCGCAGCCGTTTCTGTTTCACTTCCAGTCTCCGGGATCCCCTGTTGACGGGAACGACCGACCTCACCAAGGCCGTGGTCATTGCGCTGACCCTGGCCAGCCTGGTGTTCATGGCTCTCAACATGCAGAAATTCGGCATGGATCTGAAGCAATTGGAGGTGGAAAAGGCTCTGGGTAATGTTCTCCCCATCGGGCTGCACACGGCCATCGGAGGCTTCCTGTTCGGCATCGGTGCGGTGATTGCCGGTGGTTGTGCGTCGGGAACCCTGATGCGCATGGGCGAGGGCTATGCGCAAAACTGGCTGGCCTTCGTGTTCTTTGTGTTTGGATCGATGTTGGGAACGGCCCTCCTCAACCTCATGAAAACCTCGCCGATCTTCTGGACGGGGACGGCGGTTTTCCTGCCGGAAGTTTTAGGGGGATGGATCCCGGCCGTCATCGTGCAGTTCGGTGCCCTTTTCGGCCTCTACGTGGCCGCTGACTACTGGGGGAAGAAGAAGGCAGGGGCCCTCTGATGGACAAAAAACGTGAAGAGTACGACGTCGTCGTGGTGGGCGGGGGGCCCGCCGGGATGACGGCCGCCCTCTATGCGGGGCGAGCCCGCCTCAAGACCATCCTGATCGAAAAATCGCTGATGGGAGGCATGGCTACCTACACCAGCGAAATTGAAAATTACCCCGGCTTCCCCGAGGGCATCGACGGCATCGAAATGATGAAGATCTTCGACAAACAGATGCGCCGCTTTGGGGTGCAGGTCAAACTCACTGCGGTCACCGACATCTCCATCGAGTGCGAGGAGATCGTGGTGTCCACCTTCCGCAACGAGTACGTGGCCAAGGCCCTCATCCTGGCCACCGGCAACAAGCCGCGCCTCACCGGAGCTAAAAACGAAGAGAAGTTCCTCAACGACAAGGGCATCTCCTTCTGTGCCACCTGTGACGCCGCCTGCAACACCGGCAAACGCGTTATGGTCATCGGATCGGGAGATGCCGCCATCGAGGAGGGCATGTTCCTGTCCAAGTTCGCCACCGAGGTCATCGTCTCGGTGATCCACGACGAGGGCAAGATGGACGCCAACAAGGTGGCCCAGGAAAAGGCCCTGGCGAACCCCAAGCTCAAATTTGTTTGGAACACGGTGGTGGACTCCTTCGAGGGCGAGGACATGCTCGAGACGGTCGTGCTGAAGAACATCAAGACCGGGGAGCTGATGCCCTTCAAGGTGGACAGCTGCTTCCTCTTCATCGGCTACGTTCCCAACACCAAGCTCGCCGAAGGCCTGGTTGAGATGAACAGCCGCGGCTACATCAAGACCAACGAGCTAATGGAAACCAGCCGCCCCGGCATCTTTGCCGTCGGCGACTGCCGCGACAAGGTCCTGCGCCAGGTGGCCACCGCGGTCGGTGACGGGGCCATCGGCGGCTTCATGGCCGAAAAGTATGTGGAGGAGGTCAACTACGTCCGCGACGAGATCTTTGGCGCCGAGGGCTTGGTGATGGCCTACGTGTACAACGCCGTCGAGGCCCTGGAACGCGAGTACCTGTCCCGCATCGAGCAGCTACACGCGGGCATGGACCCGCGGGTCAAGCTTCGCCGCATCGACATCTACAAGTCCGACCGCATCGCCTGCCGCCTCATGTACAAAAAGTCCCCGTCCATCCTCTTCCTGAAAAAGGGCGAGCTGGTGGGCAGCCTCGAGGACCTCACCAAGCTGGAAACCACCCTTCCCGCGATGGTGTCCCAATATCTGTAAATCGTCTGGCGGGGTCCGGGCGCCTGCCCCGCCTTCGGCGGGGCACCGGGTCGACTCCGGGCTCCGCTTCGCTTCGGTCCTGCGGACGGCGCCGGGGCGCCCCCTCCGTGCCCCTGGCGCGGCCATGCCCCAAAAGTATCGGCGTTTGGCGCTCTCTGGAAAAAACGCTTATCTTATTATAAAAGGAGGCGCCCCGATGAAAGCGATTTGGAATGGGGTCACGATTGCCGAGAGCGATCGGACCATCGTGATCGAGGGAAATCATTACTTCCCCCCGGAATCCGTCAACACCCAATACTTCCTCGACAGTGACACCCACACCACCTGCCCGTGGAAGGGACTGGCAAGTTACAAATCCCTGAGCATCAACGGCAAAGTGAACACCGATGCGGTGTGGTACTATCCCCAGCCCAAGGATGCCGCTCGCCAGATCAAGGGATACTACGCCTTCTGGAAGGGTGTCCAAATCCAGTCCTGACACGAAATACAAGGGGTTTTTTATGCATCACACAACGCGATTTTTGGGGTTATTTTCGCTTTTTCTCGTCCTGGGATGTCAGCAGTCGTCCAGGGTCCTCGTGCTTGCGTCCAAGATGGACACCGAGGGCGCCCTCCTCGCGAACATGATGAAACTGGTGTTGGAAAAACACGGGTATACAATAACCGACCGGATCCAACTGGGCGGCACCCCCATCCTCCGCCAGGCCATCCTCGCCGGCGAGGTCGATCTGTACCCGGAATACACCGGAAACGGGGCCTTCTTCTTCAACGAGGCGGATAGCCCGGTCTGGCAGGACCCGCAGCAGGGCTACCAGCGGGTCAGGGAGCTGGATTTACAAAACAACGGCATCGTGTGGCTGACTCCGGCCCCGGCCAACAACACCTGGGCCATCGCCGTCCGCCGGGATCTGGCGGGCCGGGAAGGACTGCGCACCCTCTCGGATCTGGCGTCCTATCTGAACCGCGGCGGGGTGCTGCGGCTGGCGGCTTCCGAGGAGTTCGTCAACTCCTCAGCGGCCCTGCCGGCGTTCGCGAAGGTCTACGGCTTTCGGCTAAGACCCGATCAGCTGCTCATCCTCTCTGGAGGCAACACGGCCACGACGCAGAAGGCGGCCGCCGAGGCCATCGATGGGGTGAACGCCGCCATGGCCTACGGCACCGACGGGACCCTTGCGGCCTTCGACCTCGTGGTCCTGGAAGATGATCAAAAGGTTCAACCGGTTTACGAGCCGGCCCCCATCGTGCGCCGGGAGGTACTCGACCGGTATCCCGATCTGCCCGGCCTGTTGGAACCGATCTTTCGCAGCCTGGACCTGGAGAGTCTGCAGAAACTCAACGCCAGCATCATCGTGGAGGGAAAGGTCCCCGAGGAGGTGGCCCGAGAATGGCTTCGGGCCCGGCGCCTGATCCCCTGAGGAGCCGCGGGTGGGACCCTGGGGCGGGATGCCGGGAAGTTGGAAACGAGCGACCATCCTCGCCATTGGCCTGGGTCTGATTCTCATCCTGTTTCCCTTGTACCGCCTGGACCCCAACCGCGTGGTTCGTGGCACGGCAGTGTTCTTCCTCGACCTCGTGGGGAGCTGGGGGCTGGCTGCGGTCGGGTTCCTGACCTGGGGCGCTGTCCTGGTTTTAGCCTTCGGTTTTGCCGCCCCTGCCGTGGTGGCGGTTTGGGGACTTTTGGGACTCTGGGGGCTTCCCGGGTTGGTGGGTCAACAGCTGGTGCCGATGGGAATGCGGCTCAGTCCCGAGCTGGGGTTCTGGGCCTTGCACATCTGGCTCCTGCTGCCCCTGCTCCTCGACGAGCGCCGGCGCCGCTGGCCCCTCCACCTGGCCCTGTGGGGGTTTGTCCTGGGGGTGCTGGCCTTTCAGAGCGGAAGCCCGCTTTCGATCTTCGTCGAGCTGCGGTCCCAACAGAACCGTCTGCTGGCCGAGCTGGTTCAGCACCTGCTGCTCTCCGGGACGTCCCTCGCCGTGGCGCTGCTTTTGGCTCTGCCGCTGGGGGTCGCCGCTGCCCGAACGATCTGGGGCGGCTGGGTATACAGCCTCAGCGGCCTGATCCAGACCGTGCCCACCCTGGCCCTGCTGGGCCTGCTGATGGTGCCGCTCAGTGGACTGGCCCGTTTGTTTCCGACTCTGCGAGCCTGGGGACTCTCGGGAATCGGAAGCGCCCCGGCGGTGGCGGCTTTGGCCATCTATGCCCTGCTCCCCCTGATGAGCGGTATCCGGGAGGGGCTGCGGGCGGTGCCGCCCCAGGTCCGGGAGGCCGCCCGCGGGTTGGGGCTTTCGGAGTGGCAGCTCTTCTGGAAGGTGGAAGTCCCCCTCTCCCTGCCCCTCGTGTTGGCGGGGCTACGGACGGCGGTGGTGCAGAACCTGGGAAATGCCGCCCTCGCCCCGTTGATTGGAGCGGGCGGCCTGGGGTACTTCATCTTTCAGGGCATCGGCCAGACCTCCGCCGACATGGTACTCCTCGGGGTCCTGCCCCTGTTGATGCTCACGCTGGGGGCGGACGTACTGCTCAGGCTTCTGGAGGGGGCGCAGAGTGAGCGGAGGGGCCATGTCCGAGCTGGTCTTTGAGCAAGTCCATTACACCTACGGCAGCATCCCGGCCATCACTGATCTTAGCTTTTCCGTCGAACGTGGGGAATTCGTGGTACTCATTGGCCCCTCGGGATGTGGGAAAACCACCACGCTCAAGCTGGTCAACCGTCTGCTGGAACCAACCCGGGGCCGCATCCTGCTTCGGGGGCAGGACCTGAGCACCTTCGATCCGGTGGCGCTTCGGCGGAGCATGGGCTACGTCATACAGGATGTGGGGCTCTTCCCCCACTGGCGGGTGGAGGACAATATCGCCGCCGTGCCCCGGCTGCTGAAATGGCCCAGGGAGCGGATCCGCGATCGGGTCCGCGAGATGCTGGCGCTGGTGGGCCTCGATCCCGAGGCGTACCGGCGCAAGTTTCCCCACCAGCTCTCGGGCGGGGAGGCGCAGCGGGTGGGGATAGCCCGGGCCCTGGCAGCAGATCCGCCCCTGCTGTTGATGGACGAACCCTTCGGGGCCCTGGATCCTTTGCAAAGGGCCCGCCACCAGCGCTTCCTTCGCGCCATCCAGGCCAAGGTCAGGAAAACCGTCCTCATGGTGACGCACGATCTGGACGAGGCCATCCTCCTGGCGGACCGCATGCTGGTGATGAATCAGGGCCGTGCCGTGCAGTTCGACTCCCCCGAGGCCATCCTGCGGTCTCCAAACAACGCCTTCGTGCGGCGCTTTGTGGGTACCGACCGCAGCCTCAAGCGTCTGATCCGCCTACCGGTGACGTGCTGCATGGCGGCGGTTCATCCCCTGCGCCTGGGCAGCGACTCCCTCGAAGATAACGGCCGGGTCTGGGGCTGGGTGGTGGACGAGCAGGACCGATTTGTCGGCTGGATCAACTTCGAAGATACCGAGCGTGAGCGGTGGCACGACGCAGTGACCCCGCTGTCCTGGGAGGAGTGTGCTACCCCCGAGACCAATCTGAAGGATGCGCTCTCCATGATGCTGGCCCTGGGACTGAAGCACCTGCCGGTTCTGGATGACCTCGGCCGGCTGGTGGGCGAGCTGAATTTGCCCACGATCGAGTCCCTGCTGCGGGAGGACAGCCTTGAATCTTAAAATCCTCGGCGGCCCGATTTTGGCCGTGTCCATCCTGAGCGTTCTGATCTGGCCCGCCAGCCTCGAGTTTCTATTGCGACTGGTGTTTTCCGAAGAAGGATCGATCTATCCCTTCGAGGAGCCACTCGTCCTGTTGGCAGAACACCTGGGGATGGTGCTGGCCAGCAGCCTCGCCGCCTGTGGAGCGGGACTGGCCGCGGCCCTGCTGTCCCACCTCAGCCGCTCCGCCTCGGTACAGAAACTTTTTAGTTTCTCCACCAGCCTGATGCAGACGGTTCCGCCGGTGGCCGTTTTGGCCCTTCTGATACCGGTGGCGGGATTTGGGAACGGGCCGGTCTTTCTTGCCCTGCTGTTTTTCGGGGTCCTGCCGGTGTTCAACGGCGCCTACGGGGCCCTCCAGACCGTGCCGGAGGGGGTCCGAAACGCGGCCCGGGGCTGCGGATTCACAGGCCTGCAAATCCTGGTCGGGATCGAACTTCCCCTGGCCGCTCCCGGAATTCTGGCGGGCATCCGCACATCGCTACTCATCAACATCGGAACCGCTACCATCGGTGCCACCATGGGAGCCGGTGGACTGGGACGGCCTATCATCGCAGGGATCACACAGTTTCGGTATGCGTATGTCCTCCAGGGGGCGCTGACGGCAGCCGCCCTAGCCCTGGTGATCGATCGATTGTTTGCGGCGATGGTCCAGGATACGGGCAAAGAGACTCAGGCCCGTCAGCACGGCCCCACTCACCAGAAAAACCAGGGCGCGAACACCGAAGTCGCCCTCGGAAAAGTCCACTAACAAGAGCCTCAGGGCAGTCAGAGCCAGGGCCACGAAGGCCGTGATCCGTGGGATGGCCCCCTCCCGTACGAGGGCCAGAAGATAAAGCCCTATGCCCAGAAAGAGCAACAGCAGCGAAGGCGCCCCGGAATCCCACCGAAGCCCCAAAACCAGGAACGCGACTCCGACCAGGGGAAGGGCGCTGCTCTGGGCCGCGTATTTGGGGGGCAGGGGCGTCTTCCCATACAGAGCGGCAGCGCAAAAACCCAGTCCCCCGGCCAGGCTCACCAGGGGGTAGGGCCAAAAGGGGACCGGACCGGAAGCCAGGAGGAGCCAGGCCAAAAGTCCAAGATAAAACAGACCCACGGCAGCCCCGCCGAGGGGTTTTTTGAGGCTCTCGATGCGCCAGGCTGCCAGGGCCAGGATGCTGCTCGATGCCAGCCACACTGCATAAGGAATGGACTCGGGGAGGATTCGGTCGAGGAACCAACCTGCCATTGCGAAGGCGGCGAAGCTCAAGCGTTCGCTGCCCTGGGATAGAAGGCTGCGCCAGATGGCGCCGGATGCTGCCAGGAGGCCCCCCCATAGCCAGAGCATCGGGGAGTGAGCCTCGAACGTGACGAGGTGATGCACCGTCAGGGCAAAAAATAACACGGCGCTTTCTGAAAGAAGGCGCCACACCCGCAATTGCGCCTCGTCCAGCCCCCAAATCGGCCGTTGGCGGATGAGGGGCGCGAGGGCTTCGAGGATCACGAAAAGGACGGAGATTACGGCCAGGACCCCGGCGGGCTTCAGAACGAAAGACCACTTTTCGAGGATGACATAAAAAGCCAGGCCACTGACCACCGCCCCCGCCAGGGAGGAGAACCAGCGGGTCCTGCCGAGTACCCCGCGGCCCATCCACCAGAAGCCGGTGATAAAGATGGCGAGGTGAGGAAAGCTATCGACGGGGTAAACCGCAGAATCGGCGTAGGCCGGGAGATAGATCAAGGAGGAGAAGACAAAGGCGGCGATTAGGAAGGCCGAGAGAATGACTTTGCGGCGGACGTCTGCGACCACGGCCAGGCCGAGCCAGAGGGCGGGAATCACCAGGGACCAGGGGAAGAAGTATTCGGGGATGCTGGCGAGTGTGGCAACCAGAAACGCCGCTCCGCTCACCAGTTGAACGTAAAGGGACTCGGCCTCTTTTTCCTCACCACGGATGAGGGCCAGCGCGGGCAACATCAGAAGGACCGGATGTGCCAGCTGACGGCTGAGTCCCTCGTAGAAAAACGGTAGGAGGAGAAGGTTCAACAAAGGCAGGAGGACCAGCGCGACGAGGCGGGTGATCGTCAACTGGAAACGGGAAGAGAAAGCCCACACCAGGGCGCACCAGAACCCGGCTACCAAAACGAGCGGCAGGATCGGGATCGCCTGATCCCAGAAGGGTAAAAATGCCAGGGCGGCCAGGACCGAAAACAATGCAAGAGAACCCAGGGTCTCCAGAAAGGCGGGCGGGACCTTGCGGCGCCTCAGTCCAAAAGAGCTTCCTGCCAGAAGGGCGATGGCGGCAAATAGCGGGGTGAACAGGCGCAGGTCGCGAAACACCACGTAACCGCCCGCAACGGTCACGAGGGCGCCCAGAATCAGAATGACCGAGGCCGCCCGGCCGCCATCCGTAAAACTTTCATTGCGATGAGCGAGGAGGGTCAGGGTACTCCCGTAAACCACCGCGAAGGCCGCCGACTCCACCGAAAAGAGGGTGGGTACCCCCTCCTGTCCCTGCGCCCAGAAGATCAGAAAGGCGGTGAACGCCAGCCCACCGGCAACCATCCCTCCGGGCGAACGTCGAAAACCCGCCAGCACGAGAGCGGCCAGGGAGACTACGGCGGCGGTGATCAGTGTCACCTCGTTCTTTTCTGCAAGGGCCAGGGCCACGATGCCAAGGATCTGATGTAGGGTGGTGATCGGTGTGAGCCTGCTAACCCACCCCAGGGCCAGGTTCACGGTAAGGCCGACTGCAAGGAGGGCAAAGGCCGCGATGCTGGAGTCCACCCATTTCAGTCCCTCGAGGTGGCCGGCTCCCAGGGTAGCCAGAAGGATGAGGGCCCCGCCGGCGCTACGCAGCCAGAGTCCGAGGTCTTTAAGGAAGTCCTTGCGCGAGGTCAGCCAACCCGCCGCAAATAGGGCAAGGGATACGGCAATTAAAAGGAAAAATCTTCCCAGTGCGTCCAAAACCAACCCGGCGTAGACGATGCCGAAACCGATGCCCAGAATCAGAACACCAATCCCGAGAAAGCCGATCGCCCGGTCCCAAAAGGCGGCATCGGGAGCACGGAAGGCCACCGCAGGTCTGGGTAAAGACGGGGCGGCCTCGACGGGGGGCGGGGCCGCAGTTGGAATTTCGACTGGTTCCGAGACAATTTCAGCGGCCTGGGATGGCGTCGACTCGGTCTGCGGTTCCAGGCCTGGGATCGGCGCCGGATGTTGTCCCCCTTCCAAAAGCTGGATTCTTTTTTCCAGCTGGCGGACCTTGACGTCCAGCTGAAGAACCAGCACAAAGACGACGGCCAGGCTACCAAAACCAAAAAAGACGAGCAGTTCCATCGGACCCTCCGTTCAGTTCAGTATACCCCAACGGAGTCCAGTTGCCGCGAGTTTAGAACCGTCCCTTGATCACCTTGTCTTCGGTAAGGATACCTGCGGCCACCAGTGCCCGCTGATAGCTGTTGGATTCCCGAGACATGCGCACCGTGGCTCCGGCGATGCCATCCACCGAATTCTGTACGGTTGCGGTGGCTCCAGCCTTGACGTCAACACCGAAGAAGTTGTTTTCGTTGATGGCGCCGGCATAGCGCGGGTTCGACCAGTCGACCAGCGAGGTGAGTTCTGTTGCCTTCTTCCCGATCAGAAAATTGCGAATGGCTTCGTAGTTGCCCTTCCAGCCGCCGTTGCCGGTGAATCCATGGAGGGGATCGGTGGGTTTGGGGCCCCTGTCATCGAAGCGCACACCCAGCCGCTCCAGGTAGGCTTTGATCGAATCGTTCCTGGTCAGTCCTTGGAATACACCCCGGCCAGTAAAGAGGTAGGTGTCCCGGTAGAAATCGAGGAAGGTCTTGTCCTTGAACTCGTCCCAGCTCTTGGGTTTAATCAGTCCCCCCGCCGATAGGCGAACGGTGGGCACCGACAGACCGCTTGCGATCGTGAGGGCCGAAATCGGCTGGTTGTAGTCGAATTTCGGGGGAAGTTTGGATTCGAAGAGGTAACGGGTCAGGGGCTCGGCAATGGCCAGGGCAAGGGTGCGATCCTCTGCCACTGCCACCGCGTAAAGCGACATGGTGCTCGCCGTCTTGATCTGGAACATGGACTGGCCTGCCTTGTATTCGACGCCTTCGCGGGGTGGAACGGCGGGAGTGGGAGTCACGGTGAAGTCCACCTTGATGTCGGCGCTTTCATCCAGGCGTGAAGACCAGGACCCATCGCTTTTTTGGACCAAAAAGTCCATTTTGGCGTCCAAAATCGTGCTGTCCTTATCCAGAGTCAGAGTTGTTACGATCTTTTCCTTGGCCTCCTCCAAGGACACACCCTTGATCTCGTCCTTCCAGGCGTAACCGGTGTACGTCCCTGAATAGTCACGACCGGAGCAGGCGCCCAGCAAGGCAAGAATCGAGAAAATGGATAAAAAAATACCAAACCTGTTCATAAAATCCTCCATCGAGGATTTTAGAAAATGAACGACTTGTTTTCAAGATTCCGAATTTGCCAACCATTCACGAATTTTGGCTTCGATGGCATCGCGGATGGGGCGAATACCCGCGAGCTTTTCTTCGTCGGATCCGGTGAGGGCGCTGGGGTCGGGAAAGCTCCAATGGATGCGTTTGCCTCCTCCGGGGAACATGGGACAACGCTCGGCGTTGGTTTCGTCGCACACGGTGATCACGTAGTCGAACCGTTCACCGCGGTCCAGGTACTCTTGGACGGTCTTAGCATGGTGGCCTTCCATCGAGATACCGATTTCTTCCATAGCACGGACCACCAGAGGATTGAGTCGTCCCGCCTCAAGACCTGCACTGTGGACTTCGAAGCGGTCACCAGCGAGGTGGCGGAGAAAGGCCTCTCCCATTTGGCTGCGGCCGGAATTGTGGATGCACACGAACAGAGCACGTTTTTTTGACATGGGGACTCCTTGATTTCAAAAAAAACCTTTTTGAAAGTAAAGAGTAAATGTTAGGTTTTTGTTTAATAAATCGTGAAGACGATCGCCAACACCTGTTTTTTAATTGTGTTAAGATCTATTTATGAAAACACCCTTCCTTTTCGTGTTTCTTTTGGTTTTTGCGGCCTCTCTTTCAGCGGGTATGCCCGAGGACCTGCGTGCGATTATCGATATCTACATCAAGGCCCTGGAAAATTTTAACAGCCGTATGGCGGCGAACTTGACATCGCGAACGGCCCATGAGTCCTTAGAGGGCTTCCTCCGTGACTTGAGCGCTCTGGAGCCCCTGGTGCGCAATTTTCATACAAAGTACTCCGGCGATTACGAACCAACCGAGGCCGAGCTAATGAAAATCGTAGCGATGAACGAAGCAGTACAAGCGAGGTTTGAAACCGCGATCATGGCTTTCGGAGTCAACATCCAAAAATGCCTGAGTTTTTTAAGTAACCTTCCTGATCTGGAGCCTAAAATGCGCCGGATTGCCGAGCTGATGGACCTTGTGAGCGACCTGTAGTCCTACATCGACAGAACAGTTCCTTTCCTCTATTTCCCTTGCTTTTTTCGGCCGGTGTACCGATACTGCCGGCATGGATCTGGAACATCAACGTCACGATGCGTTTTTCAAGGCGTACTTTGGCCAACCTCAGACGCTGGCGGAACTGGTGAGGGCGAGCTTTCCCGCCGAGGTGACGGGGCTGTTGGATTTCAGCACCCTGAGGATTGAACCGGGGACCTTTCTGGATGAGCAGCTGCAGAGCCATTTGTCGGACCTGGTGGCGAGTGTGCAGGGGAAGGCGGGTGAGGTGAAGGTGTATGTGGTGGTGGAACACAAATCGTTTTATGATCCGATGGCGCTGGTTCAGATTTTACGCTACATGGTGCGGGTATGGTCTGAGGAGAAGAAGGTACCGCTGACGCCGATCTTGCCGCTGTTGTTTTATCATGGGCAGAGGAAGGAGGTGGAGGGGGAGTTTGGGAAGCTGTTTGATGCGGGGCTGGCCGGGGAGCTGCGGGTGTACCAGCCCACGTTTATGACGCAGGTGTTCAACCTGGCGGCGATGGAGCCGTTGGAGCTGCAAGCTGGTAGGGAAGTGGTGGCGGCGGCGGTGGCGATGAAGGCGATTCGACGGGGACTGAAGGTGATGGCGCGGATGCTGGGTGCTTTGATCGAGAGGTATGGGAAGGACTTTCTCAGAGGGGAAAATTTTGGTATGATAGAGGCATATTTGGGGAGCATGGAGATCCAGGGAGAGGAGACGTTGGAGCAGACTCTGCAGGAGTTGATGCAGAGTGAAGGCGCCAAGGAGGGGATCGTGACCTTAGCCGATTACTTTGAGACCCGGGGCCGGGAGAGAGGCCGATGGGAAGGGCGTCAAGAGGGACGTCAGGAAGGGCGTCAGGAGGGACGTGTCGAGACGCTTTATGACGTGGCACGGCGAATGAAGGCCGAGGGGTTGGGAGTTTCCGTGATCGCCGCGGTCACGGGCCTGACAGAGGAAGAAGTTCAAAATCTTCGCTAGCCGGGGCTTGTCAACCTGCTTTGGTTGTATTGCAACCTCGTAATTTGTGGCTAATTAATAAAACATTCTTTGCCATGATCAGCTACGCAATAGATGCCGCGGTTGAAAAAATGGCCTTCTTCAGTTATGCTGCATTTGTGGAATCCCATAACGAATCGCAGCGGCAGCTGGTGACCTTTCAATTAGGCCCGGAGATCTACGGTATCGACATCATGGATGTCCGGGAAATTGTTCAAATGGATAGCGTCCGCCCCATCCCGAACGCTCCTCCGAGCGTGGAGGGTATTTTCAATTTGCGGGGTGAGATCATTCCCGTCATCAATCTGCATAAGCGTTTCCACATTCGCAAGGTGGATCTCGAGGACGATGAGGACCTGTTGACAGGGACCATCATCATTAGCATCAACAATACCAAAATCGGTATGATCGTAGACAAGATCCTTCGAGTTTTGCCGATCGAGGTGGCCAGCATCCAGCCGCCGCCGCAGATTCTTACCGGAATCGGGGCCGAATACATTCAGGGTGTGATCTCGGCAGAAGACGGCTATCTCATCATCCTCGACATTCATCGACTCTTCGATCCGCGCGAGCTACAGCAAATAGGCGCAATGGGGCGTTGATGTGATTGCCTTACACCGCCCGGCTATTCAGCGCCGCGAGCTTGAGGCGGTGTTGGAAAGCCTTGTCAATGATCAAGTAGGCCCGGGATCCCTGAGCCAAAAGCTTTCCAACCGGTTCGAAAAGCTCCTTTTTGGCGATGAATCTCGGGTTTTCCGCGACCGTCTCACGGCCGCTCACTTTCTCTGGAATACGCTCGGCCTGGTCCCGCAAGACGGCATTTTGTTTTCTCCCCTGGGGTCTCGGCTTTTAGTCTATTCCGCTCAACTTTACGGCCTGGAAGTGTTCTACGCCGATGTTCAGGCCGAAGTACCGGTTTTGGATTGTCAGTCTGTCCAGAAAGCTTTGAACGATCATCCCCAGATCAAGATCGTCGTAGCCGATTATCCTTACGGGTTGATACCGGACGTGGGAAGGTTACGCAAGTTAGGGGTGATGGTTCTGGAGGATTTGCGCTGGGGGTTGGGCGGAATGGCCGAAATGGAGAGCGTTGGTAGTAGAGGAAACGCCGCCCTGATTAGCCTCGAAGACGATGGAGTGGTGTGTGCCGGCGGAGGCGAGGTCCTGGTATTGCGGGGGAAAGAGCCTGTCCAGCGTTTCAAACAGCTGCTGCAGCAAACACCCGATCAGGTCTTTCTCTCGGATGTCAATGCTGCCCTGGGGTTGGTGCAGATGGACCAGTTGCCCGCCCAGGTTGCTCGACGGCGCGAAATGTGGGAACGTTGGGCCCAGACCTTCCGACGTGATTCAGGCCACCTGCCAGTTCAAGCAACGGAATTCGAGCCGGTGATGAGCCACTTTGTCTTTCAAGTTCCCAACGGCGTTACGGAAGTCATTGCCTACGGTCGCAAGAAGGGTGTGGTGATACGCCAGGCCTTCCAGGATGCCGCTCACCTTTCCCACCCCTCGGCTTTGGAGGGGCTTGCCAACGCCGCTTCGTTTTTAGGCAGGACCTTGCTTTTTCCTCTCTATCCTGCCTTGTCCACCAACGAGCAAAAAGCCTTACTCTCGGTCTTGAGCAGTCTGCCCTAGGAGCGGTCATGAAGAGCGTGCTCATCGTTATCAATCGAGAAAAGGAAGAAGCCAGCAAACTTGCAACGGAACTCCAAATCTGGATGAAAGAAAAACAATTAGAGCCGGTGGTCTGGGACCCTGACCATTATGCCGGGCAAACTTTGCCCGAGAATTGTACCCTGGCACTGGTGCTGGGCGGCGACGGTACCATGCTCTACGCGGCCTCACTTTTATATGGGACGGACATTCCCCTCTTAGGTATTAACCTCGGCAACGTGGGGTTTATCACGAGCACGGTCAAAGAACAATGGAGGAATACTTTGCAGGCCTGGCTGGAGGGCAGCTACAGCCTGAGCCCCCGAATGATGGTGGATGTGGCGGTTTATCGGGATGGACTGCAGATTTTTCGCCATCAGGCCCTCAACGAAGGGGTGATTGCCGCACATGGATTAGCCAAGATCGCCTTTCTGGAGGTCAACTTGAGCGGGGTTTGGCTGGGAGAATATCGAGCAGACGGTATCCTCGTGGCCACTCCCACGGGGAGCACGGCTTACTCACTCTCCGCCGGCGGGCCCATCGTTCATCCAGAGGCCGAGGTTTTTGTGCTGACACCGATTTGCCCGCACAGCCTGACGCATCGCCCAATTGTAATCCCGAGCAACGAGCGCGTCACTGTGACCCTCGCCGAAAGGCAACGGACCGAGTTGGGGCTAACGGTCGATGGCCACACCTTTACCGAACTCAGGCCCGGCGATGAGGTGCGGTTTCTGCGGGCACCCGTCAAAACGGGATTGATCTTACCCGGCAATCGAAGTTTTTACGAATTGGTACGCGCCAAGTTACAATAAATCAAGTTATATAGTTATAGTGTTAAAGGCGGGGTGAATCATGCTCGAGGAAATCAGAGTTAAAAATCTGGCCTTGCTGGAAGATGTTCACGTGGAGCTGGAAAAGGGCTTCAACGTCATCACGGGAGAAACAGGTGCTGGGAAAAGCCTTTTTGTCACCTCGATCGCCCTCCTCATGGGGTCCAAGAACGATCAAGGTTTGATTCGCACCGGGCAGGACTCGGCCGAGGTCAGCTGTGTATTGCTCCGGCCACAGCCCTATCCCGAGCTGGATCGTTGGTTGGAGGACAACGGGTTTACGGATGAAGACGGTCGTTTCATCCTTCGACGCCTTTTGCGCGAAGGTAAACGAGATCAGATTTACATCAATGGAGCTCCCGCATCCCGCCAGCAGCTGGAGGAATTGAGCGGGTTTCTCATCGATCTGCACGGCCAAAACGAACACCAGAGCCTGAGCCGAACCGAAGTTCAACGCCAGGTGCTGGATTCTTTCGGCGGCCTGGGGGATTACGTCCAGCAATTTCAAAAAGATTATCTGGCTCTGACCCGTCTCAATGAAGAAATCCGCGAGCGCCAGCGCCTCATGGAGCGGCGGGACGAGGAGGTTCAGCGTCTCAGTAAAATTATCGACGACATCTCCAAAGCCCGGCTTCAGGCGGGTGAGGAAGAGGAGCTGAAGAGTGAAAAGGCACGGCTGGAAAAACACGAGCAGGTGGCCCAGGCCCTTCAGCACCTCAAGGAGCTGCTCTGGGATGGAAAAGACAGTGCCCTCGGTCTGTTGAGGGGAGCGCAGCATCATGCGGCCTCACTCAGCGCCATCGATCCCACCCTTAAAGGGTTGGAGGAGCGTCTGGAAAGCGCCTGGATCGAGGTCAACGACGTGGCGGACACCTATCGCCACCTTCTTGCCACCCTCAGCTATGACGAAAGCCGCCTCCGGGAGGTGGAAGAGCGTCTGTCCACCATTTTTACCCTCGAAAAAAAATACGGGCACGATATTCCAACCGTCCTCGGAGTCCTGGAAAATGCCCAAAAGGAACTGGAGATGGCCACCAGTGCCCAGGAAAGTCTCGAGGAGATACGCAGCCGTGTTGCCCAGCAGGAAAAGCTCCTGTTGCGGAAGGCTCAGGAAATCAGTCAGCGCCGGCAGCAGGCAGCCCGCCAATTCGAGGCCCAGGTTTCCACGGTCCTTGCGGAGTTGCGGATGCCATCGGTGCGTTTTGAGGTTCGGGTGGAACCCAGAATCGGGGATCAGAACCAGGCCCAGATCAGCCCCAGCGGTATGGATCGGGTGGAGTTTTATCTGGCCGCCAACGCCGGGGAGCCGCTCAAACCCCTCCGCCAGACTGCCTCCGGAGGAGAATTATCAAGGATCATGCTTGCAATTAAAAGTGTGCTGAACGATACCGATAATAGAAATGTCCTGGTGTTTGACGAAATCGATACCGGCATCGGTGGTGAAGTCGGGTTAGCGTTGGGGCGTTATATGCAAAAGTTAGGCACCTCTCGGCAGGTGCTTTGCGTCACCCACCTGGCCTCCCTGGCGGCCCACGCCCGAGCGCAGTTTTTCATCACCAAACAGGAAACGGGCGGGCGGACGCACACCACGGTTAAACGCCTGCGGTCGGAGGATCGGATACGTGAAATCGCTCGGTTGCTGTCGGGATCACCGGAAAGCAACCTCAGCTACGAGCACGCAAGGGAAATGTTGGAGCTCTATGGGCCCGGGGAGGAATAAGGGTTGGCAAAGGTAACCGACGAGGCACGCAAACGTTACGATCAACGGATCAACGATTACAAGAAAAAGGTCGACGAAATCACCAAGCGCGAAAACATGGTTCTTCAGCTTCTCCAGAAGGACCCCAAAGGAATCGAGTATAAAAAAATTCGCCTGGCCGAAGAAAACCTCACCATCATTTCCTACTACGTTCTCATGAGCAACCTTTCTTCCCATCTGCTCAAGGTCAAGAATGAACCCATCCTGAATAACGCCCGGAAACTTCTCTACAAGGCCCTGATCTACCTGGAACAGGTTGTCACCGACAGCATCGACCAGCCTTTCTCGGATTATTTGGAAAAGCTCGATAAAATTCAGGGACTGACTGCGGAGCAGCGCCTGCACATCGTGAAAAAACTCGGCTTTGCCATCGACAGTGTTATCTTTGAGTTTGGAGACAACACCAAGTGGAAGTGGGCCTTTGCGGACATCGAGGCTCGGTATGCCGCCATCGCCAAAAACATGATGAATCTCAAGACTCTCTACAACGACATCGATCCCACCTCACCGGTTTACGAGACTGCGGTCGAACATTTCGAGCTCACCCGAAAGCTGATGGAAAAAGCCGCCCAAAAATTGAGGGAAAAATACGAGTTGTCCACACATAGTTTCAACGACTTCAAGCTCGCCATCAAGTTCCTGGAAGGGTTGCGCCTAATTTATATGGCCATCGGGAAGTCCGAGGAGGCCAATGAAATGAAACGGAAGCACGAGGTCTGGAAACAAAAACTGGAAAGTGATATGAAGCAAAAGGGAGTCAAATAGGTGTGGAGCAAACAAACAAAGTCCCCCGGGGATTGATCCTTGCCGTATGCATTCTCTTTTCTCTTATCCATCGGCTGCTGATTGCCGATAGATTGGGGCCCACCACGTTTTGGCGTCCCGTATCTTCCACCGAATTTTCTTCCGTGCCACCCGTATTTCCTCTAAATGCCGAAGGCTGTTTTTTTAACAACGGCGAATACGTCGGATACCTCAGCTCCGCAGGAAAGGTAGAGTGGTACGAGCGCTTCTCCGGCTACATTTCCGGTACGGAAAAAGAGGTCATTATCAGCGACTCGGCCAATCGCAAAATTAAACAGCTTCAAACCGGTGGAGTCATCGACTATGAATGGCCCTCGCCGGTGTTCGTGTCCGGCAATTGGAAGATTAGCCCGATGGAGAGCTACCTCGGTTTACAGATTCTCGATGATAAGGGAACGATGTTATGGTCACGGACACGAAGCTCGCCCCTGACTTGCTTCTCCCAGTCCGCCGATCTTCTGGCCGCTGGCGACGCTTCGGGCCTGGTGGAGATTTACGACCGCCAGGGCAAGGTGGTATCGAGCTTTCGGCCTGGGGGAAGCCGTTACGAGGTGATCTATCAAGTGGCACTGAGCCCCAGCGGTCGGCGGGTGTTGGTGCTGTCGGGACTGGAGCCCAAACGTCTCGTGATTTTGGAAAAGGGGCTGGAAGATTACAAGCCCATCCAGCACGAAAGGGTGGAAGATAACCGAAGGTTCTCTACCGAACTCAGGTGGCTCGATGAGGAACACTACCTGTTTAGCGATCGTGATGGCCAGAGATTTCAGGTGCGTCGAGTCTTGTCCGAATGGAGCATCGTCAAAGAGGCGATGGGCGATGTCGCACACGCCGAGTTGCTTGGGGATGTTCCCGAAATCCTGCTGGCGCTCTATCATCAGGGGCGGCTAACCTGGCATATTTTCACCCAACAGGGATTGTCACGCGTTCTCATCCCCTCCCCGACACAACTTCCCTGGGGCGCCCGATTTGGGGATCGGTTTTTCTTTATCCGTGATGGGGCGCTCAAGGTGTTCGAACGGAGTCTGCGTTGAATAGGCTGCCGATCCTGATTGGCTGCGTCGTCTGTTTGTCGTTTCAGTGGCCCTCGCCGCCCAAACGACTCCTCGTGAATTATCTGCAAACTACCCCGGAGGGGGTTTCCCGGGGCCTCACCGTTCAGCCCTTCACTCCCGAGGTAGGCGCTCTGCAACAGGGAGAGATCCTTTTTTTGTCGTTGAGCCACGCCGATTTTCGCCGAAACCTTCCCTATCCCAACGGACAGTTTTTGGTATCGGAACACCCCGAGGGCATCAGGAGCATTTTGTCCGGTCTGCGTCTTCAGGAGTCGATTAAGTTCAAACTCAGGCTTCAGGCAGGTGAACGTGTGGGTGAAACGACCGATATGCAACGGGGTTTGCAGCTCCTCGTGATTCGAGATAACCGGCATTTCGTTAATCCCCTGGATTTCCTGCCGACACCCAATCTCGAAGCCAGCCCTCGTTTCATTTCAGTGACCCTTCGCGACACCGCCGGCCAGGAGTTCCCGCTTTACGCTCAAAACCTTCTTCCCGCGGGATTTTACAATATCCGAATGGTCGCTGTGGATCAGGAACAGGGGGACGGGGGCGCGGTAATTCGGCGGCCCCTGCGATCCTGGAGCCTGACCGTCGATGCCGTAGAAACCCGAGAGTGGAAATTGGATCAGGCGGAATGGACTCCAGAGGGCCCCCGGCTTCGGGATGGCCAGGTTTTGAGTGCCTGGGTCAGGAACAACCAGGAATACGATTTGGGGACGGTCTTCGTCAACGTAGGACTCAACACCTTCGAGGTTACGGCGGTCGCTTTCAATAATCGTAACGTTAGCCAACTTTTTCGAGTCGTGGGCCGCCGCCCATGAAAACTTTCTCGACGGCCCCCGAGGGCGAGACCCTCCTTCCCATCCGCTGTGCGGTGTGCGGCAGCAACCGTTATCGCCTCTATTGGGATTGCGGGACGTATCAATTCCAGAAATGTCTGGATTGCGGGGTTTTGTACCAGAATCCACAGCCCATTCCCAAAGATATACTTAGCCGGTACGCCGAGGAATATTACCAATACGAACTGGCAAACGAAGAGAACTTTTTTGGCCTCATGATGCTCGGCCTGAGGGATGTCGGTTTTGAGGAATTCGAAGCATCGCTTCCCCGAACCAAACGCTTTCTGGATATCGGGTGTGCTACCGGCCGCTTGCTCCAGGAAATGCGGCAAAGGGGTTGGGAAACGCAGGGGGTCGAGGTCTGCGAACCCAGTGCGCGTCACGCCCGAGAAAAACGGGGACTCGACGTCTTCCTCGGGAACCTGGAGTCTTCCCCGTTTTCGGAAAACAGCTTCGATGCCATTCATTTCAGCCACGTTATCGAACATGTCAACGATCCCTTCGCCTTTCTGAGTAAGGTAGCGCGCCTGCTCAAGCCGGAGGGACAGGCGTTCATCGTCACTCCCCGGTACACGGGGCTGCAGGCCCGACTCTTCAAGACCCGCTGGCGCAGCGCCATCGCCGACCACCTTTACCTGTTCTCTCGTAAAACCCTGGTCCGCCTCTGCCGCAGAGCGGGGTTGATACCTCTTCGGTTTCAGACCTGGGGAGGACTGGGAGTGGGAACAGCGCCGAAATGGGTCAAAACCTTCGTCGATCCCCTGGCAAAAAAACTGGGGTTTGGGGACGTGATGATGATTCGGGCTAGGCGGGCAGGGTAGGTTTGATCCCGATCAGTCGGGCACAATGAAACAACAGCTCCTGCCTGTTTTTGTCTTGACGAGATAGCTTGCCCCCCTTGTTTTCCACGACGCTGCCCCACCACCGCAATTGCGCCCAAAGGATGTTCTGGGGAATGGTGAGATCAGGCTCGATGTTCCACTGCCGAGTGTGATTCAAAATCGATTCCAGTTTCTTCACGGTAGCCGCGTCGCTAAGAGAATCCGGTGCCGAGACGATGCCGCTGATCATGTGGCTCACCCTGCGGCGCAGGCTCTCTTTCTCCAGATTCAACCCATGCTCCTGGGCAAATCGAAACTCCTCGTCCCAAATCTGCCAGGACTCGAGAGAGACATCGAGTTGTTGGAGACGCCGGCTAATTAGGTCCTGGGTCAGGTATTGCAAGGCTTCGGGAATGGGCTCGTGAAAAAAACGAAACCAGGCGCTGACCTGTTTCAGGGTCGAGTAAATCTCCGATCCTATCGGCGCGATGAGCTGCAGCATCTTGCCGATGATCCAGGCCAGGAGGCGTTTCCCTTCGTTCTGATCGAGGTGGCGGAAATCGATCGTTTCGCGAGTACCCTGCTGGGGTCTGGTCAACTCCAGGGAAAGTCCTGCCATTAAATCTTCGGTGAAGGTAAACTGGAATTCGTGCTTCTCGTCCAGAAGCTGGTCGTGCAACAAAACCCTGCCCCCGTAGATTCGGTTTTGCGAGTCCAGAGATTTTTCGGTCAGCTCCGATTCCTGCACCCGCCAAAATCCCGTGGTCAAGGGTGTAGGGTTGCCCTGAATCCGCTGGAGAATCACGGAAACAGCGATGTAGGAGGGACTGCGGCGCTCCCGCTTGAGAACCAGGTCCTTGAGACCGAAGTCCGATCCACCGAGATTGGATGGAATCTTGCTGAGGTCATCCAGGTAGTCTCGGATCGATTCGGAACCCAACCGGTGTTCGAGGATCTCGAGGGCACGGAGCATGTTCCCCAGGGCCCGGAGGCAGGGGTTTTGAAAAGGGTCGGCATAGTACCAGGCGCTTTGATGCAGTCCCTTATAGGCAAGAGCGAGGGCCCAGGCTGCCAGGAATTGGTCTCTGTCGGGAGATTCGTGGCCGGGTGCAGGAGCCATCATGATGGCCCTTAGAATCCTCGAGCCAAGCTCTTGGGGATCACTGGAAATGATCTCGCAGGATTTTTGAAATACACGATCAAAGGCGCGATACTGCAGGTCCTTGAGGGGGGCCCTCCAGGCCTGGTGCCAATTCGGCTCGGAATGGGAGCGGCAACCGCAATCCCGATACCACCGGGCCAGACCGTGAACACAGCTCCAACTGGTGCCGAACTCCCCCTCGCCGCGCTTCAGTTTGGCAAGTTGGGAAGGTCGGGCCTTCTCCAGCACGACATCACCGTTGACCCAGCTAAAGTCCGTGGCCGCCTGGGTCCGATGGATGAGGTCGGCCAGGCACATGTCGGCGTAGGGTTCCGTGAAACCAAAATGCTCGCCGTGGTGGGCGTCGATGACCAGGTTCTTACTCTTTTCCGAGACAAGCCGGATTTTGTCCTCGAGGGACTGCGAGTGATGAAGAATCGTCCCCTCCAGCACGTTCTGGTGAAGATCGGGGTGGAACACGAGCAGATGCAGCGTTCCCCTGGGGCGTTTGAGCCTGAGCACAGGGTAGCCATCATAGGAGTGGGGGCCGATCACCTGCCATCGGCCGGTGCCCTCCTCGGAAATTGCCTGGATCTGCCAGGGAGAAACAAAGGTGTATGAGATGCCGTTTGCCAGGAGTACGTCCGCGACATAGTTGCTGATGGCCAACTCGGGGCACCAAAACCCTCGAGCCTTGCGTTGAAAAGTGTCTTCAAAAAAAAGGAGTCCCAGGACGATGTCCAGCTCGATGGCTTGGGGCGAGAGCAGGGGGAGGATGGCGCCGCTGAAGCTAGTCGCCACGGCATTTCCCCAACCCAAACGCCTTGTACTGCGTTGATCGGCATCCAGGATACGATGATAGACGTTCGGTGCCCTGTTTTTGAGGATCGTGAGCACTTCCGGGGCAAAGCTGAACGAGCACCAGGAAAGGTTGTTGACGATGTTTTCGATCATCCCGTCGGGGGCGATCACCCGGCTGGCGGTATGTGCTCCCCAAACCCGCTTCATCATTTCTTCCAGGGAGGGGGTGACCCTGTAACCCGGAGGCTCCCCCTCGACGCCCAACCAGGGATTGATCCTGGGCTCATCGGAAAAGTGAAGATGGTAAAGAACCTGTACGGACACTGTTGTTCCCCTTGACAGTATTTTTGACTTTATCTAATCTGACGTTCAAAATGGACTTCATGATATGACCGTTACAAGGCTGAACGAACTCGATGATAAATCTCTCGAGGCACTTTGTCAAAAAGAGGAAATCGACATCCTCCCGGGAATGTCACGAAGCGATCTCATCGCCGCCCTGATAGAAGTCTACGAAGAAGAAGAAAAAGAAAAGCAGAAGCTCCATTCTCTCATCATTCAAATTGAACGAAGTAAGTTTGGATTTGCGGATGATGCGTGGACTCAGCCCTCTGAAATGCCGAAGGACCGGGAACTTCAGGAATCTTATGAGGATACCTATTGTGGTTTGTTGCTGCGGGACCCGGATTGGGCCTTTTGCTTTTGGGAAATCAAATCCATCACCTGGCAAAACTACGCGAAACATGGCGGTTTCAAAGGGTTTTTCCTCCAACTCATGGAAAACCAGACCCCGGAAATCAACGGGCCGATGAACACGACGTATCGAATCATGCTCGATTCCCGCCTGGGGAGCCGATATATCCAGCTTCCCAAACAGGGCTACTACTATCAGGTTGAAATCCTCGTTGTTTTGGCCACCGAACGGACTGTCCTGACCCAAAGTTCCATCATTTATTCTCCTCCGGTCCAGGATCGGATAAACGAGCTTTCTCGGGTGAACGATCCTGCCTACCTGGCCATTCTCGAGGCTTCCAATTTCTTCGAAACCGAACCGATGAAACGGCTCGAGCAGAACCAGCAGGACATCGAGAAGTCCAACCCTTATCGTCTGAGCGAATGGAGTGAGGAGTGATGAACTTCAAGCTCAACCTGGTGTTAAACGCCCACCTGCCCTATGTCCGTTCGCCGGGTAAGCAAATTTTATTTGAAGAGACCTGGCTATTCGAGGCAATCGACGACACCTATCTCCCCCTGTTACGCGTTTTTCAACGGCTCGAAAACAGGAAGATACCGTTCAAACTCACCATCAGTCTGAGCCCAACCCTGGTCACCATGCTCGCCGACAAGACCTTGCAAGCTCGTTACCGCGATTATCTGGAACGAAAAATCGAGCTGGGTAGAAAAGAAATCGAACGGACGCGCGGCACGCGTGAAGAAGACCTGGCGCGCCTCTATCTCGATCTGTTCAGTAAAAACCGTGAGGATTTCAACGATCTCTATAACGGGAACATCCTGAAGGGATTTCAATATTTTCAAAAGGCAGGTCACCTGGACATCATCACGAGTTTGGCAGCCTATCCCTTCGCTCCCCTGTACCAGGCCTATCCCAAGAACCTTCTAGGACAGTTGAAGGTTGCTATCGAAAACCACTATCAGTACTTTGGTCAGGAACCTTCAGGTCTTTGGCTCGCTGAAAACGGCTACTATCCGGGGTTGGACGGCATCATCGCCAAGACCCGAATCAAGTACATTTTCCTTGCGGCTCACGGGGTACTCCTGGGTGAATCCCGGCCGCAACATGGCGTTTTGGCCCCGATTCGTACCCCGGCAGGATTGATCGGTTTTGCGCGTCATCTGGGATCCTCGAACGACGTCTGGGACAAGGATTACGGCTACCCCGCCGACCCTGTTTACCGTGATTTTTATCGGGACATCGGCTACGACCTCCCGATGGACTACGTCGGTCCGTATCTCTACTCGGGGAATAACCCCTCGATGACGGGTTACAAATACTTCAGGGTCACCGGAAAAACCAATATCAAGGAGTATTACGATCCCCAGGCGGCCCTGATCAAGGTCAAAGAACACGCCGGCAATTTTCTTTACAATCGCAAGCTCACCGTTGAAAACCTTCAAAAGCACGGACACCATTTCGAGCCGATTTTCACCATCCCCCTGGATGCCGAACTTTTGGGACATTGGTGGTTCGAGGGTGTTTCCTGGTTGGAAGAGCTGTTCATTCAGGCATCGACCATCGCTCAGTTGGAGTTCATTCGCCCCAGCGATCTCGACCTCGATGCCAAATACCAAACTCTTGGCCCGATCTATTCCAGCTGGGGCACCGGTGGCTTTTCGGAGGTCTGGCTGGACGGCAGCAACGATTGGGTGTATCGCCACAGTTACCGGGCCCTCGATCGGTTTTTCGAACTCCTTCGGCGGTTTCCGGACGAGACCGGCAGACGTGAACGAGCCCTGAACCAGGCGGCCCGGGAGATCATCCTGGCCCAGGCCTCCGATTGGCCCATGATGATCAAAACCGGGGCTACAGCAGATTACGCCAAATCCCGTTTCCGCAGCCACGTTCTCAATTTTACCAACATCTATGAAAGCCTCTCGGGGAACAAACTCGACACCGAATGGCTGACCAATTTGGAAAAACAGAACGGCATTTTCCCTCATCTCGATTACCGGATTTTTATTTAGACTCCCGTAAAACACTTGTTTGTTTCGATCGCCTTGAATTTTTCTCCCCATCGATGTTTCATGTTATATAATTTGATGGGAGGTCGTTCATGATCCGAATCTTTTTCCCCGAGAAGCATGAGAAGTCCATACCTCTCGATGTCGCCAAGCGCATCGGCCCTCTGATTCTGACTGACATCATGCTCCCGGTTTACTTAATCATCGCCAGCGCCCTGCGCTACATCAACGATCCGGAGCGTAGCCGCGTGTTCTTTCTTGCAGTGAGTGTTACTTCGCTGGTCTTCGTCGCGTCGCTTTTCCTCGTGCGATTTCAACATTACAAACTCGCCTCCTACTTCTCGAGCCTGGGGCTCATCCTGGAAGTGTTTTGGGTGGGCATTCTCTTGCCGGTGGATGAGCCTTCCGACATGTACCGCTTCGCCCTGTACGTGGGGAGCGCCATCATCGCCAACGGCATGATCAGCCTGCATGCCTGGCAGATACCTTCTTTCCTGCTCGGAAGCCTCACGATTTATTTCGTGGGGACCTTTACTACCTACGTACCGGTGCTCGGCGGGTTTGAAGGTGAGCTGATGCGCAACTTTCTTACGACACTGACCCTGATTTTGACGATCAACTACATGGTCTTCGTCATCGATCGAACAAACAAGGGGCTGTTGAAGGAGCTCAAGGCGTACAACGAAACCCTGGAGCAACGGGTGGAGCAGCGGACTCAGGAACTTGCCGAGGCGAATATCAAACTCTTTGCACGACAGGAAGAAATCGAGAAAAACCTCCGCCTGGCGCAGCGGATCCAGCTCAACATCCTCCCCAACGAAAAAACTTATCCCAAACGCAAAGAGCTGGATTTTTCCAGCACCTATAAATCCCTGGATACCGTCGGGGGAGACTTTTTCGATATCCTCAGGATTGGACGTAACAGCTATGGCTTTCTGATTGCCGACGTCTCGGGGCACGGTGTCGCCGCCGCGATGGTGACGACCATGGCCAAGGTTAGTTTCAACACCCACGCCAATTACGGGATATCGCCCGGAGAGATTTGCGCCCAGGTAAACGCGGACATCATCCGCCTTCTGGGGGAGGACCGCTCCCATTATTTGACTGCCTACCTGGGCATCCTGGATCTGGAGACGGGCGTGTTCAGTTTCACGAATGCGGGGCACCATCCGGCCCTGCTTCTGCACCCCCATCAGAAAGACATTGTCCAGCTGGGAAACCCCAATCCCTTCATCGGCTATTTCGAGGAGGTCACCTACCGATCCGAGCAGGTGGAACTCAAACCGGGCCAGCGCATCTTGCTTTATACGGATGGACTGGTAGAAGCCATGAACCCGCAAGACGAATTGTACGACCACCCTCGTCTGATGCGCTATGCGGACAAAAATCGGCATAAAAATCTCAAAGATTTTGTCGACGGGCTGATGGAGGATGTAAAGAAATTCAGTCAGGGAAGGGATCCTGGAGATGATCAGGCGGTCTTGATGATCGAATATCGAGGCAAGGATAACATCGAAATCCAGGAAGCGTACAGATCGGGAACACAAACCGATTGGAAAGAACTGATCCGTGTGGCCGTCGATCACGCCCGAAACAACCGTCTGGTGGAAGCGGAGGAACTTCTGGGTTCGATCTACCAGAAGTGGATGGACAAGCCCAAGGTAGCGCACTTGTACGCCTCCCTTCTTTACAAGATCGGTAAACTCGATCAGGCGCGCCGTGTGGTCGACGATGCACTGAGGCTCAGTCCGAGCGACCAGGAGCTGCTCGAACTCAAACGAAAGGTCGGCTAACAAAAAAAGCGCCCCTTTCGGGGCGCTTAACGTTTTCCAGTTCCAGGGGTGCCGTCGACACCCCTGACTTCAATACTCGGGACATTACTTGATGTACTCCAGGGGGAACATCCCATTGAGCACGTGACCCGGATCGGGCTGGTTGGCGCCACCATAGAGGACCCAAACCCTGAGGTTGCCCGCACCACCGGCGCCGAGGGTTGCGGTGCCGTTGCTCACGGTGTGGCTCTGACCGGTCACCACGTCACGGTAGGTACCATTGGGGATGTTGGTGAAGGTCGCTGTACCGTCCAGGGCCACCAGAGCAAAGCTGTCCACGGTGTTGCCATTGTTCATTGTGCCTGTGTAGCGGCGGCGGAAGGCCATGGCCCCCGTGACATTGTTGACACTGTACTGGCCCTTCTGCAAGGCCGGGACAGCACGGCGAATCAGGTTGAGGGCCCGGATGTGCTTGGCCAGGGGGTGGCTCAGGGTGGTAGCGATATTGCCCGTGGCGTTGCTGTACTGTCCGAATCCACTCACTGTCAGGCTGCCGGTGATGTGGTTACCGAAGTAGGCTCGGCCTGTAGATTCCAGGGGAGCGTTGGGTCCGACGTCGATCACGGCCCCTTTTTTGAACTCAATCTCGGTGCCGTAGTAGATGGTGGGAATACCGCGGAAGGTGAAGATCAGGCTGAGTTTTTCGGGCCAGCTGCCGGTGTAGCGTTTGTTTTCCGGGGCGCCGTCCGGAGCATAGTCGTGGCTGTCCACGTAGGTCACGTTGAAGGTGGCGTCGCTGTAGGCCCAGTCCCCACCGATAGCAGTATTCCACGCGTCGCCGATGCTGTTGAAGGCCCAGTGCATGGGGAAGTCGATCACGTCCATGCCGCTCCTTTTACTCCAGTCGGGGATGCGGTAGGTATTGTTCAGCAGCAGGTGGTTGTCGGAGCTGGGCTGGTTGCCGGTGTTCTGATTGTCGTTGTAGTGCTGGAAGGCCTGGGCCTCGTTGGTCGCCCGGTTGCCCCAGGGGTAGTCGGTATCCCATTTGTTGTTGGTCCATTTCCAGGTGTAAAAGGGCGAGGAAATCGCGGGAATGCCCGAGTTCCAGATGCTTCGGTAGCGGGTGGCCACCTCGCCGAAGATGAAGAAGTTGTTGCCGCCGGCCTGTTTCCACTGCGGGATGAACTCGCGGTTGAAGGTGAGGCGGCTGATATGTTTGACGGTGTCCACGCGGAAGGCGTCCACGCCCATGTTGATGAAGTTGGTGTACGCGTTACGCAGGTACTCGGCCACCGTGGGATTTTCGGTGTTCAGGTCCTGGCAGTCTCCGGCAATCGAACCGAGCTGCACTTCGTACTGCTCCCAACCGCCCTGGAAGTTGTGGTTGTGGTAGTGCACATTCACGTCCAGGGGAGCGCGCAGGGTTCGGATTCGTGCCTGGAATTGGTTGCCGGGGGTCAGGCTGGCGTAGGTCCCACCAAACTGTTGGGCGGCCTGCTCCAGCAGGGAATTGGCGACGTGTTGGTTGGGGTTTAACCAGTTCAGGTAGCTGCCGTTGGCGTCCTTCTGGAAGATGGGGTGGAGGATTTCCTCCCCGAAGTTACCGGTGTGGTTCACCACCACATCCTGAATGATCTTCATGCCGCGGGCGTGGGCCTCGTCGAGTAGCCTCTGGTAGTCGTAGCCGGGGCTTTCGTAGCGGGGGTCGACCACGCTGTGATTCACCGCATGGTAACCGTGGTAGTCGTAGCCCGACATGTTCTTGACGATGGGCGTGATCCAGATGGCGCTGAACCCGAGTGCCTTGATGTAGTCCAGTTTTTCTACCAGACCTTTGAAGTCACCCCGCCAAGCAGGGTCGTTGTTGGCGACGTTGCCGGCGCGCTGGTCGTCCCAGCAGTAGAAGTTGTTGGAGGAATCCCCGTCGTAGAACCGGGTCGTCATTAGGAAGTAGATGGTCTCCTCGCGGAAGTCCCCCCGGGGCATCTGTCCGATGAAGTAGTTAAAGCTCGCTTCGGTGCTATTGCCCGAGGCATCCCGGACCAGGAACCGGAACCGGGTGTTGGCCGTGACGTTGATAGTCGCCCCGCTGACCGAGGTGCCCGCGGTGGTGGCATAGACCGGGGAGCTGGTGGTGGGGGAGCTGCCATCGGTGGTGTAGTAGGCGGTGATGCCATTTCGGTTGTCGGTAATGGTGAATTGTACGGTGATGGGGCTAGGATGGCCGCCGGGTTGTTGACTGGCGGTGATGGCAGGGGGCTGGAGGTCGTGGTTGGTGTTGATGTCATAGACGAAGGTGTAAACCTGGCCCACCTGGCCCAGGCGGTTTCGACCAATGGCCTTTACCGACTGCGGCGTGCTCGAGGAATTGAGGGTGAAGGGCGCTGTGTAGGGCGTGCTGTTGACCGTTGGGGTGGAACCGTCCAAGGTGTAGAAGATGTTGTCCTGGCTCGAGGTGCTGGTCAGGGTGATGGTCTGGGCGGTGTTGTACTTTTGGGCTGGGTTGGGCGTTGCCGAAATGACCGGAATGGCCGGAATATCGGGATCGGTGTCGGTCCACTGGCCGTTCTTGTACCACCACTCGCCCGTTGTCCGGCTGAGGTCGGATGTCTGGTTGGGAAGACCTGTGCCAGCGGCCGGCGTGTTGAACACGATGTTGAGAGAGGTGGCATTTAGGTAAGAGATGCCGAACCAGTTGTCGCCCTCGGCGGTGAGGTTGGTTCCCGGCCAGGTGGTGTTGGGATAGGAGCCGGCCGGCTGAGCGTTCCAGATGTGGATCTTGGTGTACCCGTACACGTGGAGCCGAATGCCGTCGGTGGGGTTGTTGACCGTGTAAGTTTGCGTGCTCACGGTGCTCGGGCTGTGGCCGGCTTTGACCGCGTAAGCTTTGACGGTGTGGCTTCCGGCGCTCAGGGAGAAGGGTCCGGTGTACTGCACTCGGGTGGAGCTGCTGGTTGGATCGCTGCCGTCGGTGGTGTAAAAGATGGTGGCATCCAGGGTGGCGCTGGTGAGGGTGATGTTGGTTGTGGACTGAATGGTGGTGGCCGAGGGGCTGAAAACCGGCGCCGAGACGCTGGGCTGGGTGAGTACGTAGGTGGAGCTCGCCACGGCGGAAAGCTGTTTGCTGCCCTCCTTGGCGCGGGCCCTGAGGGTGTAGGTTCCCGGGGAGGTCAGAGAAAGGGGTGCACTGTAAACCGAGGAGGATTCTGTGGGGTCTTCACCGTTGATGGTGTAGTAGATGATGCCGCTGCCGTTCAAACTTACCTCGATGTCGCTGGAGAAACTTCCGCCATTCGGAGAAAAAGTCGGCGATGGAGTGATGTCGTCGCCGGTGGAAACCGTGAACGCGGCCTGGGTGATGGGGCTCGCGGTCAGGCCGCTCTTATAAGCGCGCGCCTTGATCGTGACGGCGCCGGTGGTACTTAAAATGATCGGGCTACTGTAAATGGCAGAATTTTCGCCGGGATCCGATCCATCGGTGGTGTAACGGATCGTGGCACCCTCCGTGGGCGTGCTCAGTTGAACGGGCTGGTTTTTAGGAACGTTTCCACCACTGGGCGAAAAAACGACATTCGCGACGGCGTTGGAAGTTGGGGCCACCGTGGTGGAGTTTCCTCCGGATTGGAGACTCAGGGTGACCACGGACTCGAACAGCTGGGTACCGTCCACGCCGCCATTGAAACCGCGGATTCTGGCAGTCCAGTTTCCGGGAGCGATGTTGGACAGGGTGATGGTGGATCCCCAGGAAGTCAGCCGGCGGATGACGGGGCTAAAGCCATCGTTACTTTCCAGGCGGATTTCCACGGTGTCGGTCGTCCCCACAAATTCCGAGGGAAGCGTCAGGGCAATTTCAAGAGAGGCCGGGGTCAAAGGGATTTCTTCGATGACCTTTTTTGTCTCCACAGTGGGATTGCTGCAGGACCCGTGGCCCCAAAAAACGGTGAACACTGCCCAAAGCAGCCAACTTTTTTTTACGATACCACGCATTCTTTTTCCTCCTGGAAACGTTTCTATTATTAAAATACAACGTTTCCAAAAATCTTGCAAGGGGGTTGTTCAAAAAAAATGCCCAAAAGACAGAGATCTGCCCGATCGTCTCCTCGGGACGGTCACAACGGTTAAAATTAGAGTTTATGGATGAAATCGGTGACGATTTCCAGGGTTCTCTGGGGGTTTTCGGCGTGAAACCAGTGGCCTGCCCCCTCGACGAAGGCGGTGGTGAGCTGTGGGAAAAAGGGTCGAGACGCTTCGAGGGCTTCGGGTGTCGGGTATTCCGAGTTTTTGCCCCAGATTTGCAGGGTCGGGCCAGGATAAATCCGCCCTGGCGGCAGCCCCTGCCTTAGGGTTTCCGCATGCTGGATAAAGGCTGGCAGATCGAACACCCAGGCACGCTCTCCCCCCTTCCAGCTTTTCAGGAAAAAACCGGCGAGGTTGGGCGGAAAGTGTTGAAGAAGGACGGCCTTGACGCCGTCGCGCTCGTTCTGAGCGGCAGCCTGATTCAAAATGGTGCCAATTCGCAGGATTTCGATAGGGGTGGTCAGCGGGCCGATGTCCCCGATGATGAGGGCGCGCACCGAATCGGGCCGCTGGAGGGCCATTTCCCAGGCGATCTTCCCGCCCCAGCTATGTCCCAGGAGGATGGGGTGGTCAATTCGGTTCGCTTCCATCCAGGCCCAGCCGTCGCGGGCAAGGTCGGCGAGGGCCCAGGACTTCGGGGAGGGGGTTTCGCCGTGCCCGGGCAAATCGACATAATAGAGGGTGTGCCCGGGGATTTTTTGTGCCACTGTTTTCCAGTTGTTTCGGTCCCCGAAGATACCGTGCAAGATGACCAGGGCGGGCCCCTCGCCGGTTTGGGTAAAGGTCCAGGTGCTCATTTGGCCTTCTTGGCCCTTTCCTGCCGCAGGGCCACCACCTGTTCGAGGGTGAGGTTTTTGGCCTCCTCCTCGGTCATGGTTTTGGGCAAAGAGAGGTTGGTGGCCCCGAATTTCACATAGGGGCCGAACTTGCCCTTGAGGACCTTGACCTTTTTTTTGCTCTTGGGGTCCTGGCCCAAATCGGCCAGCACGGTGACGTTGCGCCGTCCGGTTTTGGGTTCGCGCAAAAGCTCCAGGGCCCGATCGAGCGAGATGCTCAGTAAATCATCCTCTTTCTTGAGAGAGCGAAACTCGCCATTGTGCGCGATGTAGGGGCCGTATCGACCGTTGGATGCCAGGACGGGCTGACCCGTTTCCGGATGAATGCCCAGGTTTCGGGGGAGTTCCAGGAGGGCCAGGGCCTGTTCCAGGGTCAATTCCGCCGGATCCATCCCCGGCAGGAGGCTCGCGGTTCGCGGTTTTTCGTTTTCGGACTTGTCCCCGAGTTGAATATGGTAACCATAGCGTCCCAGCGCCAGGTAAACGGGCTTTTGGGTTTTCGGATCGGTTCCCAAACTGCGGGGGCCACTCGAGCCTTGCTGGATCAGTTTCTGAATCATCTCCGCCGTGAGTTCCGAGGGGGGGATGTTGGAATCCAGATTGATGTTTCGTACCGTGCCGTCCTCGGCAGGGACCTGAAAATACGGACCATATCGAGAAATCCGAATAGGGGTGTCGGGTAATTGCGGCAGCACGATGGTCCGGGCCCTCTCCGGGTCGATGATCTTTTCTTGTTCTTTAGCCCGGTTCAGAAGACCCTGGGGCGAACTGTAAAATTCCCGGAGGTAACCCAGCTTTTCCCCCTTGCCCTCGGCGATTTTGTCTAAATGGTCTTCCATGCGGCTGGTGAATTCATAGTCCACCAGGTCGGCGAAGGAGTTCTTGAGAATGCCGGTGACGGCGATACCGGTAAAGCTCGGAACCAGGGCATTGTCCTTCTTGAACACGTATTTGCGCTCCATGAGGGTGGAGATGATGCTGGCGTAGGTGCTGGGCCGGCCGATTCCCTCCTTCTCCAAACGCTGAACCAGGCTGGCCTCGGTGAACCGCGCCGGTGGCTTGGTAAGGTGGCTTTGGGCCACCAGCTTTTGAAGTTGGGGTTGGTCGTTCTCGTGCAGGGGCGGCAACAATGTTTCTCGGTCCTCGAGGGCCTCCTCGGGGTTATCGTGGCCTTCAACGTAAACCCGCAGGAAACCGGGGAACAGGATGCGGTTACCGGTTGCCAAAAACACGGTATCGCCTGCACGAATGCGAACCGTGATCTGGAGTTTGCGTGCCTCGGCCATCTGACTGGCCAGGGTGCGTTTCCAGATCATCTCGTAGAGGGCGCGCTCGAGGCCGGTGAGGGGTGTCTGGTCCGGATGGAGAAAATTGGGGCCTACAGGCCGGATGGCCTCGTGGCTTTCCTGTGCCCCTTTGGAGCGGGCACTGAACTGCCGGGGCTTCTCGCTCAGGTAATCCTGGCCGTAAAGCTCCGTGATTTGCCGTCGGGCCCCCTCGATGGCCTCCTGGGAGAGGCTGGGACTGTCGGTCCTCATGTAGGTGATGTAGCCCTCCTCGTACAGCTTCTGAGAAACCCGGCTGGTGTCCCGGGTGCTCATGCGGAGTTTGCGGTTAGCCTCTTGCTGCAGGGTGGAGGTGATGAAGGGAATGGGCGGCTTCTGCAGGATGGGCTTCTCGGTCACCTCCTGTACGATCCAGGGCAGGTTCTGGAGCTCCGATTCCAGCCGCCGGGTGGTGTCGCCATCCAGGAGCTCCAGGTCCGATTTTGGGGGGAGTTTGCCGGTTTCGGGATCGAAATCCTTTCCCCGTGCGATCTTTTTCCCACTGACCTCGATGAGTTGGGCTTCGAAACTCTGCCCGCTGTGACGGAGCAGGGCCATCATGTCCCAGTACTCGGCGCTTTGAAACCGACAGCGTTCCAGTTCCCGTTCCACGAGTAGCCGCAGACCGGGGCTCTGGACGCGGCCAGCCGAAAGCCCGTACGCAATTTTCTTCCAGATGAGGGGAGAAATGGTGTAGCCCACCAGACGGTCCAGGATTCGGCGGGTTTCCTGGGCCTCGACCAGATTCATGTCTAATTGACGAGTCTGGTTCAGGGCGTTCAAAATAGCCGATTTGGTGATTTCGTGGAAAACCATCCGCTTGACGGGGATGTTCGGCCGTAGGACCTCGAGTAAGTGCCACGAGATGCTCTCACCCTCACGGTCTTCATCGGTGGCAAGCAGGACCTCGCTGGCCTGTTTCAGCCTTTTTTTCAACGTGTCGATGACCTTGGTCTTTTCTTTGGGCGTGACATATAAAGGAGTGAAGTCGTGCTCGACGTCGATTCCCAGGGTAGCCCACTTTTGACCCTTGTACTCCTTGGGAATGTCAGCGGCTTTTTCGGGTAGGTCTCGAACGTGCCCCACGCTGGCCTCGATCATGTAATCGTCGGAAAGAAAGCGCTTCAGGGTTTTGGCCTTGGTTGGAGATTCGACAATCACCAGGATGCTTTTTTTCATCAATTCTTAAAATGCCATAAAACGGAAAAACTTCAAGGGTGCAGGCAATCGATCCGATAGTGAATCAGAGGAAAAAGATGATGAGACGCCTGATCTTGATCGGTTTGACCGTTTTTGGGGTTCTGAGTGCTTTGTGGGCACAGAATCTTTGGGAGGGCCAGGTTTTTCGGGCAGAGCCGGGCGTCCTGCCGGAAGCGGGCCTCTACGCGGCGGCCAACGATTTCCCGCGCAACACGTTTTTGGAAATCACCCTTCCGCGGACGGGAAAAACGGTTCTCGTCGAGGTACTGAAACGAAACATCGAGGGTATCGAAGGACCGGTCCTGGTACTGAGTTCGCAGGCCGCTGCCGAATTGGGTCTGGACCTGGGTGAAAGCGCCCCGGCTCGGGCAACGGTCAGTTCGACCCTGCGAAGCCTGCCCAGTACCCTGGCACAAGAGAGACCGGTGAATCCAGACCCGGAAACGAACCCTGCCCTCCTGGTCCAGCGGCCACAAGACATTTCTGTCCCAGAAATCATCTCTCCACAATCTTTCGAAGCGGCCCCGGTACAGGAAGCTCCTCAAACCGTGACCCGACAGCCTCAACCCCAGCTCGAGCCTATGCCGCCGTTGACCCCTTCGACTGTGGAAATGCCGCCGGTTTCCGACGAGGGGCCCAGGACCGTGACACCCCGAATCCCCAGCGAGCCAGTGACCCGGGCACTGCAGACCCAGCGTCCCGAGTTTGTGGGGACACCGCAGGGCGACAGGCCGGTGATCACGCGATCGTCCCCTCCGGTGGAAAAACCCGCAGAGCCGACAACACCGACCTTTACACCGACCACCATCACGGAAGATCGACCAAGAACGTCACCTGCCAATCCCAGGTTACCCGCTCAAAGGTCCCTACCTCTTTTGGCTGCCCAACCACCGGAGGGTCCTCGGGTATCACCCCAATCGGTGCCTCCCCGGGTGGCCGAAACTCATCCCGATGCTCCTCCGGCCCCCCGCGAGGCCCCGGAGAGAGGGCCCCGGGCTGTGGGACCTTCCATTCGTTTACCCGAGGACGATCGCATCGTGATCGTTCCGCCGGAGCCGCAGCCAACCGCAGTGGTGTCGCCTGAGTTCCGAATGCCGATGGATAGCAGTGTGGTCATTTTGCCCCGCCTTCCCGATCAGGTGCGTGTGGTCCGGCCCACGCTTCCACCTCAGGAGACGGAGGTGGCGGATCGCCCCAGTGTCGTGGAACAGCCCCGGGTGGTCAGGCGGCAATCTCCGGATTTTATGGAAAGGATGGTGGACTTGCCACCCATCGCCGAACAGCCCCGAACGGTAAAACTTAACCAGCCGCCGCTGGGAGAAATTGCCGATTTGCCCTCCCCCTATGAATCCCCCCGAACGGTAAATCTTAACCAGCCGCCACTGGGAGAAATTGCCGATCTGCCTTCCCCCTATGAATCGCCTCGAACGGTTCAACCCTCTTTCCCGGAAGGGGAACGGGTGGCCGACATGCCCGTTCTCGAGGAAGGGCCGCGTCTCGTGCGACCGACCTTACCGGAGGGTGAGCGTGTTGCGGATGTGCCGACAGCTGGAGAAAGCCCGCGATCGGTACAACCGTCGCTTCCTACAACTGAAAGGATTGCGGATGTGCCGACAGCTATCGAAAGACCGCGGGAAGTCGCCCAAATCCCGCCTCCGCAGGAAACATCTCCAACACCTCCTGCACCGGTAGTGCCCTCTTCCCGTCCGCAGCAACCCTCCGCAGGGGTGACTCAGCTGACCCAGGGTCCCACACCCAGCGGTCGTCGCTACGTGTCCCGGCCTCAGAAACCCGAAGGCGACATCGTCGGGGACATCGCCATCGTCGATCAACTGCAGCCCGGTGGTTTTTATGTGCAGTTGGGATCTTACCGTGATGAGGCTACCTTGCTCTCGACTCTGGAACGCGTGCGGACCTATGTTCCCTTTGTGGTCCATCAAACAACGCGGGGGATGCGTCTTTTGGCAGGGCCTGTAACCGAGGGCCAGGTAGGATTGTTACTGAGACATTATCAGGGTCAGGGATTCCGTGACGCCTATATCGTTCGACCGCAGAGGTAACACTTGTTCTTGAGGATTTTGAAACATTTCATCCTTTTGGTTTTTTGGGGTGGGACTATGCTCCTGGCCCAGCCCCGCGTCAGCGTTTGGGCGCGCGGTCTCGATCGTCCCGTTGCCATTCTCCCTGTCGTGGATGGGAGGGTCCTCGTCGTCCAGGAAAATGGCCTGGTCTTTGAGTTTGACTCCCGAGGCGTTCGGGCACCGGAACCCTGGTTCCGCGTTTGGGAGGGGCGGGTGCCTCACCGGGTCGTTGGGGCCATCATCCTCAGGGAGGCTCCAGAACTTCAGATGGCACTTTACCTTGCCCATGTCGATGGTGAGGGTAAGAGTACGGGAAGGTTGTCAATCCTGCGGGAAGTGGTCGATGGATCGGGCGTGGCTTCTCGTTTATGGGCGGGTACTCTTCTCGAAGAATTGCCGGGGGCCGAAACACGGATGGGCGGCGGTATGGCCGTTCGAAACAACGATTTGTTTCTCGGGACCGGCAATGCGGGGGAAGATTCCCTTTCCCAGGACGATGCTTCGCTCGGGGGCAAGATCCTCCGTTTTTCCCTGGCGGACGGCCCCCTCGGTCCAAGCCGCCCCGAGGTCTGGGCCAAGGGCTTCCACAGTGTGCATGGACTGACCTTTTTGCCCGGTTTCGATTTGCTGTTTGCCGCCGACCTGGGTCCGCGTCCGCCGTTGGCCCGAAACTGGGACGAAATCAATCTTGTGCAAAAAGGACGAAACTATGGCTACCCGGAAGTGTTCGGGGGGCGGGCCACCTCCGATTTTCAGGCGCCCATCGTCCACTCCACGGGGGTGCGCCTCTGGGATCCCGCCGGTTTAACCGCCCTGGGAAGCGGTCCCTGGGCCAACAGCCTGGTATGGACTGGTTTGGAAAGTCAATCCCTCTATCGGATCACACTGGATCCGCGGGAACCTACCAAGATCCTGTTTTTCGAACAGTTGTTGACGCGGGCTCACGGAAGGCTTCGGGCCATCGCGACCTACCAGAACACGCAACTGCTGGTGGGAACCTGGAACGCCGGTCCCGATTCCCCGAATTCGGATTACATTCTTTGGGTTCAGCCGCGCTAGGTCTGGATCATCGAACGCTCAGTGCAGGACGTGCTGCAAAAACTTCTCGGTTCGAGGATTCTGCGGCCGGTTGAAGATTTGGTCCGGGCTTCCTTCTTCCACGATTTCGCCCTCATCCATAAATATCACCCGGTGTGCCGCAGCTTTCGCGAATCCCATCTCGTGACTGACCACGGCCATGGTCATGCCTTCCCGTGCCAGGTCCAGCATGACGTCCAGAACCTCTTTGACCATTTCCGGGTCGAGGGCACTGGTGGGCTCATCGAACAGCAGAAGGCGCGGCTCCATGGCCAGGGCCCGAGCGATGGCCACCCGCTGCTTCTGGCCCCCCGAAAGCTGCTCGGGCCAGGCGTGAATCTTGTCGGGCAGGTGGATTTTTTCGAGGAGCTGCTGCGCCTTCAACCGCGCCTGTTCCGCAGTGACTTTTTTGACAACCCGCGGGGCCAGGGTGATGTTGTCCAAAACGCGCAAGTGGGGATAGAGGTGGAAGGCTTGAAACACCATCCCGATCTGCTCCCGGATGTGACGGATGTCGGTTTTGTGGTCCATGACATCGATACCGTCGAACCAGACCGATCCGCTGTCCAGCATCTCCAGGCGATTGATGGTTCGCAGGAGGGTGCTCTTACCGCTTCCGGAGGGACCGATGATGAAAAGAACCTCACCGGGATAGATCGAGAGATTCACTGAGCGCAGGGCGTGCACCTTGTTGAAACTTTTGCGGGCCTGTTCAATGCGGACCAGAGGCTCAGTCATGTTGCTTCAACTTCTCCTCCATAAAGGCGACCAGTCGGCTCAAAAACAAAGTGAACACAAGGTAGACCAACGAGACCATGAGGTAGGCGTCGAAATAATTGAAGGTTACGCTGGCGTAGTTGCGGGCCTGACGGAATAAGTCGGTAAGGGCCACGACGCTGACCAGGCTGGAATCCTTCAGGAGGGCAATGAACTCGTTGCCGATGGCCGGGAGGATGATTTTCACGGTTTGCGGCAGGATGATGAGACGCAGGGCCTGACCTCGTGAAAGACCCTGGGAAAGGGCCGCCTCCATCTGGCCCCGGGGAATGGCCTGGATACCCGCACGAAACACCTCGCCCATGTAGGCTCCGTAGCAGATGGCCATGCTGAGTACCGCAGCTGGAAAATCCTGCAACCGCAGGAATCGACCCAGGGCAAAATAGAGGAAAAAGATCTGAACCAACAAGGGAATGCCGCGGATGATTTCTACGTAGACGGTGGCCAGGCGGTTGATAAAGGTTCTTTTGCTCAGTTGCCCGATCCCCACAAAGATACCGATCAGGGTGGCCAGGATGATGGCCGAGACAGTGACCTGAAAGGTGACCAGGATGCCCGCGGGAAAGGTGACCAGGATGTTCCAGTAGGGATCGGGGCGAACGATCGGCAGAACGACAAGAAGGACCACCGCCAGGGTGAAGGCGATGGCCCAGCTGTTGAAGAGTGTGGGTTGGCTTTTTTCCGGAAGGAGAACCCCGTCGGTAACCTGTATGTTGACCCGGGGTTCGCGATCTATTTCAAGCCCCATTTTGCCTTCAGGGACTCGAGGGTACCGTTCGCCTTGATCTTACTCAGACCGGAATCGATTTTGGCGATCACGGCGGAATTTCCCTTGTTGACGGCGATGCCGTAATATTCCTCGGTCAGGACATCGCTGGCGATCTCCAGCTTGTCCCTGTACTCCTGTCGTTGAAGGGCGAAGTCCGCGGCGACGGGCGAATCGCAGATCACCGCGTCGATGACGCCATTGACCAGGGCCTCGAAAGCCAGACCGATTTCATCGAAGCCTTTGAGGGTAATGCCATTGATTTTGCCGACCTCGATGGCGCCAGTGGTACCGACCTGGGCGCCCACGTTCTTTCCGACGAAGTCCTGAAGGGCCTTGCCGGGAGTTCCTTTACGAACCACGATCACCTGACCGGCATTGAGATACGGCGCGGAAAAGTCCATGGTCTGACGGCGTTCGTCGGTAATGGTAACGGAGCTGATGACAGCTTGATACTGCCCGCTGGCCAAACCGGCAAAGATTCCGTCCCAGGCGACGTTACGGATTTCGTACTCGAAACCCTCTGCCTCGGCAATGGCCTTGACCAAATCGACATCAAATCCCACGAGCTGGCCCTGGGCATTGATAAATTCCATCGGCGGCCAGGTGGCATCCGAAGCGAACACAATTTTCTTCTCGTCAGGGGCACAACCGAGAGCCAGAATCGTAAAAAGTAAAGTGAGCGATGATCGGAATTTCATGAGTTAACCTCCGAGCTAACCTTGTTTTAATAAACCTTTTCTGTCAAGATAGGTCATATTTCATAGCAGGGGTGAGTATGTCTGGACTTTCGACAACCCTCATCATCGTGGGTTTGGTGGCACTGGGAGCCGGGATCGGTTGGAGGCGGCCGTTTTCGCAAAAACTCGCCGATAAGGGAATGTTCTTTGCCCTGTTTTTACTTCTCATGCTGATGGGCTTTTCCACGGCTCGCGTTCCGAATATCGAACTCCACTGGTCGTTGTTGGGAATCTCCGCAGTTTTGGGATCCATCCTGCCTTTGTTGGGGACCTGGCTCACCCATTTTCTGGGTCGGTTGATTTTTCATCACCGCTCCGACACTCCCAATCCAACCCCTACCGAAAACTCGGGAGATGGGGAGAAACCCTGTCTGCTCTGTGTTTTTCGTTTTCCGGCCCTTTTGATTCTTGTGACTCTTGCGGGCTTTTTGATCGGTTGGTACACCCGGGGCCAGGTAAATTTTTACGTCGATTTAGTGCTAAACATCGTCCTGGCGATCCTGGTTTTCCTGGTAGGGTATAACTTCGGGTATGCCCAAAAGCCCTTGCTTCCTCTCCTGTTGCGTTGGAGAAACCTGGTCTATCCTCTGCTCACGATCGTCGGGAGCTTGCTGGCAGGTTTTCTTCTTCCACCTCTGACCGGCTGGAAACTCAGCGAGTCCCTGGCCCTGGTCTCGGGGATGGGCTGGTACAGCCTGAGTTCCGGCCTAATCACCGGCATGGGCAATCCGCTTCTGGGAAGTGCCGCTTTTCTGGCAAATCTTCTGAGGGAATCGTTCAGTCTCCTTTTGATTCCCGCCCTGCTACACCTGGGCTTTCGGAGCGGCGCAGTCGGCAGTCCCGGGGCGGCCAGCATGGACGTGGCGCTGCCGCTCCTGGAAAAATTTGGAGGGGTGGACCTGGTGCCCCTGGCTTTGGCCCACGGACTCCTGGTCACTATGGCTGTTCCCCCTCTGGTCATCTTATGGATGAATTTAGGTTTTTAAGGCTGAAAGATCAGATTTTGTAGAAGCTCTTGAAGTTTGACAAGGAGGGGGGCAATCAGCAGGGCGGGAAGGTAATTGGCAGCGGGTATTTTTTTCAAATCCAGAAGGTTCAACCCGATCATGATCACCATGATGCCGCCCGTGGCCCCGATTTCTTCGAGGATCCGCCCTTGAATCACGGGAGCCAAATAATTCGAGCTGAACACGAGGATGCCCTGGTACACCAGGATGGTCAGGGCCGAAAACATCACGCCGATGCCCAGAGTGCTTGCCAGGATGACGGACATAAACCCATCGAGGGTGCTTTTTAGGAAGATGAGTTGATGGTCGCCAAGGGTGCCGCTCTGGAAGCTGCCGACGATGGTCATCGCCCCGGCGCAAAAAAGCACCGAAGCGTCCAGGAATCCGGAGGCAAAGCTGCGTTTATCGGTCCTGGGGAGGAGGCCATGGAGCCTTTCCCCCAGGGCCAGGATACCTTCCTCGATCCGCAGAGCGTTCCCCACCAGACCGCCGAGGATGGCAGCCAGGAGGGGAAGGATGATGTTACCGGTTTGGGAACCCATCTGGAAACCGATGATCAACGTGACGATACCAGCCACGTAAAGGACCAGGTTTTTTGTGGCGTCGGACAATCGATTTCCGACGAGTATTCCCGCTAACGAGCCGATAATGACAGCAGAGGCATTGACGATGACACCAAGCATGGGGCCAAGGTATCTAAAACTTGACCCGAAGTAAAGCAGGTGTTACACTAAGGTCGGAGGAGGAACCATGGTCGATAAAGAGGAAATGTCCGGGGACCCTCAGGAATACCAGGAAAATAAAGTGTATTGCGCCAATTGTGAACATTGCAAGCTATTAAAGATGGCGGTAGGCGATGGATCCCAGTACGTGCTTCGGGTGCGCTGTGCCATGGGGAAATGGAAAAAAAAGAGCGGTGAAGAGAAGCTGCACAAGTACTTCACCCTTTCGCGCCGTGTCATGGACTCCTGCGAGTACTACAGCCCGATGGGGAGTACTCGCGAATTCATCAAGGAGCTCCGTGCGGCCTTGCCCACGAAAGACATAATCTATTCTTAAGGAACGATGATGGACACATTCAGGATACTCTCGAAATCGCTGTTTTTGGCGATGGTTTTCCTCGGCTGTACGACAATCAGCACCGAATTCGAGGAGGGAGCCAATCCAGAGATTTATTTTCAGCGGGCCCAAAGGGCTGTCGACATCAACGATTTCGATACAGCGCTTCGGATCTATCGGAAGTTTCTGGATAGCGGTATCAACGATCTTTATTACGTGATTTCGGCGGAATACGAGATCGCATTTCTGTATTACAAGATGGAAAAGAAGCAGGAATCGATCGAAGCTTTCGAGAAGCTCTTGAGGACTTACTACGATGACCCAGTCGATGAAAGCCGGGTGCCTGTTTGGCCCAAGGTCCTGAGCCAGAGACTGTTGCAAAAAATGAAGGGCCAGCCTCAAACACCGTGATCCCACTCAGGTTCGTCTGCGGCGTTACTGTTTTCCTTTTACTTCTTGCGAATTGCGCCACGCCTCCAGTCGCTCGGCCCAGCCCCGTATTGGCGGTCTACATCGATGATACCACCATTAGTTGGGATGAACCCCAACATTTTGACCTGATGCCCGATGACGTCTACGTGATCTTTTACGGCCGCGACCTCTCTAGCCCCGAGATTTCTTCGGATACGAATGTCAAAAAGTCGATGCACCGTCAGGATGAACGACGGTCCGCATCGCTTCAGCCCTTTGACGATACCGGGAACTATACGGCCGTTGTCGGCGTTCTTCGGCAAGGTCAGCTGGTGTTGTCTTCTCGACCCATCACCGTGTATTTGCAGGCTCCGCCTCCCCCTCCGCCCGCACCAATCCGGCGGATCGAGGTTCGGCTTCAAGCATCCACAATTCTCTTTACGGCTTATGGCTCTTTTCCCCTGGGGTTCATGGTGGTCTGGTCCAAAAATCCGGCCCCTGTGTTTCCCACCCGTGCCGGAGACTTGTCGCTGTATCGAGGGCCCAACGATCCTCGCGAGGTCAGACTCCAGCCCTTCGACGGACCGGGAGAGTATTACGTCAGGGTTTTCGAGTTTCTTGGGGATGAACAGACCGGTATCGTTTCTGAAACCCTGAGAGCCGTTCTTCCCTGAAGGTCACTCCTGCCACGAGGAAATGGGCAGGGGTTGAGGCTCCAGGTTTTCGCCCTCGATTTCGGCAATACGCTGGAGAAGTTCCTTGGTTTTTGGTGAAAGTTTTTCCGGATAGAGGACCTTGATTTTGATCCACAAATCGCCGCGCTGGCTGGGATTGTTCAGGTTTGGTGACCCCTCGCCCCGGATCCGCAGGGTTTTGCCGCTTTGGGTCCCCGGCGGAATCTTGAGCTTGATGAGTTTGTCGTCCAGGGTGCGTACCTTGATTTCGCTTCCCAGCATGGCCTGGGTAAAGCTGATGGGAACGATGCAGACTATGTCGTCGTCCTGGCGGGCAAAATACGGGTGTTCCTTGACGTGGATGTAAACGTAAAGGTCTCCTTCCGGTCCTCCGTTTTGACCTGACTCGCCCTTGTTAGGAAAGCGTAACTTACGCCCTTCCTGGATTCCAGCAGGAATATCGACCTTGATCTTTTCCGGTTTTTTCTTCAGGCCCGTGCCGTTGCACGCGCGGCAGGGCTTTTCCACAATGGACCCCTCGCCATGGCAGGTCGGGCAGGTCTGCGCGATCGAAAAAAAGCCTGTTGAGCGGCGGATTTGTCCGGTTCCCTGGCACGTGGGGCACGTCTTCCGTTTTGAGCCAGGTTCTGCGCCGCTCCCCCCGCAGACTTCGCAGGTCACGTTACGGGTGTAACTGATTTCTACCGTGGTACCGAACACCGCTTCTTTGAGGCCGATCTCCGCATCGTAGCGAAGGTCGGCCCCGCGATTTGATTGGGAGCTTCGGCGACGGCCCGAAGACCCGCCGCCGAAACCGAAGAAATTGTCGAAAATGTCGCCAAAACCGCCGAAGATGTCTTCAAAATCGTGGAATGCGTGCGAAGTTCGAAAGTCCCCGCTGAAGCCGCCGCCCATGTTTTCCAATCCGGCAAAACCGTATTGGTCGTACATGGCCCGTTTTTTGTCGTCGCTCAGGATCTCGTAGGCCTCGGTGGCTTCCTTGAACTTTTCCTCGGCCTCCTTGTTGCCCGGATTTTTGTCCGGGTGGTACTGGATCGCCAGTTTACGATAGGCTTTTTTGATTTCGTCGACGGTGGCTTTTTTGCTGACGCCCAGCACCTCGTAGTAATCACGCTTGGCCACGACTCACCCTCCCCGGCGTTTATTTTTTCTCTTCGTCGTCGACAATCTCGTAATCGGCGTCCTCGACAGGCTTCTCTCCGCTTGGTTTTTTATTTTCCCTTTCGGAGGCACCGGAATTTTGTGAGGCTTGTTGACTTTGTGCCTGAGAGTAGATCATTTCCGCCAGCTTGTGCGAAGCCTGTTTGAGATTCTCCGACTTTTCCTTGATTGCGGCCAGATCGTCCCGCTTGATCGCTTCCCGAAGTTCATTGATTGCCGAGTTGATCTTTTGTTTGTCCGGCTCGGGCACTTTTTCTCCGAACTCTTTCAGGGACTTTTCGATCGAGTAAATCAAGTTGTCGGCCTCGTTCTTTGCCTCGGTGCGCTCCCGGAACATTTTGTCCTCGGCGGCGTGCGCTTCGGCTTCTTTGATCATCCTTTGGATCTCGGCCTCGGAGAGCCCCGAGCTTGCCTCGATTCGGATCTTCTGTTCCTTACCGGTGCCCAGGTCCTTGGCGCTGACGTGCACGATACCGTTGGCGTCGATGTCGAAGGTGACCTCGATCTGAGGAACACCTCGGGGTGCCGGTGGGATGTCGGTGAGGTCAAAGCGGCCCAGGGTCCGGTTCTGCGCCGCCATTTCACGTTCCCCTTGCAGGACGTGGATGCTGACGGCTGTCTGGTTATCCGCTGCGGTCGAGAACACCTGGCTCTTGCGCGTCGGGATGGTGGTGTTGCGCTCGATGAGTTTGGTGAACACGCCGCCCAGGGTCTCGATACCCAGGCTGAGGGGCGTTACGTCCAGGAGCAGCACATCCTTGACATCGCCGCCGAGGATACCGCCCTGGATAGCTGCACCCACGGCCACCACCTCGTCGGGATTGACCCCCTTGTGCGGCTCCTTCTTGAACAGTTCCTTCACCAGGGCCTGCACCTTGGGGATGCGTGTCGATCCACCCACGAGAATCACCTCGTCGATTTGGCTGACGTCGAGCTTTGCGTCCTTGAGAGCCTGGATGCAGGGCCCCTTGGTTTTTTCGATGAGGTCATCGATGAGTTGCTCGAACTTGGCCCGCGTCAAGGTGTACTGCAGGTGTTTCGGACCCGATGCGTCCGCGGTGATGAAGGGCAGGTTGATCGTGCTGCTCTGAGTGGAGCTCAGCTCCTTCTTGGTGTTCTCGGCGGCTTCTCGCAAACGCTGGAGGGCCATCGGGTCCTTGCTCAAATCGATGCCGTGGTCGGCCTTAAACTGATCCACCAGCCACTCGATAATCCGCTGGTCGAAGTTGTCACCACCGAGGTGGGTGTCCCCATTGGTGGACTTGACTTCGAACACCCCATCGCCCAGCTCCAGGATGGAGATATCGAAGGTACCGCCACCCAGGTCATAGACCGCAATTTTCTGGTCCTTGTTTTGTTTATTGAGACCGTAGGCCAGGGCTGCAGCGGTCGGCTCGTTGACGATACGTTTGACTTCCAGCCCTGCGATACGCCCCGCGTCCTTGGTGGCCTGGCGCTGGGCGTCGTTGAAATAGGCCGGCACGGTAATGACGGCTTCGGTCACCGTCTCACCCAGGTAGTCCTCGGCAGTCTTTTTCATTTTTTGCAGAATCATCGCGCTGATTTCCGGCGGAGAATAAAGGTTGCCGTCGATCCGAACTCGGGCGTCACCGTTGGGTCCGGCTTCGACCGTGTACGGCACCATGCGGATTTCTTCGGTGACCTCGTTGTATTTTCGCCCCATGAATCGCTTGATGGAATACACCGTGTTCTTGGGGTTGGTGACCATCTGGTTTTTGGCCGGCTGCCCCACCAGACGCTCGCCCTTGTTGGTAAAACCGACGATGGAGGGAGTGGTCCTCATGCCCTCCGAGTTGGCGATCACGACAGGCTCTCCGCCCTCCATGATCGCGACACAGGAGTTCGTCGTTCCCAAATCGATTCCAATAATTTTGCCCATAATAACCTCCTAGTTCTTTGTTTCTTCTTGATTGGTGTTGTCCGTGTTTTGCGATTCCTGTGTGCCGACGCGGACCCTGGCCGGTCGCAGCACGCGATCCTGAAGCATGTAGCCTTTTTGATAGACCTCGAGAACCACCGCGTGTTCGGCGCCGCCGCCAGCAAGGGCCTCGTGGATGTTCGGGTCGAAGGGTTCTCCCAGGGAGTCCAACCTCTTGAGCCCGTATTTACGCTCCAGCAGGGACAGAAACTGCGATTCGATCATTTGTATTCCTTGATGGAACGAGTCGAAGTCGCGGCTGGCGGTACTGGATGCTATGGCGCGCTCAAAATCGTCCATGATGGTGATCACGTCCGTCAAAAGCTGGGCATTGGCGTATTTGATCGCTTCTTCCTTTTCACGTTGCATCCGCTTGCGGTAGTTGTCCATATCGGCGGCTTTGCGGAGGTACTGGTCCTTGAGTTCGCTCAGTTCCTCACGCAGCCGCTGATTTTCCAGGGCCAAATCGGCAGGCTGATCGGGAGTCTGGGATGCCGGCTGCGATTCTGCCGCGGATGCCTCTCCGCCTTCCTGAATTTTGGGCTCCTCAGCGATGGGAGCCCCCTCGGTCTCGGTCGGATGTTTAGGGGTATGATTCTTCTGCTGTGACATAATTCACCTTCGATTTATCGACGAATTTTCTTTTCA
>CALGPJ010000009.1 GCA_937960645.1 uncultured Spirochaetia bacterium | reverse complement strand
AGCGAAGCGAAGCCATCAGGCGCCGAGCGGATTCGAACCGCTGCATAAAGGTTTTGCAGACCTCTCCCTTACCACTTGGGTACGGCGCCGTAAAATCAAAAATAGTCAAATCCACCCGCGATGTAAAGTGCTAAAGCGTACCCTCGACGTTGAAGCCCGTTACCAAAACAGCTACAATCGCACTATGTTGGATTACCAATTCATCAAGGAAAATCTTGAAGAGGTCGAGCGAAATATTCAAAACCGTTTCATGAAAGCAGACGCCCGTCTCGTGGTCAGCCTGATCGAAGAACGCAGCCGTCTCATTCAGGAACTCGAGGCACGTCGCGCCGATCGCAATCAGAATGCTCAAAAAATGAAGGCCAAGCTCGAGGCGGACGAACGCCAGCGCCTGATCGAAGAAGGCAAGAATCTTAAAGATAAAATCGCCGAACTGGAAGACGCCCTGGCAAACTGTGAATCGCGCTTGGAGGCCGAAGCCAGGAAAATTCCCAACATGGCTCATCCCGCCGCTCCCATCGGTAAGGAAGAAAAGGATAATCTGGAAATTGCCCGCTACGGGGAGCCCACCCGATTCGATTTCAAACCCCTGGACCACGTGGAGCTGGGGCAGCGCCTGGACATCATCGATTTCGATGCGGGCACCAAGGTCACCGGCACCAAGTTCTATTTCTTGAAGAACGAGGGCGTACTTTTGGAATGGGCCCTGGTCCGTTATGCCCTCGACAAACTTCTGCAGGAGGGATTCACCCTTTACCAGACGCCCGACCTTGCCCGCGAAGAGATTCTCGAAGGTATCGGATTCAATCCGCGTGGCGATGAAAGCAACATCTACACCGTGGAGGGGACGGGAACCTGCCTCATCGGTACTGCCGAGATCACCCTGGGGGGCTACCACGCGAATGAGATCATCGATCTCGGTTCCGGGGCGATCCGCATGGGTGGGGTGAGCCACTGTTTCCGTCGGGAGGCCGGGGCAGCGGGGCAGTTCTCTAAAGGACTTTACCGTGTCCATCAGTTCACCAAGGTGGAGATGTTCGTGTACTGCCGGCCCGAACAGAGCGAGGCCGAACACGAGAGGCTTCGGCGCATCGAGGAAGACATTTTCAAGGGACTGGGGGTGCCGTTCCGTGTCATCGAAACGGCCACCGGGGACCTGGGTGCTCCCGCTTATCGCAAATGGGATCTGGAAGCGTGGATGCCCGGGCGCTCGGAGGAGGGCGACTGGGGCGAAGTGACCAGCACCTCCAACACCACCGACTTTCAGGCCCGTCGGCTGGGAATTCGATACAAGGACGAATCGGGCAAGAACCGCTTCGTTCACATGCTCAACGGCACGGCCATCGCCGTCTCTCGCGCCATCATCGCCATCCTGGAAAACTTTCAGAGGGCCGATGGGACGGTGGTCTTACCCCAGGTTTTAGTTCCGTACATGGGCATCGATACCCTGAGGCCGCGGCGATGAAATCTGCCTTCCTCTTTCTGCTGACCGGTTTATTGATCGGATGTTCCACCCCTGCCGAAGTCCCATTGGCTGTCGTATCGAGCACGGAACTCCATCCCGACCTTCGCCGCATCGTTCCCGCGGCCAACTTCGCCACCGACTACCCCGACTGGCAGTCCTGGGGGCCCTGGTCCTCCATCGAGGAAGTCCCGGGCGGGATCGACCTCGTCTATCCCGGCGGCTCCCGCCTGCGCTGGGAGATTTTGGAGGGGCCCCTGGTGCGTCTGCGCCATCTCGACGGTCCCGAGGGATTCCACCGAAGTTACGCGGTCCTCGAGGAGCCCAGGACCCTCCCTCCCAAAATCGAAATGGGTGAAGGTCGGCTGAGTCTCGAGGCCGAGGGGTTGCGGCTGGAAATCGAAGCTCCCGATCGCATCCGGCTATTTTTCCAGGGCGCTTTGATAGAAACATTTCGTTTGCCGGAGCGGGCTCGAGGCTCCGAGCGCTTTCGGGTTCGGTTCACCGGGGATGCTGCCGCGCATTGGTACGGCCTGGGAATGAAGGCCTGGGGACTGCGGCTCAACGGGCAGTCTTTCCACTTTTGGAACTCGGACACCTATGGGTATCGGCGGGGAACGGACCCGATCTATTCCACCATTCCTTTTGCTCTGTGCGTTCAACCGCAGCGGTCTCTCGGCGTCTTTCTGGACAATCCCGCGCAAAGTTACTTTTTTCTAGGCACGGCGGATCGACCAGCCTGGGCTGTCGGGGCTTTGGGAAACAAGCTCGATGTGTACCTCATTCCGGCGGCAACTCCGGCTGGTGTCGCCGAGTCTTACACCCGTTTGACGGGCCGGACCGAGCTTCCTCCGCTTTGGAGCCTGGGCTACCAGCAGAGCCGCTACAGCTACACCGACCACGAGGAGCTCATGGCCATCGCCGAGGTGCTGCGCTCTAACCGCCTGCCCTCGGACGTGCTTTACCTCGACATCGACGTGATGGACCGCCACCGCAGCTTCACCATCAACACCGATGCCTTTCCAGACATGAAGGGGCTCCTGGCAAAACTTCGGCGTCTGGGCTTCAAGGTGGTGACCATCCTCGATCCCGGAATTGCGGTGGCTGGCGGCTATCACGTGTACGAGGAGCTGAAGCAGAAAGGTTTTTACGTTCGGGACGCTCAGGGGCGGCCCATCCAGGCCGTTGTCTGGCCCGGAAACTGCATCTTCCCCGATTTCACCCGGGCTGATGCCCGGCAATGGTGGGGTGGCTTGTACCGGCCCCTGCTCGATCTCGGCTTTGCCGGTTTCTGGAACGACATGAACGAACCGGCCGCTTTCGAGACCCCCATCAAAACCCTGCCCTTCGAATCCTTTTTCGATGATTTTGGCCGTAACAGCCCGCATGCCCTGGTCCACAACGCCTACGGGTCGATGATGGCCCGAGCCTCCTTCGAGGGGTTGAGTGCCCTGCAACAAAACGACAGGCCGTTCTTGCTCAGCCGCGCCGGTTATGCGGGCTTACAGCGCTGGGCCGCGCAGTGGACGGGGGACAACGTCGCCAACTGGGACCACCTGGCCCTCAACCTGACCATGGGCCTCAACATGGGCCTTTCGGGGGTGGTGTTCAACGGGGCGGACGTGGGCGGCTACGTCGGCACCCCGGATCCGGAGCTCTTCACCCGGTGGATGCAGCTGGGGGCCTTGTTCCCGCTGTACCGAAACCACACCGGCAAGGACACCGAGATGCAGGAACCCTGGAACTTTGGTGAGGCCGCCCTCGCGGCCAGCCGGCAGGTCATGGAGTGGCGCTACCGGTTGCTGCCGCTGTTTTATGCCCTTTTCCGGGAAAGCTCCCGGACCGGTGCTCCCGTGGCGCGGCCCCTGTTCTGGCACCATGGCCGGGACCCCAAAACCTACAGCGTGGAGGATCAGCTTCTCCTTGGCCCCCACCTCATGGCCGCCCCGGTTCTCAAAGCGGGGCAGCGCAAGAGAACGGTGTATTTCCCCGCTAACACGGTCTGGTTCGATTGGTACACATCCGCCGAATACGTGGGTGGGCGGGAATACGAGGTGGAGGCCCCCCTCAACCGACTTCCCCTCTTTGTCCGGGGCGGCGGCCTGGTGATCACCGGCGAGCCGATGCAATGGGTGGGAGAGAGGCCACGCAACGTGCACACCATCCGCGTGTATCCTGGGGGTAGCGGATCGGCAACCTTCTACTGGGACGACGGTCAGACCCTGGCCTACAAGAGGGGGGCCTACCTGGAGGTTCAGGCAACCTACTCGGCGGCCGAGCGCCAGATGCGACTGGAGTGGCAGGCCCTGAATGCCCCGGTGCGTTTCCAGAGCCCCGAGTACGTGTTGATTCGGCTCTACCAGGTCTTTCGACCCAGCCGGGTCCTCGTGAACGATCGCCCCATACGGATTCAGGGAGACAGCGCCGGTGTCGTGGAAAGCGATCAAACTACCTCCTGGTACGAAAACGACCGCACCCTGCTGATCAAGCTCTTCAATCCAGAGCGGTCGCAGATCGTCGACCTGTCGTTCTAGTAAAATGCACCAGAACCGTCTGCATTGGTTGAAGAAAGAACCCATCAACGCCCGGGGCGAGTACGTCCTCTACTGGATGAACGTGGACCAACGGGTGCAGGACAACCCCGCCCTGGTCTGGGCCCTGGAAAAGGCCAACGAGAAACATCTCCCCCTGGTGGTCGGCTTCAACCTCTGGGAGAAATACCCCGAGGCCAACCTGCGCCACTTCGCCTTCATGATCGAAGGGCTCGTTGAAACGCAGCATGAGCTGGAGTCTCGGGGCATCCGTTTCGTGATGATTCGGGCTCCCATGCCCCAGGGCATCCTCCGTTTGGCGCAGCTGGCGCGGCTGGTGGTCTGCGACCGGGGCTACCTTCCCATGCAGCGGGCGTGGCGGGCCGAGCTGGTACGAGAGGCACCCTGTCCGGTTGCCGAGATCGAGGGGCATGTGGTGGTGCCCGTCGCTACCGCCTATCCGAAGGAAGCCTACTCGGCCGCCGTCCTCCGGCCAGCTCTCGAAAAACTCATGCCGATCTTTTTGCATGACGAGGACCCCTTACCACCGGCAGCGGCCCCATTTTACTCGAGGGATTTCGCCGAGCTTCTGGAGGGATTCGAGCCGGTGGTGCCAGGACCGGAACTGACCGACAGCCTTGCGGTGGATCGAAGCGTTGGCCTCACGGCCTTTCGCGGTGGGTACACCGCAGCCTGGAACAGCTTCGAGGAATGGCGGGAGAGGCACCTGGCCCACTACGACACCCAACGCAACGATCCCAACGCCCGGGCTCAAAGCGGCATGAGTCCCTACCTCCACTTTGGTCAGATCAGTGCCCGCCGATTGGCTTTGGCCGCCCTCGAGCGGGGTGGGGAGGGTGCGGCCGCCTTCGTGGAAGAGCTCGTGGTCCGGCGGGAATTGTCGATGAACTTCGTCTGGTACAACCCCGCCTTCGATCGCTACGACGCCCTTCCCGAGTGGTGTCTCAAGACCCTCCACCAGCACCGAAATGATCCCCGGGAATATGTCTACTCGCTGGCGGAGTGGGAGGAGGCCCGGACCCACGATCCGGCGTGGAATGCGTGCCAGCTGGAAATGGTGCGCACCGGAAAAATGCACGGCTACATGCGCATGTACTGGGGAAAAAAACTTTTGGAATGGAGCCCCAGCCCGGAGCTGGCCTGGAGCTGGGCCCTGTATCTCAACAACAAGTACGAGTTGGACGGGCGAGACCCCAACGGTTATGCCGGGGTGGCCTGGTGCTTCGGCAAGCACGACCGCCCCTGGACCGAACGCGGCGTTTACGGAACCATTCGCTACATGAATTACAACGGACTCAAAAGAAAGTTCGACATTGAAAAATACATTGACACTTACTGTGGTTCCACACTATTTTAAGTCGATAATGAATAAAGTGAAGTCAAAAAGGAGATGTTATGGCACGTGACTTACACCCGGCTACGAAGAAGGCCTGCTACACCTGCCGCCAGTGGCAAGGAAATCGAACGGTGATGAAAGAACAGAACATGTTCAAGGTCGACATCCGCGAGGATGGCAACTGCACGCTCTGGCACAAAAAAATGCGCGCAGACAAGGTCTGCGACCAGCACGATCTGCTGAGGTTTTAGTCGTTTTTTCCTGCGTTGGGGATTGGGAACGTCTGGGGGACTACGGCGAGCTCAACGAATCCCAGAATTGCGACCAGTAGCGTTGAAGGATCTGCTCCTGGCTAAGGTCTTCCATGGGTCTGCCCTGGGCCGGCAGACGAAGTTTCAGCCGCAACTGGGCCAGGTCTTGCAGGTGAATCCTGCCGCCCTGGATCAGGACAGGGGCGGCGAGCCCCTCGATTTCTAGTTCCTCCAGGCTTCCGGTCAAGTCCAGTTTGCGGCTGGCGGCCACGCGCAGATTACCATCGGGGAGTACTTCCTGCACCACCCCGACCAAGTTTCCCTGGAACTGACGCTGAATCCCGGTTTCCAGCTGAAAGTCACTGTTCGTACGTGCCGGCGGCAAAGCGGTGAGAGGGGAGGTTTGGGCCTCGGCGCTCAGCTCCCGTGTGGCGTTGCGCTGGCTTGTCCGGATCGACTTGATGCTCAGGTTGACTTTGGAATCCAAACTGATACGGATGGGGTCCCCGACTTTCCAGTGGATTCGTCCCATAAAATATCCGGGATGGTTGGGCGGAAAGAGGCTCGTCGAAGGAACCTCTTGCCCATCCAATGACAGAATCGTAATCGTGAACAGTGATAAAATGCTTGTCAGTATTGAAGAAAAGAATCGCCGAAAAGTGTGGATCTTACTTTTTCTTGTGACGGTTTTTGCGGAGCTTTTTCTTCCGCTTGTGGGTGGCAATTTTTTTGCGTTTACGCTTTCTTCCACAGGGCACAGCCTCACCTCCTTCAATATCGGCAGATTATAGCCAACTCCGCTCTTGTGTTGCAAGACCTTTTGAAGTTTTTGGGTTAAAATATATTCGATGATCAAAATTTGGACCCAAGCTCTCGATGAACTCGGCCTCGGCAAATGGAAATTGCTCTTCTTTCGGAAGGTGACGGCCGCCCGGTCCTGGATTCAGGGTAGTGGCGGGGAAGTTGAGCGTCAGGAGACCTGGACTTGCCGGCTCAAAATTTTCCAGGATTTTCATGCCCGTCGTCGGAAGTGGACCCGAGAGCATACCCTGGAATTGAGCGCACATTTGACCATCGATCAAATCAAGGCGGAAATTCAGAAAGCCCTGTCCGCTCAGGAGGAGGAACCCTGGCCCTGGTTCCCGATGCACCGTGGCCCATCGGGGCCAGGCCAGACCCAGGAATCGTCCCTGGCCAAAAAGCCCGATTTGGCCGATTGGCTGCCGTCTTTGGCAGAGGCGTTTTATGCCGGCGCAAACCGGGAAATCGCAACACGCTTCGCCGCTATCGGGCTGGAAACCCTCTACCTCGACAGTCTCGGACGGCAGATGGAACACGTGGGGCACTGGTGCGAAATCGAAGCGCAATCCGAAAATCACTCCTTGCGCTTTCGACATGGTGAGTATTTGCCCGAGCGGATCACGCTCAAAGCCCAGCGTTTCGAGGAGGAGCGCCAGGCCCTGAGGACGCCCCGCCGCTGGGAGAGGGAAATGCCTTCCCTGGTGGTCCTGGGAGGAAATCTGCCCGGCCTGGTGTTCTCTTACCTGCTGCGCCAGCTCGACGGGGCGGCGCTTTACTCGGGAGATTCGACATGGGAGGTAGGAAAACCCCTTTTCCCGACAGTAACAGGCGACACCGTCACCCTGAAGCCCCTGGTCAAACTTTACAACAGTCCCTTTTCTCGCTGGTTCGACGAGGAAGGGGTGATGCTCAAGGATACCGAACTGGTCCGGGATGGTGTGGTCCGGGCTTTCACCGCCAGCCAGCGGGAGGCCCACTTTCTGGGTCTGCCCGTCAGCGGTCATCCCGTGAATTTCAGTGTGGGGCCAGGCAGTCTTTCCAAAGAGGAGCTGCGTGTCAGCCCCTATTTGGAAATTTATCACCTCGACGATTGGCAGCTGGACGAGGCCAGCGGAGACTTCTCGGCATCCATCCCTTTTGCCCTGGGAAGTGAGAGCCCCCGGCAAGCACGGCAGGCCTATCGGGACTTTGCGCTTCGCGGAAACCTGCGCGATCTTTTGGCCTCCTCCCGCTGGAGCTCGGCCATCGCCCAGCGAGAGTATTTCGAGGGTCCCGAATTCGTGGCCATTCCGAACCGGTTTTTGGTGCTCGACACCTGAGGAGGTGGTATGCAGTGGCGTGCCAGTCACATCCTGGTTAAAGATCGTGCATTGGCAGAGCAGCTGAGGCAGCGGCTCAAGCAGGGCGCTTCCTTCGAAGCTCTGGCGCGGGAATTCAGCACCTGCCCGAGCAAGAGCAAGGGCGGGGATTTGGGATGGTTCGGTCCGGGGCAGATGGTGGCCCCCTTCGAGTCGGCGGTCAGAAAGCTGGGCCTGGGGAGCATCAGCGACGTGGTCAGTACCCAGTTTGGATATCACGTAATAAAGGTTACGGGCAAGAAAGATTGATCTTTTTCCCGAGAATCTGGGGGGAGTATGAAGAGCTGGTACTGGAGTCTTGTCTTGATTTTCCTGTGGGGGTGCCCCGGCCCTCAGGATCAGGGAGGGGTGGCCCTGGCCTCCTATGGTTTTCAGGGGCATCAGAACGGGGACATCGATCGGGTAAAGATCCCGCTGGTGAACAAGAGCGTCAACGTCGGGCTCGATTTCACGGTGGAGTTCTGGCTCAAGACCCACGCCGCCGACAATCCCGGCGGCACCGCTGACCCCAATGCCACCGATGGAACGGGATGGGTGTATTCCCACATCATCGTGGACCGGGATATCGATGACGGTTCGGGGAGCAACGAGTACGGCGACTGGGGTATCGGCATGGCCGCTGGAAAAATCGCGTTCGGGGTGGCCCAGGGAAGCTCGGGAAAGACCATCCTGGCTTCCAGTTCCGCCGACCTTCGCGACGGCCAGTGGCACCATGTTGCCGCCACGCGCCACGGCAGTAGCGGTGAAATGCGTCTCTACATCGATGGCCAGCTCGAGGCCACCGGAACGGGGCCGACCGGGAACATCAGCTACAAAAATGACCGCACCACCACCAAGCCCAACAGCGACCCCTACCTGGTGCTCGCCGCCGAGAAGCACGACTATCCCGGTAGCCTGGGGTACAAGGGGCTTCTGAGCGGGCTCAGGGTCTCCCAACAGGTGGTGTACAGCTCCAACTTCACCCCGGGTCCCGACACCGTTCAAAATCAGCCGGGATCCACCGTCGCCCTCTACTTGTTCGATACCTGGAATGGCTCCAGCCTTACGGACCTCAGCGGCCAGGGAAACCACGGCATCGTCAAGGTGGGTGGCAGTCCCCCGGGGCCCTATGCCAGCACCGATCGGCCCTTCAACCCCTGAGGCTTTTTGCCGTTGGGCGCTTTTATTGTCCTCAAACATCCCAGGGATAGGGTTTCCAGTCCCGAAGTGTGCTATAATCGGCCCATGACGAAGAAATGGCTCTACGCCCTGGGGCAGCTGGGGTGGTCTCTGGCGAGCTACGCGCCGGCCAACCTGCTCAACGTTTTTTATCAACCTCCCGACGAAGCCGGTGTCAATCCCCTCTTTCCCCTGTTCATCGGCACGGCCCTGATCGGCGGGGTGTTCACCTGGCTGGGACTCTTGAGCGCCGGCGGAAGGGTCTTCGACGCGGTTACCGACCCCCTGGTGGCGGGAATCTCCGATCGTTTTTCGTCGCGCTGGGGCAGGCGTATTCCCTTTTTGGCCTTTAGCGCCCTTCCCTTTGCCCTCTTTAGCTTTCTCATCTTCGTTCCGCCGGTGGGCCAGGAAAGTGGGTGGAATGTGGTGTGGCTGGCGGTCATGCTGTTTTTGTACTATCTCTTTTTCACCCTTTACGTCACCCCCTACACGGCCCTTTTGAGCGAACTGGGCAAGACCCAAAAAGAGCGCCTCGATTTGAGCACCATGATCAGCGTTACCTGGGCCCTGGGCTTCGTCATCGGCGGTTCCACCTTCATCATCCTCGATCTGGTCAAGGTCCACTTCCCCTCCAATCTCCTGGCCTTCCAGCTCATCATGGCCGTTTACAGCCTCCTGAGTTTTTTCCTGATGCTCCTTCCCGTCCTGGCCATCCGGGAGGATCGTGACCTGGGTCAGCGGCAGCAGGGCGAGCCCCTGCTGCCGGCGCTGAGACGCCTCTGGGGCAATGCCAACTTCCGTTGGTTCGTGGCATCGGACCTCATGTACTGGATGGCCCTCACCTTCATCCAGATTGGCATCGGCTACTACGTCATCGTCCTTCTGGGGCTGGAAAAGGGGTGGACGTCGATCTATCTCTACATCATGTTTTTTGGCAGTTTTGCCCTCTATGTGCCTGTCAACGTGCTGGCCAAAAAGTTTGGGAAGAAGGTGTTGATGATGGTGGCGTTCGCTCTGGATGCCGCGGTCTTCGGTTTGGTGGTCCTGTTGGGCTTCCTGCCCTTCCCTCGAGAGATTCAGGGGCTGGTGGTGATCCTTCTCTACATCGTGCCTCTGGCGATTTTCAGCATCCTGCCCAACGCCATGGTGGCCGACATGAGTCATGCGTCCCTGAAAACCAGCGGCTTCGGAAACGAGGGGCTCTTTTTTGGGGTCCGTACCCTGATGATGAAGTTCGGCATCGCCTTCGCCAATCTGATTTTCCCCAGCCTGATTCAGTTGGGGGCCCGCCAGGATAACGACCTGGGTCTCAGGCTTTCGGGGGCCGTGGCCCTGGTGATCTGCCTGTTGGGCTTGCTGTTCATAGGTCTCTATGACGAAAAACGAATTTTAAGGGACATCGAATGACGCTGCGCTTTCCCGAAACCTTTCTCTTCGGTACTGCCACGGCCTCGCTCCAAATCGAGGGCGGGGACAGCAACAACACCTGGTACGAATGGTCCCAGGCCGGGCACATCAAAGACGGCACCCATTCCATTCGGGCCTGCGACCACTGGCAGCGGATCGATGCCGATTTTCGGTTGCACGAGGAGTTGAACTCCCACACCTACCGCATGGGCCTGGAATGGAGCCGCATCGAGCCCCAAGAAGGCGTGTTCTCCGAGGAGGCTCTGAATGTCTACCGGCGGGAAATCGAGGGACTGGTCCAACGCAGGATCGTCCCCCTGGTGACGCTCTACCATTTCAGTCTTCCGCTCTGGTTCGCCCGGATGGGAGGATGGAACCATCCGCAGTCGGCCCTGTATTTCTGGCGATTCGTTCAGCGTGTGGTCGGACACCTGGGCGACCTCGTTCAGGATTGGATCACCCTCAATGAGCCCAACATCTATCTCACCATGGGCTACCTGCGGGGCGAGTGGCCCCCCGGACTCAAAAACGCCACCGCGCCGATGTTCGATGCTGCTCGGCGTCTGGTCGAAGCCCATGTCCTGGCGTACCGGGCGATCCACCTCCAGAGACCCGATGCCCGGGTCGGGGTTGCCCATCACCTGCGAATCTTCGATCCAACCGGTGGGCCCCTGAGTGCCCTCAGTGCCTACCTCCACGAGCGCATCTTCCAGGACATGTTCCTGCAGGCCATGACCCGCGGTCGCTTCATCGCGCCGCTGGGCAGGGGCTACCCCCTGGGCAAGGAAAAGTTTGCTGATTTCATCGGCGTGAACTACTACACCCGGGACATGGTGCGCGGGAAGTGGGGGGGCGGCCCCCTTCATGGCGTCCTCCTGGTGAAGAAGGGCGCTCCCGTCAACGACCTGGGCTGGGAGATCTATCCGCGGGGACTCAGCCGAATCATCACCAGGCTGTGGAAGCGCTATCGGCTTCCGATATGGATCACCGAGAATGGAATCTGCGATGCCCGGGACGAGGTGCGTCCCGCGTACATCGCCTCCCACCTCAGGGAGGTGCATCGCTGCATTCAGGCCGGCATTCCTGTCGAGCGGTATTACCACTGGACCCTGCTGGATAACTTCGAGTGGATCGAAGGCGAGTCGGCACGATTCGGGCTCTACCATAACGATTTCGAGACCCAAACGCGGACTCTGCGAGAATCGGGCCGATTTTTCGCTCAGATCGCTCGAACCCGATCTCTGGAAGTTCCGAGTTAGGTCAGGGATGAAATGGAGCTGATCGACTCGCTCAACCATCCCCAGGCCCGACTCCTCATCGATCTGTTGCGGGTCGAGGGCAGGCGGCAGCATGGGCTTTTTCTCATCGATGACGAAGACAATATCCTGCAGGCCTGGCGGGCCAACGTGAAGATTCAGTCCGTTTTCAGCACCGACTGGGATCGGCAGTCCGATGGGCTAAAGAACCTCCCGATCCCGAAGTATCAGATCGCGTGGCGAACGGCCAAAAAGATATTCGAGACCGAACGCGCCAGCAGGACCTTTGCCGTGGCCCTGACTCCACCTCTTTGGGACCCACTCACCGTGCTTCGGCACCCTGGAGATGTGGTGGTTCTGGACCAGCTGGCACTCGCGGGCAATGCCGGGGCCATCGCGCGCACCTCGCTGGCCCTCGGGGTCGGCGCTCTGGTGCTGATCGGGGACCACGACCTGACGGACCGCCGCCTGATCCGGGCCAGTCGCGGCCTGGTGTTCCATCTGCGCGTGGCGGTGTTGGACCGCCAAAGTTTTTTGGCCCTGATCGGCCAGGTCCCCAAGATTCTGGCCGCTGCGGCGGCGGGGGCCGAGCTGGAGGTAACCGAATGGGCTCGGCAACCGGGGGACCGCCTCATCCTCCTGGGCAGCGAAAAGCACGGCGCCGGGACCGACCTCATGCAGCGGGCCGTGGAGAGGGTGCGCATTCCCATGGACAGCCGGGTGGAATCCCTCAACGTTTCGGTGGCGGCGGCCATCTTATTGCATGCCCGCTTGTCCGCCCGGCGGCCCATGACTAAGATGATCCCATGAACATCGCCCAGGCCCAACAGGCCTTTGGTCGGCTTTTGGAAATCGTGGTCCGCCTGCGGTCCCCCGACGGTTGTCCCTGGGACCGCGAGCAAACTCCTCTAACCCTGCGCCGGACCCTGGCCGAGGAGGCGTACGAACTCATCCACGCTATTCAGGAGGATCATGCACCCGACATCCTGGAAGAGCTGGGCGATGTGGCCCTGAACGTGGCCATGATCGGTCAAATGTACGAGGAGGCCGGCCGCTTCACCCTGGCCGACTCCCTTCAGGCCCTTTGCGAGAAACTCATCCGCCGCCATCCCCATGTCTTCGGCGATGCCCGGGCCGAAACTTCCGGGCAAGTGATCGAGCAGTGGGAAGAGATCAAGAGGCAGGAGAGGAACGGGAAGAAGATGTCGTTTTTGCACAAAGCGGGGCGGGGACTGCCTCCCCTGGAGAAGGCTCAGGAAGTGCAAAAAAAGGCCGCCAGGGTCGGTTTCGACTGGAGCAGTCCCGAGGCGGTGTTCGACAAGGTTCAGGAAGAGCTGGCGGAGGTGCGTGGCGAGTGGGAAGGGGGTCATCGGGAGAAGCTGGAACTCGAGCTGGGCGACCTTCTGTTTTCGGTGGTCAACCTGGCGCGTCACCTCGGAATCGAGGCCAACCTGGCCCTGGACCGTTCAGTAGAAAAGTTCAAGAAGCGCTTCAGTTACATCGAGGAAGCGTTCGAGCGGGAGGGCCGGCCCATGGAGGCCGCGCACAATGCGCGGATGGAGGAGCTTTGGGAAGAGGCGAAACGGCGGTCCTGAACCTCCCGCGGATGAAGGGCTGGGACCTCATCCCCCTGCTGCTGACTTTGGTGCTGGCCGGTGGTTTGGCATGGATGGGAGTGCGTCAGCTCGAAGGGCAGCCCATGGTGGAAATCCAAACACCCGAGGGGCAGTTCGTGTACCCGATGAGCACCGACCGCTATTTTCCGGCGCGTGGCCCGCTGGGCACCTCGGTGATCACCATTCGGGATGGTCAGGCCTGGTTCGAATCCAGCCCCTGCCAGAACCAGATCTGTGTGCAGATGGGGCATCAGCACGAGCCGGGGCAATGGGCGGCCTGCCTCCCCAACCGGATCTTCCTGCGCATCACCGCACGCCGGGAAGAGGTCGATGTCATCTCCCAATAAGGAAATCCACGGGGTAAGCCGTCGGCGACTCCTGGCATTTTTGAGCGCCATCGGTCTGTTTCTCGCGGCCATCGAATATCTGTTACCCAAGCCTGTCCCCTTCATTCGCCTGGGGATCTCCAACATTCCGCTGGTGCTCATGCTCGACGTTCTGCGTTTTCGGGAATTGTTGGTACTTGCCGCCGTCAAGGTCCTGGGACAGGGTCTGATCAACGGCACCTTGGTGAGCTACGTTCTGTTGTTTTCAGCGGTGGGGACCTTTACCGCGCTTTTTACCATGGCCGCGGTCCGCAGGCTTTTTGGTTTGCGCCTGAGCCTCATTGGGGTCAGCCTCTGGGGGGCACTGACCAGCAACCTCGCCCAGCTCGGACTCAGCGTCCTCATCCTTCTGGGGGAGAATGCCTGGGTGATCGGGCCCGTGATTTTGGGCACAGGCGGGGCTACCGGTTTCCTGGTGGGCTGGCTGGCCCAAATGTTTCAATCTCGCTCTGTGTGGTTCCGGGAGGTCAGGCGTGCGCTGGTTTCGGACTGATCTTCTTGGAAAGGTGGTAGCACCCTTGCCGCGCCTGGTGGCCGCCCTGGGATTTTTAGCCGCCCAGGCGGCTGCCCAGAGCCCCGGGACGGCCTCGGTCCTGCTCACCATTTCCCTGATTCTGGCCCTGCTTGCGGGGAAAAAGATCAGCCTGGGGTACTTCCTGATATTGGCCCTGAGCATTGTGGGGTTCTCCCTCCTCAGTCCCTTCGGGAAGGTGCTGGTGGGCTGGGGGCCCTTGCGGATTACCCAGGGGGCCCTGGAGGAGGGGGCGCTTCGGGCCCTGAGGCTGATCGGGATGGTGTTTACCAGCGTGGCCGCCATCCACCGAGATCTGCAACTGCCGGGACGCCTGGGCAGTTTTTGGGCCGAGGTGCTGGGGTATTATCAACGGTTGCTCGAGGCGCGCCACCGCATCCGGCCCGCTCGGTGGATCGATTCTCTGGATGAGATATTTCTGGAGGTGCTTCCGGCGGACTCGCTGGAAGAAAAGGGAGTGGTCCCAAAACTGAATTCGGAACCCGTTCAAAACCGGGGTTGGTGGAGCGTTCCCCTGGTTTGGGGACTGGCCGCCGCCTTGTTTTTTGGCTTGGGACAATAAAAAACCGGCCTGTGGGCCGGTTTTTGCGTGTGTGCGGTTGTGCTAGAACCAGAATCGGATACCGAAGGCACCCTGGAGCAGAAAGTTAGCCGTGACGGGGTCGGCGATCACCACGCCCAGGGCAGGCGCCAGCTCCAGGAAGAGCTCGAGCCAGTTGAAGGGCTTGATGTTCAGACCGATGGGAACGCGGCCGCCGAGAGTGACCTGGGCGTTGCCTCCCTTGGTGGCGACACTGAAGAACAGACCGGGACCCACGTACACGTTGATGAACGACACCAGCGACTGGTTGATGGCCCAGAAGTCGACGGTGAAGGCCAGGGTGAACACCTGGGTGCCGATGGCGGGAAAGCCGACGTTGATCACGAGGGGGTTACGGAAGAAGGGGTTGGCTCGGGGCAGGGCGATGGTGACACCCGGACCGTTGGTTGCGGACTGAAGCAGGTTCAGCGTCCAGAAACCGCCGATTCCCAATGTTTGCGCATTGGCTTGAGGGGCCTGGAGGGCACCGAGAAGCACAAACCCTAGCAAAAATTTTTTCATTTTCCTCTCCTTGGAAAAATTTTAATTCAAAATATTTAATATAACAGCCAAGGTCAAGGCAACCGAGCATCATTCCTCATCGAAAAGTTCTTTTTCGGCAGGGGTGTCCGGGTCCGATGGCACACTCAGGAGCTTTTCGACTTTCAATTGCATCTGTTTCAGCTCCTTTTCCAGGCTGTTGGCAAGTTTGATGCCCCTTTCGAAGGCGTCGATCGCCTCGTTAAGGGGAAGTTTTCCCGATCGCAGCCCCTGACTCAGGGACTCCAGCTCGGCCAGACGTTCTTCGAAACTTGGCATGTTGTCCTTGCTTTTCATGATCGTTCTCCTTGACTTGTCGCACTGATTCGCCCCTCGTGAAGCTGGATGGTAAGTGCCGTTCCGATCGGCGCCTCGGCCGCTCGTCTCAGGATTCCGGCATCGGTCTGGACAATAGCGTACCCCCGGCGCAAAACATCCAGGGGGCTGTGGGCCTGCAGTCCCTCCTGGAGTCGGGTCAGGTTCAGGCGTGCGGTGTGCAGGACTTGTTTGATGGCGGCGGGAAGCTCTTCCCGTAGCCAGGTAAGGCGGCTTCGGACCGGATCCAGAATCTGCTCGATGGTGATGGCCAGATTTTCGGCCCGAAATGGTCGCAACAGCCGTTCGGTTTCCTCGAACCGCCGTTGGATTTCGTGTTGAAGGTGGGTGCGGTGCTCGATGATCCGATGCAACCAGTCATCTCGGAAATGCGGCCAGACAAGGGCGGCGGCGGCGGTTGGGGTTGGGGCGGCGACGTCGGCAGCCAGGTCACAGAGCGGATTATCGATCTCGTGGCCCACCGCGGACACCACGGGGATACGGCTTTCGGAAACCGCGCGAACGACCGCCTCGTCGGAGAAGGGGAGGAGGTCCTCGAAGGAGCCGCCGCCGCGCCCGATGATGATCACATCGGCCAGCTCCCAGCGGTTGACGTATCTCAGGGCCTGAACGAGCTGCGCGGGGGCGTCCTCACCCTGGACAGCGGCGCCCACAACCAGCACCTGCGCCCAGGCACCCCTCTGCCGGAAAACCCGCAACATGTCCTGCAGGGCCGCCCCGGTGGGGCTGGTAATCAGGGCAATACGCTGGGGAAAGGAGGGAAGGCTCCGCTTGCGCCGCGAATCGAAGAGCCCCTCGGCCGCCAGCCGCCGCTTCAATTCCTCCAGCCGCATCAACACATTCCCCAGGCCAAGCGGAATGATGTGTTGGACGATGAAGGTGATCTTTCCCCGCATCTCGTAAATGGAGAGTCTTCCCTTGACCTGGACCTGATCGCCGTTTTTGATCTCGATGGTGATTTTGGACCTCTGGTAGCTGAACAGGGCGCAATCGACCTGGGCCGTGTCGTCTTTGAGGGTGAAATAGAGGTGCCCGCTGGTGTTGGGGCGCAGGCCGCTCACCTCTCCTTCCACCGTCAGGTTCTCGAAGGCTGGTTCGACCAGGTCCTTGAGACTTGACATGAGCTGGCTGACGGTCCAGACGGCTTGGGACATGGGTTCATTCTAGCGGCCGGCCTAGTACTGGTCCAGACCGGAGGTGAGCCTTTCCCAGTGGTCGGCGACATGGGCTGCTTCCAGAACCGCTCGGCGTAACAGGCTTTGACCAGAGTTTTCGGGAATCTTGATGATGTAGGCGATGATATATTCCCCCGAAGCGGGATTTTTGATGAGCCCCCAGTGGCCCCAAACCTCGATTTCGGCCGAGGCCTCCAAAAGGTGCCGGAGCAGGCCGCTCTCCGGGGCCTTGTTCAGCTGTTCCGCCTTGCTGAGGATTTCCCGCATCTGGCCGCGCTCGGTGGCGAAAACCTTTTGCCGGATCACCACCCTCTGGCGGCGCCCGTTTGGAAGCGGCACCTGAACCTGAAAGTCGGCATCCTGATCTCGGACCCATCGCCAGCCGCTGGTTCGCAGCATCACTTCGATCCGTCCGGAGGCCGGGGCGGCACAGCCGAGCAGGGCCAGGAGGGACAAAAGCAGCAGGGGGGCCATCACTTCATCATAAAACCGCTGGTACAAGCCCGCAAGTCTGGTTAAGCTGGTTCCATGGTCAGTTGCCTTTTTTGGACCCCGGACGGCAGCCTGGGGGAGGGGGTTTTGCCCCAAACCCGGGATTTAGCCCGCCGTGTCGCCTCCTGGGATTTCGTGAAGAAAGTCGCCTGGTTGGGCAGACCCCCGTCCTGGTGGCAGGCGGACGTCATTCCGGCGGAATGGTCGGATCGCCGCGGTTGGCTGCAAGCCCTGCTGCAGGCCAGCGGAAACGAAGAGCACCTGATGCTGATTCCGGCCGATGCGCCCCTTCTTCGGGAAGACCTTTCGCGCCAAATCTGGCAGACCCATCGTCAGCACAAGGCCGACTACACCTTTGCGGACTGTTATCCCCTGGGTCTGGCACCCGAAGCGGTCAGCACCTTCGCCCTTCAGGGGATCGCTGCCCTGGAGCAAGCGGAGGAACTGCCCGATCGGCAGGGACTTTTCTCCTGCCTTCTCCACCACGTCAACCACTTCGATGTTGAAACTCTATTGAGCCCCATCGATCTGCGCACCTGGCGGATCACCTTCTTCGACGATTGCCCACGCAACCGGCTGTTGATCAGCCGATTCCTGGAGAGGGCCCAATGGTCCCTGGATCGGTTTCTGTCCGAAGTCGCGCGGGACCGAGTTTCCCAGCGCACCCTGCCGGCGTACTGGAAGATGCAATGGACCAATGCGGTGGCGCAGGTCCCCGCCTACTCGGACCCGCGCTTTTATTCTACGACGCGGGTCGATTTGCCCCTCGAAGATTTACGCCGAATGCTCGAGCGTGTGGGCCGCTGGATGGGAGGCGGGGTGCTCCTTCCGGGGTTCTGGGGGGAGGTTGCCCTCTATCCCCACGCGGTCGCGGCTCTTCGCTCCGCCCTGGAATTGGGCTTCGAGCTGGTCGTGGAAACATCCGGGCTGGGATGGACATCCGAGGTGCTCAACGAGCTCGGCCGGCTAAAAGGAAAGATCACCTGGATCGTGGAGGCCGATGCCTGGGAACCGCAGCTGTATCGACAGCTGCGCGGAGAGGGCTTCGAGGTCATGCGTCAAACGGCTCAAACGCTGCGTGACATGTTTGCGGGCAGGGTGTATCTCCAGACCACGCGGTGCGACCTCACCGAGGATCACGTGGAAAACTTCTACATCCAGGTCAAGGAGGAGGGGTACAAGCCCCTGGTGGTGGGCTACAACGATATGGCCGGACGGCTGCCGAATCGCCGGACCGTGGACCTCTCTCCCTGGAAGCGCCACCCCTGCTGGCATCTGCAACGGGGACTCCACAGCCTGGCCGACGGCAGGGTGGTGAGTTGCCATCAATATCCCCAGGGCGAGGTATACTGGGGAAACCTGCTCGAGGAAGATCCCGCGGCTGTGTGGGAGCGGGGTACGGGGTGGATGCTCGCCCATCAGGAAGAACGTTACCCGGAAGAATGCCGGTCCTGTCATGAGTACTTTCAGTTCGTCTTTTAATGCATCCTACACCCTGACGGGAAATCTCAACCCCCTGCCCATCCACGAGGGCTTGTCCTGGGGGGCCATCATCCTGCCCCGGGGCCCCGTGTACTTTCAGCTGGAACTTGCCCGCAAGCTGGTGGCCTATGGGGCCCGTGAGGTCATTTTGCGGCGCGATCCCGGTTCCGTGCCGAGCGAGCCCTTTCCCAACGATCTCCCCGTCAAGTTCCTCATTCCCTCGCTACCCATCACCGAGCCTCTTTGGATGCAGATGGCCCTGGGAGTCTCTCGGAGCGAGTGGATGCTGGTCATTACCGACAGCATGGAGGTACTGGAACCTTTTCCGCCTCAAAAACTCGTTCGGGGCGATTGGGACAAACCCGCCCTGGTTTACATCCCGGAGCTGAAATCGCCCAAGGGAGAGGAAATTCCCCACCTCATCGTCCCCCTCAAAAGGGGAAATGTGCTGCAATTCATCAACATCTTTTCCCAAAACGAGCTCCACGAAAGCCTCTACCCCATGGACCTCACGGGGTTTTACCGACCGAACACCTTCCTGCAAACGGGGGGCTTCGATCCCTCGATCGCCAGCGCCTATTGGCAGAAGGCAGACTGGGGCTTTCGGGTCCACCTCTGGGGGGAGAGCATCCGATGCCTGAAGGGGTTCCGCATCCAGTACCTGAGCGATCCCCCTCTGGAGGATACCACCCCCATCAACGGCTACGAACGTTTTTATCTCAAAAACATCGTGCCGCAGTACAATCTGGATCATATCGAGCTGCCGCTCCGACTTTTTTTCCCCTTTTTGCTTCGCAGCGGTCTCTCGCCTTTCAAGGCTTGGAAGACCTTTCACAGTGTTCGGCGCTGGATCAGGGGATTCAGCTACCGGTTTCGGATGGACGCCGTGGCCTTGAAACAGCTGTGGAGGGAGTGGGGATGAGTACGGCCGTGTTTTTACAGGTACGGATGGGATCGAGCCGGCTCCCTGGCAAGGCGCTGTTATCCCTGGGAAGATTGACCCTTTTCGAATGGTGTCTACGATCCCTCAGGGAAGTGCGAGCGGACGTGCACGCGGTGCTGACCGATTCCGCCAGCCGATCTGCCCTGCTGCCTTACACCGATCGGGAGGGCTGGGACCTCTACGTCGGGGATCCGGAGGATGTGCTGGACCGATTCACCCAGGCCGCGATGCATTACGGAGTGCAAAGTTTGTTGCGCGCCACCGGCGACAACCCCTTCGTTTCCGCCCATCTGGCGGAACTCAACCTGAGGGCGTTGGAGGAGGGCGGCTGGGACCTGTTTGCTTACCAGATGGCCCCCCTGGGCGTGGGGACCGAGGCGGTGCGCGCCGATGCCCTGAAGCTCGCCTGGGAGAGCCATCCCGACGCCTACGAGAGGGAGCACGTCACACCATTTATTTACCACAATCCCGAGCTGTTTCGGGTGGGGCGGCCCACCGTTCCCCCGGTTTATTTTGGCCCCCAGGAGCGGGTCACCGTGGATACCCCGGAGGACCTGAAAAGATTGCAAGAGCTGGTCGATCAAAACGGGTGGAGCCCGCCTCTGGATACGGCACGGCTCATCGAGGCGCTTCGTGGCTAGAAAAATCCTCTTCGTGCCCTCGGTTCGGCCAGAGGGGGGGTGGGGCCACCTCAACCGCTGCCGGGAAGCGGCCCGTGCCGTCGGCGGGCGGCTCTGGGCCCCGGAGGGCCGCCCCGAGCAAATCTCCGAGGAGCTCTGGCAGACCCACGACCCCTTTCAGGAGCCCTGGGACCTGATCGTCTTCGACCGACGGAAAACGGAAAGGGACCTGTACCGCGCCTTTGCCGAGCGCGGCTGGCCCCTGGTGGGCTGGGACGAGGGGGCGGCCTGCCGTTCCCGAATGGACTTCCTGGTGGACAGCCTGGGTAATACCAGCCGAATCCCTCCCAATTGCCAGGCTCCCGGGCTCATGGACCTGGGGCCCCACCGGGTCTACACACCGAAGCCTGTCACCAGAGTCCTGGTGGCCTTCGGGGGAACCGACCGCCACCATTTGGCCGTCCGCCTCCTGAAGAGCTTGAACCGATTACCCGACCTAACGTGGGAGGTGAGTGTGCTCGAGGGGCCCTGGCAGGACCGCTCGGACCTTCCCCTGCTGCACGGCCGCCGCCCCTCGCTGCTTTCCCGGCCCCAGCGGCTTCGGGATCATTTGCAGCACTTCGATCTGGTTTTCTGCTCCTACGGCATCACCGCCCACGAGTGCCGGAACCAGGGGGTGCCCTTTCTCCTGGTGGAGCCCAGCCGGTACCATGCCCGGCTATCCCGGCGAAAAGGCTGGCCCCTGCTGGGAGTTCGCGGGGTATCTGTCCGAAAACTCGTCCGGTTCCTCGAAAAAATTCAAGATCCCAGGGGGCTGTCACAGCTCTACCACCAGCCCATGGAACCCGAGGAGCCGCATGCGCTGTGGCGGCGGTTCCGCAGTCACGGCCGATTTTGCCCGGCCTGTGGTTCCGCCAGAGCTCGGGTGGTGAACCGACAAAAGGACAGGACCTTTTACCGATGCCGGGACTGTGGTTTCCTCTACCTCCTGCCGTGGCTGGTACCCGAAAAAGACTACGGACCGCAGTACTTCGAGGACGAATATCGAAGCCAGTACGGCAAAACTTACCTGCAGGATTTTCCCAACATCGAGGCCCTGGGCGCTCGACGCCTGACAGTCCTTCAGCGGTTGAGCGGTCCCCTCCAAGGGCGGCGTCTGTTGGATCTCGGGTGTGCTTACGGCCCCTTTCTGGCCGCCGCCCAAAAAAAGGGCATGGTGGTCGAGGGCGCCGATGTCAACCCTCAGGCGGTGGCCTGGGTCCAGCGGGAGCTGGGCGTGCCGGCCACCTGCCTCAACCTGGGGGTGGTGGGCTGGGAAAAGAACTGGCCCGAAAGGAGCTTCGATGCGGTGAGCCTCTGGTACGTGATCGAACACTTTCCCGATCTGCAGACACTCTTTCAGGGGCTGCGCTACCTCCTGCGTCCACAGGGGTGGCTGCTCCTCTCCACCCCCAACGCCGCGGGTCTCACGGCCCGATTCCACCCCGGCCGCTTTTTTCGAGAAAGCCCCACCGATCACTACACGCTCTGGGAGCCGGTCACGGCGCGCCGTCTTCTTGACCGGCACGATTTTCAAATTCGGTGGATCGAGCCCACCGGCATCCACCCCGAACGGCTTTTGGGGCGCCCCCTGGGTCGATGGTGGACGGCGGGTCTGGCTGCTTTGCAGCGGTGGCTCAGGTGGGGCGACACGATGGAAATCTACGCCCGGAGGCTCCCATGACGGGCCACCTGATCGTGGTTGGGAGCGGCCTCATGCAACAGCCCGTCTACCGGGAAGCTCGGGATATGGGAATCCCTACCCTGGGGTTGGACCGCGATCCGAACTCCGTGGCCCGCCGTCTGGCCGATTCCTGGCTGGAATGCGACATTAGCGACGAGGCTGCCTGTGTCGCAGCACTTCGGCGATGGGGCGGCACCTACCGGGGGGTGCTCACGGTGGGTACGGATTTTTCCACCACGGTGGCACACATTGCAGAGGAGTTCGGGCTTTGGTCCCACTCCTACCAGGCGGCCCTGGCGGCGAAGGACAAGGCCCTGATGCGGCAGAGGCTCGCCCAGGCGGGGATTCCGGTTCCCCGGTTCAAAGTTTTGGACTCGGAGCACCGGGATTTTCGGGGAATCGACTTTCCCGCCGTGGTCAAACCCGTGGACAACATGGGCGCCCGTGGGGTGCGGCGGGTCGACACGGCTTCCGATCTCGAACAGGCCGTTCAGGGGGCTCTGGCCCACAGCCGCCAGGGCCGGGCCATCGTTGAGGACTACATCGAGGGACCCGAGTTCAGCCTGGATGCGCTCATCACCCCCAAGGGGTTTTATCGGAGGGGGCTGGCCGATCGGGACATCCACTTTCCGCCATACTTTGTGGAAATGGGCCACAGCTTTCCTACCCATGCCGCTTCCAGGGTACAGAATGAGCTTTGGGACTGTCTGGAAAGCTCGGCTCGAGCCCTGGGACTCGAGTGGGGAGCGGTCAAGGGGGATCTGAAGTGGCACAAGGGTCGGCCGGTGGTGGGAGAGGTGGCCGCCCGACTGAGTGGGGGCTTCATGAGCGGCTGGACCTTTCCCCTGGCTTCGGGGCTGAGCCCGGTTCGGGAGGCCATTCTCCTGGCCCTGGGGCAGGAACCGAAAAACCCCAATTATTTTCTCGAACGTTCCGTGGTGGAGGGGGCCATCATCGGTATTCCGGGCACATTGATGGGGTGGTTCGGCTTGAACGGCGGCCCCGTGATGCGGGAGGGGGAACAGATCTTTTTTCTTCGAAAAACCGGGGACCTTACCACCTTCCCGAGAAACAACGTGGAAAAACTGGCGAATGTCATCGTGGCACAGACCGATCTCGAGGCGGCACGTTCGAGGTTAAAAGAATATCGACGCTTCCTGTTTCCGAGGCTCCAGGCACCCCATCCGCAGACCGAAGACTGGCTCTCCAACCCCCAACAGCCCGCATTTCGAGATGGTCAGGACTGGTACGGCATCCTCTGGCGGGACAGACTCGAGGACATCCAGCGAATCGAGCCAGATTTATGGCGCAAATTGCCCAAAAATCTCCGGAAAAAAGTCATGGAGGCCCTGGAGGCGGGCGGAATCCCAGGGGCCTTGTACCGCCTCGACTGTCTGACTCAGGACTTGCCGAAGCGTGGCTTTTGATGGTATTGTTCCGCCGATGAGTAGGAACCTCAAGAGCCGACAAACCATCCACCTATTCGTGTTAGGAGGGATCCTTTTCCTTTCCGTTTTGATTTGGTTTTTCAACCCGGGACGCATGCAGAGGAGGATCTTTTTCTTTCCCCGGCACTACGTCGAGGGAACAGGAGCCGAGGAACGTGCGCTCCCGGTCCAGTCTTCCGACGAGCAAGCCGTCTCGTTGTATGTCCGCGAGTATCTCCTCGGGCCCTCGCTCAACAAGCTCTTCCGGATTTTGCCCCTGCAGACCCGCGTCAAGACGGTTTTCGTCGCGGAGGGTATCGTCTACATCGATTTAAACGCCAAGTCCTTCGAACGCGATTACGAATCACGCATCGATTTTCATCGAGGGATCGAGCTCCTGAAAAAAGGGGTACTTTACAATTTCCCGAGTCTCAAGGAAGTGGTTGTCACCATCGAAGGCCACGAATACGATACCGAGTTTACCCAGGTCGATGAATAATTTTGACATTATCGGAAAATCCGTGAGTTTTTTCGTTGACAAACCCTTGTCCTACCGTATAATTGGAAATAGAGTTAAAGAAACTTAGAAAAAAGGAGTCTTGAATGAAACGCTTGGCAACCTTGTTTATGTTATCGACGATGTTTGCCGCAGGGAGTCTGGTCGCCCAGCAAACCGATGACTTTACCGGTTTGGCTACCTTGATCGATTTTTCCCAGTTGGTAGGTGACACGGAAATCGCCGGCCGCGACAACTTGCCCGAAGACATGAGAAAAGAACACGGTCAGACTTTGATCGACTACAGCACCCAGGCGGGGACAAGCTTTACCGCTGCGGATAAGGCTGTCATGAAGACCTCCCTCCGAATTCGAAACTGGGAAGTCCGCCTGACCAGCTCTGCCCGTGTGATACAAAACGTCGTTCAGTCCCAAATCCGGGAAGCCGCTGTCAAGGATGACGCCAGCAGGTACGGTGGTCAAACGGTGATGGGCGTCCGGGTACATTTCCCGCTCTACCGGGTCCCCAGCTCGGCCATGGTCGTGCCTCCTTTCGACATTCCGGCCTACGCCACTCTTCCCCGGCAGCAAGGCCAGAACGGTCCCGAAAGCAAACCTGGTGATCAATTTGTCGGTTACGGTGTCGTCAAAAATGTCGGAGTCATCCGAGACATCCAGGTCAACTACCTCGGCCGTAACTACCCCCACGGTCTCAGCATCGTGCTGGAGAACGAGAATGCACAACAGCAGACCATCTTCCTCGGGTATTTGCAGTCGGATGGCTGGAACACCCTGCAATGGAGAAACCCCCAGTATCAGACCGAGGTGAGAAACCGTGAACTGCGCATCCTTCCCCTCTATCCTCGCAGCGCTCCCTACATCCGGCTCAAGGGTTTGATCATCCACCGGGATGCCGCAACCGAGGGCGGTGACTTTATCAGCTACTTCAAAGACATCAAAATCATCTACGATCGAGCTGTGCTCAACCTCCGTGAAGACATCGATGATGAGGGGACCTGGGGCATCCTCAACGCCCGTGAATCTGCCCGCCGCAGTTTCGAATTGAGCCGCCTTGGCCGCTTGCAAGTCCTCCGTGCCCTCGAGATGCGCAAGATGGCGACCATTGAGGACTTCCCTCCCCAGGACGCCGCTCAGCAAAACCCGAACAACCAGTAATCTCTGCGTAGCCCGAATGAAAAAGCCGCCGATGGGGCGGCTTTTTTTGTTGAAACTTTGAAGTTTTAATCGTAAACTGGTATTCAGAGAATCATGAACGAAAAAAGCCATGTCATCTTTGAGCTGCTGCATCTTGAATTGGACGATCTTTATGAGGACCTGAAACTGGTTCTGGATAGCCTCGAGGAACGTCACCGAAGTCAGGTCCTGACTGACCGGGTCTACGAAGAAAATGCGGCAACCCTTCGGGCGGAAATCGAGGGAGTCAAAAGCCTCTTGCACGATATCGAAGCCCAAGCCCAACAGGACAGTACGGCAGAGGTCGACTTTGCCGCTCTGTCTGCCAGCATCGATCGGACCCTCACCGACCATGATCTGCCGCGGGCCCTGGAACACCTCGTCAAAAAAAAGTTGAAAAAAATCCAAAATTACTTTCAGGATCGGGAAGGGACAGACTTTTCCCATTGGCACTTTCAATACAACACACCGCACACGGTTTTTGGTTTTGAGGTGATCGAAAATCTCTTTGAGGCACGCAGCCCTTTCCAAAAGGTGGCCGTAGTCGCCACCCTGGATTACGGGCGGGTTTTGTTGATCGATGACCTCATCATGGTGACCGAAAAGGATGCCTTCGTGTATCACGAGATGATGGTTCACGTTCCCCTGTCTGTCTGTCCCGATGCCCGGGACGTCCTCGTCATTGGCGGTGGGGACGGCGGAACGGTCACCGAGTTGTGCCGGTACCCTCAGCTTCAGCGGATCGTGGAGGTGGAGATCGACGAGGTTGTCGTGAATGCTGCTCGGCAGTACTTCCCCGAGTTGTCCCGAGGATATGCCGATCCCCGTGTGGAGCTGCTCATCGAGGATGGGGTGCGCTACATGGCCCAGGCGCCCGAGGCATCGTTCGATGTGATTTTGATTGACAGCACCGATCCAATCGGACCGGGCGAGGGGCTTTTCAGTCAGCGGTTTTATCAGGACTGTCGAAGGGTCCTCAAACCTGGGGGGGTGCTCATCAACCAAAGCGAAAGTCCCTACTACCCCAAACAGGCCCGGGAGCTCCAACGCGCTGCAGCAAAACTGCGTTCGGTCTTCAAACACCATAGTGTCTACCAGATGTTCATCCCCACCTATGAAAGCGGCCACTGGCTTTTGGGTTTCGCTTCCGATTCCCGCCATCCGATGGAATTCGATCCCGAGAGATGGCAGAATCTGGCGATCAAAACGCATTATTACACCCCAGACGTTCATCGGGCATCCTTTGCCCTGCCGCCCTTCGTGAGTGACTTGTTGGAAAACTCGAATGATCATTAGGCGGGAACCTCCTTGGGTCTGTTGAACCAGTCTGAAAAGCTGGAAACTCAGGTCAAGTACCAACGGCTCGTGCAGAAATTTAAGCTTTTGCGCGAAAGGTACAACGTCATTCTTAACGAGCGGCGGCGGTTAGCCAAGCAACTGGTCACCAACCCCGATTCCGGTTTGCCGAACGGTGTGGTGATGCAAACCCAGCTGCACGAGATTCTGAAAAGAGATGACCGGCCTAAAGCGCTTTGTTTCCTGAAACTCAACGAAATTTTCAACCTGGTTCGCCGCACCTTTTCCAGCAAGATACCCGAATGGATTTTGTACCAGACCGGAGTCCGCATCCAGTCAGTGATCGAAAATCGCGGCAAGGTGTACCACACCCGGGACGATGAATTTTTGATCGTACTTTTCGATATTTCCGATTCGGCCACGTTCAACCAGACCCTTCAGCGGCTGGTTCGCGATACCGAAAAATCGCACGTGCTCGGGGGATACAATATCTCCATCCGAGTCAATTTGGGAGTGGCCCTCTATCCCAGAGACGGCGACACCAAGTCCGAGATTCTGCGAAGCACCGACATCGCGCTCAGTGTGGCTGTTCGCCAACAGGTGTCGGTGTTTACATTCACTCCCAGCCTTCGCATGGAACAGATGGAGCGCATCGAGATTCAAAATGGCTTGCTCCAGGCCCTTCAAAGCGCCTCGGATCTAAAGCATTCCCAGTTTCAAATGTACTACCAACCCCAGGTGGAACTCCTGGATCCGGAAACCGGAAAGTTTCGGGTCACAGGAGCCGAAGCCCTCATCCGCTGGAAACATCCCAGTATGGGCTTTCTTTCTCCGGGAAAATTTGTTCCGATTGCGGAGGAGACGGGGCTGATCGTCCCCTTAGGGGCCTGGATTCTACGAAGGTCCCTGCAGGAATTGGGCGAGTGGCAGAAAATCGGGCTCTCGTCTCTACAAATGGGCATTAACCTTTCCACCCGCCAGTTCACCCAGGAGGACATCATTCACGATACGATCCGACTCTGCAAGCGTCTCGGAATACCCCACCACAACGTGAAGCTGGAGATCACCGAAGGTGCCCTCATGCAGAACGTGGCGGAGAGCGCCAAGAAGATCGAAAACCTCCTGCGGATGGGCTTTCATATCATGCTGGATGACTTCGGTACCGGTTATTCCAGTTTGAGCTATCTTCGAACCCTGGCCATCTCCATCATCAAGATCGACAAGAGCTTCGTCGATGACCTTCCAGGAGAGGTCAATTCCGCAGCACCGGTGCGGGCCATCATCGGGATGGCGCGTCAAATGAAAAAGGGCATCATCGTCGAGGGAGTGGAACGTTGGGAGCAGGTCAAATGGCTCTACGAAAACGGATGCCGGGTTTTTCAGGGATACTATTTCAGCAAGCCCCTTCCCGCCGAGGATTTTCACAAGTTCGCCTTGGGGAACCAGGGCTGATGCGATCGTTTTATGGTTGCATCGGTTTTTTGATGATCGGTTGTGCCCTCGCCCCCGATCCCACCCTCGATTTCCGAATGGGGCTGAGGCGGGAAATCGCGACTGGCGCCTGGGATATACGGGACCTCGACGCCCCGATGCCACCCTTTTTGGAAGAGTACGTGGTCCACTGGAAATTTCGTGAAGTGGTGCATCCCTGGGGAGGGAAAAACCGTGCTGCCTTTCGTTTGATCGAATATCCCCTGGGGGACGTGTTCTCGGCGGTGTTTTTGCCCCCGGGACCATCGCGCGGAACCTTGTTCGTCTTGCATGGTTACCTGGCCAGCCTGGGGAACTTTTCCGGAATCATCCGGGTGATGCTGGCCGAGGGGTGGTCGGTCACGGCCCTCGACCTTCCTGGCCACGGCCTTTCGAGCGGGGAGAGGGCCGGAATCGGCGAGTTTTCGGATTACACCCAGGCCCTGAACGCCTGGCTGGAGGCTCTAAAGGAAATATCCGCGTTGCTGCCCCGACCCTGGGTCGTGCTGGGGCATTCGACCGGTGCCTCCGCGGTGATCGAAATGTCCCGCACCCGGGAACTTCCCTGGGACTATCTGATTTTGAGCGCACCGCTGATCCGCCACGTGTACTGGGAGGTGGGGCAGGGGCTGGCCTGGTGGAACCAGTGGTGGCTCAGGAGCCTGCAGCCCCTGGTAAGTCCTGACCCCCTCGTTGGCATCTACAACGTTCCGGTATCCTGGGTTCTGGCCCTGGGCCGTTGGGAATCCCGTCTTGATTTTAAGCCCCGGCCCGATATCCCCGTCCTGCTCCACCAGGATTGGCAGGATCAGGTGGTGGATTTCCGCCACAACCTGCCCCTGGTCGCCCGGGGATTTCCCAACAATCGGGTTTTCTGGCAGAGTGGCATGGGCCATGTGACCCTGGCCGATTTTCATCGATACGAGGAAGCCTTTCAGCCCCTTCTGGATTATCTTCTGGAACAACTCGGCCAGCCCCTCGAGAGGTAAGGCGTGATCCGAACACTGTTGAACAGTCTGGCGTTTCGCACCGGTCTGATGTACATCGCGATGACACTCGCGCTGATCGCCGTGTTCGTCGTGCTGATTTTTGAAAACCAGACCGACCTCATCGTTCAAAATGCCGTGCTGAAAACCCAGGACAAATCGCGCCAGATTCTTACCTCTCTTCAGGGTGTCCTCGATGAATATCCCAATTGGGCAAACAATCTGGAGGTCCTTCGTCAGAAATTGCGGGAACAGAACCTGGCCAATTACCGACTTTTTTCCGAAAACGGGGAGGTCCTGTTGGATGCGTTGTCTGGGCAGCCGGGAGGGTGGGCCACAGAGGCCGAGTTCCAGGAAATCAACGAGGTTCTGACCCGCCGCGCCTTCGAGGGCAAGGCCATCGTGCAAAAACTGGAGGAGCGCGCCCTGCGGGTTTTTCTGAGTTTTCCGCTGACCACGGTGAGCTTCGGGGTACTTCGGTTTCAGCTGGAAATGGAGGATATCGGCGAGTGGATGAACCGCCTCTACCGTCAGGTGGTCCTCGTCATCATCCTGGTAATCCTGGTCAACGGTGGTTTCGCGCTGTATTTGTTCGTCAAGATCTTTCGGCCCCTGGGCTTCCTGGTGCAGGCAACCCGAACCATCCAGGCGGGTAATCTGGAGGTCCGTGTACGTATCCATCAAAACGACGAAATCGGAGAGTTGGCCCAGTCCTTCAACGAAATGGGGGCGGCGATCGCACGAATGCACGACGAGGCCCGAGGAGCCAATCCTCTTTCGGGGCTGCCCGGCAACCGAAGGATCGTCCAGGAGATCGACTCGAGATTGACTGCCGGACAGATCTTTGCTGTCTTGTACATGGACCTGGACCATTTCAAGGCTTACAACGACAAGTACGGTTTTGCCAAAGGGGACGAGGTGATCCTCTTCGTGCGGGACTGCCTGATGCAGGCGAAAGAGGAGATCCGGGATCATTCGATCTTCCTCGGGCACGAAGGCGGGGACGATTATGTAGTGGTTATCGATTATTCGCGATGGAAGGAATATGTCGAACTCTTCATTCAAAAGTTCGATTCACAAATATCCCGGTTTTATTCCCCGCACGACGCCAAAGTCGGGTATATTGAAAGTGTGACCCGTCAAGGAACCCCGGCCCGTTTTCCCCTGATGACGATTTCGGTGGCGGTGGTGAGTAACCGTTGGCGCCCCTACACCCACCATGGCCAACTCGTCCAGGCCGCGGCCCAGATCAAAAAGCTCGCCAAGGCCAAAGAGGGTTCCTCCTACGCAGAGGACCTACGTGGCGAGGATTCGTAGTCTTGGACGTGCTCCGCTGTACCTGGTGCTCGTTACCGGACTTCTGGCGAGCACCGTCTGGCTCAACACCGAGCTCCGTGAGCTTCGGGAAGGGGAGGTGAATACCTCGTTGCGAGCGGTGCGGCTGGAGACTGTTTCCGACCAAAACCTTTTCATGTTGGGAAGAATGGACCTGCTTTTGGAGCGTTTTGCCGAAAACCATGCTTCCGCCGATCAGCTCTATGTCGAGGCGCGTTTGGAAAAGATGCTGCAAAACACAAAAAACGAACCAGAGTCAGGTCCCAAAAACACCTTTGCCCTCGTGGTCGTCAATGCGGCGCGAAATCTTTTAGGAAAAGCCCCCCTCCGGGTCGAACAGTCATCGGCGAGCCAGCGACGTTTGGAGGAAGCCTACCTGAGGGAACGGCTGAGGCGTTTTCGAGATGCTGAGCTGATTTATCGCGAGTTGCTGCAAATCGAGGAAGACCCCTACCTGCGCCCACCCCTTGAACTGCATCTGGCCTTTTGTGTGCTGATGCAGGGCCGCCTTCAGGAAGCGATTTCGTTGCTGGAAAAGCTGGAACGGGAAAATCCCGGCACCGAAGAAGCCACGGTGGGCAGCCGCCTGCGGGGGGCAGCTCGGCGTTTTCTGCTTCTACGCCAAAGGCCTGTAGAGGGGAGCGTAGCGGCACGGGCGCGCGAACACGTCCGTCGGTTGGAGTTCGATAAGGCCCGAGAGCTGGCGCAACAGACCCTGGCCGGTTCGGCCTCCTTAGAAGACAAGGTGAGCGCCCTTCGGGTTCTGGCAGAGATTGCCGAGCAGTCCGGCGAATATGCTGCGGCCGAGGCGAGCCTGGAACAGCTTCTCCTTCTGGATCCCGATGGCCCCGGTTCTCAGGAAGCCAGACGCCGTCTGGTGTTTTTGCATCGCGTCCTGTTGCCTCGGCCGGAAAAGGCCGCCGCGCAGGAAGAGATACTGGTTCGGAATGGGGATGATTCCTTCGTGGCGGCCCTGCGCTCTTTGAGTCGTCAACAGGAAGCACCCTCTCCCAGCTCGGAATCCCCGGTATCGTGGTTTGTTCTCGTAAGCGAGCCCCTTCCCGGCCGTGTTTACCACAACGGCGTTTTCCTGGGAATGACACCGCTGGTCATCGATGTAGGAGCCCATCCGGGGCCCTTCTTGATTCAATGGGAACGAGAGAGCCAGGAAGTTTTCGGTCCCTTTGTACCGGGCGAGCGCCGGCTGGTGAGCCGTCCTCCTCGCCTGGAGGCAGCCGTGGTTTCATTACCTCTTCCGGCACCGCCCCCTGTAGAAGAAATCGAGGACGATGGGCTTGCGGCGATCTCGGCAATTTCCGTTGAACCGCCGGCGCCGGTCACGGTGGCCAGCCGGCACGAGGAATCCCTGGTGCGCTATCTCGACCGGGGCTACTGGATACGATCTCCCTGGTTGGCAAATTTCGAGGAAATCAGGAAGGCCCTGTCCCCGGAGATCGTACAGGAGCTTGAAAGCCGCCGCCGATCGCGACAGCTCGAAGAAGAAACACTGCGAACCGCCCTTGCCGAGTTGACACTCAGGGAAAAGGCTGATTCCGTACAGGAATCCCGGTTTTGGCAGGGAGGTGTGGGACTCGGGTCGGGCGCCCTCCTTCTAGGCATCATGGCCTGGAGTATTTATTCCGGAAACCAGCTCTACCAGGTGTACCAATCGACCGAGAACGAATCCGTGGCAGAACTGAGGCTGCCCCTCACGCTCTACAGCACCCTCTCCTGGACAGCAGGCATCCTGGGCGGGGCCGGGGTCCTGGGCGGAGGTTGGCTCCTATGGGAGGATTTTCGTGAGGCCGGTGCCCTCGAGGAGGTGCGAAAACGAAAACTGCGACTGGAAAGCGAACTTTCGGCCCGCGAGCCCCCTCGAGACTTCCCCTGATGCCAGATTGCTGATAAGATAGAATCATGAAGGTTTGGGTATTTGGGGTCATTCTCATCCTTTTGGGTTGCTATCCCCTGGACAGCAGCTGGGATCCCTATTCGCCCAACTATCTTCCCCCTGGGCGATTGGTTTTTCAGCCGGCCTCGGGACTTGACTTTGGAAGCATCGAGCTCAACACCGTGCTCCAGCAAAACTTGAGCTTCACCAACGAGGGCAAGCGCGAGCTCATCGTCCAATCCGTCGATTTGGAGGGGAGTGGTTTCCTTCCGGGGTCGATCTCCTTGCCCCAGACTTTGGCCCCTGCTCAAGGTCTCGGTATGCATATCTCCATCGATTCTACCACCCTGGGAAACCACCATGCTCAGCTCGTGATCGGGACTTCGCGCGGTGCCTACCGGGTTGACCTGAGGGGAACCGTGGAACCACCGGGAAGCCTCAGCCCCAATTTGGTCGTCATCCAGGGAAAGAACGACCGCTACGTGACCTATCATCACCTCAACACTTTTCAATTCGGCGGGGACCGCTCTGCCGACTTCAATTCCTGGCAGGTTCCCTTTCGAGTTCTCAACAAGGGGAACATGACAGCCACCCAGGTCAGTCTCAGTTTTTTCGCAGCCGACTTCGTGATTCACGGTTCTTTTACGAACATCACGATCCTGAGCGGCCAGACCAGCCCCGAATTTCGCATCCAATTTCCCGCCGGAACCGCCAGCGGTCTGGTGACGGGGGTCCTGACGGTGACCAGCAGCAATCATCCGTCGCTTTCGGTCAACATTGAGGGAAATGTACTCCCCGCCTCTCCCATCCTGAAGATCGTCGATCGGAACGACAGTCAATACTTTGTGAGCGACAGTCTGGCCGTTCCACTGCCGCTTGTGTTTCGGGATCACCTTTTTGTCAACACCGGCCAGGGAGGGTTAACGGTTTTATCGATCACGAGTGCCTATGGCAAGATCGATCTGGACTGCAGCCTTCCCATTTATCTGAATACCGGAGAGTATTCCATATTTAAATTACGTAAGATGCCCAGCGTCTCCGCCGGCCCCGATGTCCTCAATGTGACCACGGATCAGGGCGCTTTTACGTTACATTTTGAGGCTCCCTAGGTTGCGTCGAAACGGGGTGCGGGCTATAGTGTCCTGATGGCCCATCGCAGGATTTTCAGCATCCGGCTCAAACTCTTCCTGTCGTCCCTGGGGTTTCTGGTCCCCCTGGGCCTGCTTCTGGTTTTCTGGCTGGGGGAGTCTCTACAGTACTTGAATAATTCAAGGAGGGAGCTCGACGGATTGGAACTCTATTCCCCCCTTTATCGGTTGCGGAAGTCGGTGCTGGACAGCGCCCTTGGCCGCCCCAATTCCGGCTTATTGCGTCCCTTGTCCCCAGATCTTGTCGAAAAACTCCGTCGAGGTCTTGAGGTAATAGAGGCAGGAAACCTCTCGAGGCTCCTGGGAGAGGATGGCCAGGGTTCTGGAAAGGAGACACTCGAGGCTCGCGTGCTATCGATTTCCAAAAATTTCAATTCGGTTTCCGAACTGAGACAGGCATACACCGAGGCATTTCTATCCTTGCAAGAAATTCAACATCGAATGGCGGTCAACTCGGGGTTTAGCAGAGATACCGAAGCCCATACCAACAGTTTGCTGCAAATCTACTCGGGTCTCATCCCGGACGTGCTTTCCAAGCTGGAGTCCCTGGCCATCCTCGTGTTGAATGAGGACACGGGATCGGGCGTCATCGATTCGGGCTTGTATCGAGAAATCTACAGTTTTAGTCTTTGGTTCACTGAGTACTACAACAAAATCCGAAGCCAGCTCGAGAATTATGCCATTCATGAGGCTATTCTGGACCCTGGACACGATGCCGAGCGCTTGCCTCGATTTTGGCAGGAGCGCGAGTCTTCTATTCTGGAATTGATCGAAGTGCTCTACAATCCCGATGACTTACCCACCGAAACATTCCGAAAACGAATCGAGATGTCGGCAGGCGCCCTCATCGATCTGGCCCTTGAAACCGGAGTCTCCGTTTTTAAGGACATTCAAGATCGAGTCGCGGCCCGAGTGCGAACACTGATCCTGATGTTCGCGACAGCCCTGGTCTTGATCACCCTGGCAATCCTTTTGAATATCATTGTCGCGAGCAACCTTCGCAAACAGCTCAACGCCGTGTATGAAGGTTTTGGCCGTATGGAGGCCAAAAACCTGGCGTTGGTCATCCCCGTCCTGAGCCGGGATGAACTGGGCCTTCTGGCGGAGATCACCAACAAGACCATCCTCAACCTGGGTAGGATCATCGCCCAATTGCTGCGAATCGGAGAAGATCTCAAAAAATCCGCGAACGAGACCTACGACACCGGCAGCATGCTGGGAAACCAAACCCTGGAAAACGCCAGCTCCCTCGAGCAAATCTCCAGCACCATGGAAGAGTTCACCCGGACCCTCGACCATGTCGAGAACAAGGTGATCGAACAGTACCAAATGACCCTGAAACAAAATCAGGAGATCCGGGAGATCGGCGTCAAAATCAACCAACTCACCGAACAATCCCGGCAGGTGATCGGTCAGGCCGAGATTACCGAAAAGGTGGCATCCGAGGGAGCGGCAACCCTGTCCCAATCCGTGGAGACGGCCAACCAGCTCGCCGAAAAGATGAGTTTGACCTTCGAGACCATGGGCGGGGTCAGTCGTCAGGCCCTGAAAATCGACGAGATCCTGGCAACGGTCAAACAGATTGCCGACAACACGGGGCTTCTCGCCATGAATGCCGCCATCGAGGCCGCCCACGCTGGGGAGGCCGGGAAGGGGTTTTCGGTAGTCGCCGAGGAAATCAGAAAGCTGGCAGACGACAGCAAGGCAGCCGTGCTCAACATCCAGGATATTCTGGAAGAGCTGCGTAACGGGGTGATGGAGGGCGTCGGCATCACCGAGAAAGGAACCAGGGACGCGGAAAAGATCGGGGAACTCGGGCAAGCTTCGCAGGCTGCCATCCAATCCATCCGGGAAAAGATTGGAGCGGTCAGTACTGCGGTGATGGGTATCGCCGCAGCCATCGACGAGGTGGGAAAGGTCTTCCATGAGCTCCTGCATTTCAGCGAAAACCTGCGCAACAGCTTCGACATCATCCAGAACGCTGTGAACGAGCAGTCCAATGGGGCCAAGGAAATGAGCCGAAACATCGTGCATCTCGCTCAGGGATCGGATGCCACCAAGGGCATCGCCCGTCAACTGGTGCAAATGTCGGAAAATCTCAAGGCTCAGGGAAAGCAGCTCGAGCAGGAATTGTCGGGCTTCGTTTTACCGACCGAAAACCCGGCGTCTACCCGTTAGCAACCGGGCCCCTTAGCGACAGGGAAGGGGACCAGGATCGCCCGCGGAACGCACATCATGCAACATGATACATATTGACAAACATCAATATGTGCACTATTTTCAAGCTATGAAACTTGTTACTCCGAGTCAGCGTATTCCTGATCCGGGACAGCTCGCTGCCGCGCTTCGGGTTCTGGCCGATGAGCAGCGTCTGCGTATCGTGCACCTTTTGGCCTGCGGCGACCTGTGTGCCTGCGACCTCCTGGAATACCTGCCGATCTCGCAGCCCACTCTGTCTCACCACCTGAAAGTGCTCAGCGAAGAGGGATGGGTTCAGGCCACGCGCTGCGGAAAGTGGATGCGCTACCGCCTGCAAACCTCTGCCTTACACAACCTTGTTCGCAGCCTGGAGTCCGTGACTCAACCAGGTGTGGAATGCGAGTGCCAGAATGTATCCCCCGTGTGCTCACCAAAGGAGTGTCCATCATGAAAACCCTTGTATTGTACGAGCCGGCCATGTGCTGCTCCACTGGATTGTGCGGACCCAGCATCGATCCGCAGCTGTTGAAAATCTCTTTGGCCCTGGACGAGATGGCGCGTCATGGCATCGAGGTGCGGCGCTACAATCTGAGTGCCCACCCCAAGGAGTTCATGGTGGAACCCGCCGTTGCGGAAAGGCTACAATCGGAAGGGGTGAATTCCCTGCCCCTCACCCTGGTCGATGGGGTCCTGGTCAAGAAGGGGGCCTATCCCTCACCGGAGGAGATCGCCCGGTGGTCTGGGCTGCCCCTCAGGGAACCCGCTTCGGGATTTACCCTGTTCAAAGGTTCCAATCCATCGGCTGCCGAGGAGGTGTGTTGTTCCGACAAGAACTCCTGCGATCTTCGATGCAAACCTGGCAGCAAAAGCGCGAGTGGATGTACGGCTCCCGGATGTTGTTGAACAGGTCCCAACCCATCGCTACTCTGAGTCCCAACCTCTTCTCTTCCGGCCGGTTCGTGTTTTTCACCGGCAAGGGTGGGGTCGGGAAGACCTCGCTGGCCTGTGCCGTTTCGGTCAGCCTGGCAGAATCTGGCCGGCGGGTGCTCCTGATCAGCACCGATCCCGCGTCCAACCTTCAGGACGTGTTCGGACGGGAGGTCGGCACCACCCCATCTCCCATCCCCGAGGCGCCGAACCTCGAGGTGGTGAACATCGACCCGGAAGCAGCGGCCACCGAGTACAGGAAGGCAGCTCTGGCCCCGTATGTCGGTCTGCTTCCGGAATCGGTGCTGGCCAACATGGAAGAGCAGCTTTCCGGTTCCTGCACCCTGGAGGTTGCGGCCTTCGACCGGTTTACCCGCTATCTCGCCGAGACCGAGATGATTTCCCACTACGATCACCTCATCTTCGATACCGCACCGACCGGCCACACCCTCAGACTCCTGCAGCTTCCTGCGGCCTGGAGCAGTTTCCTGGAAAGCAACACCCACGGCGCCTCGTGCCTGGGACCCTTGTCCGGATTGCAACAACGGCACGACATGTACCGCAACGCTCTCACCAACCTGGGAGACCCTGCGCTGACAACCCTTGTTCTCGTCTCCCGCCCGGAAGAAGTGGCCCTGGCCGAGGCGCTTCGGTCGGGTGGGGAGCTGGCCGAACTGGGTATCCGAAACCAGGTCTTTGTTCTCAACGGGCTATTGAATGAAAGTTCCGATCCCCTGGCCCACGCGTTGTACGAAAGGCAGCAAAGCGCTCTTCGAAAATACGCCGCGGCCCTGGAGGAAAGGCGGGTCTACGGTCTACCCCTGAAAGCGTTCAACCTTGTGGGGCTGGACCACCTTCGAGGCCTGTTTCAATCGAACGGAGGAGCCAGCCCGGCGAATCTCCCCTTCCCGCCCCACGCTCAGTCCTGGGAGGCGCTTCTGGACGATCTGGTCCAAACCGGCAAAAGAATCGTTTTCACCATGGGGAAGGGCGGGGTGGGCAAGACCACCCTGGCCGTCGCCCTGGCGCAGGGGCTCAGGCGGCGCGGCCTTCCGGTTCTTCTGACAACCACCGATCCAGCAAACCACCTCGAACATTTTATCGGTGAGACCACGGGGGTAGAAGTCTTTCCGATCGACGAGCAGGCCGAGCTCGAGCGTTACCGAGAGGAGGTACTCGCACGGGCCCGGGAGATGGGTGCAACCGACCTATCCGTGGTCGAGGAAGACCTGCGCTCCCCCTGCATTCAGGAAATTGCCGTCTTTCGCGCCTTCGCGGAGGTCGTGCATCGTTCGCGGGATAAGGTGGTGGTGATCGATACCGCGCCCACGGGTCACACCCTTCTTTTGCTCGACACGACCCTGAGCCACCAGCGGCAGATCGCCGGTTCGAGCGCGGAGGTGCCCGAGTCCGTGCGTCGGCTCCTGCCGCAGCTGCGCGATTCGAGTATCACCGAAGTCATCATCGTCACGCTTCCCGAACCGACCCCCGTGTTCGAAGCGAGCAGGCTTCGAGCCGATCTGGATCGTGCCGGCATCCCTGCTCGTTGGTGGGTTGTCAACAAATGCCTCTACCCGATCCCCACACAGGATGCGATCCTGCGGTCGCGGCAGGCTGCGGAGACAGTCTGGGTTCAGAAAGTGATCGAGCAGAGCGGCGGGCAAACCGTGGTGATACCATATGAAAATCCCTAACGCATGCGCTCCGCCAGGCGAAACAGGGGGTAGAGAAAATGGCAGGGCGCATCCCAGGAGCCTGCCCGGTGGATGATGTTCCCACCAAAGTAGCGCTTGAAGTCGTATAGGCCGGCGAGCGGGTGTTTGGGATTGGCATCGGGGGGAATGCCGCACATGTCCAGGGTGTGGGCGCCCTGGGCTTTGGCCCATTGCATCACGCGCCAGAGCATGAGGTAGACGGGCTTGAGGTTGCGCTTGAGGTCCGAGCTGGCGCTGTACAGGTAGGTGGCCCGGCCGTTGACCAGGCTGATGATGCAGCCGGCCAGGGTGTCACCTTCGTGGGAAGCCAAAAACACGCGCGCTCTGAGGTGACCGGTTCCACGGTACCGCTCCATCATCTCGACAAAGGTCTGGTAATAAGACTGCGGGTGTCCGGAGAAGTCGTCGCGTTGGATGGTGGCCTGAAAGATTTCGTACCATCGGGCTACCGCTTCCGATCCGTGGTCGCTCACCTCGACGCCTTTGCGCTCGGCGTAGCCCACGTTGTAACGGTGGCCCCGGTCCATTTCCGCCAGTAGCTTGTCCTCTGTCTTGGTCAGGTCAATGAGCACGGTGTCGGGCACCTGAACCTGTTTGCCGCGCCGAAGCGGGTGCAGGGAGGTCAGGGGTGCCGGGACAGGGGTGGGCAGGTCCCACCGCACGGCGAGGAGGGGGCCCGGCAAATGGGGCCGCAGTTGACGGGTGAGCTCTCGAACCAGGGGACCAAGGTTTGCTTCAGGAAGACCGACGGGTCCAAAGGGCACGTAGGCCAGGACGAAGGGGCCGGCTACCGCTCGCGTCAAAACCAGAAACTTCAGCCGGGGAGAGTCCGGCCCGGTCTTGAAGCGAAAAGACAGCGGCCGCCACCCGCCAGTTGCTTCCTTGAACCGCCCCCAGAGGCTGGTTTGGAGGAGCTCCTCGGTGTCGTCCAGTTCGGCGAGGTCGATGGTTTCGATCTGAAAAGCGATCATCGCCCCATCCTAATCATCGAAGGGAAAAAATCCAAGCCTGAACCAAAGCGCCGAAATATGTTATTCTGGGACAAGAGTACACCAGAGGGGGGACGTGGCATGGTCGATTTGGGATTCGACTTGGGGGGAACCAAGATGGCGGCCGGACTTTTGGACGAGAAGGGCAAGTTGATCCATCAGGTTCGGGAAAAGGTCGGGAAAATCACTCAAGCAGACCTCGTCGTTAGCAAGATGATCGAGATGATTTCGAGTCTTTTGAGCAAGGCGAGCATCGAGTCTTCTCAGGTTCGAGGCGCGGGCATCGCCGTCCCCGGCATCCTGGACCGAAAGCGCGGCCGAGTGGTGATGAGTCCCAACCTCGGGTTTCAGCAGTTTCCTCTTGTCGAAAAGCTTCAGAAAAAATTTTCCTTCCCCATCCTTTTGGAAAATGACGTCAACGCCGGACTCTGGGGGGAATACGCCACCAACCTGAGGGAGTACCAAAATGTCCTCGGCGTTTTTCCCGGAACCGGGATCGGCGGCGGCATCGTCATCGGCGGTAAGCTGTACCGCGGCGCCAGCGGCAACGCGGGCGAGGTGGGGCACATCACCCTGCAGCGGGAGGGGCCCCTCTGTGGTTGCGGGGAGCTGGGGCATCTGGAGGCTCTGGCCAGCCGCACCGCCATGGCAAAAGATGCTGCCTTCCTCATCAGCACCGGCCGCCTCCCCCCCGAATTGGCCGAGTATGGCACCGACTTTCGCAACATCTCCAGCAAGTTCTTCGCCCAGGCACTCAGGATGAAGCAGCCCGACGTGATGGGCATCATCGATCGGGCTATCGAGTGGATGGGGCTGGGTATCGCCAGCATGATCAACATCCTGGACCCGCAGGTCGTGGTGTTGGGCGGCGGCCTGGTAGAAAAGCTCGGGGATTATTACGTCAGAAAAGTGGAAGCCTCGATGAAAAGCCACGCCATGCCCGTCATCGGGTCCAACGTCAAGGTCGTCGCCGCCCGCTTGGGGGACGATGCGGCCATCGTGGGGGCGGCCCTCTTGAGCCGAGAGGGGCCATGAGCAACCGTCTCAAGGCTGTCATCAACTGTGGGTCTTCCAGTATCCGCATGATCATCGGCGAGTTTACCGCCAACGGAGCTCCCCAGGTCATCGATCAGGCCATCCACTACCTGCCCATGGGCAAGGACGTGTTCACCACGGGGATGATCTCCAACAAGACCATGGCTCGGGCCATGGAGATCCTGAAACTCTACCGGGAGCTATTGAAAGGTTACGGCATCGAGCCGTCCCAGGTGCAGGCCGTGGGGACCGCCGCGGTTCGGGAGGCCCTGAACCGGGAGAACTTCGTGGACCGGATGGAAATCCGCACGGGATTTCCGATTCGCATCATCGATGGTCTGGAGGAAAACCGCCTGAGCTACATGGCGGTGCTCTACGCTTTGGAAAAAGAGGTGGGACTGCTTTCCAGGGGCAACACCCTCATCATGGAGGTGAGCGGCGGCTCCACCGAGGTCATCGTCCTGAAAAAAGGTATCATCGGGGCCGTGCACAGCCTGAGTTTCGGTGCGATTCGCTTTCAGGAGCTTTACCGGCAGAAGAAGGGCTACGTCGAGGTCAAGTCCCACGAACTCGAACAGAGCCTCTCCTCCCTGCACGACCTGATTCACGAGGACTGCCGGCACGGGAGCGTCAACCGGGTCTTCCTTTTGGGAAACTACGCCCGCATCGCCGCGGAGATGGTCGGCAAGGGGGTGAGTGCGCGGCTTTTGGAGGTGGAGCACCGGCGGTGGAACGCCCTGGCCGAGGAGCTTTACCTGATGCCGCCCGAGGACATCGTCAACCGATATGGGATTGCCGCCGCAGCCGCTGACGGAATGGGGACGGCCCTGCTGGCCTACCGTTACCTTTTGAAAGACATCGATTGCGAGAGCATCCTGGTGCCCAGGGTCGGCATCTCGGAGGGCATCCTGATGGAGGCACGCCCCGGGGTCGACCCGGAGGTGCAGTCCCGCTTCTGGAACCAGGTACGCAACAGTGCCCTGGCGCTGGGAAAGAAGTACCACTTCGACGCCGAACACGCGAAGCTGGTGGCGCGCCTGAGCGTCGAGCTCTTCGATCAATTGGCCTCAGAACACCGGATGGGCTTTCGGCATCGGCTGCTTCTGGAGATTGCGGCCCTGCTTCACGACATCGGTACCTTCGTCAAGCCCAGCGCCCACCACAAGCACGGCCAGTATCTGGTGGAGAACAGTGAGCTCTTCGGCCTCGATGCCCACGATCTTAAAATCATCGGTAACGTGGTCCGCTACCACCGCAAATCGACCCCGCAAAACACCCATCTGGGCTTCGTCTCGTTGAATCGGGAGGACAGACTTGTGGTGATGAAGATGGCGGCCCTGTTGCGGGTGGCCGATTCCCTGGACCGTTCGCATTCGCAAAAGGTCACCGATGTCAAAGCGATTATCAAGGACGAGGTGATGGAATTGCAGGTTTTCTGCGATCAGGATTTGGATGCCGAAAAGCTGAGTCTCGTGGACAAAGGCTCCTTTTTCGAGGACGTGTTCGGTTTTTCGATTCGAATCCTTCAAATTCGAAAGGGAGAAAAGGTGTGAGCAAACAACCCTCCATGTTTTTGAACAGGGAGCTGAGCTGGATCGAGTTCAACCGACGTGTCCTCAACGAGGCCGCACGTCCCGACCTGCCCCTGCTGGAAAGACTGAAATTCCTGGCGATCACGGCGTCCAACTTCGACGAATTTTTCATGGTTCGGGTCGCCGGTTTGAGGCGGGCCTTCCGATCGGGAGACCTGCCCTACGGCCCAACACGGGAAAGGCCCAGCGAGCAGCTGTCCGAGATCCTGCGTCGTTACGGCGACTTCGTGGCGGATCAGTACCGCATTCACGACGAAATCCTGACGAAGCTGCGGCAGAGGGGAATCCGCATTCTGGGTCGGGATGAGCTCAGCGTTGGACAGCGCGCGCGGCTCGAGCAGTTTTTCGAGGAGGAGCTCTTCAACGTGTTGGCTCCCATCAGGGTGGAACCCAAGCGCCCCTTTCCGTTCACCGCCGGTCTCCGGCTCAATCTCGCCTTTCTATTGAAGGGGGAAACTCTTTCGGCCCCCGCCCCATCGCCGCAAGCGGTCGGCGAACCCGAAGCCGCTGCTGCGCAGGAGAGCCCACTGCTGGCCATCCTGGAGATACCTTCCTACCTGGGGCGCTTCTATGAACTTCCAGCGGCTGAGGGAGCCCACGACTTTATACGCATCGAGGACGTGATCCTGCTCTTCGCCGAGCGTTTGTTCTCGGGCTACCATATCCTGGAGCACCTTTCCTTCCGCCTGACCCGAGATGCGGATATTCCCGTGGATGAAGAAAAGGAAGAGGATTTTGTCGAAGCGATGAACAAGATCCTGCGTAACCGCCGCCATTCCCGTCGGGTTCGCCTGGAGCTCGGGGCCCGCGGGGCATCCCAGCTCAAGGAACTGCTCTGTACCGAACTTCAGATCGATCCCAAGGTGGTGTTTGACTGTCCCGGCCCCCTGAGCCTGAGAGATTACTTCGGACTCGCCACGCAGAACTTCGATCGGGACCTGAGTGTGGAGCCCTGGGAGCCCGTGCTGACTCTTCCCGACGAGCAAAATATCTGGCAGACCATCCGCGAGCGCGATGTCCTGCTGTTTCCGCCGTACCACTCGTTTTCCCCGGTTGTCAGGCTTTTGAAGGAGGCCGCCGAGGATCCCAACGTGCTCAGCATCCGCATGACGCTCTACCGAACGGGAGGGGACAGCCCCATCGTGGAGGCCCTGATCCGAGCCGCCGAAACGGGCAAACAGGTTCTGGTGCTGGTGGAGCTCAAAGCGCGCTTCGACGAGGAGCAGAATCTCGGCTGGGCGCAGACCCTGGAGCGTGTCGGATGTATTGTGGTCTATGGAGTGGCCAACCTCAAGGTTCACGCCAAGGCCCTGCTCATCGTTCGACGCGAGGAAGACGGCATCCGACGTTACGTCCACCTGGGGACGGGAAACTATCACGTCAAGACCAGCAGGCTCTACACCGATCTGGGGATACTTTCCACAAAAAACGAGTACACCTACGAGGTAGCACAATTCTTCAATGCCATCATGGGGTACTCGACTGTTCAGCATTCGCACTATATCATCATGGCCCCGCACCACCTCAAGAAAAAGCTCCTCAGCCTTTTCGAGTGGCTGACCAACGAGGCTAAAGCGGGCGTGCCCGCCCGTGTGCGCGCCAAGATGAATGCTCTGGCCGACGAAGACATCATCCGGGCCATCTATCGGGCCGCCGAGGCGGGTGTTGTCATCGACCTGAACGTGCGGGGAATCTGCATGCTCAATCCGGGTCATGTTCCCAGGGCCCAGATTCGAGTCATCAGCATCGTGGACCGGCTTTTGGAGCACGCACGGATTTTTAGCTTTGCTGCCGGAGAGCGGGAGGAGCTGTATCTGGCCAGCGCCGACTGGATGTACCGTAACCTGGAGCGGCGGGTTGAGCTCATGTTCCGCGTGATTCAGGACGAACACCGCGAGCAGGTGAAGCACATACTGGATGTTCTGTTCGCCGACAACACTCAGGCCTACGTCCTTAAACCCGGCGGCCGTTGGGAAAGGCTGACCCCCCAGGGCAACAAAGCGGTTCGGGCACAGCTGGTGTTTCATACAGAGGCGGAGGAGTGGCGCAAACTTCAGGCCGAACGCCAGGAGGAGGGGCTCACGCCGCGGCGCCGGCCTTCGACCTAACCGATACCTCGACGCAGCACTTCCAGGACAAGCGGGCGTGGAGCGGTGGCGAGGAGGGTCTCCCCCAGGCTTTTTTGCAGGACGAAGCGCACTGTCCCCTCGCGTTTTTTCTTGTCATGGGCCATGGCCTCGTAAATGGCTTCGGGATCCAGCCCGTGGGCCAGAAGCCGATAGCCAAACCCCGACAAAAGATCGTGAACCTCGGCAACGTAGTCGGGGTCGGTCAATCCCAGCCGTACCCCCAGATCGAGGGCGCGGGCGATGCCCCAGGCCACGGCCTCACCGTGCTTCCACTCCTTGAAGCCCGTGACGGACTCGAGGGCATGGGCAAAGGTGTGCCCGAGGTTCAGGTGGGCCCGGATGCCGCCTTCCCGAAAATCGTGTTCGACGTGCCAAATCTTGACCTGAACCGATAGCCGGATCAGATCCGGCATGAGGCCGGGATCACGGTCTAACAGGCCCTGACGATTATGTTGTAGGAATTGAAACAGAGGATCGGGTCTCAACAGGGCGTGCTTGATCACCTCGGCCATGCCGCACCAGTATTCGCGATCGCTGAGGGTGTCGAGGGCCTGGGGCCAGATCACCACCTCGTGAGCAGGGTAAAAGGTGCCGATCATGTTTTTCCAGCCGCGAAAGTCCACCCCGGTCTTGCCGCCGATGGCCGCATCCACCATGGCCAGCAAGGTTGTCGGCACCAGCGCGAGGCGGGTGCCGCGCATGTAGAGGCTCGCGGCGAAGGCAGCCATGTCGCAGATCACTCCGCCGCCGGCACCCGCTATCACGCTGTCCCGGCCCAGCTTGTTCTGGGCGGCACGATCGAGCACATCTTCGACCGTGCTCAAAAGCTTGTGTTCCTCCCCGCTGGGAATTTCAAAGGGATGGGACCAGGCGGCCAGGTCTCGGGTGTTTTCATCGACGAGGGTCAGATCCGCCGTGGGCAGTTCGGCGGCCTCGTCGGCCATGCGGACCGTGCTCGTGAACTCGCCCAGTTTCAGGGTTTGGCTCCAGCTCAAGCGCCCTCCTGCGGCATGATGTGGTGGATGGTCTGGATCAATTGTAGAACCTCGGGATCCACAATCTCATAAACCCGGCGCGTACCTTCGGGTCGGGACCCGACAATTCCGCGTTCTTTGAGGATGGCGAGGTGTTGGCTCACCACGGGCTGACTTTCCCCCACACACTGCCAAAGCTCGCTGACGCAGGGATGCTCCTGGATCATCATCAAAAGGAGTTTCAACCTCAGGGGGTGCCCAATGGCCTTGACTTTGGCCGAGAGGCTTTGGATCCAATCCTCGGGACAACTCGGATTGAGCATACTTTAACATAGTATAAAATATATATAGTTTCAAGTCTGTCTTATCGGCTCTAGGAGAACTTTCCGTGGCAGTGCTTGTACTTTTTGCCGCTGCCGCAGGGGCAGGGGTCGTTGCGGCCCACCTTGGGGATGGTTCGCACCACCGTGGTGTTCTGTGCCTGGGCGCGCTGCGGTAGAGCAGCGGACCGTGCGGAAGAACCTGAGCTTCCCAGGGCTCCCAGAGCTCCGAAGGCGCCCATGCTGCTGTGGTCGGTCCTCAGACCCGATAACCGCCTTTCCTGCCGGTTGACCGGAGCCTGCTGGAATCGGACCTTGACGATTTTCCGCGCGATGTAGGTACGGATATCGGCGATCAGCTGGTCGAACATTTCGGCCCCTTCCAGTTTGTATTCCACCAGGGGGTTTTTCTGGGCGTAGCTTCGCAGGTAAACCGCCTCGCGCAGGGCTTCCATGTTTTCCAGGTGGGCCTGCCAGAGCGAGTCGATCCGCCTCAGGTATTCGAATCGAATGTACTGATTGAACGCCTGCTCCCCGATCTGGGCCTCTTTGGCTTGGAAGTCTCGGCGAATGAATTCCTCCACGATCCTGCGAGTTTCCTCGAGACTCCACTGTTCCGGCCTGGATTCCTGGGAGGGAGGAATGAAGAAAAAGGCCTCGTGCAGGCGTTCGAGGACCTCGGAGGCGTTGCTGCCCAAAATGCGGTCCTTGGAATAGTTTTCCAGTATCTCATCGAGCAGGTCGAGGGCAGCTTGGAGGACCCTTTCCTTCAGGTCGGGGCTCTCGAGGATTTTGTCGCGCTGTTTGTAAATGAACACCCGTTGCTGGGAGAGCACGTCGTCATATTCCAGAAGATGTTTGCGGATCTCGAAGTTTCGTTCTTCCACCTTTTTTTGGGCGTTTTCCAGGCTCTTGCTGAGCCAGGGATGGAAGAGTGGCTCGCCGTCGTCCATACCCAGACGGGCCATCCAGGCGCGGGTGCTGTCGCTGGCGAAGAGCCGCATCAGGGTGTCGTCCAGGGACACGTAGAACCGGCTACGCCCGGGATCCCCCTGGCGGCCGCTGCGACCCCGAAGCTGGTTATCGATGCGCCGGCTTTCGTGGCGCTCGGTTCCCAGGACGTAAAGACCGCCGAGGCTTTTGACCTCCTCGTAGTCTTTTTTATTCTGTTCCAGCTCTTTGGCAAGGATTTGTAAGTACACCTCGCTCGGCGCATCGGGGCCGGCCTTCTTGCGGGCGCGAAACTCGGGATTGCCGCCGAGTTTGATGTCGGTACCACGGCCGGCCATGTTGGTGGCGATGGTCACCGAACCCTTTGCCCCGGCCTCGGCAATGATCAAGGCCTCCCGATGGTGATTTTTGGCGTTGAGCACCTCGTGCCTGATGCCTTTTTTGAGAAGGAGCGCCGAGAGTTTCTCGCTTTTTTCGATGCTGACCGTACCAACCAGGATGGGCTGTCCCTTGCTGTGAACCTCCTGGATCTCCTTGACGATGGCGGCGTTTTTCTGTTCCTCGCTGAAATAGATCAGATCGTCCTCATCCTTTCGGGCGACCGGGCGGTTGGTCGGAATCACGGTCACATCGAGGTTGTAAATCTTGTTGAACTCTTTCGCCTCGGTGTCCGCCGTGCCGGTCATACCCGCCAGCTTTTGATACATGCGGAAGTAATTCTGGAAGGTGATGGTCGCGATGGTCTTGTTCTGCTGGGCCACCCGGATTTTTTCCTTGGCCTCGATGGCCTGGTGCAATCCGTCTGAATAACGGCGGCCATGGAGGATCCTTCCGGTGAACTCGTCCACGATTTCCACCTTGCCGTCCTGGACCACGTAGTCCACGTCCTTGTGGAAAAGGGTGTGAGCCTTGAGGGCCTGGGTGAAATAGTGGATGTACTCGAAGTTGTCCTCGGTGAAGAGGCTCTCGGAGATGAGCTTGCGTTTAAGCAAGAGCTGCTCGATCTTGTTCATACCCTGGTCGGTAAAGCTGATGCGCTTGCCCTTTTCGTCCCGTTTGTAATCCCCGACCGGATTTTCCGGATAGTCGCCGGTGGCCGGGTCCTTGGCACACTCGGTCAAGAAGCCCACCATGCTGTCCACTTCCTGAAACTTGCGGGTGTCGTCTTCAACCGATCCGGAGATGATGAGGGGTGTACGCGCCTCGTCGATCAGGATGGAGTCGATTTCGTCGATGATGGCGTAGTGGTGGCCGCGCTGGACCTTCTGCGAAAGATCCCAGACCATGTTGTCGCGCAGGTAGTCGAAACCCAGCTCGTTGTTGGTTGCGTAGGTGATGTCCTTGTTATAGTTGATCTTGCGCGTTTCGTTGTCCATTTGGGAGAGGATGCAGCCGACGCTCAGTCCCAGGTAGTTGAACACGGGTTGCATCCACTTACTGTCCCGCTCGGCGAGATAGTCGTTGACCGTCACCATGTGGACACCCTTGCCGGCGAGGGCGTTCAGGTAGGCGGCAGACACCGAGCTGAGGGTCTTGCCCTCGCCGGTCTTCATTTCGGTAATGCGGCCAAGATGGAGAACGATGCCTCCGAGGATTTGCACGTCGTAAGGCCTCTCCCCAAGGGTGCGGCGGGCGGCCTCGCGGGCCAGAGCGAAGGCTTGGGGAAGCAACTCATCCAGGCTTTTTCCGGCGGCAATTTCCTCTTTGAACTTCCGCGTCTGTAGCGGAAACTCGTCGGAACTCAGGCCCATGGCCCAGCTCTCCAGGTGGTTGACCTGATGGAGCAAAGGAAGGAGCCTGCGGAGCTCCCTTTCATGCTGGGTCCCAAATAGCGCTTTGATCAGTTGGGAAATCATGCAAAAACCGTAAATCAAAAAAACAAAGGGGTCAAGATTGACATCTTCATCATAAAATCGATAGACTTTGACGATGAAACTCCAGGCCTTGCCTGCCCTTGCCGCATTGTTCCTTTTGGCATGTCAAACCCAGGAAATCATCAATCTAGAAAAAGAAGAGCGCTTTGTCCTCGGTATCGGGGCCCTGGAAGACGAGCTGGATCTTTTCCAGCGCAACGGACTGGCCCCTGCCCAGGATACCCACCTGTACCTGCAGGAGGGAATGTTTTACATCCTCAATGGTCCCAGGGCCAAGGTACTGGAGTTCACCAGCTTTGGCGATTTGCTGCGCATGATTTTCAACCCCGACCTCAATCCTCCTCCGATCACCCTAAAAGACAATCAGACAACCGGGATGGTCTCCACCAAGGTCGCCGTTCCCTTCCCTTTTCATTCCACCGGCAGGTTCGTGGTGACTCCCACCCGCGATCTTTACATCCAGGATCGACAAATCCGGCCTCAAAGCCGGCTTGTCGGAAACAATCTGGATGAATCGGTCATCCTTCGCTTCGACCGGCGGGGCGAATACCAGGATTACATTGGCCGGGAAGGTGTCGCCGGGTCGCCCTTCAATTTGATCCACGGTCTCTACACCGATGATCGCAGTGGTCTGCACGTGGTCACTCGAAGCCTGACCACGGTATCGGTCTATTCCTACCTCCGGTCCGGGGATTTGATCTACCAACGCGATTTCCCCATCGACAGCATGCCCCTCCCTCAGGAATACGCGGGCCTTTCGGTGCAGGTGATCTTCGAAAAAGCCGTGGTGGACTGGTCCAGTCCCTGGGTCTATCTCTATCTGACCTATGTTTCCTCCGTGCTCGATGCGGGAAGCCGCGCCCAAACGGGAATCCAGGTCCTGAGCAGTTGGGTTCACACCATCGATTTGGAAACAGCTCAGGTGCTGGACTCCTTTCAGGTGCCCAGGGTCATCTCTCAGGAGCGTGATGGGGAGATCACTCGCGTTTACGAGCGTCCCCTGGAATTGCTCGGGCTTACGCGCGGCAGGGATTTTTGTTTCCTGGGGCTCGAAAGGCCGGGACTGTTTCGGGTGCTCTTCACCGATACGCGAGGGGAGGTCACCGAGCAGCGGGGCCTGAGCATCGATTTGGAAGAGATGAAGTTCTATCGGTTTAGCCTGGCTTCCAACGGGACCCTGGCCGCCCTCCTGGGCGACGGCCAAAGGGTCCGGGCGGTCTGGTGGCGGACCGACAGGCTCCTGGGGCTGTTCAATGCAACACCTGGTTTCTAGCCAACAGGCGCGGCTTCTTGACCAAAGAACCACAGAATGGGGCCTAGGCGCCGAACTCCTCATGGAGGTGGCGGCCTCCCGGATGTGGGACCAAATCCATTCGCGTTTTCCCGATTCGAAGCGGCCCCTGTTGATTTTTGCCGGTCCCGGTCACAATGGTGGGGATGCCCTGGCGGTGGGGCGGTATGCCCTCTGTGCGCGGCGGGAACGGGTCGGGGCATGGCCGATCACCGAGGAACTCAAGCCCCTCACCCAAAAACAGCGGGATTTGTTCGAAAAGTGTGGTGGACAGGTGATCGCGCAAAGCAGTCTCGACGATTGGCTCAAACTCGATCCCATCGTCATTGAGGGGATCAGCGGGGCCGGCCGTTTTCCAAAAGAGGCTGAAAGGGTGTTGACGATTTTGAAACAGGACCGGCTCTATAAAATCGCCCTGGATCTTCCCTGTGGTCTGGAATCGGGGCCCCTCTACCGGGCCAATTCCACGCTCTGCGTCGCACCTTTGAAGCAGGAGCTTTACTACCCCAAAAACCGGCCTTCCTGCGGCAAGATTCACCTCATCGATCTCGCCTGGCCGCCACAATTGCGCCGCCTTAGCCAGGAGGACATTTCGGTTTTCCGTTACAATCGGGGGGACTTGCTGCGGATTCTGCGCCGGCATCAGCCGAGTCGCTACGATCACAAAGGCAGCCGCGGGCGTGTTCTCGTCGTGGCGGGAAGTGAAACGATGCTGGGCGCCGGGCAGATGGCCGTCCAGGCAGCGGCGCTCATCGCTGGGGTGGTCGAGTGGTATGTGCCCTCCGAGTTGCAGACCGCGGCTCAGTCCCTGGTGCTCGGCCCCATCGTGCGTCCTCGACGCAAGGATTTGCTCGAGGAAAAAATTTCGGCGGCCGACAGCGTCCTGTACGGCCCGGGGCTCGAGGCGAATGAGGCCCGCGAGTTGTTCCCGACGGCGATCCCCCACGACGCTCCCCTGGTTTTGGATGCCGGGGCCCTCACCCCAGACCTGGTGCATCATCCTCCCCAATCGGCCTGTATTCTGACTCCTCATCCGGGGGAGCTTGCCCGCATGCTCAGCCTTCCCAGGGCCGAGATCCTGGCCGATCCCATCAAGGCGCTTTCCGCCTTCCCAAAAAACTGGGTGGTCATCCTGAAGTCGCAACCCCTGTGGATCGCGGCAGAGGGTCGTTTCCATGTTTTCGACACACCGAACAGGGCCCTGGGTTTTGGCGGAAGCGGGGACATTCTTGCTGGCCTGGTGGCTGCCTTCAGCGCTCGCTACGGCGCCGAGACGGCTTCGTTGTTGGCTGTGAGCCTCCATCAACTGGCCGCCCATCGGGCCTTGCAATCGAGTTGGCTCACCCCCCAAAAACTTCTGCGATCTCTCGAAAAAACCCTGGCGGAGGTGACCCATGCCTAGTCATGTTTGGGGCGGCCCGGAAATGAAAACTCCCGACGGATTTCCGATTTATTACAAGGATCCAAACGAACCAAAACCCTGCCCGCCTCGACCGCGACCTCGCGGGCCCTATGACTGGTTCCGCAACAATCGCGGTGTGGGGCTCACCTTACTCAATCTGGTTTTTCTTCTGGCAGTCTTTTTTCTGATCAATAATCTGACCTCTTCCGGTGTCGTGGAGATCGGTGAAGGGTGGACCCTGAAGGCACAGTACTTTCCCGATGACGAGTCGGGGGTCCTGAGCCTGGTGTTCGAATCCCAAAATCCTCGGACCGTGAACTTCACGGTAACGGTGGGTCAGAACGAGCGTTCGCTCCAAACCTTTGACGTCGAGCTTTCCGGCCCCTCACCCCGAATCGTCCGCCGCCGCCTCCTCTTCAAGCCGCAAGAGGGGCCCCTGGATTTGTGGATTTTTGGCAAAAAGCTGCGAGTTTCCCGCGGCTAGCACTTGACCAAAACGGGCAAGGCTCCCACTATAATTCAGGAGTTTGGGATGATCCAGGTATACTTTTTGTTAATTCTCGCGAATGTGCTCGTTGGTCTGATTTTGGGGGCGCCAGCCTTTAAAAGTCATTTCTCGCCGGATATGGTCAGGATTCTGGAAAATCGCAGCTTCCAACGCATGGTTGGTTTGATCGCCGCCCTGGTGGGCTTTCTGGGCCTGATCGCCGTCCTCCCCGGAGACCTGCCGATTTTGGGAAATCTCCTGCCCTCGCTTTCGGCCATGGGGATCGGTTTTGCCGTCTTTCTCGGTCCGCCCGAGGAGGATTCGAATCTGCCTGCCTGGATTCGAGTAGGGCATGAATTCATTTACCATTATTCGGGAGTTTTTTCGATCGGTTGCTTCGTGTCGGCCCTCCTCCACTTCATCTTCCCGTCAGCCCTCTTCCTCTGAGACAACCTTGGCCACCAGTGTTTGCGGTATTCTAAAACGCGGCAATTTGATTTTCATCGCCCGGCGATCTGAGCGCGGTTCCATGGGCGGTAAATGGGAGTTTCCGGGTGGGAAGGTCGAAGAATCGGAACACCCGGAGGCGGCCCTTGTCCGGGAATTTCGTGAGGAGCTGTCTCTGGAAATCGAGGTGGTGGGCTTGCTTGCCCGCTCCACATTTTACCACCAGGGGAAAGACATCCAACTTCTGGCCTACGAGGTAACAAGCCGCGGCGAACCCGCTCTGGGCGAAGAACATAGCGAATGGCGCTGGGTCAGCCCCGAGGATTTTCCTCTCTACGATTTTCCGGAAAGCGACCAGGGTTTGATTCGACTACTGTTTTCCTGATCGATCGAATCATCTTCGGGGATTGTAATAAACGATCCGGTAATCTCCCACAATTCGAAATCCGAGTTTTTCATAAAGTCCGCGGGCAGCCAGGTTGCTCTTCTTGACGAACAGGCACAGTCCCAGGGACTTTTGCCGATAATGGTCGATGACGTGCCGCAGAAGTGCGTATGCCAATCGATGGCGGCGCCAGGGGGTGCTGGTAAAGACGCCCCCGATCTGGATCCAATGAATACCCCGCGCGTTGGTCGAAACCTTGCATGCCACTTCGGAATCGACGCTGCCGTACCAGTGATTTTCGCGCGAGAGGGCCATCCCGAACGAAAAACGGCTCAACCTTTCGTTGAAATCGGCAGCATCGAAGACCACTTCCTCCAGTTCGTACTGTTGTTGCAAGGGCCACAACCGATCCAGGTCGGCAGCATTGGCTGTATGGATTTCCAGCTTGGCGGGAATGGCAATTTCTGTGGCAAGCGGGATGGGGTCCCTGGCCATGTAGTGGTAATCCATCCAGCGCCAGGGGGATCCGAACAATTTTTCCCAGGGGCTTAACCACCCGGGGGAGCCAAAAAGAGCGAAACTCTTGGTTCGGAACGATTCGCGAAATGACCGCGGAAAACCCTCGGGATCGAGGATGTCGTTGGGAAGGAGGATCGAATGGTTGCGAACCCCTAAAATTCGGTTTCCCTGGAGCCAGAACTGGCGCTGGTGCGATTCGAGTTGGAGCAGGCTGGATACGGACACACCCAGAGGTTCTGTTTCCCTCAAAAGGTCACGCAGTCGATGGTGCAGGCTGGGCGGGACCAGGGTGGCATTCACGGCATCAAGGGGACGGGAATCCGGCCGCGCGGCTGGAAGTCCCCGAAAATGGCGGCGATGCCCAATTCCAGGTTGACGAGATGCTGGCCCCAGACCAGGACGGCGGATCGGACCCAGGGGGTTTTGAGCAGGGGAGTGGGACTGAGCTGGCTGAGTACGGTCACCTTTGCGGCGTGGCTTTGTAATGCAGAGAGGAGCTGGACGCTTCCCGGCGTCACCAGATTGAACAGGATACGATCGTAGCCCGGAGCCAGGGAACGCAGTCGTGCGGCTACCTCTGGGTCGTAGCCGTAAAACGGGTCGTAGCTGTACTCCAGAAGGTCGGCAGTGGGGACCCGGCTTCTCAGGATTTCGAAAGAGCGGCGGTACGGCGTGACGAGGAGGACCCGGCCGGGATTGGCCGGCCAGGGAAGACCCTCGGAACCGTGGATGCTGACCGAACGGGCCGCCTGCTGGAAAAAATACTCCTTGCTCCCCTCGGCGGGAATGAGCCTCTGTGCTTCCTGTGCCTGGGGGTAGAGGGGCACAGGTTGGGGAGTGCGCAGGTAGCGGAGCTTGACGCGGAGGACCCGCGCCACCGAGACGCGCAGACGCTCCCGAAATCCCGCATCGTTCCGGGCCAGCCGGCTGAAGTGCCGCAGGGTGTTGGCCAGCTGATCCTGGGGCTGGGAAATAAGAATGAGGTCATGGCCGGCTCGAAACGCTTTTTCGGCGACCTCGGCCAGGGGGCGGCCGCGAATCTGAGCGCCCTCCATGAACAGGTCGTCGGTAATCAGAAGGTTGTCGAAACCCAAACGCCGGCGCGCCACCTCGGTTGCAAAGAAACTGCTCAGGCTGGCTGGCTCGTCGTTGCCGGTAAGTGTCGGAAAGGCCAGATGGCCGCTCATGATGGCCGGGATGTTTTCTCGGATGAGGTATTGGTACGGCAACAGATCGGTTTCCAGCAATTCCTCCCACCGTACATTGATACGGGGCAGCTTGCCGTGACTGTCTTCGGCGGCTCTGCCGTGCCCGGGAAAGTGTTTGGCGGTGGCGATGACGCCGGCCTCCTCCAGACCCTTGTAAAAGGCCACACTCAGGATGGCGGTTTGGACGGGATTTAGGGAAAAAGCACGGGTTCCGATGACGTGGGATTCGGGATTGATCGCCAGATCGACGGTGGGGGCAAAATTGAAATTGATTCCCAGGGCCCTCAGCTCCTGCCCGATCAAAAGCCCGGTGCGGTAAGCGTCGGCGCCCTGGCCGGTGGCCCCAATACTCATGTTGCCGCTGGTCTGGCTGGTGTTGAACCGGACGTGTCTGACCCATCCCCCCTCCTGATCGGTTGCGATGAACAGGGGAATTTTGAGCCGATTGGCCTGGCTGGATTCCTGGAGCATCCGAACCGCCTTGGTGAGGGATTCCAGGCTGTTGGCATTCCAACCGAAGATTTTGACCCCGCCCAGGCTATTGTCCCGAACCCAGCCCCTGAGCCGCTCGGGAGGTGTCTCGCCGGGGTAGGCGAACACCAGCACCTGGCCCGCCATGTCCTCCGGGGTCATGACCTTCAGGAGCTCTTCGATGAGGCGATCGTGGGGAAGGGAACTCCAGAAATCCAGGGCCGGAAGGGGCAGGGAACCGATGATCCCCAGTACCATGAGGCCAAAAAAACAACGCATCGCAAAAACTCTGATGCGAAGACCTCAGGTTGTCAAGACTACGGGATTCCTGCAAACTGGAAGCGTGAGCTTACCGTTCACTGCCCTGGCGCTCCTGTTTTCCCTTCCTCTTGTGGCCATCGAGTTGCCTGTTCCGTCAGCTTGGGTCGACCGAATATCCCGGTCAGGACCACAATACCTCCGGTGGATGTACGCGGCCCAGCATCTCGGTAACTCCGACGATTGGCCCTGGGTCAGCGCTCGACTCCAGGATATGGCAGCGGAAGCGCGGTCCGCCATCCACCCCTCCTGGTCGGCAACACGCCGTTTGCGCTGGCTGGTGGATTTTCTCCAGGATCGGCTTTTCCGTTTCTACACCGAGGACCAGTCCACGATCGAAGGGGTGTTTCGGGAGTACCGTTACAATTGTGTCACCTCCAGCCTGGTATTTTTGACCCTCGCGCAGGCGCTAAATCTTCCGGTTCGTGTCCTGCACCGAAGCGCTCACGTCTTCTGCCTTGTCGATGTTTCGTCGACTCAGACCTACGCGGTGGACTATGGTTGGGTGGAACCTTTATTCCCGTACGTGGGGCAGGAGGGTGAGAAGGTGGTGGGTCCGGGACGCCTGGTCGGCCTTCTTGCCCAGAACCTTATTATCACGGCCCAGGATCGGGGGGACTGGCAAACCTGCCTCCGCCTGGCGGTGGATCGCTGGCATTTGGAAGGGGAAGAGCGGGATCGGGAAGCTTTCTACAAAACGCTTCACAATGTTCTGGTCCGCCTTTTGCTGCTCAACCGAAAAACCGATGCCCGGATTTTGGCTCTAAAAGTGCAGCGGGAATATGGGGCGCATCATCTTCTCGATGTTGCCCTGGCCCATCCTGGGCCGTATTGACCGATCATGAGGCTGTGGTTAGGATTGGGTTCATCGGTGGTGTAGCTCAGAGGTAGAGCAAACGGCTCATAACCGTTAGGTCAAGGGTTCAAGTCCCTTCACCACCAGGATTTTCCCACTCTGGCATATTTCCATTCTTTAGGTTATCATATCCAGCATGAAATTCAGTGAGACTCACTTCGATGAGCGAATTCTGCGTGCTGTCGATGAATTAGGCTTTTTGGAATGCACCCCGGTTCAGGAAGAAACTTTCAAACTTGTCCAGGAAGGTCGGGACGTTTTGGCTCAGAGTCAAACAGGGACGGGAAAAACCGCCGCCTTTTTGATTTCCGGATTCCACCTGCTTTTGAACGACGAAAAATACCAGGGAAAAAAAATGCTGGTCCTGGCGCCCACTCGTGAGCTTGCAGACCAGATTGAGAAAGACGCCCATCAAATCGGTAAACATCTTCCCCTCAGAATCGCTTCTTTCTATGGGGGTGTGGGATATGGGCATCAGGAAAAAATGCTCCAGGAAGGGGTCGAGGTCCTGATCGGTACCCCGGGCCGCATCCTCGACTATGTCAATAGCCGCAAGCTCATCCTCAAAGACATCGGCATCCTCGTCATCGACGAGGCCGATCGAATGTTCGACATGGGTTTCCTGCCCGACATTCGCCGCATCCTCAAGGGGCTCAATCCCCCCGATCGACGGCGTACCTTTCTCTTCAGTGCCACCCTCAATTCCCAGGTGGGCTACCTGGCCTGGGAATACATGCACGATCCCGGTGAGGTGCTAATCGAACCCGAAAAGGTCTCGGTTCAGAATATCAACCAGGAACTTTTTCACGTTTCCCACGATGAGAAAATGCCCCTGTTGCTCGGCATCCTCAAAAAATACCAGGCACGGAACGCCGTATTTTTCGTCAACACCAAACACAGCGCCATCCGTCTGGCCAAACGCTTGACGGCAAACGGCTACGCGGCGGATTATCTCATCGGTGACATGCCTCAGAGTCAGCGCCTGAGGGTCATCCAGCGTTTCAAGGAGAATGCCCTGTCCTGGCTGGTGGCCACCGATGTTGCAGCTCGGGGCCTTCATATCGAGGATTTGGATCTGGTGGTCAACTACGACCTCCCTCTGGAGTCGGAGACCTACGTGCACCGTATTGGACGCACGGCTCGGGCAGGCAAATCGGGAAGGGCTGTCAGTCTGGCCTGTGAAAAATACGTTTACGGACTCAAGGGTATCGAAGACCTGCTCGGTTTCAAGATCCCCGTCCAGTGGCTCGACGAGGCGGAATGGGTCGAAGATAAAAGTGCGGGCAGGGACTGGGGCGCCGAAGAGGAGCCTCGCAAGGGGCATGGACGGAACGACCGCCGTCACACCGGCGAGCGCCGAACCAGGGACGGCGGCGGCAGGGAAAAAAAGAAGGTCGTCAGCCAGCTCATTTCACAAATTACCGGTTCTCGGGAGAGCTCGCATCGGGACTCGCATAAAATCGGAGGTAGCCCAAAAAATCGAACGCCTCAAAAATCGGCCGCACCCGCTCCGGGGGCAACAGCCAGCCTCGAAGACAAGCTCGCCTATTACAGAAAAAAGTACGGATCCGAGTTCGAAAAGGCTCGAGAAGCCGACAGGGCCGCCGTGGGAAAACCATCGGACACCCCCGCAAAATCGCGTGACATCGAGGCAGAAAACACATCTGCCGAGAAAAAAGACAGCCGAAAAAAACGACACAACCGCAGGGCCAGAAAGAAAAAAGGATTGTCAAAAGTGCCAATTGATGAAAAGATGGAGAAGGAGTCCCTCACGGCTGCCGTCGTTTCCAAAAAGCCGGGATTTTTCCAGAGATTGTTTCGATTTTTGACGGGAAAAAAGGAGAACTGAGATGTCGCTAAAGGTATGGCTGTTTTTGGCCCAGGGGTTTGAGGAGGCCGAAGCAATCATCCCTTGGGACTTGTTTCTCAGGGCCGGCTACACGGTCGAAGCCTGGGGTCTGGGGGGAAGAGACGTCACGGGAAGCCATGGAATCACCGTCAAGGCCGACAAGGTCTGGCCTCGAGAATGGAACAAAGACTATCCGGATCTCGTTTTCCTTCCGGGAGGGATGCCCGGATCGAAGAACCTTGCCGGCGATCCTGATCTTGCCGATTTTCTCAAACTATTTGCCGAGCGTCCCGATAAGACTCTCTCGGCGATTTGCGCCGCCCCGGTGGTGGTGCTTGGTTCGCAGGGCCTGTTGAAGGGCAGACATTTCACGTGTTTTCCTGGCATGGAGCAACAGTCGAATGGGGGCCTGTGGACCGAGGGGGACGTGGTGGCCGATGGCAATCTCCTGACGAGCCGCGGCATGGGGACGGCAGCCCTCCTGGCTCTCAAAATCATCGAAAAACACTCGGGCTTGGCGGCAGCCGAGGATTTGGGGCGTAAGACCCTCTGGTTGGCATGACATGACAAAAGACGCTGTTTTCATCGATCAGAAACTCTACTGGCTGCGTTCCCATCTGGAGGGAGCGGGGTACGAACTCGTCCCCAAAGTCGATCAGACGGACAACCAGATCGTTCGGCTCATCATGGACAGCTCGTTCGATACTTACAAAGATGAACCCTTTCTTCTGTCTCGTTTCTTAATTCTTAAATCCAGTACCAGCCGAAAGAAACTGCCGTCCGGGCTTTTGGTCCTTGAAGGCACCCCCAAGGACGCTCACTCCCCCTCGTTCAAGATCTGGTTTTCTCACCTTCTCGTGATTCTGCGGATTCTTTACCGCGAATTCGAATGCGAGAGCCGTCTCAATTCTTATATCGCGGACAGTTTTCAAAACATCATCGACTCTCAAATCCTCGCCAACCAAAAAGAGGAGATCGAGAAACTTAACAAGGAGCTCAGCCTGCTGAGCAGCACCGACTACCTCACGGGTCTTTTCAATCGACGAGCCTTTTTCGAAATTCTGGCCCAGGAAAAGAAGCGTGCCCGGGAGTTTTACCAAAAAGTGGACGGAGCTTCTCCTGGAGCAGCGTCGACGACACCCACCTTTGCCTGTTTGATGATGGACATTGACCACTTCAAACAGATCAACGACACCCATGGCCACCTTGTGGGCGACCAGGTCCTCAAACGCATCGGTGAAATCCTGACATCCAGGCAGATCTTCCGAGATCGAGACATCGTGGCGCGATACGGCGGGGAGGAGATCGTCGCGGTGATTCCCGAGGCCGACGAGAAGAAGGCCCAGGTTCCCGCGGAAAAGTTTCGCGAAACTCTCTCCAAGATCGTGTTCAAGACCCTGGATGGGAATCCCTTCGTGGTGACGATCAGCATCGGCATCACCGAATTTACCCTGGACGAGGACGACGACAGGGTCATTGCCCGGGCGGACAAGGCCCTGTATACCGCCAAGAAAAACGGCCGAAATCAGAGTGTCCTCTACTCCGAGATCCCGTCACAAAACTGTTAGGAGGGGTTATCCCTCACAGGAGCTGATGATGACCTCGCTCAGCTCGGGTCTTTTCGTCAGTTCCTTCTTGAGCGCCTCTTCTCTTTCTTTGTTGACGTAGTTGCAGTCCTCGAACGAATAGGTGAACTCGGTGTGGACCTTGTAGGTTCCCTGCATGAGGGCATAGGTGTCCTCGGTCATGACCAGTTCTTCATCCGTGGGAATGACGAATACCGGTGTGGGGCTATGATCGGCGGAAATCCGGGTTTCCGCGTTACGGGTTCTGCTGATTTCGTTGCGCCGGTGGTCCAAAACGATGCCGATGTTGTTGAGTCCCGATAATGCGCGTTCGCGGATTTGGGGGCCCATCTCTCCGACTCCCGCCGTAAACACCACGGCGTCCACCCGGCCCAGGGCAGCGGTGTAGGCGCCGATGTATTTTTTGATTCGGTAAGCCTCGATCTCCAGGGCCAGCTGGCTGAGGGTGTCGCCCTGCTCGGCGGCCTGCACCACGTCCCGGCGGTCGATATATTTCGTCGTGATGCCCAGGACCCCGCTCTTTTTGTTCAAGGCATTTTCGACTTCCTGGCTGGAGAGTCCCGCTTTACGGCAAACGAAGTTGATGATGGCCGGGTCGATGTCCCCGCTGCGGGTGCCCATCACCAGACCCTCCAGGGGAGTCAGCCCCATGCTGGTATCCAGGGAGCAGCCATCGCGGACGGCGCACATGCTGGCCCCGTTGCCGATGTGGCAAATGATGAGGTTAGTTTCCCGGGGTTTTTTGTGGAGCAGGGCCGCAGCCCTCTTGGCCGTGTAAAGAAAACTCGTTCCATGGAAGCCGTAGCGCCGGACCCCGTACTCCGTATACCATTGGTAGGGGACGGCGTAGATGTAGCTGGTGGGGGGCATGGTCTGGTGCCAGGCGGTGTCGAGGATGGCGGCGTGCGGCACGTTGGGCAAGACCTTTTGGGCGGCCTCGATGCCCATGATGTTGGGGGGGAGGTGAAGGGGGCCCAAATCCTGAAGTTCGCGAAAGGTTTGCAGGACCTGGGGATTGATGAGCACGCTCGTTCCGAATCGCTGGCCGCCATGAAGAACGCGGTGTCCCACCGCCTTCACCTCCTGGATGTTGGAGATCACCCCCTGCCAGGGATCGACGATCACGTCGAGGAGGGTCTCGATGGCGGTCTGGTGATTGGGCATGGGCTTGGCGAGTCGGTAGGGTTCCTTACCCGCGGCGTTGTGTTCCAGTACTGCCTCCTGGGTACCCACGCGTTCGGCGATTCCCCGTGCCATCACTTTTTTGTTGGACCAATCGTACACCTGATATTTGACCGACGAACTACCGCAATTGAGGGTGAGGATGACCATGCGCTTTGTGTTGCCTCCTTTTTTGTTTTGTCATAATTCAGTGAAATTGTCAAACTTTTTCCCAGTGCCGCGTTGATTGTGCTCAAGTTTTGCCTGTCAGCTCCAACATGGGCCCATGTAGCTTATGGTTTTCGCCTAATTGGGAAAATCCGGGTTTTTTGCAGGCGATATTTGTTTCCATTATTTGAGGAATGTGTTCGAGGATCGTGGCTTTTGCGAACAGTTTTACTAATTTTTGGCCCAAAAGTCGTTAATTCTGGGGGACAATTGCTGAGGCACTACGAAACTTTTTTGAATTACGGAGAATCTGCTCAAAAATCGGGACAAGATCGCGGTGCAGGCGGTTATCAGTGTATGAGGTATGTGATTTTTTTGTCGATTGCGGCCTCCGTCTGGCCTCAGTTGGTGGTGTCGACCCAGTGGAGCCCGGAGGGGCTGAAGGGCGGAGGGTTTCGGGCAAAGACCGCCGATTCGGGATTTTTTGTCTGGACCGATTTCGAGGGATCCGGCAGCGGCGCTCTTCAGGCGGGGCCGTTGAGCCTCGGGGATTTGGAATGGTCCGGCCTTGGGCTTGCGGCCTTCAGGTCGGCGCTTCCCCTTGCCTGGGACACCGCCTGGACCCGAATGACCCGAGCGGCCCCTCGCTACGAGGCGCGTCAGGCACACACCTGGGCCGCAGCCCTGAGCATCGAACCCTGGTTGTTTTGGGGAACGCGGGCCAGCGATCAAAGCGGCTCCCTGGGTATGGGGTGGATGCCGCCGGCGGGTCCCTGGTGGTCTCGGTGGAACTGGGAGCTCGAGGCCAGGTTTCGGAATCAGGAGGAAAAAACCGGATGGTTTGAACGTCCTCGGGGGCGCGAGGTGAGCTGGCGGCACCAGATTCACCTGGGTTGGGGAGGACTCGATCAGGGGATGGATGTCCTGGCTCGGTTGGAAAAGGCCGATTCCTGGCGCCCGTCACATTTGGTGGGGCTCCGACTGGGTCTCAGTCCGTTTACCGGGTTGAAACTCCACAGCCTGGCCAGCCATGATGGCCGTTGGGCCCTTCAGCAAAGGATCGAGTGTGATGGGAAATGGGTGCGGGCCGTTCAGCGATGGGACCTGGATCGGGATTTCGATTCCTGGCATCTCCGATCCCTGAGTTCGGTGGGGTTGAATCTGGAAAGCGAGGAATGGAAATTCAAGGTCAAGGCCGAACTGGATATCGATCCAATGAAAGAAAAACGGGCTCTGCTGGGGGAGGTCGGCCTGGGGTGGGGCGAATGGTCGGGGCGATTTCAAGCCCTGTGGAACCAGTGGGAGGAAGTCCGCCCGCATCGAATCACGGGAAGTTTGCGGTACGATTCCCAGCTCTTTCTCATCGAGTTGGGGGGTGATTACATTCAAAAAAGATTCAGGGGGGAGTTTCTGTTTCGGTTCCGGCACCCGGAAGTCCGAGCGGATTTGACCCTCCCCTGGGAACTGGAAAAAGGCGTGGGGACCTGGAAACTCCTCCTGGGCCGTACCTTTTAGTCCCAATCTCCCACGTAGAGGACTTCTTCTTCGAGCAGAAAGCCCGTGTTTTCGAGGACTTTGTTTTTCACCAGGGCGATGAGGTCCCGAACGTCCCGGGCGGTGGCCGTGCCGGTGTTGACGATGATGTTGGCGTGCCAGTCGGACACCCGTGCTCCCCCCACGCTCAGTCCCTTCAGTCCGAGGCGGTCGATGATGACCCCGCTCGGTTGGCCGAAGGCACGGTTGTTCTTGAAAATGGAGCCGGCGCAGGGTGAGCGGTAGTGCCCCTTGGACTCACGATCGGCTCGCAGACGGTCCATATCGGTTTTGATCCTTTGGGGATCGTCTTCCCTCAATTGAAACCGGGCTTCCAGGATGATTTGCCGTTGCCCCTGAAAGGGGCTGACCTTGTACGCCCATTCCTCTGCGCGTCTGGGGTGGGATGTGATGCCGTTGGGGCCCAGGATTTTCGCTTCCTGAAAGATCTCGGAGACCTCCTGATCGTAACAGCGGGCGTTCATCCAGACAGCGCCGCCCACCGAACTCGGCATGCCCGCGGCAAAGTCGAGGCACCGGTAACCTTTTTCCTGGAGGAGGGAGGCGATCTCGTCCACCTCCCAACCGGCGCCCAGGGTAGCCTCCCCGTTGGAGATCTCCAGGTTTCGCAGTCTGCGCGTGGCCAGAGTCAGGCCCCGAATACCCTTGTCGGATACCAGGATGTTGGCCCCACTGCCGAGGACAAAGAGAGGGAGTTCTTCCCGGTAACAGAGCTCCACCAGGGCCTCGACCTCTTCCGCGTTACTGGGTTCGACGAGGTAATCCGCCCGGCCGCCCAGTCGAAAGGTGGTACGGGGCGCCAGGGGTTCGTCCCGGTACCAGACCAGGCGGGTGTTGATTCTCCTGAGGTATTTCTCTATAGTGCCACTGTCCCGGATCATGATTTCGGAGGTAGGTTGGCACATCCCGTTTATTTTTACAATACGTTGACCCGTCAAACCGAACTGTTTCAGCCCCTGGAGGAAGGCAGGGCCCGGATATACTGCTGCGGCCCCACCGTTTACAACTACGCCCACATCGGCAATCTGCGCACCTATATCTTCGAGGACCTGTTGCATCGGGTACTGGAGGATGCCGGATATCGGGTAGATCACGTGGTCAACGTGACCGATGTCGGCCACCTCACCAGCGACGGGGACGAGGGCGAAGACAAGATGATCAAAAGTGCCCGCGAGCGCGGCATGACGGTCTGGGATATCGCCGAATTCTTTACCCGTGCCTTTTTTCGGGATTGGGAAGCCCTGGGACTCAAGAACCCCGGTGTCGTGTGCAAGGCCACCGAGCACATCCAGGACATGATCGCCCTGATCCAAAAACTCGAGCAAAAGGGCTTCACCTACCAGGCCGGCGGAAACGTCTATTTCGATACCTCCCGATTTACCGATTACGGCAAGCTCGCCCTTTTGGACCGTCAAAAGGCCGACGCCCAGGGCCGGGTGGACAGCGATCCCAACAAGCGCCATCCCCGGGATTTCGTGCTCTGGTTTACGCAGAGCAAGTTTTCCGACCAGGCCATGACCTGGGACAGCCCCTGGGGCAGGGGGTACCCGGGCTGGCACATCGAGTGCAGCGCCATGAGCAGCAAGTACCTCGGCGAGCGCTTCGACATCCACTGCGGCGGGGTGGATCACATTCCCGTGCATCACACCAATGAAATCGCCCAGAGCGAGGCTGCCTTTGGGCACCCCTGGGTCCACTACTGGCTTCATGGGGAGTTTTTGGTCCTGCAGAAAGAAAAGATGAGCAAGAGCTCGGGAGATTTTCTGACCCTCTCGGTTCTGACCTCCAAGGGATACCACCCAATGGACTATCGGTATTTCGTGCTCAATGCCCACTACCGCACCCAGCTGGTTTTTAGCTACGAGGCCCTGGATGCCGCCAAAAACGGCCGGATGAACCTGATCGAGCGGTTGGCCGCCATGAAAACGAGCACCCCCTCGGCAGCGACGCTTTTTTTCGAATCGAGCGTGGACGATGAGGACGAGGTGGTTCGGCAAATTCGTTCGGATCTTTACAACGACCTCAATGCCCCCAAGGCGCTGGGGACCCTGTGGACCATGGTCAAAGACACGGCCATCCCTGCAGATAGAAAGCTCCGCGTCCTGGGCTGGGTGGACAGGCTCCTGGGCTTGGGGTTGGAGCATGCATTCCGGGAGGAGAGCGCTCCTGAGGAAGTGGAATCCCTGGCTCGGCAGCGGCTGGAAGCCCGAAAGCTGAAAAACTGGTCGGCAGCGGACGAGCTTCGGCGGCAGATCGAGTCCCGAGGGTGGAGCGTCGAGGATATTCCCGATGGGTACCGCCTCCGGAAAAAGGTGTAACCCCATGGCCAATTCATGGTTTAGACTGAGATGAAGGACCTTCAGCAGATCTTTCGAAGGGTGTATGATGAAAATTACATCCTTCTGATGAGGGTCGTCTTTCGGATTACGGGTCGGGAAGATCTTGCCGAGGAAATTGTTCAGGAGGCCATGATCAAGTACTATGAGCGTATCCAGCAGCTTCCGCACGACGAGACGGCTCGTTACTGGCTCCTGCGGGTGGCTCGAAATCTTGCGTTAAATTATGATAAACGTCGGAAACGAGAAAGCGCCATTCACCAAAACATTTTTCAAGATCAATCAAACTACACCACCGAGTCTTCCGACACGCGTTTTTTGCGGTCGGTGGAGGCCGGCCTTGTTCAGGAGGCTCTTATGAGCCTGCCCTTCAATCTTCGTGTCCCCCTGGTTCTCAAAGAATATTTCAATTTCAACTATGCAGAAATTGCCGAAACGCTCCACATCACGGAAGGAAACGTCAAGGTTCGGATCCATCGGGCGAGGCAAAGCCTCGCTACTCGCCTGAAGCAGGAGGTTATCCATGGATAAACGCTCGGATTTTTCGGCCTACCTCGATGGGGAGGTCCCTGAGGCCCTGCGGGGGCGCTTTGAAAGCGCCTGGGCCGGGAAGGCAGAGTTCGAATCTTTTCGTAAGTCCCGGGAACACCTGTCCGCGTTGTTGCAAAAGGCCCCGGAGCCTGACTTCGAAAGCCGCCGTGAGGCGGTATTTCTTCGGATTGAGCAAACCATCCGCGAGAAGCAAATCATGGTGCGGCCCAAAAATTGGCTTTCCAGCAGAGTGCGGGTTGTGTGGGCTGCCGCAGCCGTCTTTGCCGCTCTCATAGGCGGCATCTTTATGGGCCGTCTCCTCCAGACCCTGGAAGGTCCCAACGCAAACAATGAAGAAGTGATTACGTTCCAGCTGCCCGAGGGGTTTGAGCTGACCACCTCAGGTAACCCCGAATTCATTCAAGTCACGAATTATCGGAGACGTCCTTGATCCTGAGGGTTCCTGGCTGTCTGACCCTGTTGGTCCTCGGTTCGATCCTGGCCGCTCAGGAAGAGGTTCCGTACCGTCTGAAGGTTTCGGCTCGACTGGAGGCTCTCCAGCCGGCGGTTTCCTCCGAAACCGATCAATGGGAAGAAGGAGCCGAGAAAGTGCTGGTGGAGGGGACCCCGATCAGATTCCGTTTGGAAAGACAAGACCTCTCGATCGCTTTTCGGATCACGCCCTTTCCTCAGAATGGTCGGTTTTTGATGATCATCCAGGTTGATGCGCGCCGTCGGAGCGAGGAGGGCCGATTCGTCGGTCTGATGAGCACCGTCCAAACCATTACAATGGAGCCGGAAGTTCCTGTGCTTTTCTATCCTTTCGGAAAATCCGATCAGGGACGCAGCCTGGCCCTCGAGCTCCATGTTCTATCGCCATAAACTTTTTCTGCCTCTGGTCGGCCTGATCCTTCTCATTCTGGGCCTGATCCTGTTTCAAACGCTGGCAAATCCCTCCCCGCAATTGCAAAAGTTGGACCCTGCGGTCGGATTTCCCGGAAACCTGACACGGGTCCAGGGTGTCAACCTCGGCACCCAACAAAACACCCGTCTCTTCGTCGGGGAGGAGATGGTCAAGCCCACCGATATCCTTTCCTGGACCGATCGGCAAATCGAGTTTTACATCCCCGAGCGGGCGGTATCCGGGCCCCTGCGGCTCGTTACCCCCTCCGGGCGGGTCACCGCGCTCTTTTGGGTGAACCAGAAGGAACTTCCGCGGGTTTTTGGGGAAGATGGACCGAAGGCCTCCTCCGGTGCCGTCATTCGAAGTCTCAACCCCGGGAGGGCTCAGGTTTCCGAGCTTCTGGTCATCGAGGGTGAAGGATTCGGTGACCGACCGGGGACGGTCCTCTTCCCCTGGGGCCCCTTGCCGGCGAACAACTTCACTCTGGAACCCTTCCTGCGGGTCAGTGGCAGCGAGATCGAAGAGTGGACAGATAGCAGGGTCAAGGTACGCATTCCCACCGGGGCTACCTCGGGGACCCTGCGTGTTTTGACCCGGGAGGGCTTCTCCTCCGGTGTTTTTTTCGAGATTGGCACACAGGTAGGGAGCCTCGAACTCAAAAACGGTCGTCAGTATCTGCTCGCTCGAAGGATAGAGGCCAATTGGACCGTCGGGGAGTCGGCGGACCGCCTCGTGCCGGTGATGGGTTTCGCCGAGGATTGGATGCAACGGGGATTCATCGTTGCGCGGCAGCCGGGAAACGAGTTAGGAACCTCCAGTCTGGAACAGGGCGTTCTCTGGTGGAAGGTACCCGCCCGACTCAGAGGACAGATTGTCGCGGACTGGGAGGCCATTTATGTGACCTTTCAGTCGAGCCTTCGTCTGCGATCGTATGACACCCCGGAAGTCACCGTGTTTCCCGCTATTGCCCCTTATCTCCTGTCGGACGAGGAAATACCCTGGAACAACGAATTTGTCCGCACCCTTTCCACCAACACCGGTGGCTGGCCATCTCCCACCAGGGGCCCCTACAAGAGGGCCCGAGGTCTCTATTATTGGCTGGCTCAAAACTTCCGTTGGAACGAGCCCGCTCCCCCGACTGCCCTGGATGCGCTGCGGCTCGGGCGTGGAAGCGTTCTTCAGGGAGTTCAGGCCCTGGTGGCCCTGCTTCGTGCGTCCAAAATCCCCGCCCGCTGGGTCCGGGGTTTTCTCGTTCTCACCACGCGGCAACTCGTTCCCCACGTTTGGGTGGAGTTCTACCTTCCCGGGGTCGGCTGGGTGGGGGCCGATCCCTACCTGGGTTCCGGTTATTCTCCCGAGGGATTTCAGCGTCCGGCCGATCCCCTGCGATCCTATTTTGCCGAGCTCGATGGCAAGCGCCTCGTCTTAGAACGTCAGGGGGAGTCGGCCGTCATCGGAGTGGAATCGAAGGGGGATGGAGGCGGTCTTGATAAAGAAGGCATCTTCTGGCATGCTGTCGAGGTTACAGGTTTTTATTGAAAGGGGACCCCATGCAAAAAATTCAAAAACTCGACCCGGAGCTTTTTCAGGCGATGCATCGGGAAAGGATGCGTCAGGAGCACAACCTCGAGCTCATCGCCTCGGAGAATATCGTGAGCGGGGCGGTACTCGAAGCTGCCGGCAGCGTCCTGACCAACAAGTACGCCGAGGGATACCCGGGCAAGCGTTATTACGGCGGTTGTGAGTATGTCGACGAGGTGGAGGAACTCGCCCGAGAACGTGCCAAAATCCTTTTCCAGGCCGATTATGCCAACGTCCAGCCCCACAGTGGATCCCAGGCCAACATGGGAGTGTATTTCAGTTTTCTGAAGCCTGGTGACACGATTCTTGGGATGGACCTGGCCCAGGGCGGGCACCTCACCCATGGATCACCGGCCAATTTTTCGGGCAAGCTTTATAAAGTGGTATCGTACGGCGTGGACCGTGAAACCGAGCAGGTGAATTACGACAACATCGCCCAGCTTGCCCGGCAGCACCGTCCCAGGATGATCGTTGCAGGCTTCAGCTCCTACAGCAGGGTCCTGGATTTCGAGCAATTTCGCCGCATCGCTGACGAGGTGGGGGCCATCCTGTTGACCGACATGGCCCACGTGGCCGGACTCGTCGCCGCGGGCCTCTATCCGACGCCGGTCCCACACAGCCACATCACCACCACAACAACCCACAAAACCCTTCGCGGTCCCCGCGGCGGGCTGGTTTTGGTGGGCCGGGATGGGGAGAACACCCTCGGAATCATCGCCCCCAAGAGTGGGCGCAAAAAAACCTGGAGCGAAATTCTGGACGGGACCATCTTCCCGGGCATTCAGGGCGGACCCCTCATGCACATCATCGCGGCCAAGGCTGTGGCCTTCCACGAGGCGACCACTCCCGGATTCATCGAGTATCAAAAGAATGTCCTTGCCAACTCCCGCGCTTTGGCGAAGTTCATGAAGGAGGGCGGAGCCCGAATCGTGAGCGGCGGTACCGATAACCACCTCTTTTGTGTCGATTTGACACCGCTGGGTGTCACCGGGAAGGAGGCTCAGGAATGGCTGGACCAGGCCCACATCACCGTCAATAAAAACGCGATACCATTTGACCAACAAAGTCCCGCGGTGACTTCTGGTGTCCGAATTGGCACACCGGCCGTTACCACCCGGGGGATGAAAGAGGCGGAAATGGAGCAAATTGCCCGTTTCATCCTCGATGTGTTGAAATCCAAAGGGGATGCTGGGGTGGTGAAAAATGTCGGAGAGGAGGTGAAAAAGCTCTGTTCAAGATTTCCTCTTGATCCGATAATGAATTGACGGCGCAAGAATCGGCTGCCTATAATTAAATGGAGATTCGATGGATAATCCGCTTCAGTTAACCCTGGTCAATTTCAAAAAAGACGCGTATATCATCGTCGAGGGGAAACAAAATGCGGACCATTTTTACATTATTCGCAGCGGTAAGGTCAGGATTTCCAAAGAGGTGAGCATCGTTCAGGAGGAAGAGTCCGACATCCTCAACCCTGGCGACTTTTTTGGCGTGGTCAGTACCATGAGCAACCATAGCCACATCGAAACGGCCCAGGCCCTCACCGATGTTTCCCTCATTCAGGTACACCGTGACCAGTACGGTTTACTCATCGAGCGCAACGCCCCGGTCGCGCTCAAAATCATCCAGGGATTCAGCAAAAGGATGCGCCACCTTGACAAGGCGCTCACCGAACTGACCCTGAAAAACAGCGCCGAGACCGAGGATCCCAACCACCTTTTTCAGGTCGCCGAGTATTACCTGAAGCAAAGCAAGTACAACCAGGCCTTCTACAGTTATTACCAATATATCAAGAATGTCCCCAACGGTTCCAATGTGGCCCTGGCCAAGGAGCGGATGCTCAAGATCAAACCCTACGCCAAGGTGGCCTACCTCGATGCTCCGGCCAACGAATTCAACCGGACCTATCCCAAGGATACCATGATCTTTTCGGAAGGGCAGCCGGGCAACGAGCTTTACATCATTCAAAAGGGCAGCGTCAAGATTTCCAAAATTGTCAACGACAAGGAAGTTCTTTTGGCCATGCTCAAACCCGGGGATATCTTCGGCGAGATGGCTCTTTTGGACAACAAGGCCCGATCGGCCAGCGCCGATGCCTACGAGGACAGCGAGCTTTTGGTGGTCAACAGGGCCAACTTTCAGCAAATGATCCAAAAGCAGCCCCAGCTCATCACGCGATTGACCACCCTCCTCGCCGATCGAATCTGGCTGATCTACAAACAGCTGGCGAATACCACCATGCAAAACCTCACCGGGCGCCTTTACGACGTCATTCTTATTCAATTAGAGAAAAGCCGCATCCCCATCCGATCGGGCCAGTCCCACCAGCTGAGTTTTGGGACTCAAGAGCTGCTCAAAATGGTCGGTGTTAGTGCCGCCGAAGGAAACAGCGCCCTGAAGGAACTTCTCAAGGATCCAAACATCAAGGCCTCACAAGACAAAATCATGATTGCAGATACCTGGGAAATCGAAAAACAAGTCAAATTTTATCGCAAAATGGACAAGATCAACCAGGCGCGACAGGTCAGTAAATCCAAATGATGGACGTCGGGACCTAGATCATGCTGGTACAGCATACCGTTCTTTTTCATCAGCTGGAAAAATTGGCCCAGCACTACCGTCAGAATGTCGCCAGTCCTTACATCAAACCGGAGTTCCACAGGCTCCACCTCGAGCGGGAGGTCTGGAATTCCATCGAAGAGCTGACCGAGAGAAACCAGACCTTTCGCCAGCAGGGCTACCACCTGGACGAGCTGTACAAAATGCTCTGGGCTATGGCCCTGTTCATCAGCCTGGCCCGCAGCCAGCTCACCGATCAGATCACCGTTCTGGTGAAGACCGCATACCGCAACAAATCGCCGAACGACCAGCTTATCGCCCAGATGAGTGCAGAAAACTTTGCCGGAAACCTGGGCGTACTGGCGAGGTTGACCTACGAGGCCTACAACACCTTAAAACAAATCGACACAGCCAACGTCAAGGGCCACGAAAAGCCCCTGTATCTCCGACTGCAAGAATGCCAACTTCTCGAGGAGCTAGGAAAATAACATGAGCGTGTACGTCAATCGGTCCCTCAACCTGAAACAGATCCAGATGATCGGCTTCGACATGGATTACACCCTGGTTCGCTACTATTCGCGTGCCTTCGAGGAGCTGACCTTCCAGCACGCCAAAAATTATCTGGTAGACGAGCTGGGGTATCCGTCGGCGGTCAGGGACTTCGTGTTCGATTATGACCGGGCCACGGTGGGCCTGGTGATCGATAAGGAGCGGGGAAACCTGCTCAAGCTCAGCCGTTTCGGCAAGATCAAACAGGCTGCCCACGGTTTGAAGCAATTGGATTTTCGCACTTTGAAGCGGGTGTATCAGAATGTGGTGGTGGATCTGGGAGATCCGAACTTTCAGCCCCTGGACACCCTCTTCGCCATTTCGGCCGGGGTCTTGTTTTCCATGCTGGTGGAACTCAAGGAGGGTGGGGAAAATCTCCCGGATTACGGCCATCTTTCCAACGATGCCCTGTACGCCGTGGATATGGTGCACCGCAACAACTCGGTAAAGTCCGTGGTGCGAGCGAACCTGGATAAGTTCATCGTCACCGATCCGAAGGTGGCTGGGCTTTTGGAAAGGTACAAGGACTACGGGAAGAAGCTGATGATCATCACCAACTCGGACTACTCTTACACTAAGGTCCTGCTGGAGCACACCATCGATCCCTATCTCAAGAAGCACCGATCCTGGAGAGACGTCTTCGATATCGTCATCACTCTGGCGGACAAACCCCGGTTTTTTGAATATCCGGGACGCTTCCTCAAAGTCGATCCCGAAACCGGCCTGATGTCCAACCACGAAGGAAAAATCGTTCGGGGGATTTATCAAGGGGGATGGTTTCAGCCCCTGCAGCGGGATCTGGGCCTGGATGGCAGGGAAATCCTCTACATCGGAGACCACATCTACGGTGATGTGGTCTCGATCAAGAAACGCTGCGATTGGCGGACGGCCCTGGTTCTGGAGGATTTGGAAAGCGAAATCGCCAGTATCCGTAAATCCCGATCGATTCAAGCCGAGATCGACACCCTGATGACCGAAAAAGAAAAGATCGAACATGAAATCAACCAAATCGATCTGAGGCGCTACGAGGGCCGGGAGGTGGATCGGAGCAGGTTGGAGCAGCTTTTTCAGCAGGTGGACCGGTTGAACCAGGAGATCTCCGAAAAGGTCGGTCTCTACCGCTCCCACTTCAACGCGCATTGGGGGGAGATCCTGAGGGCAGGCAACGAGGAAAGCCGCTATGCCGGGCAGGTCGAGGAATTTGCCTGCATCTATATGACCCGAGTTTCGGACCTGTACGAGTATTCTCCCAAGATCTATTTCCGTCCCAAGAGGCGGCTCATGCCGCACGAGAGGCTGGACTAGGGAAGGTCCCAGACCTCCACCGCCCCCGCCGGCATATTGCCAAAGAGCGAACCGCCGCGGACCCCGAGATCTGAATTGCCCCAGCCGATCAGTTTCGCCACCTGTCTTCCCGAGACAGGGGAAGGCAGCGCCAGGCTGGAAATCGAAGCAGGCGTGGAGCCCAGATTGATCAGGACCAAGGTCCTTTGCTCCCGGTGGCGGCGCACAAAGGCGAGAACCTTGTCGGGGCCTTCCAAAAAGGCCATATCCCCGCGGCGCAGGCTGATGCGATCTTTTCGCAGGCGGATCAGGGTTTTGTGGAAACTCCATAAGCTGTCGGCTGTTCCCTTTTGTTTGTCCACGAGCTCCCACGCCATGGGTTGCCGGTGGCGGCGGTCGGCATGGGATTGACCGGCGAATCCGGAGGCGTCGGGCATGCCGACCTCATTGCCGTAATAGATGAAGGGGGTCCCGATCCACAAGAGTTGAAGGGCCGCCACGGCAATCATCATTTCCGGCCCGTGCTTGCTCATGGGCCGAACCACCACATTGTCGTGGTTGGAAAGGAAGGTGGCGGTGCGTGCCCCTGCGGGTAGGGTGGCGGCCCAGAGGCCCAGGCTCTTGAGCCCGAAGATGTTTCGGGCATCGGCCAAATAGGCGAACTCGAAGTCCAGAGTCATGTGAAAACCGGGTTTTTGATCGACGACCAGGTAGCTCAGCAGGTTGCTGCGGTCGTTGGTCCAGTTTTCGGCCACCATCATTTTGTGCAAGGGCCGCCCCCGACCATCTTTGTAGTCGGCATAGCGGTCCAGAACCTGGGCACGGAGGGCCTGAAAAAGGGCCTTGGTCTCGGGCTGGTCGGCATAGCCACCAGCCACCGAGGCGGGGTCCTCGTAGAGGTATTTGACCGCATCGACACGCATGCCGTCGAAGCCCCGGTTTAGCCAGTGGATCACCACGTTGACCATGGCGTCCTTGGCAGGTTGATGACGCCAATTGATGTCCGGCATACCGGACCAGAAGACCCCATAATAAAAGCCGCTGGAGTGGCGGTGCCAAACCTGCTGCCCCCAGGGACCCTGCTGGGATCCCGCGCGTTCCCGCCACACGAACCAATCGCGGTAATCGTTTTGTGATTGGGAGCTCTGCAGGAACCAGGGATGCTTGTTGGAAACGTGGTTGGGAACCCAGTCGAAAATCACCCGGATACCCCGGCGGTGAGCTTCGCGCAACAGCTCGTCGACGTCCTCGTTTTTCCCGAAGCGCGGGTCGACACGGTAATGATCGGTGGTGTCGTACATGTGGAGGTTGATGGCCTCGCTGCTCGATTCAAAAAAGGGAGACAGCCACACGAGGTCCGCACCCAAATCGGCCAGGTAGTCCAGTTTTTGCGTGATCCCCCTCAGGTCACCGACCCCCGACCCGTCCGAGTCGTAAAAGGCGTTGACCCAGATATGGTACCCCACGGCATCGGCGTACCAGTCGGCGGCCTCCGCTCCCAGGCTCTGTGCGGGATCGGGTTGGAGGGGCTTCAGATCACGAAATGTTTCGGCAGCCGGGGAGGGGTCCGAGGTGGGTGGCAGGGGTGCGATCGGCGTTCGAGGGCTGCCCTGTGAGCGACTCGGATTGGGGGCACTTTGTCCCTGGCCGGCACAGCTCAGAAACAGAAACCCCAGGATGAGGCAGGAAACAAGAGTTTTCATGAATCATTGTACACCCAAAAGAAGGAGGGTGGGACCTCCTTCCTCCGGGGTATCGGCGATGCGCTCTATTTCGAATACTTTGCGTAAAGCTCCCCGACCTTGTCCCAGTTGATCACGTTAAAAATTGCTGCCAGGTAGTCGGGCCGGCGGTTTTGATACTTCAGGTAGTAGGCGTGTTCCCAAACATCGATGCCCAAAATCGGACGCAGGCCGTCCATCAGGGGACTGTCCTGATTGGGCGTGCTGATGACGCTCAAACTCTTGTCCGATTTGAGCACCAGCCAGGCCCAGCCGGAACCGAAACGGGTGCTGCCGGCCTTGGTCAACTCCGCCTTCAGGTTGTCGAAAGATCCGAAGGACTTGTCGATCGCGTCTTTGAGATCTCCGCCAGGAACGTTACTCCCACCGGGCGTCAGAATTTCCCAAAACAGACTGTGGTTGTGGTGTCCACCGCCGTTGTTGCGGACCGCGGTCCTTTTGTCCTCGGGGATTTTGTCGAGTTGGGTCAGAATCTTTTCGATGTCCCAGGTGTCGGCCTCGTGACCGGCAAGGGCGGCATTCAGATTGTTGACGTACGCCTGGTGGTGCTTGTCGTGGTGAATCTGCATGGTCATCGTGTCGATGTGCGGTTCCAGGGCCTCGTAGGGATAGGGTAAGGGATCGAGAGTGAATGGCATGCTACCTCCTTTGTCTTGATAATTTAATAAGAAAATACCGGGAAGGAAACTCGATCTCAATCAAATTGAAAAAACGTACAAATTGAAAAAACATGGTAAGCTAAAAAAGATGAAAGACCTCGAGGAAATCGTCGGCCTGTTGGAAGATTGGGAAAAAGTTCTTCTGAAAGTCGAACAACGGTGCGAAATCGCTGACGTGCACCTGGCCTTTCAAAAGGCGCACAGTCTGAAGGGGACCCTGGCCCTGGCGGGTTTCGCTCACGCCTCCCGGGCTGTTCATCGGATGGAAGATCGCCTCGATACTGCCCGGAAATCCGGAAATTGTCAGGGTTTGGATCTCGATCCCCTGTTCAGGCTGATCGACCACCTCCGTAAGAGCGTTCTAGGCGGCCAGGACCTTCCGGAGCAAGATGAATTGCAGCCCGCCAAACAAAAAGCGAGGCCAGCCGATCCGGTCAATTTCCTCGAGTGGAAATCGCCTCTATCCAGGGAGACTCTGGCAACGATACATCGCTCTCTGGAGGAAGGGGCCCGACTCTGGGTGCTTCAAAAAACGTTCAAAACCAGTCTCGATAAAGCCGCCTGGGCTCGTTTACCCCTCTTCAACAATTTAGCAAAGGTCGGCTGCCTCTACAGCCTGCATCCGGACATTGCGGACTGGGATCGAAGCCAGCCCGAGGTCGTCGTTTCTTTTTTGTTCAGCAGCGCCGAGGAACAACCGGCCCTGAGCCGTCTCTTTTACGATCCGGTGCTGCCGGCCAGGTTACCCGCCCGAGCTGCACAACGGCCGCTTTCGGCAGAAAATGCCGCCACTCCGTTGAAAATCCTGGTGGTGGAGGACGATGCTCTGACCCGAATGGTTCTAACCCGGGTGCTGGCCAAAAACAACGAGGTGGAGGAGGCCCCCGACGGCGTGGCCGCCTGGAACCGGTGGTTGCAGGCTCTGGACCGCCAACAACCCTATCAGGTCATGATCCTGGACCAAATGATCCCGGGTTTGAGCGGTCAGGAGCTTCTTGTGCGGATTCGGGACGAAGAGTCGCGCCGGGGCGTGCCGCCGAAGCTGTCCACGAAGATCTATATCAACACGGCGGTGGACGGCTACGAGTTCGTCAAGCTGGCGTTCAAAAACCAGGCCGACGGCTACTTCGTGAAGCCTTTTTCCCTGGACAAGATCCTCGGGACCATCGAACAGTTAAAGCAACAGCTCAGGGACTGATTGCCACCAGCTCCACATCGAAGACCAGCCAGGCATCCGGTGGGATGACACCCCCCGCACCCTCGGAACCGTAGGCCAGGTTTGGGGGAATGATCAGGGTCCGCTTCTCGCCGACCCGCATATCCAGGAGCCCCTCGTCCCAGCCAGGGATGACGCGTCCGGTGCCCACGGGAAACTGGATAGGCTCGTTGCGTCGAAGGCTGGAATCGAACACCTGATCGTTCAAGAGACGCCCCTCGTAGTGGACACTGATGTTTTGGCCCCGGTTGGGCTTGGGGCCGTTTCCGGCGGAACGCACCAGGTAACGAAGCCCGCTCGCGGTGATCCGGGCGTTGGGCCAGCGCTGGCTCACCGTGGCGAGGTCCGCCTGCTTTCTCTGTTCCGCCTGCTCCTGCTGGCGCCGGGTGGCCTGTTGAATCATCTGAGTGAATGTGGCCTGGGTCGGGCGGAAATTGCCCGCCTTTTCGCCGTTGCGGACGATGGTCAGGGTTATCAAGCTGTCCCCCTGTTGGATGGCGTTCACCACCTCCATGCCGCGAATCACCCTGCCGAACACGCTGTGTTTTCCGTCGAGGTGCGGCGTCGGCCGGTGCGTGATAAAAAACTGGCTGCCGTTGGTGTTCGGCCCTGCGTTGGCCATGGACAGGATGCCGGCGCTGTCGTGTTTCAAATCGGTGATTTCATCCGGAAAGGTGTAGCCCGGGCCGCCCCGGCCATTGCCCTGAGGATCGCCCCCCTGGATCACGAAGTCGGCCACCACGCGGTGAAAGGTGAGCCCGTCGTAGTAGGGCTGCCCTCGGCGGACGAGGGGTTCCAGGGTGCCCTCGGCAAGCCCGACGAAATTCGCCACGGTCATCGGGGCCTTCTCATATTCCAGGCGGAGGACGATGTCCCCACGGTTGGTTTGCATGATGGCGAAAAGGCCATCACCCTGCTGTTTCACGAATTCCATCGTTTGACTCCTATCGGGGCTTTGCGCCTGGGTGTTGCCGCACGAAAGGAGCATCACTCCCAGCAGGAAAAAGCAAGTTTTGCGCATCCTCACCTCCGCAACGGTTTTACCATAATGTCGAGGTTATGAAAAGCCAAGGAAGAGGAGAAGTTCGCGGAGGTCCGCCAGTCGAACGGGCTTGACCATGTGCCGGCAGAAGACGGGGTCCGGGACCACGTCTCCGCTCAGGGAGATGAGTTTGAGGCCGGGATACTGCCGGGCCAAACGATGCGCCAAATCGATTCCGAGACTGCCCTTCAATTGATGATCGAGGATGGCCGCAGAAAAAGAGCCCTGACTGAGGACAGCCAGGGCTTCTTCAGGATTCGCGGCAGTGGCAATCTTCACTCCCAACCGTTCGAATAGCCGGTTCAGGATGTCTCGTGTCGTCTCGTCGTCATCCACCAGGAGGATCTGCGGGTTCATCGGCAGTTGGGGAGGATCCTCACTTTGACCACGCCGTCGATGGACTGCAGTTCCTTTTCGAGGTCCCCGTTCAGGTCTCCTGAAACATCGATGATGTTGTAGGCCCAGTCCCCCTTGTGTTTGTTGATCATGTCCTCGATGTTGATGTTGCGCCTGGCCAGGACGGTGGTGAATTGACCGACCATGTTGGGAATGTTTCGGTTGATGATGACGATCCTGTCCTTGCCCGAGGGGGCCATGTCACAGTCCGGGAAGTTGACGCTGTTTTTGATGTTACCACGTTCGAGGTATTCCCGGATTTGGTCCACGGCCATGATGGCGCAGTTGTCCTCGCTCTCGGGGGTGCTCGCACCCAGGTGCGGGATACAATAGACATTCGGCACACCGAGCAGCTCATCCTCGGGAAAGTCCGTGACGTAGGCGGCGATGTGGCCGCTCTTCACTTCCTGCAGGAGGGCCTCGTTGTCCACCAAACCGGATCGGCTGAGGTTGATGAGCCGGGCGCCCTTCTTGAGCCGGGCCAGGCGCTCCTTGTTGAAGATGCCGCGGGTTTCCGCAGTCAGCGGGACGTGGACGGTGATGTAGTCCGCCTCTGCGATGAGGGCATCGACACTGCCGGCCTTGACCACCTCACGGCTCAGTTTCCAGGCGCCCTCCACGCTGATGTAGGGATCGTAGCCGAGCACCCGCATGCCGAGGGCCAGACCCGCGTTGGCGGTCATGACCCCGATGGCACCCAGGCCGATCACCCCGAGGGTCTTTCCCTGGATTTCGGGCCCAGCAAAATCCGCCTTACCCTTTTCGACCAGGCCGGGAACCTCATCGCCCTTGCCCTTGAGGGTCTGGGTCCAGTTCAGCCCCTCGACGATTTTGCGGCTCGAGAGAAGCAGGGCGGCGATCACCAGTTCTTTGACACCGTTGGCATTGGCCCCCGGGGTGTTGAACACCACGATGCCGCGCTCGGAACATTGAGGAATGGGAATGTTGTTGGTTCCCGCACCCGCACGGGCAATGGCCAGGACCGAATCGGGAAGATTCATGGTGTGCATGTCGGCGCTCCGCACGAGGATCCCCACGGGGTTTTGGATTTCGGTGGCGGTTTCGTACTGATCGCGCGGCAAACGGTCCAGGCCGCAGGCTGCAATTTTGTTCAAGGTTTGGATGGCGTACATGGTCACTCCTTTATTTGTGTTTCTTTTCGAAGTCCTTCATAAAGGACACAAGTTTCTCGACACCGGCCAGGGGCATGGCGTTGTAGATGCTGGCCCGCATGCCGCCCACGCTGCGGTGTCCGGCAAGGTTCACCAGGCCGACCTGTTCGGCCTCTTTGACGAAGAGCTTGTTGATCTCTTCCGCCTTCTCGGCGTCCTCGATCCGGGTGATGAAGGGGATGTTCATGAGGCTACGATCGGCCTTGTTGACGGGGCTGTAGAAAAATTCGCTCGAGTCCAGGTAGCCGTAAAGCAGTTCGGCTTTCTGGCGATTGGCCTTGTAGAGCGCCTCCACGCCGCCGATCTGGAGGATCCACTCCTGGACCAGCTTGAGGATGTAAATGGCATAGCAAGGCGGGGTGTTGTACAGGCTCTTGTGTTCGGCCATGAGCTTGTAGCTCAGCATTGGGGGAAGGTCCCTGGCATCCGGCGCCTTGGCCAGAAAGTCCTTGCGCACGATGACCAGGGTGACACCGGCAGGACCGAGGTTTTTTTGCGCCCCGGCGTAGGCCAGTGCGAAGCGGCCGATGTCCAGGGGTTCGGAGAGGATTCCCGAGCTGATGTCGGCCACCAGAGGAACCGTGCCGGTGTCCGGCAGGGTATGGTACTGGGTTCCCTCGATGGTGTTGTTGTAGGTGATGTGAAAAAAGTCGGCATCGGGACTCACGCCCTGGATGGGTGGGAGGTAGCTGAACTTTTTATCCTTGGAGGAGCCCTGAACCACCGCCGTTCCCAAACGGTTGATCTCCTCGTAGGCCTTCTGGGCCCAGGCTCCCGTCAGGGTGATGTCGGCCTTTTTGGAACCGGTTAGAAAGTTCATCGGGATCATGGTGAACTGCAGGCTGGCCCCGCCCTGGAGGAACAAGACCTCGTAGCTGTCGGGAATGGCCATGTTCTGACGCACCAGGCGCTCGGCGTCCTCGATGATTTTGGCGAACTGCTTGGAACGGTGGCTCATCTCCATGACGCTCTGCCCGCTGCCCTCGTGGTCCAACATTTCCTGGCTTGCCCGTTGCAGCACCTCTTCCGGCAGCATGCTCGGACCGGCGGAAAAATTATACACTCGACCCATGAAACGACTCCTTTTGCCCGACCAGGCCCAAGGCCAGGTGGCTCCACAATGTACTCAGACTCCCGTCAACGACGCGGAGGTGTTGGCTTGACTTGAGGGGGTAGCCGCTCAAGTTGAGGATGCCCCGAATCCGGCTTTGAGCCAGCCTCTCGGCTATCCTGGGCGCCTGCTGGGGCGATACGGCCAGGATCGCTGCCTCGATGCCCAGGCGGGCTACCTGCTGGGGCAGCTCCACCGAGGGGTACAGGGGCAGATCCAGGTCCAGGGTCTCCAGCCGGTTCTGGCGGCTGTCGAAACCGGCGACCAGCTTCAGCCCCCTGGGAAGACTGCCCCGGAGCACCAGCTCGAGGGCCCAATCGTCCAGGCCCACCAGGGCGGTTCGGATCTCTCCTGGAAGTCCGAGCACCTGGCCCAGTCTTTCCCGCAGTTCGCTCGCTTCCCAGACACGACCGGGGTGATCCCCCTCCAGCCAGGAGAGGTCGCGCCGAAGCGTGTCTGGCGTGACTTCCAGCCAACGTGCCAAAAGGCGGCTCGAGAGATTTCTTTGCCGGGTCCATTCCTCGGTCTCCAGAAGCTGGAAGAGCCGGGCCAGGCGAAGCCGTGTCGGGGCGGGCAACCTCCTGCCATCCACAGTTGGAGTGTAGCGAGGCCTGGCGATCGGATCAAGGCAATCTGTGAAAATATTCACCACTTTGGGAGTCCCGCGCCAGGGGCACGGAGGGGGCGCCCCGGCGCCGTCCGAAGGACCGAAGCGAAGCGTAGCCCGGAGTCGACCCGGTGCCGCTTTAGCGGCAGGCGCCCAACAATGGAGGATGAAAAACAATGGAGGAGAAAAAGAGGCGAGGATTCAAAAATCGGGCTAGTGGGACTTGAACCCACGACCCCAAGTCCCCCAGACTTGTACGCTAACCCCTGCGCTATAGCCCGAACGTTCAGACCTTAACAAAACGGCTGGAATATGTCAAGGTTGGGCATGCAGTACAAGGTTGTGTTTTTCCTCATCCTGCATGTTGCGGCCCAGGCTTACGCTTCGGGAAAGAGGGAGCAGGTCGCTGATGGTCCTGCCGATGCCCTGGCGTACGAACTGACCGATCCAGCAGGGCGAGTGCATTACCTGATCGGGACCCTGCATGCTCAACGGCCGTCCGACACCGACCTTCCGCCTCGTGTGAACGATTTTTGGGATCGGGTCGATACGGTTCTGCTGGAGATCGATCTCGAATCGGTGTCTCGCTCCGAAATGTTCGCCGCCATCCAACGCCACGCCCTCTGGTCAGGAGGGGGAAGCCTGGTAGAGGCGATCGGGGAGGACGCTGCCGCCCGGCTGCGTGGCCTGGTTTCGGATCGGGGGACCTACGCGTTGGTACGCGGGTTTCAGCCCTGGTTCGCCGAGTTATTTCTTGCAGACATCCTGATAAAAGAGGCCGAACTTACCCGCGATACGGGCCTCGACTTTTTGCTCCTCAAGGCGGCACGCGAAAGGCAAAAAACGGTCGCCGGTTTGGAGACGATCGAGGAGCAGTTTGCTTCCCTGGCTTCCCTTCCAGCCGAGGTGCAGGTGCGATCCCTGCGCCGCTCCCTCCTGGAGTGGGAGAATCAACGCCGGGAACTGGCCGAGCTCTACGACCATTACCGGCAGGGAAGGGTGGTAGAGATCGCCCGCCTCCTTGCCGAGCTGTGGCAGACCGAGCCCGACTTCAGCCGGGAAGTGATCGGCGTTCGAAACCGCCGCATGGCCGAGCGCGTGGCCCTTCGGGCAGCAGAGGGACAGAGGCTTTTGGTGGCTGTCGGGCTGGGGCACCTGGTGGGGCCACAGTCGGTGGGAAGTCTTCTCCGAGACAGGGGTTGGAAAGTGGTGCCGTTGACATTTTGACGAGATTTTAGGGAGCATCATGCGGAACGAGACCAAGCAAAAATGCCAATCATTTGCCATGAATCTGAGCGTTGCCATCGGTTACACCTTGCTGGTGGTCAAAATTGTCGCCTATGCGCTGACCGGAAGCGCCGCCGTCCTCTCCGACGCTGCCGAGAGTGTGGTCCACGTGGTGGCGATCACCTTCGCGGGATTCAGCCTGCGGCTTGCCCGCAAAAAGGCGTCCGCGCGCTACCCTTACGGCTACGATCGGATCAGCTTCTTTTCCGCCGGTGTCGAGGGCGCGCTGATCTTTTTGGCGGCGGTGTTCATCCTCTACGAATCGGTCCTGAGTTTTCTTCAGCGGCGGATGCCCGACGAATTGGGGCTGGGGACCGCACTCAGCGCCGTGGTGGTGGTGGTGAACGGGGTTCTGGGTCTTTATCTGATTCGCGTCGGCAAGAAAACCGACAGCCTCATCCTGGAGGCGGACGGTAAACACGTTCTGAGCGATTCGATCACCAGCATCGGCGCCGTGGCGGGACTGCTGTTGGTACTGCTCACCGGTCAGTTCTGGTTCGATTCTCTTTTTGGGGCCCTTGCGGGACTTAACATCCTGAAGGAGGGGATTGGGCTGATTCGACGCAGCGTTTTGGGGCTGATGGACGAGGTCAGTCCTCAGCTCTTCGAACGGGTTCGGGGACATGTTTCCGAATTTGCGACAAACAACAGGATCGGCTTTCACGATTTGCGGTGCCGTAACAGCGGCGCCAGGATCTGGGTTCAGGTACACCTGGTCTACGAGGACCACATCCTCCTGCGCGACGCACACAGTCTGGCCACCGCCCTGGAGAACTACCTCCTCCACGAGCTCGGTGATTGTGAGGTCATCACCCACCTGGAAGTCAGGGGGGATCATCAAACAGTCCACGCGGGCCATCATCCCGAACCGGTGCTGTGATCTTCCAACCCCGGGCCTGGGTTCGGGCCTCTTCCTCGATTTGTGCACGATCGGGTTCGGCCAGCCAGGAATCCAGAGATGCGGGATTCAGGGCCAGGGGCATGCGGTCGTGAAAGTCTGCCATGGGTCCGAAGGCTGCAACGGTGAGGAGGGTAAAATTGGGGGAGACACCGGGGGCCGATGTTGACCCGAGGGCTGCCAGAAACAGCCAATGGGTTGGGGGCGTGATCTGCACCAGCTGCTTTGTGCTCCGTCCAGGGACAGACCTCCATTCCCAAAATCCGGTTACCACCAGGACCATTCGTCCCCGATGGTAGGCATCCCGAAAGCTGGGTTTCTGGTGTGCGGTCTCCCATCGGGCATTGTAAAGGTCCTTGCTGCCAGCGGAACCCGCGGGGAGTGCGGGCAGACCCCAGCGTGCCAGCTGCCACCGACGGGCGCTGCCCTCGAGGCGAAGGGCGGGGATAAGCGGATGATCGAAGGCGCTCAACCGTGCAGCCGACAAAAAGCCCTCACCCGGATCCCAACCGAAGTCTTGCTGGAAGCGGTGTCGGGTGGCTTCTACGGCCAGGTTGTAACACATTATTCCACGTTCAGGGTGCTCAGGTAGCGCTCCAGTTCCTGCTGGGTCGATTTTTGCGATTCATTTTTGTCGTTGATCTGTTTTCCGAAGTTTTCGATCTGGTCCTCCTGCTGCATCAGCTGGTCCAGAAAGCGGCGGCCCTGGGAGGTCTCGCGGCCAACGGAGGCCAGATTGTCCCGCGTCCGCTGCTGGTTGGCGATGACCTGGTTGCGCTGCCGCTCGAGCTCCCGGATGTCCTGGGCCAGGGTCTCGATGCGGCCCCTGATGTCGGCAGCCCGCTGCAGGGCCTCGCGTACCCTCGGGCTGATTTCCTGATTGGAGGTATAGCTCAGGAACTGGCCCCGGGAAAAGTTCAGGAGAGTGAAGTTCTCGGCGACGGGCATCTCTTCGACGACTTTGAAGGTTTCTCCCTCGGTTTTGGGGACATCGATTCGGAATCGGTAATCGGTTGCCGTTTTTTGCTCGAATTGAGCAGGCTGGCGGAGCGTGCTTCCACCCCGGATGGGGTGGTCGAGCAGGAGGACCCGCCTGCCCTCGCCGGAGTTGGCCAGTCGATACAGCCGGGTGAAGGATTGCCGCCGCTGGATGCTCATAACCCCCTGAACGATTTTGACACTCGTGATGAGGGATTCCTGGGTTTCCTCGGATTGCACCCGGAGTTTCAGATCGATCCCGTAGGTCAGAATCCGTTTTTGCTGCCGGGGCAGGTTCTCCACCAGGGCATCGCCGGCGTAGGAGCCGCCCTCGAGCACGGTGAAGGCCCCGCCGGGAAAATCGGTGTTCGTGGAATTGGTGAGCAGGACCGCATTGAAGGTGTTGGCATGGCGCGAGGGGTTGTAGTAACTGACCTTTTCCGCCTGAATGTCCCCGGTGAACAGGGGAATCAAGGCGCTCTGGCGGCGGGGCAGTTGGACAGGGTTGGCGACGGTAAACTGAAAAAGCTCACCGCTGATCTCCCCGGTTGCCTGGGCCGTCACGCCGCTGTCCTGCAGACGGAGGGGGGCGGGTTCTCGACCGCGAGTGGTGGACGGCGCAGGTGCCGGCGCGGACATCGGGGCGCTTTCCGCCACCATATTTCTATCTGCCTCCATGCCGGGGGGCGGGGCGAGGGGCGCCAGGTTTTGGGCTGTTTGGGGTCGGATGACGGGACGGGGACTGTACACCGGCGAATAGAGATCCTGGATGAAGCTGTTGGGGCGGCCGCTCACCAAACTGAGTTTGACGTTGATCCAGTCTTGTTCGGTGACGTTTTCTACGATGGCCCAGGCCTGAAGATAAGCTTTGTTGGCACCGAGGTCCAGCCGGTAGGATGTTTTCCAAACTGGAGCTTCGGTGATGTAACCGATGCGAACGTTGCGTCTTCCCCGGCCACGGAAGCCAATTTCGATGGTTTTCTTGTCGTCGTTGCGCGATTGGGAGATGAGCTGCAGGGCGTTCTGGAACTCTTCTCTTAAACGGGGGTCGGTGGGTTGGATGGCCGTGACGGTACGCAGGGGAAGGCTTTGCAGTCCGGTGGATGTCCATAAATTGACGTAGAACTCGGAGACCGCCACGCCCTCTCGGGCCGTCTGGCGACTCTCCACGCCCACGATGCGGCCGGTGATCGCACTCGGAGAGCTGAGGGTGACTTCGGCGCCGCGCAGACGCTCCAAAAGGCCGGCAATGTCGGAGACTCCCTGAAGGTTGATCGAAAAACTCCCCAGAACCCGGCTCAGGGGCTCCTGGGAAGGGTAGCGCACCCCATCGACTGTTCCGCCCTCGTCGATGAGGACGAGGCTTTTGAGAAGGTCGTTGATTTGACTGACCTTGAAGCTGAGACTGAGATTGGCGTCACCTTGAACCGCCCCGCTGTGCTCGACGTAGGCGACGCCGTTGGTGAACAGCACCACCCTGGTAACCGGCAGGTTTTCCTGGGCAAGGAGGGCGGACATTCCGCCAAGGACCAACATTCCCAAAAAAGCTGTTTTCATGCGTTTATTATAGTATCGCTTCGGGTGTTTTCCAGTTTGGCAAATCGCCCGATCGGTTTTGGAGGTAGGTTGAATGCCGTTCGTAAAGACTGGTCAATTGTCGGCGATGTGGTTATCATGAAGAAGGGGGGAATGATGAAAAGAAACAGAAAACGCGCCATAGAATCCAACTATCTCGTGTACCTTCCCCGATTCGAACACCCCGACGGGAACATGGAAGTTCTGGTGGAGGACAAGGTGCTCGAAGCCATGAACGAACCAGGCCTTCTCTGGGTCGATTTCATCGAAAAGGCCAGTGCCCTGGATCATGCCACCAGTCGCCCCTTCTATTTCAATACCGAAGGGAAAAAGGGCTCGCTGGGCTTGATGGCCTTCATCGAGCTGCAGGAACAGGGGCCGACCACCTTCATTTCCTTTGCTATTCGAGAATGAGCTCTCGGGGTTCCAAAAGCCATTCGATGTGACGAGCTCGGCGCAGCTTTGAGGCGGCCCTGCGAGCGGTTCCCGGGTCGGTGTAGAGAAACCAAAAGGCACCACCACCTCCCGCCCCGCTCCATTTGCCGCCGACGGTCCCCGCTCTGATTGCCGTCGATTGCAGTTCTTCCCAGGATGGGTGCCCCAGTCCGAGGCTCTCCAGGATTTTCTGATTTTCAGTGGCAAGCCGGCCGACTTCCTCGATGGCGGGTGGGGATCTTTGCAACAGTTCTGCGGCCCTGCTCGCTGATTGTCCCAGGAATTGCAACAGAGAAAGAACACGGCCCTCCTTTGCCTGAGCCCTGCCATGGATGTCCAGGATCAGAGATTTGGCCTCGGCCCGTCGGCGAAGGCTGCCGATCACCAGGGCCAGGGGCGGACAGGTTACCTCGGTCAACAGCGGTCCTTCCGATCTGGGCTCGAACAACCACAGCCCTTCACGCATGGCGAGGGCCACGTCGACCCCGCTCGATTTGCCATGAAAGTAGTTTTCCGCGTGCAGGGCCCGCCGCCAATGTTCCGTGGGGGAGAGTTCGGGATAGAATTGGGCCACCAGGGCGCTGCACAGGGCCGCACTCGATCCCAGTCCGCTTGCCGGCGGAATCTCACTTTGGAAACACAGCACACCCGGGGAGCAGTCAGGGGGATAGGCCTCGATCAGGCGCCGAACGGCCCCCAGCACCTGCTCCTGAAACTCCGGGGGCAGCCCCTCGACCGACCAGTCCTGAGCCGGCCCCCGATAGGCGGCCCTCAGCCTCAGGGGAAGACCCAGGCCGAGGGCCGGGTAGCCCTGAACCACGGCGTGTTCCCCGAAGAGCAGGAGCTTGGCGTGAGCTATTCCCACCGCAGCCCCTCCCAGGCGATGTCCAAGGATCCGAGTCCGAAGGCTTGTAGCCTCTCCGGTTGATCCAGAACCCAGAACAGCTCGTCCCCAGCTCCCAGGGCCTTGGCGAATAGAAAGGTTTTCAGTTGCGGCGGCACCTCGGCGGGCCGGCCCAGCTGGCGGCCCAATTGGCGGGACAGCTCGGATAGATCGCGCAGCAGGGGAAGGGCCGCCTCCAACGAATCGGCATTGGCCAGCTGGGAGATCAGGGTGTTGTTGCGCTCCAGGTAGTGGGCAGCCTGTTGCGGATGCCCTTCTTTCCATTCCCGGTAAGAGAGGACGGCGGCGGGGGTGCTGACAGGATCGAGGCCGGAAACGAGGGCCGGCCCCGGTAGCCAGCCCAGATCGAGGCGGCGGGCCGAAGGGGTTTCGCCTCCCCGGAACAGGGTCAAGCCCCCCCAGGCGCTGCACATCACGTCGTAGCCGCTCCCCCGGCCGCCCTGAAAGTGGCGGTGAGTGCGCACCGCCAGGGGGGCCAGGACATCCACATCCGCACGCTCGCCGTGAAGTATGTGGTCAAAGCCTGCGGTCAATAGCAGGGCGGCCGCGGCACTGGAGCCCAGGCCGGTTTTTTGTCCGTTTGGGCTGAAAGCGGTGGTATCCAGGACAAGTCGAGCCCTGGGGAGTTCACCCAGCACCGAGGCGAGGGCTTGCAGAAGCGGGGGCAGGGGACCCTCGCCCCGCCAGACATCGCAGCGGGCCTCGTAACGGAATTCGACTTCCCAGTCCGGCGCCGGTTCGATCGCCAGGGTGGCCCGAACCTCGGGGGCAAGGCATAGCCCCAGGCCGCCCTCTTCGAGGACCGCGTATTCTCCAGCAAGGAGAAGGTTGCCCGGGGCGCTTAGCCGGACCATGCCTGGACCCTCAGCCCTTCACCCGCTGAGCTCACGAGGTAGGGCAGCGGACCCAGGCGCTCGTGGACGGACTGAACCACGGTTTCCACCTCGGACTGCCGGCAGAAGAACTTGACCTGAGGCCCGGCGTCCATGGTCTCGTAGACGCCCAGACCCTGTTCCCGTAACTCCTGGGCCAGATGGAGGAGGGCCACCGAGGTGGGCAGCCAGTAAACCACCGGTGGACGGGCTGCAAACATGCTGGCAAACATGCGCAGGTAGCTGAGCCGCATGGCCTCGCCCAGACCCTGCCAGTTTTTCTGCAGGAGGTGCGTTTTGGCTTCCGCGTAGAGCCGGGGTGCGTCCTCGATCCATGCCGGGTAGTAGGGGCTGGTATCCCGCGTCCGGTTCATGGCTTCCCGGCTGCCCAGGGGCTTGGCAGCCGAAGAGACAACAAAGAGGATCACGCGCACCTCGGGCCAGTGGTCCGCTGTCGCGAGCGTCTGGGCCTCGGTGGCCCCCTGGTCCCAGGTCGTCCAGCCGCCATAGACCGAACGGCAAGCGCTGCCGCTTCCCAGCCTGGCCCACTCGCTCAGTTGGACGGGGTCGGGCTCTTCCTGACGGATGAGGGCCCAGAGCGCGCCGGCCAGGGCAGCAAAACCAGAGGCGCTCGAGGCCAGTCCCGCGGCGGTCGGAAAATCGTTGTGGGAATCGATGTGAACATGCCCCGAAAAGCCGCTGAGGCGGCGGATTCGGTCCAGAAACTCGGCCACCTTGGCATCCTCCCGTTCGATACCGTCGAGGACGAACCGATCCTCATCGGCCAGGGTCACGGTGGTGGTGGTTGCCAGACCCCCGAGGGTCAGGGCGAGGCTTGGGGTGGCGGGCAGGTTGATGCCGCCGGGGATCTTGCCCCAGTACTTGATGAGGGCCAGGCTGGGATGGGCGATGGCTCGGACCCCCGTCATGGTTTCTCGTCCCCGGTCAACCGGCGTTGGTGAAGTTTCATGTGGCCGCTCTGGATGCCTTCGGCACAGAGGGCCATCAGGGCCGCGAAGTTTTGGGCCAGGCCGAGGGCAGCGGCCACTTCCATGAGCTCGGTCGCCCGCGTGATTCCCAGGATATCCCAGATCAGTCCGCTTTGCGGCAGCGATCGGGTACCACCGCCCACTGTGGCCAGGGGAAGGGGCATTTCCAGCATGCCGATCAATTGGCCGTTTTCAGAGCGGTAGCGGCTGAGTGGCTGGTAGCCCCCGTTCCTGGCGGCGTAGGCGTGGACGGCCGCCTCGAGGGCCCGCGTGTCGTTGCCGGTGGCCAGGGCCAGGGCCGTGACGCCGTTCATGATGCCCTTGTTGTGGGTGACGGCCCGGTCGGTGCTCAGTTGGGCGGCCTCGCTGGCAAGGCAGAGGCGGCGGGCCATTTCCGGGCCGCTGAAGCCGGAACGGGCCAGGTGCTCGATAGGAATCGAGAACTCGGCGCGACCCAGGCGCTCGGGGCTGTTGTTGGACAGGATGGCCATGAGCCGCTTCCCACCCAGAAGTTCTTCTGTTTTGGGCACGAGCCCCTCTAAAAGCGTGTTCACGACGTTGGCCCCCTGGGCGTCGCACACATCGACCCAAAAGGTCAGGAGGGTCAAACCGTTGGCCAGCTGTTCGCCCTCCACCTTCCGAAGCCCGCCGCCGCGCCGGCTCATGCTGACAAGCCCCTCGGCGGCCAGGTCCTGGATCCGAACACGGACCTCGGGCCAGCGGCCGAAATCGGCCCCCTCGAGAAAGAGTTGGCCGCGAAGGATGGCCGGTGTGGCCTCGGCGCGAATACCGCCGTGGCGGGCCAGCATGCGGCCGCTGAAGCTCGCGGCGGCGATGACCGAGGGCTCCTCGGTGGCAAGAGGAAGGTGGTAGGTTTTGCCGTTTACCGGGAAGTCGGGGACCAGGCCGAGGGGCAGGGGGCGCCAACCGAAGGCGTTTTCGACGAGGCGGTCCGCCCAATCGAGGTCTTGGGTAGGCTCGGTATCGGACTGAGGGTAAAGCTGAAGCAGGACCTCGCGCCGCCGTTGGGCCGGCATCTTTCGAAACGACGGGGGGAGTTCTCCTGCCATGGGCAACTCACTTCACAATGCGGATCGGTAGCCGGCGAAGGTCCCCGGGAGTGCGCGATCCCGTCAGGAGCAGGACGCGCCGAAGGTTTTTTTCGATTTGCCGAATCAGGCTGACCACCGCTGCGGATCCCCCTTCGATCACTGCTCGAATCAGGGGAAGGGCCATGCCGGCCAGTGAAGCCCCCAGGGACAGGGCCTTAGCGACATCCATGGCAGTACGGATGCCGCCGCTGGCCAGAAGCCGCCCCTCGAGGCGAGGCTCTCCCCGGAGATGGAGCAGGATCTCCGCCGTGGGCCAGCCCCAGTCCCGGAAATCCTGGGCCTCCTGCCATTCCTGCTCCTCGCCTCGGGCCGCCTCCACCAGGATCCAGCTCGTTCCACCGTGGCCGGCGACGTCCACGTAGGCGGCACCCAGGCCGGCCAGATCCAGGGCCTCCTGGGGGCTGAGCCCGCAACCGGTTTCCTTCACGATGACGGGTAGGGGGGAGGCTTCGATGAATCGGGCGATGGCCTCGCGCAGCTTCCGAAAGTCGCGGTCGCCGCTCTCCTGAAACAGTTCCTGTGCGGGATTCAGATGGATAACCTGCGCGTCCACCTCCAGGCGCTTATTCATTTCGATGAGGTCGGCGTGCGGGATGTCCCGAACCTGCACCGCTCCAATGTTGCTGAGGATGGGGACATCGGGAGCCAGGGGTCGCAGGTAAAAATGCTCGAACAACTCGGGATGTTCGAACAGGATGCGGTGGGAGCCCATTCCCACGGGGATTCGCAGCTCCTGCGCCGCGCGGGCCAGTTCCTTGTTGGCTCGGTGGCCTTCGCTCGAACCGCCGGTCATGCAGGAGATGAAAATCGGGAGCTTGACCATCCGATCAATAAAAAAAGTATCGAGATCGATTTCGTCGAAGGATATCTCCGGAAGGGCACGATGGGGAAGTTTGATGCTCTCGAATCCGGTACTGCCGGACTCGATGGTTCGGTCTGTGCGTGCGACGCAGACCTCGATGTGACGAGCCTTGCGCCGCGAAATCCCTGTGCTATTGTCGGAAGTCGTACTCACGATAGCCGTCTTCGCGCAGGTTTTTCAGGTAAAAACTCCCGGGCTTGAGTTGATTCTTTTCGATGGCCTCGGCCAGGATGGGTCGACTTTGATACGCCTGCGTCCATTCCACATACTCCTCGAAGCTGGCCTCGTAGCTCTGGCGCATTACCCCCTCGAGGTCCCAGGACTGAATGACGTTTGGTGCGTTGGGGGCAACCGTTCCCGTTAGGACCGCCATGGTGTTGCCGCTGCCGTAGCTGGCCATCATGACCTTTTTGCCGACGATCGATTCTCCAAAGTACTGGTGGCGATCTTTTAAGGTCCATGCCAGACCCAGGAACAGGGAACCCGTGTAGATGTTGCCGACCTCGCTGGTGGGATACACGCTCTGGAAAAATCCTTTTTCTTTGAGGTAGGCATCGGCCGTGTCCTTGTCCATTCCCAGATACTTCGCCAGCAGCTTTTCCATGGCACCGACGGGCAGGAGCGAATAGGGCACATGCAGGGCGAAGATATCGATCGAGGCTAACTCCTCGGAGGGGGAGACACCCAGCCGATCGCAGTGGTCTTCGAAGGCAGCGATGAGGCTCTCGTGATAACACTGGACCGAGTAGCCGCCCTTGACCATGGCGACGGGGCTCCCGAGAGGGCGGAAAAAGTCATCCGTGTCCTTGCTGAAAAAGCCCACGCTCCCCAGATCGAAGCGGATGAGGTCCGGATTGCGTTTGATCATGAGGGCCGTCGCTCCGGCTCCCTGGGTGATTTCGGCGGTACTGGGGGTCGGGTAGCGGGCAATGTCGCTCGTCAGTATCACGGCAGTGTCCCCGTTCAGGCTGGCGGCCTGGAGGAAGCCGGCCACGGTGATCATGCTGAGGGTTCCGCCCGCACACGCGTGCTGAACCTGGAAGGTGCTGAGGTTTTTGGGGAAGGGGAGACCTGCCTTCTCCATCATACCGAGAACGTAGCTGGAGGCGGCCTTGCTCATGTCCAGACCGGTCTCGGTGCCGATGGTCAAAAAGCGCACATGGTCTCGTTTCAGTTGGCCGCGTTGGGTGAGGTTCAAACAAGCCTGGGCCGCCATGGTAGCGGTGTCCTCGAAGATTTGAGTGAACCTTAGCCCGCGCTGGCCCGTGACTTTGAGGGCCCGTTCCAGGTGCCTCTCGAGAGAGGGGTCCTGTTTCACCCGTTCCGAAACGATTTTTTCCAGTTCGATGTGCGGCTCCGGCAAGTGCAGGGCGATGTCGCTAAGACCGATGGTATCAGTATTCATGTTCCACCTCTCTGAAACTCTACGTAATCGTTGAAAAAAGTGGCCCAGAATCGGCGCCGCCAACATCTCCGTATCGGACGATATATAAAGTTAATCGGAAACCATGTTCGCGGCAAGCCACGATTGAAAAAAAAGTCGGGCTGTGTTTTTGTTTAGGGCGATGAAGACAGCCCACCTGCTCAGCGGCGGGGTGGACAGCTCCGTGGCCTTGAGCCTTCTGGCTCGCGAGCGGCGCCCGGTAACCGCCTTTTACCTGAAAATATGGCTGGAAGACGAGGTCTCCTACCTGGGGTCCTGTCCCTGGGAAGAGGACCTCTACTATGCCCGGGCCGTCTGTGACCGACTCGACGTCCCCCTTCAGATCGTTCCGCTGCAAAAGGAATACCATGAAAGGGTGGTGGAGTACGCCGTTCAGGAGCTACGCCGGGGCGGCACACCCAGCCCCGATCTTTTTTGCAATCGTCTCATCAAATTCGGTGCCTTCCTCGAAAAAGTTTCGGAGGGGTGGGACCGGGTCGCTTCCGGACATTATGCGGTGGTCCGTCATGAGGCGGATGGGGCCAAGCTGTATCGAAACCGCGATCCGGTCAAGGACCAGACCTATTTTTTGAGCCGGATGACCCGGGAACAGTTGCAAATGGCCGAGTTTCCGCTGGGCCCTTACACCAAGGCCGAGGTTCGCCGGCTCGCGCACGAGTGGGATTTACCCAACAAGGACAGGCCCGACAGTCAGGGCATCTGTTTTTTGGGCAAGATTCCGTATCGGAAGTTCGTGGAGCACTACCTGGGGACGAATCCGGGGCCCATGGTCAATTTGAGTACGGGGCAAATCGTGGGGAGGCATCGCGGTCTGTGGTTTTATACCCTCGGGCAGCGCAGCGGGCTGGGTCTGTCCGGCGGCCCGTGGTATGTGGCGGGAAAAAACCTCGAAGAAAACGTGTTGTGGCTCAGCCATGCGGCGGACATCGACCTCGCGCGGCGCAACGCCCTGATCGTGGAGGACCTGCACGGGTTGAGCGGACCGATTCCGGAAGGCTCCTGCACGGTTAAGGTTCGCCATGGTCCCCACCTTTACCCCGCCAAAGTTCGCCATACCGCCACGAGCCCGGAGGGAAGTCCGCGGCAGGCTCTGGTCGTCCTCGACGGTTACGATACCGGTCTGGCCGTCGGACAGTTTTGTGTTTTCTACCAGGAAGAGCAATGCCTGGGCAGCGGCCGTATCGCCGGTTTTCCCGAATAGATCCCTGAGGGGTACCTATTGATCGTCAGGATTGAGGGAAGGGGCGAACCCGTTGAACGCCAGCACCCTCTCCAGGGGGAGCCGGACGCGGTCCTGGCCTTCCAATTCTTGGTGGTGGGGCCGCAGCTGGGCAGGATCCCCCGGGTACCCCAGGCTGATCACCACCAAAACGGTGTAGTCCTCGGGAATTCCCAGGGCCCGCCGCACCGACGGGGGGTCAAATCCTGCCATGGGATGAGCGATCAACCCTTCCTCCACGGCCTGGAGCATGAGGTTCATCGCGGAGAGTCCCGCGTTGAAGGCCCAGTACGGCCGGTTGTGCGATTGGGTGGGGCTGAGCTTTTCGGCACTCACCAGAACGGCCAGGGCCGGAGCCTTGTGGGCCCAGTAGTTTCCCTCGGCCAGGGCCCCGCGAACCTCATCCAGGACCGGAGACTCGTCCACCATGATCCAGCGCCAGGATTGGGAGTTGGACCAGGATGGGGCCAGGTGTGCGGCCTCGGCAAGGCGGCTCAACGTGGATCGTTCCACACCTTGCACGGCGTCGTAGGCTCTTCGGGATCGGCGTTTTCGAATATTCGAAAGGATGTCCATATATCAAAAATCATATGTACTGGTAATACCGTCAAGTGATTTGGACAAAGCCGGCCTCGGTCAGTATGATGAGGTCATGGACTTCTTTGAGCTTACCAGGGGCTTCGACTTTCTCCATCTGGCTTTCGGACTCAACTTTTTATCCTTGTTCATGAAGGACATCCTGCAGCTCCGGTTTCTTGCCCTGGGTTCTCAAACCACTTTTTTGTTGGTAGGGATCAGTCGCGCCAACATGACCATCGTGCTCTGGCAAACCCTTTTCATCGCCATCAACCTGGTCAGGACCATCATGGTCCTCTGGGAACGGCGCGAGATCCGGTTTTCCCCCGAAGTCGAAGCGATTTTTCAAACCCACTTTCCGACCTTCAGCCGGCACGAGTTTCAGCTCCTCTGGTTTTCTGGACGAGAAAAATCATTCAGTCCGGGAGAGTCCATCATCACCCAGGGGAAGGTTCCCGAGTGCCTTTGGTTTCTCTATAGCGGCGGGGCCGAGGTTTTTCGTGATGGCCAAAAAATTGCCCGGATGGAGTCAGGGCATTTCGTCGGGGAGATGAGCCTCCTCACGGGGCAGCCGGCATCGGCCGATGTCCGAGTGACCGACGCCGTCGTGGTCAGGGAGTGGTCCCGGGAAACCTTGCTGAAGTTTCAGGCCACGCGCCCCCTCCTCTGGATCAAGATCCAGGGCAGGCTCGGGCGTGACCTGGTCACGAAGCTCTGGAACCAGAACACCTTGAAAAAGCAGGGTGCGGTGTGACCGCTCAGTCTTCGAAGTCCACCGAGGCGCCGGCTTCGGCTCGCTGCCGCATCCATTCCTTCACGGGCAGATGGGCCGGGTGTTGGTCGTAGGTGTCCAGGTCCCTGGGGGAATCGAGGGTGACCATCAAACCCAGGTCCCAACTTCGCGAGCTGTGAAGGACGTCGATTCCCGTTCGCAGGTCCCGAATCACATCGATGCTCTGGCGCATCTCTTTGAGGATTCGAACGGCTTCGGGGAGGTCTTCCCGGTACTCGTCGCGAAATTTCCAAAATACGAGGTGGTAGAACATTGCCTTCTACAATAGCCTCAAGTCCCCTGTTTGACCAGCCCCCGACGTTGACTCAGGTTTTGGATCGATGGCCCGAGCTATTGAAACGATCGGGTTTGAGCCATTCGGACCGGGGGCGGCTTCTGGCCAACCTGGCTCGATTGATGGAGGGATTTACCGTAGAAAAATCTCAGCGTCTTCGAGGATACCTGGGCCACCCCGAGATGCTGGAGGGCTACCTCTGGTGGTACCTGCCGCTCAACCTTCTGAAGCTCTCCGGTCTCCTGCCGGGCTTACCTGGCCCCATCCCCGCCCAAATAACCGACTACGGTTGCGGTCCCTGGACCCTTCCGCTGGCGGCATGGCTCCTCTATCCGGATTGGCGCCGAGCGCCCCTGGGATGGACCCTGGTGGAACCCCAAGCCGCGGCCCTGAGGGCCGGCCGAAAAATCTTTGAAGTCATCGCCGCCGCCGACCCGCACACCGAGTGGAAGTTTACCCAAATCCCGGAACGGTTGGGTACGGCCATCCGCCGCAAGGCCGATCTGGTGGTGAGCTCGCACGCTCTGAACGAATGGTCCGAATCCGAGGAGGCCGTGGCCAGGTTTTTGCTTCGGGATGCCCAACCCCAGGCCCGGATTCTGGTCGTGGAACCCGGGACCCGTCTGGCTGTCCGGCGCCTGGTCCAGCTGCGTGCCCACCTGATCGCTTCCGAGGCCTGGCCCCTGGCTCCCTGCCCGCACTCGGGAAACTGCCCGGCCCCAGGCCGCACGTCTTCCGATCGATTCTGCCATTTCCCCGCCCCCGCGGACCTCCCGGCCTGGATGCGCGACCTGGCCCGTGAGCTTGGAACGGAAAAACAATCCAACACGTTGAGCTACCTCTATGTTCAGCGCGGCCTCCCTCGACCCCATCCTCCCTCACTGGCCCGCATCATCAGCGGCGAGATCCCATTGAATGATGGAGTCGGCTGCTACCTTTGCTCCCGCGAGGGGCTATTGGTGGGCGGCGCAGGGCAGGCGGCCTGGGGGGACCTGGTCGTCTACCGGAAAGATCAGAAAGTCGATCCTAAAACGCACTGCCCCAGAGTGACGATCCATCCCCGGTAAAGGCCGGATTTTTTGCTTGACACTCAGAGAAATTAGAGAAAAAATAAGGCATGCTTCGGCAACAGGCTCTGTGCGTGGTTTTTGCTCAGGATTCTCCAACCTTTCCCGAATCTTTGCGGTTCATCCCCCGGGGGATCATGGTGGGGAATGGGGACGGAATTCCCCAGGGATGGCTCCAGGTCCCACCCGGAAGGTTGGGACTCGCCCATGGTTATCTGTTTCAGGAAGAAATCGAGCGCGATTGTGCGGTCCCTGGCGGCGTGATCTACCTGCCGCCGCCCTTGAGTGGTATTTCCCCAGCACTGGTCCAGGCCGATTTTATCACCCTCGTTTCTCGGGGCGATCGACACTTTCTCGTAGGGAGGAAGAGCGGGCTTTATTTCAAACTCGAGGCTCGCGACCTGAACCCGTTTCGGCAAAACTCCCTTCAACGTCACATCAGCACGCCACCCCCGCTGCCGGGAAACCGGGGAGTAGCTGTCTTCTTCTGCCACTGGCAGGGTGGTTATTGGGACGAGAAAACTTTTTCCGGCATCGAGTGGATCGGTTGGGAGGAGCTGAAGGCCAACAGACAGTCCGCCGATATTCTCGAGGAGGTTCTGCCTACCTTACAACTCAGTCAAAAAAAAGAGTCCGTTGAACTCGGTTATCGACGCTGCCAGCCCCAGGCCGCCCAGGACTTGTTGAAGTCCCCGCCGGTCACGACATCCCATTCCCACTGCTTCGAGGATGCCTACATCTCCTCGATCAAGGGGGTGGCGAAGAGAAACCTGGCTGCAAGCATGCAGGGCGAGGCACAATTGGCCGTGAAAGACCTGGTGTATCGCTTTCAACAGGGCCGGCTTGCCGAATTTTCCTGGGGACCGGCAAAAAATCAAAAAACGGGCAGGGTCCAGAGTTGGATCGAAATCGAGGGGCGGAAGATCTTTTTCGTGGGTGTGAGCAGTGTGGCCATCGAGGGCGACCACGAGTGGGGGTTGCGTGAATCGCTGGTGGCGGAATCCCCCCTCTTTTTGCAGCCCGGAAGGTTGGTGGTCGATTATCTTCTGACGGACCGTACGGATGAGCTCAGCGTCAGTCTCAGCATTCGCTGGCCCGTGTTTCGTCGCGCGGTAAGAATCACCGGCTGGGCGCCCTGGGAACTGCCCCTGGGAAGATTCGGTCTATTCGAAAAATATGAGATCCGAGCCCTGAACGAGGATGGCTGGCAAAACATCACCGAAATGCCCGCAGTCGCCCGGTGTCTGGCCCTGCGTTTGTCTCAGCAAGGATCCGGTGTGGGGTTCCGTTTTTACCAGGGCCAAAGCCACCGCCCCCATTTTCTGCCCATCCGCAAACAGGGCGGCGCAATTTGGATCAATCCTGAGGGCTCCTACGACCCCCTGGACAGTCAAGAACTCGAGGGGTACACCGAACATCACAACTGGGCCCTGTTCCGGTCAAATCAGGAATCCACGACATGGTCGGCAGAACCGGCCGATCTTTTCATTTCCCCATTGGTTCAAAAGTAGAATATCCCGTAAAATCGTGGTATATTCCCACCAGTGGAGGTTTTATGAATTCGCGAAAAATCAGGTTTTGGACCTTTTTGATGTTGCTTTTCGTGGCGGTCACTTCCGTCCACGGTCAGCTCAATCTCGGTGCTCCCCCCTTGCCGACGGCCAGCGTGACCCGCTTCGTGCCGGTCAGTATCAGCCTGCGGGACATCACCTTCGACATGGATGTCGCCATCCGCAACCCCTATCCCGCCAAGCTTCCCCTAGAGTCGATCCGGGTCAATTACAGCGTGGAGGGGACCCAGGTGTTCGAGGCCCGGACAACGGAACGCTTCGAGGTGCCTGCCAACGGTCAATCCACCAACACCTTCAAGGTGGTGCTGCCCTACGAGGCCCTGATCAACACGGTACGCAATTACGTCGAAAAGGACTACCTTAACACCAAAGCGGATATCCGGGCTTCCATCCCCCTCCCGAGGCTCCCCGGGGTGCCCGCCACCTTCGACTTTGACGCCAGGTTCGACGTACGCATCCCCGCCATCAAGCCGCGGGTCGCCATTGTGGGCTTCAAGGTGGAGCCCCCCAGCCAGCAGGAGGTGACCCAGGCGCTCCAGCGGGCCAGCATCTCGGCGGCCCCCCAGCGCGTGGTCAACATGCTCAACAACATCTTGACTGGCCGACCTGCGGAACCGGTCATCCGTCCCGAAGACCTCGACCTGCCCTTCCGGGTGAGTTTCGATATCGAGCTAGAGAACCAGTCCAGGGCGGCGATCAGCTTCCCCTCCCTCGAGTTTACGCTGATCGTGGATGGAACCGCCCTCGTGAGCGGCCGCTCGAGCCAGGTCAACACCTCGGGTACCAAGACTGTCACGCGGGTCACCAACACCTTTTCCTCCAAGAGTTTGAATGAATCGATCCGAAACGCCTTCCAGCGGGGCACGGGGACCTTCCGGATCACGGGTTCTTCCTCGCTCCAGCTGCCACGCGATGTGCTGGACAAGCCCCTCCCCTTACAATTCAACGAGGAGGGGCAATTCAACCTAAGGTGAGTCGACCCCGGGCCGGAGGTAGAGTGGCCCCTGGCCGGGTTGAATGACCTCTCCGTGTTGGAACTTTTCCCGGCCGAGGGCCAATAGTCCCTCGGCCCAGTTCTCCCAACGGTCAAATATAGCGCCAGGGGGAAGGGCGCTCGGCAATTCGGGGCCGAAAAATCGGGGGCATTCGGCGAAGAGCCCGCCGAGATGGCTATCCCGGTAGTTTCCCAGGCGTCGGGAGTTCTGATACAAGGCCGCGTAGTAGCGCCCGCGACGAGCATCGATGATGGCCCAACCGCGCTGGCCGCTGGACCGGTCGCACCATCCCAGGGCGTCCAGGCTGCTGACTGCCACGGCCGGTATCCCCAGACCCTCGGCCAGGCCCAGGGCGCTGGCCCACCCGACCCGCGTGCCGGTGAAGGAACCCGGTCCGCTGCCGATCACCACCCCCTCGAGACAGCGCAAATCCAAACCCGCGGCTTCAAAAAGAATCGCAACCTCCTGAAGGGCCACCTCTCCGTGTGTCATGGCAGGGGTGACAAGTCGGGAGTGCGTTGCTCCGCGGTGGGACAAACCGAGAATCAATCGCGGCGTGGCGGTGTCGATGGCCAGAAGCGTCACGGCAGGATCTCCAGCCGCCTTCCCTGATGGTGAAACGAAAGCTCCAAGCGGTAGAGGAGGGGGGGCAGGTAGGGACCGGCCCGCTGCGGCCACTCGATGAGAACCAGGGCTTTCGGTCGGATGTAGGTCTCCTCGAGTTCCAAAAACTCTTCGGGGCTTCCCAGCCTATAGAGGTCCATGTGCACGATGGGGAGTTTGCCCTCGTATTCGTGAACCAGGGCGAAGGTGGGGCTGCTCACCAGGTCCTGCGACCCAAGCGCCCGGGCCAGATACCCGACAAGGGTGGTTTTTCCGGCTCCCAGCGGGCCGGACAGTCCGACCACCCCACCGCCCAGGAGCCTCCAGGACCAGGAATCGGCCCAATTTTGCATATCCTCGAGCGAGCGAAATTCGACGTTCAGAGCAAGGCACCCCGGCGGTCGAGTTCCTGGATCTCCTCCCGGATGCTTTTGAGGAGATGGAGAACGGGAAAGTCAGGCTTTTCGAGGAATTCGACCTTGATGTCTTTCTTTCCGGTGGGGGCCATCTCGATGCTGAACTTGATCTTTTTGGCAGATTCCCGGCCGTCCAACCCGATCAAGCGCGCGATGGCGGTGTAATCGTTGCGGTAAAAGATATGACCGTCGATGTTTTTGTTGACCTGATCAAGACCCTTGAGACGCATTTTGTTCTATCCCCGCCTGTAATTTAATCAATTCTACCAGCCTTGTCAGCCTGGGATGAATTTCGTATTCCCAGAGGTCGCTGATATAGGTCCAGTCCATCCGCTCCATGGCCTCGCTGAGTTCGTTGAAAAAGGGGAGGCACTCGGTTTGCAGTTGTTTCATCTCGTCAGGAGTCGTGATTTGGGCAAGACCGAACACAAGAAGGGAGTAGTGGTCCAGGATGGAGACGATCAGACCCATGGCTTCGGAGTAACGCTGCGCGTAGACGAGTTGGGGAAGTCCATCCGTCTGAAATAAGCTGTAGCTGATCAAATCCACTAGTTTTTGAATGGATTCGCGGGGGTACAGGAGCATGGTTTTCAGGCGTTCCAGCTGGGATTGAAGCTGGTCGATCTCCAGCCGATTTTTCTGGAGTTCGGTCCAGCCGGAATCGACTTCGTGAACCAGGTTTCGGATCAGGTTCACGGGGATGTTGATGCCGTTATGAAAAAGCAGGTCCGCACTTTTGATGATCTGATCCGCCGCTTCCCGGCAATTTTGCCGGACAGTCTCGTTACGGGATATAAGGCCGTGACCGAGGCTGTCCAACCAAAGGATTAAAATATCGAGGTGGGTGAGAGTTGTCTGATTCAAAACCTCGGCCTCGATATCCAACACGTCGATTTCGGACAGGGCCGGCGCTCCGCGGGAGGCCGATTCCGGGTGAATCCTGTAGGAAACCAGTCTCCATCCCTGAGCTAGCAGCCAGTTTTGGATCTCCTTCAGGGCCTCGTCGAAGCTCGAAGCCTCCATATCGGACCAGGAGACTTCCTCCCCGTTGATTTTCAAGATCATGGTTCAATTACCGCCTGAGTTTTGTCTACTAAAATTATCGATCGCTCGGCCGGTTTCCTGCATACGATTGAGGGCCCCTTCCATCTGCCCGTATCGCCGTTTGAGGTCCTGCTCGTATCGAACCAGATAATCGTTGAAGTTGCGGATTTCCCTGTTTTGACGATCGATCTGGGAGTTCAGGGTGTTGACGCGGTTGGCGATGAAACCGCCGGTCTGGACGTAGGGGCGAATGTATTCATCCACCCGGAAGGCTGCCCCGCTATCGATGACCAGATCCCCGTTGGTATCCATGCCGAACAGATTTTTCACGGCCACAAGGTTTTCCCGGATCGCCTGGTCCAGCTGGCCCTCGTTGATTTCCAGGTAGCCCCGTAACCGGGCTGCCTCGGGGGTGGAGCCGCTCGTTCGCCCCGAGGTGTTGGTACTGATGCCCACCTGTTGCAGGAGGCTGATGTTGGGAACTCCCGAGGGGTAGGGCTCCATCATGAAACGCTGAAGACTGGATCGCAGCTGGTTCAGGGAGGTATCCCCCTGGAACTTCCCCATGTTTTTTCTCAGGGCTTCCCGCTCGGCATCGCTGAGGTAGTTTGCCTCGTTCAGGATGGCTTCGTTGCGACTGGTCAGCACCAGGGTTTCCAGCATGAAACGGTTGTAATTTCCCACGAAGTTGATGATGCCGTTTTTGATGGATTCGTAGTCGGGGGTGACCTTGACCGTGGCCGGGGCCGGTGTCGTATCGGAGAGGTTGATGGTGACGTTGGGAATCACGTCGTTGATCGAATTGGTGGGGCGGGTTACCCGCACGCCGTCGATCTCGAACACCGCGTCCTGGGCGGTGGTCTGCGCATTTTTTGGCTCGAGATCGCCGCGGGCGTTCGGATCGACCAGACGGATCTGCGTGAGGGTGTAGCGCATGTGGGTGTTACGGTTGTCGAGGATCAGCTGGTCCAGGCGGGCGATGCCCTCCAGAGGGACCTTGAGCGTCGTCGAGCCGCCCTCCAGGGGAAAATTGGGCAGATCGATCTGCCGTTCGGCGGTGCGCAGCTGACCCACGCGCGGGTCATTGGTTGGCTGTTGGGGGGTCGGCGGTTCGAACCGCGGCAGACCCGTCCGCAGGGGGTTGCTACGAATGCGAATGTCCTGGAATTCTGCCACGCCCGGCGGCTCCAGGTTCAGGCCCGGCGGGGGGGCGGGAACTTCTTCCTGGCTCAGCCGCTCGGCCTGAATGTCCACCTCCAGCACCAGGCCGCGGCTAACATCCCGGTTGAGGAGCACCTCGGCACGCGCACGGGGCTGGAGCGTGAGCTGATTTTCGGAAAGGGTAACCGACTCCGGGGCCGTGCGGGTCCGTGTCGTTTCAGCGGTGAGGGGGATGGTTTGATCGGTGGTCCGAGAGGGGCGCATTAATCCTGCCTGGGTAACGAAGTCCCGGGCCGCGCCAAAAAATTCCAGCCGGTTTTGGGATCCGGTCTTTTGTGCCTCGATACTTAAAACTTGACGGTCGGCTGTGGTGCGGATCAGGCTGGCCCGGATCAGGTCCCGGCCGCGCTGGTTGATGGCTTCCACCAGGTTCGATAACCGTCCGCCTCGAAAGTTGACCGTTACCTCCTGATCGCCCACTTTGAAGCGGTAATCGCCCGCCGGGGCTGTGGCGTCGAGAGGAAGCTCGTCGCTCAAAAGCCGGTCGGCCGTCGCGATTTGGAGGACCTTAATCCGCCACTGGCCCTCGGCAGCTGAACGGTTGGGGTTGAGGCTGACTGCATTGGCCTGGCTGGACTCGCCGATTCGGTTGGCGAAGGGGGATTCAAATCCAAAAAGATTTCGCGCGGCATCCCGGAGCACCGACATGCGGCGGCTGTAGGACTGCCAAATCTGTTTGGTGTCCTCCAGGTCGGCTTTTTGGGTTTCGAGTCGGGTGAGTTTGCGTTTTTCGACATCGAGCAAATCCTGGATGAGTTTTTGGGTGTTGTAGCGGCTGGAGACACCCGGGATGCTGATGTCGCCCATGCTCAGATCTTTTGGTCAAACAGGAGACCGATAGCCTCGCGGATGCGCGCGTGCACTCGGACGACGTCTTCGGGAGGAATCTGCTTGACGACCTCCCCGGAATCCTGGTCGACGATCTTGACGATGACCTGGTTAATGTCTTCGTTGATGCTAAATTCGAGACGGCGATTGAAGCTCCTGGCCATCCTGGCAAGTTCGTCGACGATCTGGCGCATTTCCGCCTTCAATTTTGCGGCCTCCTCCGCGCTCGTGTTGGTGCGTGCCACCTCAGCTTCCGGCACCGCGGCTTTGACGTTGGCCGGCCGCGGGTTAGCGAAGAGCTGGGAGCTGGTGAGTCCGATGGTTTCAATCGACATACTGCCTCCTTATGAAAGAAATTGAGGGTGACGCGGCCCCCCAATTCTTCGTTCTTCCGTTAGAAATAACGTCCAGAAATCTCTAACGGTTTAGCCCAAGAGCTGCATGACCGAGCGGCTTCTGACATTGGCCTGAGCCAGCATCGCGGTGCCCGACTGGCTGAGGATCGAGTTCTTGGTGTACTCGACCATCTCGGTGGCCATGTTGACATCCCGGATGCGGGATTCGGCAGCGGTCAGGTTTTCCGCAGCGATGGCGACGCCCTTGGCGGCCATCTCGAAGCGGTTCTGGTAGGCGCCGAGATCGGCACGCTGCTTGTTGACCTCTTTGAGAGCGCCGTCGATCAGCATGATGGCCCTGTTGGCCCCTTCCGCACTGGTCAGCGCCGACTCCTGCTCGAGCAGCTTGTCCACTCCCAGAGCGTCCGCCCTCATGTTGCCGATGTAGATGCGGCGGTTTTGGTCGACGTTGGCACCGACCTGCAGTTGCAGACCCGAAGCCTGAGCGTCGTCACCGCGGGCGAAACTGCCGGTGAGCATATTCATGCCGTTGAACTGGGCATGATCCGCAATACGGTTGATCTCGTCCACGAGCTGACTCACCTCGACCTGAATCTGCATCCGGTCCTCGGCGCTGTAGATCCCGTTGGCAGCCTGTACAGCCAGTTCGCGCACCCTTTGCAGGATGTCGGTGGTGGACTGAAGGTAGCCCTCGGTGGCCTGAATGAAGCTCACGCCGTTTTGAATGTTTTTCTCGGCCTGGTTGAGACCGCGGATCTGCGCCCGCATCTTTTCCGAGACCGCGAGACCGGAAGCGTCATCGCCGGCGCGGTTGATCCGCAACCCGCTGGACAACTTTTCCAGGTTCTTGGTGAGGTCCAGCTGGACATTCCCTAAAACCCGGTTGGCGTTGATGGCGCTCATGTTGTGATTAATAACCATATGTACCCTCCTTTGTTTTTGAGAGGCAATCCCTTGCCTCCTCTTGCTCAGCGGCACCGCCCTTTCCTCCGCGTCAGGAAGAAGACCAAATGCCACAGCCCAAGGGGGAAATGGCTGTTCGGGCAGTCAAAACCCCCTTGGGGAGCAAGATGAAGGGTACGAATGTCAAAGAACATATTCAGGGTGGAGTGACCCCCACCCTGAATAGTAACTCCTTATCGGAGAAGTTGCAAGACACTCTGCGAGCGGGTGTTTGCCTGCGCGAGCATGGCGGTACCGCTCTGCACGAGAATCTGGTTCTTGGTGTAGTCCACCATCTGCTTGGCCATGTCCGCGTCGCGGATACGGCTTTCGGCAGCCTGGAGGTTCTCGGCGCCGATGTCCAGACCTTTCACGGCGAATTCCAGGCGGTTCTGGTAGGCACCCAGGTCAGCCCGCTGTTTGGAGACAATCTGCAGGGCATTGTCCAGGATCATGATCGCCTGGTTGGCCGATTCGGGGGTCCGAAGGCTCAGCATCGAGTTGTCGGTGAGACCGCGCATGCTCAGGGCCGCGGCGGTCATGGTCTGGATGTAGACCCGAATCCTCTGGTCTACGTTGGCGCCGATGTGGAACCACATGCTGGCGGTGGGCACGTTTTCGCCAATGTCTCGGGCGAAGGAGCCGGTCAGCATGTTCATGCCGTTGAACTGGGCATGGAAGGCGACGCGGTCCACCTCGTCGATGAGTTGGCTGACTTCGACCTGGATTTGCATCCGGTCTTCGTCGGTGTAAATACCGTTGGAAGCCTGGACGGCCAGCTCACGAATGCGCTGGAGGATGTCCTGGGTTTCCTGGAGGTATCCTTCCGTGGCCTGGATGAAGCTGATGCCGTTGCTGGCGTTCTGGCTGGCCTGGTTCAGACCGCGGATTTGAGCCCGCATCTTTTCTGAAACGGCCAGACCGGAGGCGTCGTCGCCGGCCCGGTTGATCCGGAAGCCGCTGGACAGCTTCTCCATGTCCTTGGTGACGTCACCGTTGGTGACCTTGAGTTGGCGCTGAGCGAACATGGCGCTCAGGTTGTGGTTGATGATCATCGTATTCCTCCGTGAATACTCAGAATCATGATGGGGGTACCGGATAACATCCGGCGGGGGCCTAATTCCGTTTAGACCTCCTTTGTCATTATCGGCAGGATGGGTGAAAACTTTAGTCCGGGGGAGGAAAAATTAGAAAAATTTTCGCTGGTGTGGTGGTCATTTTCTCTGGGGTTAATAATCTTACCCTACTGAGTCCAGGAGATTGGCCGGCGTAAAGGCAAAGAGGAATCGATGGCCGTTTACGGTGTGTCGGAGACCTTTGTCTTTCCTGCCGGTGGCATCGGTATCCCTGGGCCTGGCCACCCAACTTCCCGCCTTTTCGTGGACCTCCTTCGTGGTCTGAAATTTGTACGTTGGGACTTCTTAGGAACTTGACAAAGTTTTGTTGGCATATTTGGGATGTAATAATTCTTTGAGAATCTGGTTTTATCAGGAAAAAAGAACAGGCCAGAGTTATTATTCACGGAACGGTCGAAATGGTGTTATAAGGGCCCTTCGGGCGGAGGAAAAAATGATCATTAAACCAAGTGGTATTATATTACAAATTACTCAATAAATCCGTTTTACTTATATGGTTTTGATGAAACTGGTTTAGCAAAAGCATTTGCTTTTATTCTATCAAAAGATTCAACAATGCTTTTTAAGTTTTTACGATATTTAGGAATTACAAATAAGAATACAGAAGAAAACTATAGAAATATTGAAATTATTATTGAAAAGAAACGTAAAGAAGGTAGAACCGATGTTGAAATACGATTGAGAGATAATTTTCATGTAATAATTGAAGCAAAAATTGGTAAAAATAAAGTAGACGAACAAAGAACACAATACTTAGAATCATTTCAAGATGAGTCGCAGAAAGTATTGTGCTTCATCACACAAATCAATGATTACAAAAAAGACATAATTGTTAAAAATATTTATTGGTCTGATATTGATGAATTAATTGATGATAAGAATTTACCAAAAAATAAAGAGAAATTAATTAAGGACTTTAAAACTTTCATACATAGGGGATATAAATTGAGAAATAAAAAAGAAATACTAGTTCAAGATTTAAGTGTTGAATTAGAATTAAAAAAATATTTTGATTATAATATTTATCGGCGTGATGTTATTTCCAGTAATCCTTTATATTTCGCACCATATTTCACAAAAAAATCTGGTGAAGAAGAAGGTATTTCTTTCATCTCCAAAATATTAGGAATTATTTCATGTAAACCTGGTGAAGTAGAATCATTCAAAGATGATTTAATGGAATTCGCAGATAATAACGAGTCACTAGTAAAAAAATGGATAGATGGAACAAAATTGGATAATGAAGATAAGGAATTTACGTATTTCTTTTTAGATGATCCTTTAAAACTAAAAACTACATAAAAAAAGGATAGAACAAAAAGTGTTAAAAGAGGAACGAATTGGATTGCAGCTCAAATACCTCCGTATAGATGTGTAACATTTATAGAATTTCTTAAACATATGTAAAACACGTATAACAACCGCTTCAACTAAACTCTTCTCTGTCACACTTTTGTTGACGCTTTGCTCGGCAAAAACCGCGCCATAGACGCGTTGCAAGTTCAGCAAATGTACGGTTGACGCTTCGCGCAAACAAGATATTGACGTTTCTTTGTATGTGTACTATTATACACATTGAGAGGTGTATATGCGTACAAATATTGTCCTGGATGATAACTTAGTTAAGGAAGCTTTTAAGTATGCTGGAAACATCCGTACAAAAAAAGATCTTGTTGAGTTAGCCTTAATAGAATTTGTAAGAAATCATCGAGTTAAAAATCTTAATGAACTAAAAGGGTTAATTCATTTTTCTGATGAGTATGATTATAAAAAAATGAGAAATGACTCATGATTCTTGTTGATACATCTGTTTTGATTGATTATTTGAAAGGCACTGATAATATTAAAGTTAAACTGCTTGATGAAATAATTAAAAGGAAAATACCATTTGGGATTAGTCCTCTTATTTATCAGGAGATACTACAAGGCTCGAAAGATCAGAAAGAATTTGACGTGTTAAAAGAATATTTAGAAACTATTCCAATCTATCAGTTGCGGAATGGATTAGAATCACACACTGAAGCTGCTCGACTCAATTTAAAATGTAGAAAATTGGGAATCACTATTAGAAGTACAATTGATCTTTTGATAGTTCAAACAGCCTTAGAAAACAATTTATATCTTTTACATAATGATGCCGATTTTGATCACATTCAAAAAGTTGCAGAGGACCTTAAAATCTATGAATAAGAGAAAGCGGACAACTGCTTCAACCTGACTTGCCCTTTGTCACGGTTCTCGCTACTCGCTTCGCTCGTTTGCGCAAGAACCGCGCCATTCCGCTTCGCGGAACGGGCTGCGCAGGTTAAGGCAATTTTTGATGGGTGCTTCGCGCGCGGCGAAGAATGAATGTAGAAGATGCGTCTCTTGCTGGAAAGCCGCGCCATGGCCAAACATTTCCCCCCCGACCTCTTGCCATTTACTAAACATTTGATTATATTTTCCCCGAAAAGCAATCCCAATTCATACAAAGGAGATGCCTATGGCAAAACAACTGATTTTCAACGAAGAGGCTCGCCGTAACCTGCTGGCGGGTGTGGAGAAGCTCTCCAAGGCAGTGATGGTGACCCTCGGACCCAAGGGTCGGAACGTGCTGTTGGACAAGAAGTACGGTGCGCCCACTGTTACCAAGGATGGTGTGAGCGTCGCCAAGGAGATCGAACTCGAGGACCCCTTCGAGAACATGGGGGCTCAGCTCGTCAAGGAGGTATCGGTCAAGACCAACGACGTCGCCGGAGACGGTACCACTACGGCCACCGTTTTGGCCTATGCGATCGCCAAGGAAGGGCTCAAGAGTGTCGCTGCCGGTATCGATCCGATGGGAATCAAGCGCGGTATCGACAAGGCCGTCGAAATGGCTGTTGAAAAAATCAAGAAGATCGCCGTCGATGTGAAGAACAAAGAGGAGATCGCTCAGGTTGCCGCCATCTCTGCAAACAACGACATGGAGATCGGTCAGGAAATCGCCGATGCCATGGATAAGGTCGGGAAGGACGGTGTCATCACGGTCGAAGAGTCCAAGACCATCGAAACCACCACGGACTACGTGGAGGGGATGCAGTTCGATCGCGGTTACCTGAGCCCCTACTTCGCCACCAACCGCGACACCATGACCACCGAGCTCACCGATCCGTACATCCTCATTTACGAAAAGAAGATCAGCAGCATGAAGGACCTGCTTCCTGTCCTGGAAAAGGTGGTGCAGACCGGCAAGCCCCTCCTCATCATCGCGGAGGACGTGGAAGGCGAGGCCCTCGCTACCCTGGTGGTCAACAACCTGCGCGGAACCTTGAGCGTCTGTGCGGTCAAGGCCCCCGGTTTCGGTGACCGACGCAAGGCCATGCTCGAGGACATCGCCATCCTGACCGGCGGCGAGCTCATCAGCGAGGACATCGGTCTCAAGCTGGAGAACGTGGAGCTCAGCCAGCTGGGTCGTGCCAAGAGGGTCAAGGTCGAAAAAGAGAACACCACCATCATCAACGGAGAGGGCAAGCAACAAGCCATCAAGGAGCGGGTCGCTCAGATCCGAGCCCAGATCGAAGACACCACCTCGGATTACGACCGCGAAAAGTTGCAGGAGCGCCTGGCCAAGCTGGCCGGAGGAGTGGCCGTCATCAATGTGGGGGCCGCCACCGAGGTCGAGCTCAAGGAGAAGAAGCACCGGGTCGAAGATGCCCTGCAGGCTACCCGAGCCGCCATCGAAGAAGGCATTGTGCCTGGTGGTGGTGTGGCCCTCATCCAGGTGGCCAAGGAGCTGGAAAAGGCGGATATCTCCAAGTTCACCGATGAGGAGAAAGTTGGTTTCAAGATCGTACGCCGCGCCCTGGAGGAGCCCATCCGCCAGATCGCCGAGAACGCCGGTCTGGACGGAGCCGTCGTGGCCGAGCGCGCCCGTAACGAAAAAGAAGGTGTGGGTTTCGATGCCGCCAAGATGGAGTGGACCAACATGATCAAGGCCGGAATCATCGATCCCGCCAAGGTCACCCGCACCGCTCTGCAGAACGCCGCCAGCATCAGCGGCCTGCTGCTCACCACCGAGTGTGCCATCACCGATATCCCGGAGAAAAAGGCCCCGGCTGCACCTGCCGGAGGCGGCATGGGTGGCATGGGTGGCATGGACTACTGATTTGGCGCCCTCGCTGTTTCAACCGCTCCGAAAGGGGCGGTTTTTTATTGTCGAAACCCAATTCCTCGGTTAAGCTAGTAACATGGTCGTGCTATTGATCCTGGCATCATCCCTGTTTCTGGCAGCCTCGGTGGGTTTGGTTTCCGATCGGTTGCCGACATGGGCCGTGCTGGTGGCTTATACCGGGGCTTTTGTCCTCCTGCTTTTTCTCCTCGCCTCTAGCCGAAAACTGCGGTGGGGCCGCCGGCATCAGAAAAAACGGGACGTCGTCTACGAGCTTTACCTCAAAGCCGAGGACATCCCCGCCGAGTGGCAGCGCCTCTCCCCCAAAAAGCTCGTGAAAAATGTTTTGATTCCCCTCCTGCGATCGGCTGGAGGCGCCGCCGACCACCTGGCCCTTGCACGGGTACGGTTGAGGTTCTGGCGCCTGTCGCTGGTGAGTACGGCGCGGCAGATCAATCAGGCGGTCCATGCCATCCTCGATCTTTTGGGAAGTTTGCGGCAGAAGCTAAGCGAATCTCGGCAGCAACAAGTCCTGGACCAGATTTTGGAGCAGCTTCAGCACGAGGATGCCGCCCAGCAGCAAATTCAGACCGTGGTGTCCCTGTTGCAGAGTGAGGAGGCAGAACTGAGTACCGTGAAGGGGCTGCTCTCCGTTTACGGATACGACCTCGACAAGCCATCCGCGGAGGGCCAACAACGCTTCCGCGAAGCTGTCGCTCCCTCGCTAAAGACAAAATCCGAAAAAGAGATCCTGACAAAAGTGCTCAAAGGAGAAAAGGCATGACCATCATGGGAATTGACGATTCCATCACCATGCGCAAAATCGTTCATATGGCCGTTCAGGAAAAGGGCGATTTCCTCGAGGCGGAAAACGGCGAGGATGCACTCCGGAAGCTCGAGGGGCGGCCCCACATCGATTATTTCGTGGTGGATGTCAACATGCCTCGGATGAACGGCATCCAGTTTATCGGAGAGGTCCGCAAGATTCCGGAGTATGCAAAGACTCCGATCATCGTGATCACCACCGAAAGCGACAAGGCGATGGTGGAGGAAGGGCTCAAGGCCGGGGCCAAGGCATGGTTAATCAAGCCCTTCGAAAAGGACGAACTGCTGAAACTTCTGGACTGAGGAGTATTCAGCGCTGGAATACCACCAGGGCGGCGTTGAACAGGCTATAAACCCCCTGAACGTTCAAGGTCCCGCTGGGGTGGGCCGGCAAGGGGTAGGAGAGATTTCCCTTGGTATACCCCGTGACATAGACCTTTTCCGAGGAAACGGCCACGTCCCCAAAATACGTCGAATTGGGAGAAGAAGTTCGGTTGTGACCTCGGACCCATTCAGCGTTGCCTAGAGGATTGAGTTTTAAAAGAAAGAAATTTCCGGTGGCGTTGCCGTCGGTGTAATTAAGCGTCTGGTTGCTCAAGATGCCGGAAAAAGTAAAACTATCCTTTTGGACACTGCCCGCTACAAACACGTTTCCCCAGACATCGACATCGATATCGTGCCCTTCCGAGGCGCTGACGGGGTTATTCCAGCTGACAAGTTGCGTGACGGTGCCGTCGGGTTCGAGCTTGGCTACGTACAAGGTGTTCTTTCCAGAGGCTGGTCCGACGCTCAGGCTTTGACTTCCCAAATCGAAGCTGTTACCACCAGTGGATTTGGTGTAATATCCGGTGATCCACAGCCTTCCCTCCCGAGTGTAGGCCACACCCTTGCCCTCGCTGGGCGCTGTGCTGGTGCCTGAGGCCGTGCGGCCCCAGAGCAGGCTGCCCGAGCTATCCAGTTGAAGTACCAGCACGCTCTTGCCGGGAACCGTAAAGTCCGTGGAAGCGTAAGACGTGTTGCCTCCCGTGAAGCCGATCACGGCGATCTTCTGACCATCGGGGGAGGGTGTGGCTCTCTCAAGGGTGCTATAAGCGGATCCCCCGAGACAGTGACCCCACAGCGGTGTGCCATTCGTGGTTTGAAAGGCCACCACCAGCCCGGCTCCTGAGCTGCTCGAGGATGTAGTGGAAACTCCCCCCAGTTGAGGGTGGCTGAGCTTGCTTGTTCTCCAACAGCAACCACCTGGGAACCCACGACAGCCACACCGTTCCACGAGTTCGAGGGGCCCCCGGAACTGGCCGTCTTGACCCATTCGACGGCTCCGCTGGGGGTGTACTTTACCAGGACGGCGTTGTAGGAGGTCGAGGGACCGCTGGCGGACTTGCCGGTGTCATAGGTAAAGCTACCCGTTCCGGTCTGGTAGCCGGCGGCGTAGGCGTTTCCCGCACTGTCCACCGCCACCCCACGAAACACCGAGGTGTTGCCACCAGCGCTCACCGATTTGGCCCAGGCCACCGTTCCATCAGGGTTTCGCTTGATGATGAGGGCGTTGTGACCTGAGCCGTAAATCCCTGAAACGCTTTTAGAATTAAAGGTAAAGCTACCTGTGCCGTAAACCGAACCTACCAGGTATACCGAACCGTCCGGGGCCACAGCAACGTCGTGGAAATAGCTGCTGTTGGGGGCAGCGCTGGCGCTGAGGGTCGTGAGCCCTCCTGCGGAGCTGGTCCATTGGGCTGTCAAGGTCAGGGAGGAGGTCATGATCAGGCTGTCCCCGGGGACATAATCGGTGGTACCCTGCCTCCAGGCAGACAGGGTCAACCCGCTGCGGGCCAGACCGCCCGGATTGCCCAGGACAGTGGCCGTCTGCGCGGTGAGGTACGACATCGGGTCGATGGGAACGGAACCCCCTTGGGCATCGGGTGCGGTGTAGGTCACCGTCCAAGTGGCAGGATTGGATGGATTCGAGTTTCGCAGGGAATTGAGGGGGTCGTAGGGGTTGTCAAAGACCCGCTGGCAGGAGGCCAAGGCCAAAATGCAAAGGCCATATCCGACGTACCGTAGTTTCATGGTTCCTCCTTTGGACCCAGGGCATTCAATTGTTCGTCCAGGCGCCGGATGGCGTCTTGAAGCCGGTCGGGGTGGGGATGGGCAACTTCGTACCCCGCCCAGGCTGCCAGTCCGGCTGCGCCCAATCCCAGTCCCACCCACTTCCAAATATCGAGGGCCTGTACCAGCTCCCGCCGGCTCTGAGCATCAAAACTGTTGGTGGCCGCCTGGTACTCGGCGTAGGCCAGCTCGCTCCAGACCCATAGGCCGGCCCCCGCTGCGGTCAGCGAGATGCCCCCGGTAGCGGCCAACCAGGGGACGAGGGCCGACTCCTGCCGCCGGCGGGCTGCTTCGGGGATGCGGGACTCCAGTCGATCGCGTTCCCAGGCAAGGGCGGCCCGGCGAATGGTGAGCTCCTGGTCGGGAGCTGGCTGGAGCGGGGGGCTGAGGCGGGTGGTCTGGCCGGGTGTGATCACCAACTCGCCCTGCCAGGGGAGATAGGCCTTGCCCACGGTTTGGACCTTCCAGGTCCCTGCCTCGATGTAGGGCACCACCCCGGCGCGCTCCACCAGGAGGGCGGTTCCTGAGCCAGTGTTCGTAAGTTCCAATGCGGCCGCCGGGGGCAGATGGAAATCGAGCGTTCCAGCAGGCTTCCAATCTGGCAGGACCGTGACGGCCCCCGTACCCTTAATCGAAATGTTGGCTTCCCAGAAATTGTTGCCGGAAACCGCCCGCAGCAGGTAGTCTCCCGGGTTCAGGGCGACCGTCCCATCCGGCTGAATGGGGATCTTTTCCTCGTTGAGGTAAACCGCGCTCACGGGAATCTCGGATCGGAAACGCAGGCTGGCGAGCAGTGCTCGGTTGATTCGGGTGGTGCTGGTCAGCGAGGCGTCCAGGTCGAAATCGCCGCCGAAGCTGGGGATCTGGAGTTTGCCGAACACCTGCTGGGTGCGCTGGGGAAGCTGACTCCGCAGGTACTGTACCAGCTGGCCCAGGTTGATCTTTTCCGATTTGCGCAGGGCCTCGAGCAGTACATCGGTGAAGAAGCCTCCCGACCCGTCAGGTTTTTCGTAGGCGTATTCTCCCGGTCGGGCCGAGTAGGCAACCAGAATATTGCGGGAAGATTCCCCACCGATGTTGGCCGGCAGGACCAGACCCCGGGTAACCCCAGCCGATCGGGTCGGGCCCAGGTCCTCGCGGCAGGCATCGAGGAAGGTGAGGGAGAGCCGGGACGGAACGCGCCGCAGCCAGGGGATGAGCTCGCGGTCCACCGAGATGATACCGCGTCGGCCGGCGAGGTCAGCCTCAGGAAAGCAAAGGTAGTTTTCGCCCTGCACCTGAACCCCGTGGCCGGCGAAGAACACCACGAGCTCGGAGATCGCCTCGGTCTGGGCCAACTTTTCGATATTCTCGAGCATGATCTGGAAGTTCACCATACTGGCGCGTGCGGTGGGCTGTTCGGCGTTGTCGGTCAGGGTCCAAACCTGGTCATAGCCGGATAATTGGAAGTGTGCGGCAATGTTTTGGGCATCGTTGACGGCGGCTTTGAGGGGCGAGAGGCGGTCGTAGCGGTTGACCCCGACCACCAGGGCAATGCGCATTCCCTCCTGGCCCTCAGTACGAGGTCCCAGCAGAAAAAGGGGTACCATAACCAAGAACTTCAGGTGTCTAGCCTGAAACATCAACACCCCCAATGATCATTATTTAGACTGATTTAAAAGTAAAGTCAAGAATAAAACCGGTTATGGTCGCCGAAACTCCTGGGCCAGGCGCAGTTTTCCCTGTTTGAAGTAGAGATCGGCAAGGCTATCCCGCAGTAGAGCGTGATCGGGCTGAGTTGCCAGGGCCGCCTTGTAAATTTTTTCGGCCGAAGCCCACTGGGCATATTCCTCCCGAAGAGCTCCCCGTACCAGGGCCAGGGAGATGGGGTCAAGGTCCAAGGCTTCCAGACCGACCTCGGCTTCCTGCAGTTTTTGCCGCTGTGCGGCACTCATCGGCGTGTCCGCCAGGGGAGCCGCGTTGTCCTGAGCCCGGGTGGCCCCGACCTGGGTCATGCTCAGCCGGCTGCGCTCCCGGCTCTGGCTCTTGGCCAGGGCCGAGGTGTACAGGGGCGAATCCTGGTCGCTTGGCTCCACGGGGACCGTCAGCCGGCTGTTGGGGCGAAGCCTGCGAACCGTGCCCGAACGCGCAACCAGAACGGCAGAGCTCTCGTCCCGGGTCATCACCACTGCCTGAGCAGGCAGGACCTCACCCGGCTGAACCTGCCGGAAGGCGTTGCTCCCCTGGATGCGAACATAGACCTGCCCCTCCTGCGACAAGAGCGTCATTTGGGCAGGGATTTGAGAGCAAAGAATCAGCAAAACCAGAACTTTCATCTCAGCCTCCCCTCCATTCCTTTACCGAATGCACGACAACCGGAATCGAGCGGCCCTTGACTTGGACAGGCGGATGGGATACCACTTCCAGCCGATCTTGGACGTGTCGATACACCTCGTCACTAATCAGTATATCCGATTTTAATTCCTTGCACAGCGATTCGATGCGGCTGGCGGTGTTGACCGCATCTCCGATCACCGTGTACTCCATCTGGTTGGGCGATCCGATGTTTCCCGAGATGACCTCCCCATAATGAATTCCGACACCGATGGCGATGGGTTGTTCGCCGTTTTTGATGCGGATCGAATTCATCGCTCCCAAACGCCGGCGCATGGAGAGGGCGGTGCGAACAGCCCTTTCCGGGGCGTCATTTTGATGGAGCGGGGCATTGAAGAGGGCCATCACGGCATCGCCGATGAACTTGTTGACCGTGCCGTCGAATTCGAACACGGCATCACACATCTCCTTGAAGTACTGGTTCAGCATCTCCACCACCTTTTCGGGTTGCCATTTCTCCGAGAGCGTGGTGAAGTTGCGGATATCGGTAAATAGGATGGCCACCTGTTTGCGATCGCCTCCCAGTTTGAGATCTTGTTCGGTATCCAAAATCGACCGGACGATTTTGGGTGAGACGTAGCGGGAAAACTGGGCGATGAGGCGTTGGCGATTGCGGATTTCTCTGAGGTACCGAGACCATAGAGCCGATTGCGTCAGCACGACGAAACCCACCAACAGGGGTGTGGCCGCCCAAAGAACGCCGGTGTAAGTTTGCCACTCCAGGAAGCCGCCGTAGATTACGAGACCGACGGTTAAACTCAGGAAGAAAAAACGAATCGGCAGGAAGAAGACGGCTGAACCGAGGAGTAGGAACATCAGCAGAGTCATCGATAAAAGCACCAAAAAGTGCGGCTCTTGCAGAAAGGCCCCACGGCGCAGGGCTTCGACCCATTGGGCGTGGACTTCGACCCCGTACATCTCTCCTTCATTGTAGAAGGCCGTGGGAAAGCTGTCTTTGGATTCGGGGTACATCGCTCCGATGAGCACCACCTTGTTTTGAAAGGTCCCTTCCGCAACGTTGCCGTACAGAGCATCGGAAAAACTGACCATGGGAATACTTCCCGGCGGTCCTACCCAGCGCGTGGGGACGACGTTGCTTTGCGGGATGCGTTCCAGGGCTTCGGGAAAGGCCTCCCGCACGATGGCCAGGGCAAAGCTGGGCCAGGTTTCGTCGTTGAAGGTCTCCGTGAGGGGAAGATCTCGAATAAATCCGTCGCTGTCTGGAGCCAGATTCACGAAGCCCAGGCGGGTGTTGACCTGGCGAAACTCCCTCAGCGGAAGAAAAAGTCGGCTGACCTCCATTCCTTCGAGGTACTGAACCCCGAACTTGATCGGGAGGACGTGGGGGACCGGACTCAAGGCCTCGGCCAGCTCTCTGTCTTCTCGTGGCGAGAATCCTTTGTCCCAGAGTCCTACATCCAGGGCGATCAGAGCGGGGCGGCCTTCCACGATTTTGCGGATACCTTCCGCAAGAAGGTCCCGGGGCCAGGGCCAGCGGCGCTGAATCTCCTCGAAGGAGGTTTCGTCGATGCCCACGATGAGGAGGCGGTTTTCGGGTGCAGATTCAGCAGCCGATGACAGGCGCGTGTGGCGCAGGATCCTGTCCTTCCAAAAGTATTCCCAGGGAGTGATGGGCGGAATCAGGAAGGCTATCATCGTGGCCGCGAACACGGACAGGGCAAAAATGACGAGATCGCCTTTTATGGTATTATTGTTCATCATCTGCAATGATTATAAGTCCTTGTCAGGTTCTCTACAATTGCAATCTTCCTCTTTAGCTTTACTTAGTGCCGCGTTGATTGTGCTCAAGTTTTGCCTGTCAGCCACAAAATGGGCCCATGTGGCTTGTGGTTTTCGCCTAATTGGGAAATTCCGGGTTTTTGCGGGCGATATTTGTTTCCATTATTTGGGGAATGTGTTCGAGGATCGTGGCTTTTGCGAACATTTTTACTAATTTTTGGCCCAAAAGTCGTTAATTCTGGGGGACAATTGCTGAGGCACTACGTTAGCTTTACAATTGATCAAATTTTGTCGAAAACTAAGTTGTGGACGAGGATGTCAAGGAATTAATCGAATTCGAACCACCCGAATGGCACCTGGACGACCTGGTTGAGGCAGCCGAGTCCGGAGTTTCGTGGTTGTTTTTGGTCACCCTCGAAGACGGGGTCCCGCAGCTGACGCGCTTTTCGCCCGGTGTCCAGAGATTTTTCAACAAAAAACCCGACGATTTTTGGCACTTCGACACGTGGCGGGAGTTTTTAGGGGACGAGGAGCACGAGAGAATCCGTCGCTTTTTCCTGAGTCTGCCCGATTCGAACAGGGTTTTCGAACTGGAATGTCGGCTCAAGCCTTCGAAAAGCTTCTCGGCGATCATGCGGGTGGCGGCCCGGCGTGCCGGGAATCTAATTTTTGGGTCGTTCAAGGACATCACCACCGAAAAATTGGCCGAAGAAGGTCTTCAGCGCCAATATCAGCTGATGATGAGCATCTTCACCACAGCACCCATCCCCATCTTTCTTTGCGATGAAAAGTTTCATATCATCGAAACAAATCAAAACGGGGCCCACTTTCTGGAAAAGGAATCCCCGGCCCAGGTCTTCGGGTTCAGGCTCCTGGATCGTATCCGCAACGAAGACAGAGAGAAGCTGCAATCCATTTTGACGTCCCCTGGGACAGCGACCGAGGTATTCAAGGTCGAGATCAAAAACGACGGCCCTCGAGCCGAAAACAGGACTCTTGCCTCCTTTCAGGTGACCGTCATCCCGTACGAAAACACGAGCAGGGCGCTGATCATCGTCAACGATAGGGTGGAATTGAGTTCCCCAAGCGAGTCCTCGGCGGGGCGAATCGTTTTTGTTGGGCCCAACCTCAACACCCGGTTGCAGTTCGAGAAGCTCCTGGCGAAGATCGATCTGCAGCCACAGCTGTTTCTGAGTGGCGAAAAACTCCTGGAAAATTACCAGCCTGAGAATGGGACTATAGTCGTGATTGACGATGACTTGCCGGGGTTGAGTGCCGCCGAGCTTGCCAAAACACTTCGCCGGGTCCACGAAGAAAAAAAGACGGGTGTCAAGCTTTTTTTGCTGAAAACTCGTGATGATCCAAAACCGGTTGATACGAACTTGTTTGAAGGTACCCTGGAAAAGCCGCTTACCCTGACCAGCCTCCGAAGGCGTTTCCTCCCGCTAAAATCGAAAAAAAAGGGGCAGACCTAGCTGCCCCATCCTGGCAGGAACGGGATCTCAGTTGGATGTTGCGGCCGCGGGCGGGGATAGAAAGTCCGCGAGGATGAAACCCGAAGGATCCTGGATTTGGTACCAAACCTGAGAATCTTTGGTGAGCTTGCGCAAGGCGATAACCTTTTTCCCTGGTTCCACCCGTCCGACGACGGCCCCATAATCCATGGGAGCGTTCAAGACGTCGCCCATTGCCAGAACTTCCAGCTGGTTGTTTTGGGTCAGGACTTCCTGATTGAAACCGGCCTCCGAGATTTGGATCTCCGATTGAATCTTGTCAGAAAATATATTCGAGGGGGTCGAGGCAGCGTTTTTTAACAGTTCGTTTCGACGGTTCCGGTTGTTCTCCCGAAGGGCGAGGAAGAGAAGCACGGCGGCTTCAATGTCCTCAGACGTCGTGGTAACCGTCTCCCCTTTCAAAAATTGGTTAGCAATCAGTGCGGAAGTGACGGGATTGGCGTAAACCACCTTCACGAAATTGTTCGCTACCGCGTCATTCAGGATCGCGATCAGGTCACCTTGAACGAGGTATTGGGTTCCCGGATTCAGGTTGTCTGGCTGGCGGTAAAAGGTGGCTTTCTCGCTGATCACCACGGCGGGCAACGCATCCGGAATGACGTAGTTCTTGTTAGCCCAGCCCTCATCGCCACTGGCTCGGCGGATTTTAACGTAGAGTGCCTTGCGGTTATTGTTGGAGAGTTCTTTTTCCTCCTCGAGGAAAACAACCTTCTCAAGGATACGATGCGGAGTCCCCCATTTGGTGATGACGTTGTTGGCATCTACCTGAGTAGCGAAGCCCAGGTTATGGAGCACGACCACGGCTTCACGAATTTGGGGTGAACTTCTTTCCGATGCCTGGCCCTGAGAGGAAGCGTTATGGGACACCGCCCCCTGATCAGATGGCCCACAAGCGGTGACGAGAAGCAGACAGACAAAACAATAGAAACTTTTCATCTCAAAGACCTCCTCGAAATTATAATTTATCGATCCTTCTTTTGCCAAGCGTATCTGGCTATCGGCGGCTGTAATCGTCTTCGATGCGGATGATGTCGTCCTCCCCAAAGTAATCGCCGATCTGAACTTCTACAATGGAAAGCAAGTCCGGCCCGATGTTTTCCAATCGGTGCACCTCGCCACGCGGGATGAAGGCTCGGCCGCCGCGGCTGAGTTCGATCACGTTTTGGCCGATGGTGACCTTGGCCTTGCCCTCCACCACGGTCCAGTGCTCTTCCCGGTGGCGGTGTTTCTGCAGGCTCAGCCTCCGTCCCGGGATCACGTCGATCCGTTTGACCTTGAAGCTAGCTGTGTCCAGAAGGACGGTGAACTGCCCCCAGGGCCGCGGAACGGTGACATGGTTTTCCAGGAGGGCGGGATTCTTTTGCCGGTAGGACTGGACCACCTCTCGGACCTTCTGGCTGTTCCCTCGAGAGCAGAGCAAGAGGGCATCCGCGGTGTCCACCACCAGGAGGTTGTCCACATCCACCAGGGCAATGTCACGCTCGGCGCTGATCACCAGGTTGTTGGAGGACGAGAAGGTTTCCGGTGCGCGTGAGCCGAGGAAGACGTTGCCCAGGGGGTCTTGCTTTCCCTGCTCCCAGATGCCGTCGAAGCTGCCCAGGTCGCTCCATCCCATGCTGACAGGCACCACTCGGATAAGGTGGCTTTTCTCCATCACCGCGTAGTCGATGCTGATGCTGGGGATGCGCTCCATGTTTTCCATGCTGGGGGTGATTTTGTTTCCTGATAGGCCCTGGAGGGCCAAACGGGAATGCTCCAGTACCTTGGGGGCGTGCTTTTCCATTTCCTCGAGGAGGACACGGCCGCGGTAACAGAACATCCCGCTGTTCCAGAAATAATTCCCCGCCCGAAGGTAGCCCTCGGCCGTTTCCCGGTCGGGCTTTTCTCGAAAACTCAACACCTCCTCGCCGCTTGCTTCGATGTAGCCAAACCCTGTTTCCGGGTACTCGGGGTGAATGCCAAAGGTGACCAGATAATCCTGACGGGCCAGCTCCTCGGCGCGTTGAACTGCCCGGGCCAGGGCCTCCTCGTCGTTGATCACATGATCGCTGGGAGTCACCAGGAAGATGGTGTCGGGGTCCGAGGCCAGGGCGGCCAGGGTCAGGGCCGGGGCGGTGTTCCGGCCCGTCGGCTCCAACAGGAAGCGACAGGTTGTCACCCCCTCCACTTCGAGCTGCTGTTCGGCAATGAAGGCCGTGTCCAGGCTGGAGGCGATAAAAAAGTCGTGGCAGAGCTTTTTGTTGCGGCGGACGGTGCGCTGAAAAAGGCTGTCCTTCCCAAAAAGCTGGAAGTACTGCTTGGGGACGGAGCTGCGGCTGATGGGCCAAAGCCGGGTTCCGGCTCCTCCACAAAGAATCAGGTTCGTCATGGGTTAACTATAGCACAGCCCTAGGAGATTTTTCTAATCGGATCGATGTGCCAGCGTTTGGGGCGGAAGAAGAGGTGCAGGTGAATGGCGATGAAGTTGGGGTTGTTACCGCCAGTGGGGTCGGGCACCCTCTCGATGTGGCTCATTTCGAAAGAGAAGAGGCCATTGCGGACCGCAATCCCGTAGGCATCGGCGAGGGAGCGGCCGCGCACCTGTCGGAAGCCGTACCGGGTCTGCAGGCTGAACTCGCCCAATTCCAAAAATTGGGTGTGGGGTTCACTGAGGACGATATCGGCCGCCCCGCTTTGAGCGTTCAAGGGGTAGCCGATCTGGATCTCGACAATTTTTGGCAGGGGCAGAACGGCGTCGACCCGGGTATCGCCCAGCTTGTAGATTTTGGCGGCGCTTCTGAGGTCCGCGCCCAGAACCCGGACCCGTTTCTGCCGGGCAATGAGATAAGGGATCCCCTCGTTGAGAAGATCGAACACATTCCAACGTTTTTGGGCGCCGATTTCCAACAGCTGCTCGACCTGGGATAGACTGAGGAGGTGGGGGCCGCTACCTTGTGGAAGCTGATCGACCAGGCTTTCAAAGAGGGATTCCTGCGCGGGCAGGGGAGCCACCAGTAAGAACGTAAAAATCAGCCCCAAAGACCGGGGCAAAGCATACAGCAAGCAGGAACCTCCTCCAGGTTTTCACTATAATATACACCAATGCCGCGAATCCTTTACACCTTGACCGTCATGGACCCGGGCGCGGTGCCCAATATCCTGCTGGATTTGGCCCCCTACCTCCAGAGCCTGGGGTGGAAGATCGACATCCTGAGCCTTCAGCCACCCCCGAAGGACAAATCGGCCGTGACTCGCGCTCGGGGTTTGGGGATTGACCTGCACTATTTGGACCTGCCGTCGTGGAACGTGCCCCTGGCCGTGGCCCGTCTGGGCCGCTTTCTCCGGTCCCGGCATTTCGATGTCCTGCACAGTCACCTGGGTCGGGCTGATTTGGTGAGCAGCTGGGCCAAACCCGCCCAGCTTCCTCAGATCAGCACCTTCCATTCTGTGCGGCGCAACTATCACCCGCTGACGCTCTGGGGCTACCGGGCCACGGATCAGAAGGTCCGCCTCCGCACCGGGGTGTCTCGGGCCGTGCTCGATTCGTTTTACGGGGATGGCTTTCTTCGAAGCCCACACCAGGTGGTTTACAACCCCGTCGATCCCACCCGCCTGGTTTGCGGCAAAACCCGGGAAGAGGCCCGAAAAGAACTGGGCATCGATTCAGGGCCCGTGATTGTTCAGGTGGGCCGCTTCCTTCCCGTCAAGGGCCAGGACCTCACCCTGCGCCTTCTTTCAAGGTTGTTGAAGCGGCACCCCACAGCCCACCTGGTGCTTGCGGGGGATGGACCGCTTCGAAGGCAACTCCAGGACATGGCCCAGGAGCTGGGGGTGCAGGACCACGTTCGTTGGCCGGGATTCGGTGCCCCTTCCTGCGTGTACGCCGCCGCCGACGTGGTGGTCTTTCCCTCGCGCTGGGAGGGGCTGGGCCTGGTCCCCATCGAGGCGATGATGCTGGGCCTACCCGTGGTCAGTTCCGACCTGCCTGCGGTCCGCGAATACCTGGAGCCGCAAAAAAACGGCTCGGTGTTTGCCATCGACGATCTGCAAGACTTCGAGCTTGCAGTGGAATCGGCCCTAAATCCGAGCTGGGATCTGGAGGCGACCCGCCAAAAGGCCCTCGATCTTTTCCATCCCAGGAGGATTGCCCAAGAATACCATAATCTCTATTGTGGGGTCGGAGGCCACTCTTGAAAGTCCTGATCACCGGGGCCGCCGGTTTCATTGGTTCCCACCTGCTTCAATATTTTGGTGCGCAACATACAGTGCTCGGTCTGGACAATTACGATGCATTTTACCCGCGAGAGGTCAAAAACCGCAACGTTAGGGAGACGGGGCTGGCAGACAGGGTGGTTGAGGTGGACCTCCTCGATCTTCGGGCCCTGGAAAGAACTTTTCAGGAGTTTCGCCCCGACCTCGTACTCCACATCGCTGCCCGGGCGGGGGTCCGTCCCAGCATCCAGGAGCCGGCCCTGTACATGAGGCACAACGTGGAAGCCTCCACCCATGTCTATGAATGCTGCCAAAGGTTTGGGGTGAAGTCGGTGGTCCTGGCCAGCTCCAGCTCGGTCTACGGCAGTCGCAACCATGTCCCCTTCCGGGAGGACGAGCCGGTGACCAGTCCGCAATCTCCCTATGCCGCCTCCAAAATTGCCTGCGAGCTGATTGCCGGCACCTATGCGCGGCTTTATGGGATCAAGTCGGCGATTTTACGATTCTTCACCGTCTATGGTCCCCGTCAGCGTCCGGATCTGGCCATCGCTTCCTTTTCTCGACGTATCCTTGCCGGACAGCCCATTCCCGTCTATGGCGATGGCAGCACCGAAAGGGATTACACCTACATTTCGGACATTGTCGATGGGGTGAGTAAGGCTGCGGAATGGGTTGTCAACGCGGCGGAGGGTCATTATGATGTTTTTAACCTTGGAGAAAGCCGCATGGTCAGTCTTTCGGCAATGATCACGGCTTTGGAAAAGGTTCTTGGCAGAGGGGCGATTCGCGATTACCGCGAGTTGCAACCGGGGGATGTCCCCCGGACCTGCGCGGATATTTCCAAGTCGCGTTCGGTCCTGGGCTACGCGCCCAGGGTGGATTTGGAAGAGGGATTGGTGCTTTACGCAAGATGGCTTGAAAAGGAGGAGAGATGAGTTTTCGAAAAGATTTCGTGTTCACGTCGGAGAGTGTGGGAGAAGGCCACCCCGACAAGCTTTGCGATCAGATCAGCGATGGGGTACTCGACGCGGCACTGAGCATCGATCCCAAAAGCCGGGTTGCCTGTGAGGTCTATACCACCACTGGCCTGGTGCTCATCGGCGGTGAAATCACCACCAGCGGGTACATCGATTTCCGAAAGGTCGCCATGGAAGTCTTGAAAAAGATCGGGTACGACAATCCCGAGTACGGCATCGATTACGACAGCGCCGCCATCCTGTCCACGGTGAACGACCAGAGTCCCGACATCGCCATGGGGGTGAACGAAAGCGCCAATCATGCGCAAGGCGCTGGCGATCAAGGAATGATGTTCGGCTATGCCCGGAAAGACACCCCGGAGCTCATGCCGGCGCCGATTCAGTTTGCTCACCAGATCATGCGGCGGGCCAGTGAGGTTCGCCACGCCAAACTCATTCCCTTCCTTCGCCCCGATGCCAAGGGCCAGGTTACGGTGGAATACCGCGGGGGCAAGCCCTACCACATCCATACCGTGGTCCTCAGCCACCAGACGGACGATGTTCCTCATGCCGAGATCGAAAAGCGCCTGATCGCCGAAGTGATCAAACCCGCCTTGCCCTCCCACCTGCTGTCCGACAAGACTCGCTACCTGATCAACCCCACGGGCCGCTTCGTGATCGGTGGTCCCCAGGGCGATGCAGGCCTGACGGGACGGAAAATCATCGTGGACACCTACGGCGGGATGGGGCGGCACGGCGGTGGAGCTTTTTCCGGAAAGGATCCCTCCAAGGTGGACCGCAGCGCCGCGTACGCGGCTCGTTGGGTGGCCAAGACCATCGTCGCCGCGGGCTATGCCGAGGAGTGCGAGGTCCAGCTCGCCTACGCCATCGGGGTGGCCGAGCCTGTTTCGCTCTACGTGACCACCTTTGGCACGGGAAGCGTGGAGGAGGAAAAGCTCGAAAGGGCCGTCCGCGAGGTATTTGACCTGACACCGCGGGGCATTATCACCGGGCTCGATCTTTTACGCCCCATCTACGCTGAAACCGCCGTCTACGGACATTTTGGCCGCGAGCACTTCCCCTGGGAACAGACCCAAAAGGTGGAAGAACTTCGGTCCAAGGTCGGTAAATGACTCCCAGTTCGCGGGTCTGGGTCGCCGGGCACCGCGGGTTGGTGGGCAGCGCCCTGGTCCGGGAGCTCGAAAAGCGCGGTTACAAAAACCTGTTGCTTCGAACGCATCAGGAATTGGACCTGACCAACCAGCAGGCCGTCGAAGACTTCTTCCAGGCAGAGAGGCCCGAGTATGTGTTTCTGGCTGCGGCCAGGGTGGGGGGCATCCACGCTAACAACACCTACCCTGCCCAGTTCATCTACGACAACCTCATGATCGCCACCAACGTGATTCACGCCGCGTGGCGGCATGGGGTGAAAAAACTCCTCAACCTCGGCAGCTCGTGCATCTATCCCAAGCTCGCGCCCCAACCGCTGAAAGAGGAGTACCTGTTGAGCGGCCCCCTGGAGAGCACCAACGAGGCCTACGCCATCGCCAAGATCGCGGCCATCAAGCTGTGCAAGTACTACCACAACCAGTACGGCTGTGACTTCATGAGCGCCATGCCCACCAACCTCTATGGCTACGGGGACAATTTCGACCTTCAAAACAGCCACGTTTTGCCCGCCCTGATTCGCAAGTTTCACCAGGCCAAGGTCAACGGGGCGCCTGCCGTGGAGATCTGGGGTACGGGCAAGCCCCTTCGGGAATTTCTCTTCGCCGACGACCTTGCCGAGGCCTGTGTTTTCCTCATGGAAACCCAGACCGCGGACTCCGTGGGGGAGTTCATCAACGTGGGGTCGGGGGTCGATTTGACGATTCGCGAGCTTGCAGAACTTGTTTACCACGTCGTGCAAAACGTTGAGCCCGTCCCCGGTTGGAGTTGCGATTTCAGCTTCAACACCTCCAAACCGGATGGCACCCCCCGAAAGGTGATGGATGTCAGCCGGATCGAGAAATTAGGATGGAAGGCCAAGACCTCCCTCCAGGAGGGGGTCGAAAAAACCTATCGGTGGTTTTTGGGGCAGCTCCAGGATGGGCGATTGCGGCTTTAATCCGCCAGGTGTTGCCAGTCAATGGGAGACCCATCTGCCTCGATGGCGGCCCGGTCGATCACGGCCTTGAGTTCTCGGACGTTGCCTTTCCAGGGATTGTTGAGCAGCCAGGTCCAGGCAGTCGAGGTGAAGTGATGATGGGGATACAGTTTTCGGATCATAACCCCCACATCGTCGCCCCGCTCCCGCAACGGCGGGACCCTCAGGGTCAGGGTCTGAATGCGAAAGTAAAAATCCTCTCGAAATTTTCCTGAAGCGATCAAAGCCTCCGGGTCCTTGTTGGTAGCCGAGATCAGTCGAAATCGTGCGTGATCGATGCGGGCATCCCCCAGGCGTCGGTACTCGCCGGTCTCGAGGATGCGCAAAAGCTTCGTCTGAACGGAGGGATCCAGGTCGCCGATCTCGTCGAGAAACAAGGTGCCGCCGTCGGCCTGCTTGATGAGCCCGACTTTATCCACCGCGTTCGTGAAAGCGCCCCGAACACTACCCATGAGTTCGGATTCCGCCAGGCCGGTCGGGATGGCGGCACAGTTCACAGCGACAAAGGGTCCCTGGCAAAAAGGGCTCAGCTCATGGATGATTTGGGCAGCCAGGTCCTTCCCCACGCCGGTCTCGCCCAAAATCAGGATGGGTTTGTCGCTTCGGGCGTAGCGGAGCAATTTGTTTTTTAAGGACATGATCGCCGGGGAGGAACCGATGATTCGATCCAGGGCTTCGGGTGGGGGCCGATTATCGGGCCTCGAAGCGGGAATGGTCAGTCCCAGGGCACGGTGCGCAAGGTTGAAATAGTAGATCGGATTTTTCTTGGCCTGAATGATGACATCGAGATCTTTGCGGGAGCAAGTTTTGATGGCCGCCGCTCCCAGCCGCTGGATCACTTGATCGACCTGGGTGCGCGGGTGAATGTCTTCGATTAGATAGACTTCCGGAGGCGTTCCTGCGGGATGTTCAAACCCAAAAACTTCGCAATACGGGGACAGAACCAAACGGGCTTTTTCCTGCCAATCGGGACTGCCGACCAAGCATATCGTATGAGGATAATCACTTTTTATCATGGCCACAACGTAATCGGGTCGATGTATTCTGTCAAGAGGTATTTCTGATGGGATACCCTTCGATGGTTGACCAAATCGACAGGATATTTAGAATCATTCGTGTGATCCATCGGGTTTTAGAGGTGTGTGAGCTTTCCCCGGGTGTCGTCTTGTTGAGGCTCAGCCGCGAGGGGTTGATCTTTCAGGCGGGGCAGCACCTGCTGTTGTCCCTACCCGGTTCGGCCCTGGCCCGTGAATACAGCATCGCCAGCGGTACAGATGATCCCTGGCTCGATGTCCTGATCCGGGTCGTGAAGGGAGGGGCCTTCAGCCCAAGGTTGGCGCGTTTGAGACCCGGCCAGGAGGTGGAAGTTTCCGGTCCCTGCGGCTTTTTTACCCCGAATAGTGATCCGGGTATGAAGGTTTTGGTGGCTACGGGGACGGGGGTGGCACCGTTTCGGAGCTTCGTTCGCAGCGGTTTGGTGCAGGGGGCTGCCCTGGCGCACGGGGTCAGATTCCTGAACGAGACACACTGGTTTCACGATTGGCACCCTTGCCGGTACGTTCGCTGCGTTTCGCGGGAGTCGGGTGGGGACATTCAGGGGCGTGTCACCGATTGGATGGCACGCGCTGTGTGCGACATTCCCGATGCCCAGTGGTGGCTGTGCGGCAACTCGGTCATGATTCAGGAGGGATGGGACCTCCTGACAGGGGCCGGTGTTCATCCCGAAAGAATCCATACGGAGGTCTATTTTTGAAGTTTCACATCATTCATCTGGGTTGTCAGATGAACCAAAGCGATGCCGAGAGGATCATCGCCGTCCTGGAGGGTATGGGATTCGAGCGTACCGAGGACGAGGCCGAGGCCAATATCCTGGGGATCGTGAGCTGCTCGGTTCGCCAGAAATCGATCGATCGGGTGTACACCAAAATCGAAGAATGGAACGCGCGCAAGGATCGTTCCAACCTGGTCACGTTCGTTTCGGGCTGTATCCTCCCGGCAGATGAACCCAAGTTCCTCAAGCGCTTCGATTTGCTTTTCCGAATTCACGAAATCGGAAAATTGCCCGATATGATCCGGCAATACGGAGTGGTGACCCCGGCCAGCCTCTACGCCGATTCTTTTCAGCATCTGGCCGATCCCCTGGGGGGGTTCTGGAAGGTGCGGCCCTCCTACTCCTCGGGCTTCGAGGCCTATGTCCCCATTCAAAACGGCTGTGATAAGTTTTGTACCTTTTGTGCCGTCCCCTACACCCGGGGAAGAGAAATCTCCCGTCCCAGCGATGACATCCTTCAGGAGGTGGAGGGGCTTTTGAACCGTGGGATGAAAAGCATCACCCTGTTGGGCCAAAACGTCAACAGCTACGGGTTGGACCGCCAGGGCAAGGAGATGAGCTTTGCCCGGCTTTTGCGCTCGGTGGCCGAGCTGGGGCGGGGCAGGCCCCCTTTTTGGGTCTACTTCACCTCGCCGCATCCCCGGGATATGTCCCTGGAGGTCCTTCAAACCATCGCCGAGTATTCCGTCCTCGCGAAACAGATTCACCTGCCGCTTCAATCCGGCGACGACAAGGTGTTGATTCGCATGAACCGTAACCATGGCATGGAGCGTTACCGCCAGCTCGTGGGACAGATCCGCAGCATCCTCCCCACGTCCACCCTGTTCACGGACATCATCGTGGGTTTTACCGGCGAGACCCGCGAGCAGTTCGAAAACACCAAACGTGCCATGGAGGAATTTCGATACAACATGGCCTACATCGCGCTCTACAGCCCCCGCCCGGGCGCTGCCAGCTCGCGTTGGCCCGACGATGTTCCCCAGGCCGAAAAAAAATCCCGGCTTGCCGAACTCACCGAGGTGCTGCGAAAGACCAGCGGGGATTACAACCGCGAACAAATTGGACGGGTAACGACGGTGCTCGTCGATGGAATCGATCGAAAAGGTGAATATTTGACGGCCAGGACGGAAGGGAGGATTCCTATCCGATTCCTGGGCCCCAAAGATCTGGTAGGCAGCTTTGCCAAAGTGCGTATCGTCAAGGCCGCAGATCTCAGTTTGGAAGGGGAGCTGGTCGGGGAAGAAACCAAAGCCGTGTTGGGGAAAATGGCCGGGTAGTTCACACGAAAAAGCCACCCCGAAGGGTGGCTCGGAATCCGCATCCCTTCGGATCAGTGGCGGAACAACAGGTCGGTGTAGGTGGGGAAGGGATAGTATTCGGCGGGGAGGATGGTTTCCAGCTCGTCCGCCGCCTGGCGAATTTCGGACATCACCGGGATGACGGCATCGCGGAATGCCCTGGCGTGATCGAGCACATCCTCCTTATGGTGCGCCAGTTCCAGGGCCTTATCGAGTTTTTCGATGCCGCTTTTCAGCGCATCGCTCAGTTTGAGCACCTGGGTGAGTGTCGCCTTTTGGGTGGCGATGGCCCCATCCCCCAGAAGCTCTTTTACGGAACTCAGTTGACCGGCCAGAGCACCGGCGTACTCGACCGCGTTCGGCAGGACACCCGTGAGGATCATCGATCGGAGGGTGTTGGCCTCGATGTTGATCTGCTTGGCGTACTTTTCCAGGTAGATGTTGTAGCGGCTTTCCAGCTCGTCCTTGGAGAATACTTGATGTCGGGTAAAGAGCTTGACGCTTTTTTCGGAGAGAATGACGGGAATGGCGTCCACCGTATTCTTGATGTTGGGCAGACCCCGGCGAGCGGCTTCCTCTTCCCACTCTTTACTATAGTTGTTGCCGTTGAACACCACCTTTTTGTGTTTAGAGTAGCTCTCCTGAACGATCTTGAGGATTTCGGCATTTTTGTCGACCGCTTTTTCGAGGCGTTCGGTGTAGCGGCTGAGGACCTCGGCGACGGCGGTGTTGAGGACCACGTTGGGACCAGCAATCGAGTCGCTTGAGGGCATCATGCGGAACTCGAACTTGTTCCCGGTAAAGGCGAAGGGCGAGGTGCGGTTGCGATCGGTCAGGTCTTTGGGCAGTTCGGGCAAAGAGTTGTGGCCGAGTTTCAGAACCTCACCTTCCTTGGAAGTGACTTTCTCGCCCTTGGAGAGCTTTTCCAGTATGTCCTCGACGGCTCCCAGGAAGATGGAGACGATGGCGGGAGGAGCCTCGTTGGCGCCGAGTCGGTGGTCGTTTCCGCTGTTGGCGGCACTCATGCGCAGGATGTCGGCGTACTCGTCGACCGCTTCGATGACCGCCGTACAGAACAGCAGGAACTGGCTGTTCTCCGCGGGGGTCTTGCCGGGTTCCAGCAAGTTCAGGCCGTCATCGGTGCCCATGGACCAGTTGTTGTGTTTTCCCGATCCGTTGACGCCGGCAAAGGGCTTTTCGTGCAGAAGTGCGACCAAATCGTGCCTCAGGGCAACCTTGCGCATGGTTTCCATCACCAGTTGGTTGTGGTCCAGGGCAACATTGCTGACGGAGTAGATACACGCGATTTCGAACTGGTTCGGCGCGACTTCCTTGTGCTGAGTTTTTGCATTCACTCCCATCGCCCAGAGCTCGTTGTTGAAGTCTTTCATGAAGCTTGCCACCCGCTCGGAAAGACTGCCAAAGTAGTGGTCCTCCATTTCCTGGCCCTTGGGGGGTTTGGCCCCGATTAGGGTACGACCGGTGAGGACGAGGTCCGGCCTCTGTTCGAAGAACTCCCTGGCCACCAGGAAATATTCCTGCTCGGGTCCGACAGTGGTGTTCACCAAACGGGAGGAGTGGTTGCCCAGGGCTCGAAGGATGCGAATTGCCTGGGTGTTGAGGGCCTCCATGCTCCGCAGGAGCGGGGTCTTTTTGTCGAGAGCTTCCCCCTTGTAACCGACGAAGGCTGTGGGGATGCAGAGTGTCAGGGCCTTACCGTCCCGCTTGAGAAAGGCCGGGCTCAGGGTATCCCAGGCGGTGTAACCCCGTGCCTCGAAGGTCGCGCGCAGACCGCCCGAAGGAAAGCTGGACGCGTCGGGTTCTCCCCGAATGAGCTCCTTACCGGAAAACTCCATGATGATCCGTCCGTCTCCGGTGGGGCTGATGAAACTGTCGTGCTTCTCCGCCGTAATGCCGGTCAAGGGTTGGAACCAATGGGTAAAATGGGTGGCACCATGTTCGATGGCCCAATCCTTCATGGCATTGGCGACGACGTTTGCGACCTCCTGAGAGAGTTTTTTCTCCCCCATCTGAACCTTTTTGAGTTCCCGATAGATTTCTTTGGGAAGCCTCTCCTTCATCAGGGCATCGCTGAAGCACAACGACCCGAAGTGTTGATCCAGATTGGAATCTGTGGCTTTTATCATTGAAAACCTCCTGAAATGGTATAGCACAATTCGTGCCAAAATATCGATATTTAAGCGAAATATCCCCGGATTGACACCGAATCTGCGTCAACCCCCTTTTTGGTCGATGATCGCGCTCTTTTTTTTAGGTACCTGAGCAACTCCGCCACTACGGGACAGAAAGCACCCTCCCTGGATCGAGAGTCTGCACTACGACTCAGTAACTTTGGCCTTAAAAAACTACGAAAGCGTAGGAATTTTTTGCCTTTTTTATTCCGCACGTTCCAAACGGTACTTTTTGATAAAAGCGGTGGGGCGATACGTTTCCTTGGCCTGACGAAGTCCCTGGTCGCCAAGGTCCTGCTCGCGGTTGATACGGGAGTAGGCCGAAACAAGGCTTCGAGCGAAACGTTGAAAGATTGCCTGATAGACTCCCTTGTAGGAGGGATCGGCCTTTTCAAAATGGATGATGTAATCGCCCGCCTGGGAAGAGGGTTCACCCAGGGTGTAGCCAACGGGCTTCGAATCGACAAAAAAAACGGCCCCGGAGAGCCCCAGTTCCCGATGTCGCTGCAGGGCTTCGGCGGCGGCTTCGTAGTCGTTGTTGTCGGGATGAAGATCTACCCAGGTCTTCAATATCGTGAAGGCCTGCGGGAGGTTGGATTCATCCAGGGGAAACATCTCCAGGTCGGTGTACAGATGGTAGAATTGGTGGACCAGATTTCTTTTTTTATGAAAGCGCTTGCCTGCGAGTTCCGCCATCTCGACGGTGTCGTAGAGGTAGTCCCAGTTATCACGGTCCGGAACCACCCGAAGTCCGTGGGCCGGGGCCTGGGGCTCGAGCAGGGCTGCCTGCTCCTCCGAGAGGTTTTTCAAGAAATCCACATGCTGGAGAATATGATCGATCTGCCTCCAGGTGGGTATTCCCAGGGGGACATGGCAAAAGGTTTTTCCATCTTTTTTCCCCTGGATCAACAGGATGTCCTCACAAAAACCCACCGCGTAGTCGTAGGTTTTTCGAAAGAGGTAAAGGCCCGCAAAGGTGAACTCCGAAATGCCACTTTGCACTTTTTTCAGGTAAGGATTCAAATCATCTCGGTGAGAGTAGGTGAGAGGTTGAAAATCCACTTTCGTCAAACAGCTCATGAATAAACTTAGGTATTTTCCTGCAGATAGACAACCTCCATATATTTCAGGAATTGCCGCCATTTCTGCCGGGCCTCGTACACCTTGCGCCAGTCGATTTCCCCGCGTGAATCCAGGGAATCGAGGTAGGCGAATTCTTCCCGGATCAATCGCTCCGTCCGGCGTGTTACGGCAGCTCGAAAATACTGCCATCCCGGTTGTCTCCAGAAGATCAACGAAATTTCTCGCCAGCTAAATTCCCAGGTGAGCGAAAAACCCCGAAGGACGCCAAATTTCACGGCCGCTTTGCGAAGGACCGCGGTGTCCACGGCCAGTTCCGCCGCCTTACGGCGATAATCGATCTCGAGGGGCCGGCAGGCAAGAGTTCTCAGGATCTCGGCGCCCTCGGGGCTGAACCCATCCGACCAACGCGGGCTTCGGAACAGATCGTACCAAAAATCACGGTGCCGCTGGTTCAAGGAGTCGGCGAGATCGGTGTCCCCAAGGCGCCAATACTTCCACCCGGATCGAACCAGCGGCGGACAGCAGTCCATGAGCAGCGGAAGACTTGTGGTGGGATCGGGTCGTGGTGAAAACCTGGGCGCTTGGGTATGGGGCTTTTCTTCTGGAGGATAGGCGTAAAAAAGGGCGCGAAACCTCCGGTAGTCTAGCCGTGCCAGGGCTCGGCGGATCAAAAGGCAACGATCCTGATAGTTGAGCCACCCCAGCACTTCTCCGGGAGTGCACGGGCGCTGGGCGCGCTGGTTCAACAGCACGGGATATTTTTGCGCCCACACGACCTCCCTCAGTTGCAACAACTGACTCAGCAAACTCGCTCGACGGTCCAGCGTCACGCGGCAAATCCGGGCCATTCTTTGGAGGGTGTCTTCGTTGATCAAACACCAAAATCGAAACGACTCCGGCTGGGCCGCCCGACTCAGAATGACGATTCCCTGATCGATGTTCGGTTCGACGGGCATGGCCCTGGCCAGTTTCAGCATCTCCCCCGTCTGGGGCGGCAGGGCCGTCGTGTAGGGACTGAGACTAAACACCGTGCCCTCGGCGGATTGCAACCACTTGAGGGGCCGGGGGTACTTTGATTCGGGAAGGTGGAACAGTTCCGGCTGTAGGTCCATTCTCTGGAAAGGAGTGGGGTAGACCAGCTTGAGGAAAAACCAGGAATCGGGATGGGTAATCAACACCTGTGCGGGAGGCCGCCCCGCAGGACGGGGACGCGGGATCCATCGGTTCGGCTGGGAAAGTAGGGAAAGGCTCAGGCGGTGTTCCGCAGGACTCAGGGTGGGTTCGTCGCAGCCGTCAAAAAAGATCACGTTTGTATTCTACTGCGAATCGGTAACAGGGAGAAGCTGGACGAGCTGAGCCGTCACAGGTATTCTTTCCTCGTGACAATTGGCGTTTATGGTATGGGCCGCTTCGGTTCGTTCTGGGCTCTGTCCCTGGCTCGGGCATTTCCGCAGGACACCGTTTTGGGTTACTCGCGTTCCTCCCCCGTGCCCGAGGGTATCGTCAAGGCCACTCTGGAGGAGGTGTGTCGGGCACAGACCCTCTTTCTGTGTTGCGCTATCTCCAGCATGGAAGAGGTCCTCACCCAAATCGAGCCCCTCCTGAGTGCCGATACCCTGGTGGCCGACACCTGTTCGGTGAAGGTGCACCCGGCACAGCTCATGCAAAAAACCCTCGGAGAAGTTCGGCCGATGCTGGCCACCCATCCGATGTTCGGACCCGACTCCGGCAGGCAGGGGGTGGCGGGCCTGCCCATCGTGGTCCATCCCCTTGGAGAAAATCATCCCCGGCAGCGGGAATGGCGAAGCCGGTTCGAGGCGATGGGCCTGAAGGTGCTCGAGATGAGTCCTGAGGACCATGACCGAATCGCTGCCTTCTCGCAGGGCGTGACCCACCTGATCGGACGGGTGCTCCGCGCCATGGATCTTCAGCCCCACCCCATGGCCACCACCGGATTCAAAAACCTTCTGGAGATGATGAACCAGACCTGCAACGACCCCTGGCAGCTGTTTCTGGACCTTCAGCGTTACAACCCCTACACCCCGCAAATGCGGGAGAAGTTTTTAAACGCGTTACAGGATATTCTCAAGAGTATCGAGGAGGAATCATGATCAGGGCCGTGATCTCGGACATGGACGGTGTGATCTATCGAGGATCGCAACTCATCGAGGGCGCCAAATTTTTTGTCGATACTCTGCTGAAACACCGGGTTCCCTTCCTGTTCCTGACGAACAACAGCGAACAGACGGCGGTCGAACTGTCCCTCAAGCTGCACAAGCTGGGACTCCCCAAATTGGAAGACAAGAATTTTTTGACCTCCGCCAAAACGACGGCCCTTTTTATCTCCCAACAGAAACCCGGGGCGACGTGTTTCGTATTGGGCGGCCAGGGACTGGCCCACGAGCTCGAGGCGGCGGGTTGTGTGCTCACCGATCAGCGGCCCGATTACGTGGTCGTTGGTAAAACACGCTCCCTGGATTACCCGTCCCTGAGGCAGGCATGCCGACTGATTGACTCCGGTGCCCGGTTTATCGGCACCAACCCGGATCTCATCGATCCCGTGGAGGGCGAGGGCTTCGAGCCCGCAGCCGGCTCGATTTTGGCGGCGGTGGAGGCGGCCACAGGAAAGAAGCCCTACGTGGTCGGCAAACCCAACGCCCTGATGATGCTCATCGCCCGCAAACAGCTGGGCTCCCATTCCAGCGAGACCCTGATGGTCGGGGACCGCATGGACACCGACATCATCGCCGGCATGGAAGCGGGAATGACCACCGCGCTGGTGTTATCGGGGGTATCCACCCGCGAGACCTTGCGGGAATTTCCCTTCCGGCCGGATTTGATCTACGACCACGTCGGCAACATCGAGCTCGACCGGCTTCTGGTGGAAAGGGTCTAGGACAGCCCCATGGAAGTGAAGATTCCGTCGCTATTGCGCATCAAGCCCAAGGCCCTCACCAAGATCGGCAAGTACCTCGCCTCGGCCCAGTGGCGGGAGGTCGCAGTGATTTGGGGGGAGGGACTGGAGGCGATGTACGGTCCCACCCTGGAGGTCTCGTTCGCCACGGCTGGGGTGCGCAGCCTGGTGTCCGTGACCGCACAGACCAACGAGGCGCCCCAGATTGTCGCCCAAACCTTTCTGCTCCCGTCCAATGTTGAGGCGGTGGTGGCCCTGGGCGGCGGAAAGGCCCTGGATTATGGAAAGTACATCGCCCACCTCCTCCACAAACCCCTCGTGGTGGCGCCCACCTCCATCTCCAACGACGGTTTCTGCAGCCCTGGCGCCTCCCTCTCCGTGGAGGGAAAACGTCGCACCTTTCTGACCCAGGTCCCGGATATGGTGATTCTGGACACCGAAATCCTGGCCAACGCGCCCGAGTCCCTGATGATTTCCGGGATGGGGGACCTCTTCTGTAAGGCAACCTCGGTTTGGGATTGGAAATACGCCTGGAGAACGCGCGCGGAACCCGTGAACGACTTTGCGGCCGTCATCGCCCTCAACGCTGTCGATACCTTCGATCACTTTGCCCCCAAAGACTTGAAAAACCTGGAATTCCTCCGTGTCCTCTCGAGTAGCCTGATGATGTGCGGCCTCTCGATGGCCATCGCGGGGTCGAGCAGGCCTGCCAGTGGCTCCGAGCATCTGATCAGCCACGCGTACGACAGGCTGGCACGCCGACCCTCCGGACACGGGATCCAGGTGGGGGTGGCTTCCTTCCTGGTGGCCCACCTCCAGAAGACCACACGGGATCAGGTCAGGCGCTGCGCCCTGGAAAGTGGATTCTGGGACTTTGTCCGAGAGCACCCCCTCGAAAAGGAGTCCCTGATCCAGGCCATCCGCGAGGCACGCTTCGTCAAGAAAAATTATGCCACCGTGCTGGACGAGCCCGAATCGGTGGAACAATTGATCGATCTATGTGAGAACCTTCCCGAAATGCAGGACATCCTTGACAGCGAGGGGCTTCACCACTAGTATCCATGGGGTATGGCAGAGATCAACCTCCGTCAGGTGGACGAGCGCGAACTCGACACCATCCTGGCCGATGACATCCATTTTACCGGGGTGATGAGCTTCAACGAACCTTTGATGATCAAGGGCTACTTTCGCGGGGAGATTCAATCCACCAGTGACCTTTACATCGGTGAAAAGGCCCTGGTCGAGGCCAAGATCCATGCCAACAGGGTCTCCAACCGTGGGCACATCAAGGGCAACGTGACCGCCCGTTCCAAGGTGGAGCTGTTTTCGGCCAGCCGGATCGATGGCGACATCACCTCCCCGCTGATCGAGGTGGAAAGTGGGGCCAAATTCAACGGGATTTGCTCGATGCCCGAGGTGGTCTCATGAATCGCACCCTACAGATTTTGGGCCTTTTGCTCGTTGC
>CALGPJ010000008.1 GCA_937960645.1 uncultured Spirochaetia bacterium | reverse complement strand
GTTATCAGCTTATCTCAAGGATGAAAACTCGAGAAGGGCCCACAAAGAGGCATTTTGAAAAATTCCAAAAAAATATCTATAATTTTAGCGATGAACAAAAACCTCCTCGTTTTGATGGCGTTTCTGAGTGTTCCCCTCGCGGCGCAGGTCGGCCAATCCGCCTCCTCCCCCATCAAGTTTGAAGATATCCGTTACTGGATCAACGATGTCCGGCCCAGCCTCCAGCTGCTGGAGCAGACTCTCCGGACCGACATGCTCGGAACCCGAAGCCAGCTCAAATGGTCCACCTCTCCGCGTTGGATCAAGCTTCAAAATCAGACGCCCCGGGAAACGACCTTGTACCATTTCACCTTTCAGGGCATCTTCTGGGCCCCGGTTTTTTCGGCCCTTGTGTGGACTCCTCCTGCCCTCCTGGCAGACACGATCATGGCAATGAGTGACTCCTCCTGGGAATACTTAACGACCGCAGCTGTTTGGTCGACTGTTTTCGTCACCTCAAAGGCCAATCAGGAGAACACTTTTGCGGATCTGATCAAACTCAACGTAGTCTATGTGGCCGATGTTCTGGGCCTTGCCCAGGTCAATGCCGACGAGCTCTGGTTGGATAGCAATACCACGCTGAGCAGAAGTTATGCAGGCTTGGCGTTCAAAATCCTGGACACAAATTATTTCTTCGCCGGTTATTCCTTTGTCGATATGCCCTATCTCGAGGGTTGGGGGGCCTACGTGAACGAAATCGGCTCCTCGTCCTCTAAACAAGTATTCGTATACTCCAACGATCATTTCAGCACCGGGGAACTGTTTTTCTACAACAATTACGCAGACTTGCTCAGCGTCTCGGCTTTGGTGGATTGGGGAACCGAGGCCTTGATCAAGTTTTTGGGATTGGGGCTTTATCTAAACTTTTTCGATATTCTTCGGCCTGATATCTATTTCAATTACATCCAAGCCCTGTCAAAGTACTCTTTGGACACACTGGGAGATATTAAAGTTACAGATTGGCTCTACCTTCACTGGAAATGGTACCTCCCTCTCAACGAATGGAAACCTCTCAGTGATTTTCGCGCCGGTCTGACACTGATGCTGGCAAACAGAGAGAAGGTCGTCGGCCTGGGGCTTCGGGGGGACTACATCACCTATCTGCGGGGCGACGAGCAAAAACACGGTTTTTTTGCCGAGTTCGGTTTTTATTTCCCGGCATCCGCCCGATTGGTGGCCGGAGCGAGTCTCAACGCTGGTGATACCATCAAACGGCTTCCCATGGCGGAAGACGTTTATGTCTACCATGTCCGTTTGGAAATCGGGATGGACAATAACTTCGATGGGCGCTTCCGATTGCGTGCAAAAGATTTGATGGGTTACAAAGTAGGCGAATGATGAAAAAGGCTATCTTGCTTGTGTTGGTGATGTCGGCAAATTTCCCGCTAAATGCCCAATGGACGGACATCAGAAATTTTCTGTCCGGATTGGAAATAGACGTTGCCTATGCACGCGTCACTCAGATTCCTCTCATTCAAATCAATTGGCGAGTCATCACCGATTATTTTGACGACACCAGCCCCTATAAAGACTTACCCTTTTTCTACTCTCAGGACAAAGCCTGGGCCAGTATGGGCACTTACTTTTTCAATTTTCTGAATGCCGATCCCAACGAAATGAATTTTCCTGCTTTGAATCTCAAAGTCAAATATCGGCAGGACGATAGATTGAGTTATGTCCAAGCGGTAACCAATCCTTTTTTTTCTCAGAACCAACGCATCTTTTACCTTTACGGAAAAACAGGAGTGGACAAGATTGACGACGCTGACTCGTTTTTTTCTTCGAGTTGGGGAGCCTACGCCCATGTGGGCATCATCGGGGCAGAAGACACCACGCTGATTGAAAAATTCTTCACGAATCACTTTTATGGTGTTCCGGAAAGCTCCGTCCTGCATTATGGTCTGGGGTACGTCCTGGCCGGTTCCGGGTTTCAGTTCATCAGTAGTTTTGGGCCCAAAGATGCGTGGCGTCTTTCAACACGTTTGTATTTTGAGTTGAACGCTTTTTTGCCCTTCGTGCCTACTGCAGAACTGGGCCTCGATTGGGAACTCGACGTCAATGTAACGAGGGACTTGTCCCTGTTCCTGGATCTCAAGCTGATGAAATCGTTGTGGCAATCCGCAGGAGTGATGGTGGGGGTGCGGTATCACTTCAGGACAGTCTCAGAATTGATGGCCAGCTGGGAACAGTCGGCGGCAGATCGGGAGCCCCAGGTCGAGCCGCCTCGACGGAATGAACCATCACCGCAAGAACCTATCATCGATACCCCCAGTAACGATAATGAATATCCCCCGATGGAAAACGGGAGAAAACGCAGGAGGTAGCGTATCAAAAGGTTTTGTCCTTTCGTCGTCATGATTCTATTGAGTGGAACAGCTTCCGCTCAGGGAGCCGGCAATTTTGGTGCGGGATTTGTGTTGGGTGCGCCAACCGGGCTTTCCTTTGCACTGGGAAATGTGCAGTTGACGGTTGCCTATAGTTTTCTTGACAGCGGCTCCCTGCTGGTTGTGGGAGATTACAAGGTCCTCAACCAGGCCATCACCGGCGAGGTGAAAAACCTGAACTGGTACCTGGGCCCCGGTATGGCCCTCGAGGTTTTTTTCACCGGTGCCGATGCCCCACCCAAAGGCAGAGCGGACAAGAGTAATCTCTGGTTGGGTGCCCATGTCATCGTGGGAGCTTCCTGGGTTTTCGTGCCGCGGTGGGAGCTGTTTCTCGAATTGGGGCCGGGCGTCTACCTCTTCCCTGCGGTCAATTTCCTGGGAACGGGCGGACTCGGAATTCGCTTTTATTTCTAGACGCGCAGATGGGCGTCGACCCCGTATGAACGAAAGAGATTGACCACACCCTGAAGCTCTTCCGGTTTTGGTCGAGCATAAAGATCGTATCTGGGATCGAGCGAGTTGCCCGGACGAAAAGCCGTCACGTAGAGCAGAGCGCCGGTGCCCAGTTCCTCGGCCATTTGTGGAATGTCGTTCAGGGAGTTGATTTGAGGGACCCAGACCAGGCGGAACTCATGGGCGATATTGCTGTTACGGATCGTATGTATCGATTTGAGGATCGTTTCCGTCTTTTCAAGACCGTAAATGTGATATCGATGGTGAGGCAGTTTATAATCCATCGCAATATAATTCGGGTTAATACGAGTCAATCTCTCCGGAAAACTTCCGTTGGTGTCCAGTTTTACCAGAAACCCCATACCCTGGATTTCACCGATCAGGTCGGGCAGATCTTCGTGTAATAGAGGTTCCCCTCCGGTGATGACCACCCCCCGAACGAGATGACGGCGTTCCCGAAGAATGTTCAGCGCCTCCCTTTTCGTGATGAAATCCTCGGGCCTCGGACCTCGGACCAGTATCCCGTTGTGGCAATACCCGCAGGCCATGTTACACCCCTGCGTGAAGAGAACCGTTGAAACAAGTCCGGGAAAATCGATGAGACTGGTTTTTTGGATGCCCAGGTACTCGAGTGGCACGAAGAAAGTATATAATAGTTCCATGAGTGACTTCAATACAGCATTTGAAAAACTGCTGGATCAATATGTTTCCGGGCCTGCCCGATTGAAACAGGCCTTGAGTGCTCTGCCTGCCCCGGTCCTGGATTTCCGGCCGGCTATCCCCGGAGCCTGGACGGTATCGGAGCATGTGCGCCACCTCGTCGACAATGATTTCAACTTCGTGCTGCGGGCCAAAATGAGCATCGCCGAGCCGGGCGCGCGCGTCATGCTCCTGGACGAAGAAGCCTGGGCAAAGGAGGTTTACCGATACGAGGAGGATTTGCAAGATTATCTGGATCTCTTTGAACGAACGCGCCGTGTATTCGGAAAGTTTCTACAATCTGTCGAACGGCAGACACTTCAGCAGGCCTGGGTCGAGCATCCGAAGCGTGGACATCTGTCGTTCATCGACCTTTTCCAAATCTACGCCGGCCACGTCGATTTTCACTTGGAGTACCTGGAACGGAACCTGGCCGCATGGAAGAAGGATCACCCATGAGACCTCCCATCTGTGATATCTGCGGCAAAAGGTTCGATCCCGAAAGGGGGGCGCTTGTCGCTTTCAAAATGACCTCCGAGGATCGTGCCTGGAAAAGGCGTGCCGAGTCGGAGCCGGGATTCGTGGGACACCCGCCGTGGTTGCAGTGGTTTTGTGAGGAACACGCTGAATTTTTTAAAGCCCATAGCCAGCTGACGTTCGCGGAGGCAAAAAAGATTTATTTGAACGATGCGAAAGGGTGACTGAGGCTAAGAACCGAACTCGTGTCTGAAATGGAAGCCCTCGCGCGCATCGATCAAGTCGTAAAGATGGTGGGCCACACGCTCCGGCGGTGCCAGTTGCCCTTCGGCGTGAAATGCCCGGAACCGCTCCACCAGGGGAAAGTCCGACTCCGCCGAGGAACGGATTTCCTCCTGCATCCGCGTGTCCATGACGTGGGGGTCGTAATTGAAGACATGGAAAGGATGGGGCTCGGTTTTTTCCTCCTCGTAGACTGCCCGAATGAAGCTCTCCGTGGCAGCCTTGCCGGCGCAGTAGAGTGACCAACCGGGAAAACCTCGATGTGCCGCCCCGGAACCGATATTGACCAGGTACTTGGGGCAAGCCAGGTGCCGAAATTGTCTGAGATAGGCCTGACAGATGAAAAGGGAACCGACCACGTTGACATTTAAGCTGCCGTGCATTTCCTCGGGCGTGAGATGGGCCGCCTTTCGGATGGGCAGGATAACGGCAGAGTTCAGGATCATGACCATTTTATCGATCTGATCATGGTGGATAGTCGACAGGAATCCGGAAAAAACTTTCAGCGACTCGGAGGGTTGGGTGAGATCGAGCGGGCGGTTATACGGCGGATTTCCGGTCCGGGAAAATTCGTGCACGGTCCAACCGCCTCGGGAAAAGACATCGACAAGCGCCTTTCCCAGGCCCCGCGAACCTCCGATCACGATGCTGCACTTCATGAGACGATTATACCCTACAATCTTTCAGGCTAAAAGTTCCCGCCAGTAGAGTTCCAAATACGACGTCATCTCCCTGCGCTTGTACTGAATGATAAAACGCGGGTGCGGCAGGGCAACAATCCGGGCGAACCATCGGTACCGGTGATTGAGCTCTTCCAAAACGCGCAGATTCGGCCCCTGCCCCAGGCAAAAGCCCACCGTTCGGTCGATGTTCCAGGAAGCTAGCCGGTCGAGGCTGGCAACAATGAACGGGCGCACCGTTTCCAATAGCTGGGGGGAGTCGTAGTAGTTGGCGTTGAGCCACTTCCCTTTTTCCTTTTCCTGAAGGAAACCGAGGGGGCTGACCGGAAAGCTGAAAAATTTCCCGTAAAACGAGGAAACGTCTCCCCGGTAACAGGCCATGGCGTAAAAAAATTCGCTGGAGGGCTCGTGACTGGATGGCCCGTCCCATTCCAGGCCGCACACCCCGACCAGCCTTTTGGTGTCCGTAAACGGAATCCCCGTTACCCCTCCGCCGTGACGCCCCGGATTGATGCCCATCAACACGCGCCGCGGCCGATAGTCGTCCAGAAACCTGAGATAAAACTTTTGAATTGTCGTTTGGACCCTGGGCTCGCGAAAGGGATTCATCACTCGGAAGCCCGGCGGTAATTCATAGGGAAACTGGAGATCGAGATAAAAATCGATGAGACGTTCTGCCAGAGTTCCCCGCAATGATCGCCCCTTTACCAAACAAGTTACCTTGGCGACAATTATGACGCTCATGAATCACCGCAACAAGACTGTCTTCTACTTTTTAATGATCGTCAGTATGTTTTTTTGGGGAGCCAGCTGGATCAGTGCCAAATCGATAGCCGAGGTTCCCGCCACGGTTTCGGCCTTTTGGCGGTTTTTCCTGATGTTCATTTCCTTCCTGCCTCTTTTGATTGCAGGCAAGATTCCCCGCCACTTTCAAAGGGCCGGCCTGGTTTACACCCTCCTCGCGGCCCTGGCCCTGGTTTTTTACAACATCCTGTTCTTCTGGGGATTGAAGGCCGGTTATGCCGGCAAGCACGGTGTGCTGACCACGACCCTCAATCCCCTTTTCACCTTCGTCTGGGCCGCTGTGTTTCGGATGCGCCACGGCGATTGGTTGGCCTGGTCGGGACTGGGCATCGGATTTCTGGGCGGCATCATCCAGTTGCTCGGCGATTCTCTGAGCCTGTCCGCCTTTCTCGATCCAACCGGTTTGTACTTCGTCCTGAGTGCGGCAGTTTATGCCCTGTTGACTGTATTCGGACAGCTGGCCCAACGGACCGTTCACCTTTTTTTGTTCTCCGTCATCCTCTATGGAATGGCCACCCTGTTGATCCTGCCGCTTTCGGCAGGGGATGGCGCGTTGCTGCTGACTCGATGGGGGAGGGACTTTTGGTGGAACATCCTGTTCATCGCCCTCTTTGTTGGCACCTTCGCCACCACCATGTACTTTTATGCCACGCGGGAGATCGGCGCGGCCCGCGCATCGAGCTTCACCTTTACCATTCCCGTCACGGTGGTGGTATTGTCGTATCTGATCCTGGGTGAGCAGCCCCAGGTCACGAGCCTGGTCGGTGGGGCCCTCAGCCTGATCGCCGTCGCCATGATCCAGCACGATCCCCAAAATGGTTATTCAACGGATAATGTAGATGCAGGAGGTAAACGATGATCGAGGTCTTGATCGCCCTGGTTTCTTTTATGATTTTGCTGGTTCTTTTCCAATTCTTTTTGACTGTCCGGCGCAACCCTCCCGACCCTACGCCCAACTTGCTCAATCTTCAGGACAAGATCGAAGACATAAAAACCCAGCAGCTGCAACACCAACAACAATGGCTGACGCAGCAGCAAAACGTCCTGCTTCAGACTCAAAAGGAATTACGCGAGCAGCTGGATCTCGTTCAAAAAACTGTTCAAACCAATTTGCAATCGACTCAGGGCCAACTCAACATGAGGCTTCAGGAATCCAACCAAGTCATCGGGCAAATCCAGCAAAAACTCGGTAGTCTCGAGGCAACGACCAAAAATATCCAGGAAATCAGCAAGGACATTGCAAGCCTTCAAGATCTTTTGCGTGCTCCGAAAATTCGCGGAAACATAGGGGAGTTTCTGCTGGAACAGCTCTTGCGGGATGTGCTACCCGAAAATCAGTGGAAACTGCAGCACCAGTTTTCCAACAGGGCCACGGTGGATGCGGTCATTTATCTTGGGGAAAAATTGGTGCCCATCGACTCCAAATTTCCCATGGAAAGCTTTCATCGAATGATCCAAACACAATCCGCCCCCCAGGAAGAACACGACAAAGCCAAGCGTGAATTCTTTCGATCGTTGAAAACCAAGATCGACGACATTGCCGAGAAGTACATTCGGAGTGATGAAGGGACTTTTGATTTCGCGTTGATGTACATTCCCGCAGAGAAGGTGTTTTACGAGCTGATATCGCTTCAAATCGCCGGGGACCCGGAAAGCATTTTCAACTATGCAATCAGGAAACACGTCATCCCCGTCTCTCCGGGAACATTCTACGCCTACCTCATGGCCATCGTGCTGGGATTACGGGGCCTCAAGGTGGAAAAACGCGCCATGGAGATCCTCGAACATCTCAGTCAACTGGAGAGGAATTTCCTTTCATTCATCGGGGACTATAGGATCCTGGGCAACCATCTCAACAACGCCCGATCGAAATTCGATGAATCGTTCAAAAAGGCGGAGGGAATTCAAAACCAATTGTCAGGTCTGGTCAAAAGCGATTCTCCGAACGAAGTGAAATCCTTACAAGAACAATGAACATTCTGCAGCAGCTGAGGGGTTTGATCTCATCGGCAGAGCACTTGCAAAACGAAAAACTGATGGTGCTGGAAGGTCGCCACCTGGTCCTCCGTTACCTCGGACTCGGCGGGAAACCTCTGGGGCTGATTTGTGTGCCCTCAGCTTTGGAAGAGTTCCAGATCCTGGGGCGGGATCGTTTCGAAGTCGTTGCACTCTCGGAACCCGAGATAGCCATGCTGTTGGGGTTTCCCTTTCACCGGGGAGTGTTGGCCCTGGCCCCCCGGCCCGAGTTTTGGGATTTGGAAAAGGCTCGAAAATCGAATCCCCACCAGCGGTTGATCGTTGGCTGTCCCAGGATCACCGATGAGGCAAACCTGGGAGCGATTCTTCGGAGCTGCCTGGCTCTGGGAATCAAAACTGTCCTATTGGGGCCGGGAAGTGCCGATCCGTTTTCCCGCAAAACGCTACGGACCTCGATGGGAGCCTCACTGGGTTTGATCTTGGTGGAATCAACGATCCGGGAGTACAACACCCTGAAAATGGATGGATACACAATCGTCGGGGCCTCGCTTTGTCCCGGGATGATTCCGTTAAATCGATACCGACCTCAGGATCGCCAGGTGCTTGTTTTGGGACACGAGACCCTGGGAATCCCTGATGATTTGCAAAATATCTGCGATGTGTTTGTAGGGATCCCCATGAGCTTTGGGGTGGATTCATTGAACGTGGCGGTGAGCGCCGGAATCATTCTCTACCGCTTCACGGAGTTCCTGAACCATGACTTCCGAGATCCAAAGGACACGCCGAATGGTTGCCCTTGAACGTTTTATCTCCTAAAATGTGGCGTGCCTAAAGTCGGCCTGGTGCGCTTGTTCCTCGATTTCTTTTTCATCGGCCTGACCACCCTGGGCGGCGGTTATGCCATCGTCCCCCAGGTCTTACGTCTGGTGGAAAAAAATCGGTGGATGACCCACGAGGAGTTTCAACAACTTTTCAGCATGTCTCAGCTGGCTCCGGGACCTGTGGGCATCAATTTGCCCATTCTTGTGGGCCGGAAGCTCCGAGGAATTGCCGGAGCCATCGTTGGCTTTTTGGCGATCACTTTTGCCCCGCTTGCAGTGATCTTCGTCCTGGTCAGTTGGTTGGACACGCTCATGGAGTGGGAAGTCGTCCGGCAAATCATGGTGGCCGTTCGTATCGCGGTTGCCGGGGTGATTCTTTCTGCAGGCATGGAAATGTTTGCCAAAAACCAAGTGCGAGTTTGGGAGATTGTCGTCTTTTCGGTCATGCTCGGCCTTCTCATCTTTACGGGACTCAATGCGGTTTTCACGATCATCCTGGGCTTCTCATTGGGTCTCTTTTTCCTGGCCGTCCTGGCAAAGCGCGAATGATTTATCTCAGACTGTTTTTCAGTTTTTTGAAGATCGGTTTTCTAGGATTCGGCGGCGGCTACGCCTTTCTACCACTCATCCAGGAGGAGGCCGTTCAACAGGGCTACCTGTCTTCCAGTGAGTTCGCCAACCTTCTAGCCCTTGCCGAAATGACCCCGGGGCCTCTGGCACTCAATACGGCAAGCTATGTGGGGATGAAATCTGCGGGGATTCTGGGGGGCATTCTCGCAAGCGTTTCCGTCAGTTTGCCCGGTCTTGTCGCCTGTATTCTGATGTTTTGGCTGATGAACTTACCCGCCTTCGATTGGTGGAAAAAAGGCCTCGTGGGACTCCGGCCGACCCTGGCCGCCTTGATCGTGACCGCCGCCGTCAAAATTTTCTTGAACGATTGGCCGCTCGATGATTTCAACGTGTTACCGATTGCCTTGCTCCTGGCAAGCATTCTCACTTATCATTGGCTCAGAGTTCATCCGGCCCTCGTGGTCCTGGGGGCAGGCTTTTTGGGAGCCTGCCTTTATGTTATTGGTGTCCAATTTTGAGGTGGCTTATGAAATTATTACCTGAAGACTGGCTGCCTGTTCTTTTGCCATTGGGGGAAGCGCTGATCGCCCACCCCGACAGGCGGCACCCCAGGCGGAAAAACGACGGCTCCTGGGTCACGGAGGCCGATACCCACACGGACAAGGTATGGCAAGAGTGGGCAAAAAAAGTGGGGCTCGGGTACCTGGGAGAAGAGCTTGTTGCAGATTTTTTGTCCACGCGCTTGTGGGATCAGGACATGCTCATCGTCGATCCTATCGATGGGACCGCACCGTATACGAACGGTCTTCCGACCTGGGGAATGTCTCTCGGGCTTGCCCGAAAATCCCGATTTTGGGATGGGGTGCTGTTTTTGCCGGAAACGCAGACCTTGCTCTGGTCCGATGCCGACAGTGTCCGTCACTATGAAGGCGAATGGAAAGAAATCGATCCCAGGATCTTGCGAGCGCGTTCGGAAAAAATCGAAACGCCCAAGTCCCCTACGGAACATGGCATGATCGCAGTCAGCCAGGTTTTGAGCAAATATGGTCAGTTCAAAAGCGGACGCTACGTCCTGGCAACAGCATCCTCGGTATTTTCCCTGGCTCAACTGATGCTGGGCCGGTGTGTAGGCTATATCAGTTCCGGTTGTGTTTGGGATTTTGCCGGCGCTTTGCCCCTACTCGATCGGTTGAACTTCGCCGGAAAGTTTTATCGGGGCGATTGGCTCGATCTTCGAGACATCTGGAGCATCTTCACCCAGGACCATCACCTCGTAGCACGTAAGACCATCATCCTTGGTGTAAATCGAGACATCGTGCTGGAAATCGAGGAAGCCTCAGTCATCCAATAGCGAGTATTTTCCGGCAGACTTCACGAAAAGGATGGGCGGCAGCCCTTCGTAAGCCCTGATGTCCTTTTCGAATTTGTGTTTATCCCATTTGGTGAAACGACTCAGCGGATTGGTGTAATGTCCCGGCATACCTAGAATGATCAGCCCCGAGTTGGTGCTGTGCTGACGGAGGGTTTCCTGAAACGTGGCGCCTTTTGTTTCGATAACGCATATTTCACCCTCGATACGCGCCATGTCGAGAAGCTCCTCGAGCTCCCGCCGGGCCTGTTGATCGCTCTCTCCCGTTGTCAACGTGCGAAGAACCCGGATTTGCTGGTACGGAGACTTGGGACTTCGAGTCATCATGTGGGCCAAAATGGCCATCAGGCTACCATTTTTAAAACCTCGCCACCAAATATCGATACGCGGGTGAAGATGGTTCGTGGTCAACGGGGAGTTTTTAAGGATTAGGACATTTTTGTTTTTGACCATGAGCTCCTCGAACAGCTCGATCATATCGAACCTGCTGTCAAAGGGCAGAAGGATCGTGTTGTACTCCAAATGGCTGGCGAGACCGGTCCGGGCCAATACATTGATCACACCGGAAAGTTTCAGCGATGTAGGGATTTGAAAAGCTTCGGGAAAAGGGACGGACGAGTCCCCCTCCCTCGATCTCAGAAGAAAATAATTGACGACTCCAACTTTTTCCCCGATAAGTTTTCCCATTGCGACCGTTGCCTGCGTATCAGGTAAAGGGTCTTCCAGGGTAAAAACGCCGAGAACAGGCCGCCAATTCTTGGTCCCCTGGGAAATATTTTGAATTCTTTGGAGTGCCCAGCTCAGGATACGAAACACGAAGCCCCACCAGACTCCCTCGAAGGTGTTGGCGGCGGTTTTTCGAGACAGGGCCCAGAGCAGGATCATCTGGAAAGCTAGAAGACCGATCCCCATCGGGAGGTTGTCCAACGAAATCAACACCAGGGAGAGAATGAAGCCGGCCAAATTGATGGTCCAATGGCCCAAACGGTTGGGACGAAAACTGGGGTTGCCGCTGATCCTCTCCATGAACGCGGCAAAATTGATCCAGCCGTAAATCATTAAATAAGCGATACCGACCAGGCGGGAGATGAACGCGAGATTTCCGCTCCAAACCGTTGCGAGGCTGATGGCAAAAGTAGCCAGCACGGCGAAGCGCGGCTCCTTACCGTTTTTGGAAAAATCTTTACCCAGAAAATCGAGAAATTTCGGCACGACCCCGTCTTTGACAATTGCCTGAAGGGTCTGTGGGGCGGAGATGAAAAAAGCGATGGCACTGGAGGATGTCGCAGCAAGGACCCCGCCCAAAAGAATGATGTAGAGCAATAGATTGGAATTGAAAAGATCCATCAGATTCAACGGATTGTAGGCCTGGGCATCGAAAGAAAGGAATTCGGCCCGCAGGAAGGAATAGACAACGGCTACCGCCAGGTAAATAAGAAAAGTCACCAAAATCGAAGAAAAGGTTCCGACGCTGAGAGAACGACGGGGATTTTTGAGGAGACCGCTCATTCCCACACCGGCATCGAAACCGGTCACTGCCGGGAAAAAAATGGTCAAACCCGTCCAAAAACTGAGCGGGGAATTCGGATTGAACAGGAAAGGCGACTGAGTGTAAATTGCCCTATCCTGGTAGGTCGGCTGAAAGAAATAGGAAAGTGCTACGCCCAAAATTGTCAGGATCATGATGATAAAGATCCCGATTTGGACCTTGTTGGTAAAATCGGCGCCGACTATGGCAAGCAAAAAGGAAATCAGGATGATCCCACTGGCGATGATCTGTTGCTGTGTCACCAGATCCCAGCCGTAACCCGCCGCAAAGGACTGGTACCCATCGAAGTTTCTCAAAACGGAAAGGATGGAGAGGGCAAATCCCATCGAGTAAAACCCGATGCTGACTGCCTGACCGAGGTAGAGTTGAATGCCGATGCTGCCACCAAAAGCGGAATTGAGGGATGTCTTGGTGAGCGAGTACATGCCCCCTTGTCCGACACGGCCAACGCTGGCGGCACAATCGTTGATGGAGAAAGCCGTAGAAAAACTCACCAGATGGGCCAGAATGATGATGCCCAGCATGGGAAGGAGTCCGAAGGTCGATGTCAGATTGGGCAACAGCAGAAAAACGACGGCACCCAAAAGAGCCTCGAAGCTCGGGATAAAAACTCCCTTGAACGTGCCGAACGTTTTTTGACTCATGCCTGTTATTCTAGCTGAAACAATTTTGCTTTACCATACTCGATTTTTTTGATATTCTAGCTTAGCCCACTGCAGGAGCTGTTTTGTCATGGAATTTTTGTTTCAACCGAGCAACTATTTAACCTACAGCATTTTGTTCGTGTTCTGGCTTTTGACCATCAATTTTTTCCTGATGACCGCCCTGAGGAAGAATCCGATCATTGCGCGGATTAACCTCATTTATCTTATTCCCCTGGTATCTGTGGGTTTCGGCTCTTTTATGGCAGGCTTTTCCGGAATGCCCTTTTGGTTCATGGTCGTTCTGATGGTGATTTTCGGCTACTTGCTTTACCTCCTTCCATTACTCATGCTGATCCGCCGATATATCACCAAAAACCTGGATCAATTGGTCAACGCTTCAAGGTCACTGATTAGAGGGGAAATCAGTACCACGAAAAAAATTGAAATTCATAGCAACGACGAATGCGGAGAGGTGTCCCAGAACCTCAATTCTTTCATCGATGAAATGTCCAATTTGGTGTCATCTCTTCGCTCTACCATCTATTCCACAAAAGACCTCGGTAACGACCTCTCCACAAGTTCCGAGGAGATGAACGCCACCCTGATCGAAATGGAACGCACCCTGGAAAGCTTGAAGATCGGCATTGGCAAACTGGACGATGTCCAAAAACGGGCCCGGGCCTCGGTCGATGAAATCAAGGACGAGACCCAGAAAACAAACCGAGCCATCGAGGAACAGGCGGCGCTGGTGGAGCAATCGAGCGCCAGCGTGGAGGAAATGGCGGCAAACATCGCCAGCATCACCAACGTCACCAAGGACAAGCGCGGACTGTCCGATCAACTGGCCGAGGTTGCCAAGGAAGGGGAGAAAGACCTGAAGAACACTTTGGAAAGCATGCAGGGCATCAGCAAGGCGGCAGGCGTCATCTTCGATCTCATCAAAATCATCAATCAGGTGGCCGCCCAGACAAACCTGTTGGCCATGAACGCCGCTATCGAGGCCGCACATGCCGGAGAAGCGGGTAAGGGCTTCGCGGTGGTGGCCGATGAGATCCGCAAACTTGCCGTCACGACGGGTTCCAATGCCAAAAACATCTCCCAAAGCCTGAAGTCCATCATGAACCAGATCAACGACACCTCCAAAATCACCCAAAAGACCGCCGAACGCATCACCGCAATTTTTGAAGGCATTCAGGAAGTGAGCAGCTCGATGCGGGAGACCCTTACAGGGCTGCAGGAAATCAACGAGGGATCCAAACAAATTGTTGAAACATATATCAACCTGAACCGAATCTCCGGCGAGGTCCGATCGTTCAGCCAAAACGTTTACCAGAAGACCATCCTATCTGCCAGCGCCTCTGACCAGGTAACCCAGCTGACGGAAGAGGCAAACAACGGCATATCGGAAATCCTCATCGGTGTTCGGGAAGTCAGGAAGGCTGCCGGTCACCTTTCGGAGTTGAGCGAGAAAAACACCCGGAACATCAAATCCCTGGAAAACATTGCCAGTATGTTTAAAACCGATTGATGCCGATTCAATGGTATCCCGGGCACATGGAGCGTGCCCGAAAACAAATCGCTGCAGCCCTTTCCAAAACGGATGTCGTCATCGAGGTCTGTGATGCCCGCGCCCCTGGCAGTTCGCGAAACCCTTTATTGCGGGAGCTTGTTGCCGATAAGCCGCTGATTTCGGCACTCAACCGATGCGATCAGGCGGATAACGAGCGCCTAAAACACTGGCTACAGCAAAAGCCCGAGGAGTTCACCGAGCCTCCCTTGCCGATCAGCTGTAAAACCGGCAAAGGTGTCGCCGAGTTGCGAAAAAAAATTCAGCATAAGTGTCAGTCGTTTAAATGGTTCGGATTGCGGGATGCCCGGGCTCTGGTGGTTGGCATTCCCAACGTCGGAAAAAGTGCTCTCATCAATAACTTGGCCGGTCATCGGAAGGCCGCAGTGGCCAACAAACCGGGGCACACACGCGGTATCCAAATGATCTCAGCGGGCAAGGGCCTGATGGTCTGGGACTCTCCGGGAATCCTCTGGCCAAAGTTTGATGACCCCCAGGTGGGTGTCCGACTGGCACTTTTGGGATCGATCCGCTCGGAGATTCTAGACCCGCTGGAGCTTTTGCGGCAATACCAGGAGGGCCTTCTGCAGTGGCACGGGGCGGCTATCGTAACACGTTACAAATTGCCCGCACTCGCCCAAAACCTCAATGAAATACTGCATGAGATCGCTCACCGTCGCGTCCCCCTGCTTCCGGGGGGAGAGGCCGATTGGAATGCCGCCGGATATTTGCTTCTCAAAGAGTTTCAGGAGGGACTGCTGGGTCCGGTCTTTTTGGATTGAGAAAAAACGGGCCCCTATTAAACTGTTTTTATGAAAAAGGTTTACCCAGTGCCGCGTTGATTGTGCTCAAGTTTTGCCTGTCAGCTCCAAAATGGGCCCATGTGGCTTGTGGTTTTCGCCTAGTTGGGAAAATCCGGGTGTTTTGCAGGCGATATTTGTTTCCATTATTTAACGAATGTGTTCGAGGATCGTGGCTTTTGCGAACAGTTTTACTAATTTATGGCCCAAAAGTCGTCAATTCTGGGGGACAATTGCTGAGGCACTACGAAAGGTTTAACTCGGTAAGGGAAAAGTCGCTTTTTACGAAGAAATGATTTAATATAAAACCATGAAAAACATCACTTTTTTATTTCTCCTATTTCCCCTATCGGCACAGGTCCTGAGTAATCCTGCAGATTTTCGTAACGCTTACCAGTCCGCGAAACAAGCCCTCCAGGAAAGCGCCACTTACGAAAACTTCTGGAAAATGGCAAAAGCGGCCTATGAATTCGCCACCCACGGTGTGGCGGCCAACCGCACCGAGGAGCGCAAAGCCATTTATCAAGAGGGCAAGGATGCTGCCGACCGTGCCCGAAAGATGAACCCCTCGGGTGTCGAGGGGCATTATTGGTTTGGCGTCAATCTTGGCAGCTGGGCCGAGACAAACGGGATCATGGCCAGCCTTTTTGCTGCAGGCGACCTGCTGTCGGCAGCGGAACAGGCCGCAAGGCTCAACCCGAGATATCTGAATGCCGCCCCCCTCGCCCTCAAGGCTCGAGTCCTGCATAAGGCGCCGGGCTGGCCGGTGAGCGTCGGCAATCGAGATCAGGCCGAGGCAGATCTCCGACGTGCCCTGACCCTGGGGGGCGATCGAAATCGGACGGTTTACAAGTTCCTCGCCGAGCTTTTGATCGATAAGGGGAACAAGGCAGAAGCTAAAGCCCTTCTGCAAAAAGGCTTGCAATTGCCCGCCGACGCCGAAAATCCGTATGCCGACAACAAGACTGTCAACGAGATGCAGGAAATCCTGGCAAAACTGTAGCCAGCAAAGGTATTGACGTATTCCTATATATATTTTATCCTATATATAGGAGGTTTGGTATGGTTAGACTCTATAGTACGCCCCATTGTCCGTACTGTGTCCAGGCCAAGCGCTACTTGAGAGAAAACGGAATTCCTTTCGAGGAGTACGACGTTTCGAAAAACCCACAAAAAGCCGATGAAATGTATCGAAAATCCGGGCAAATGGGCGTCCCCGTCCTCGATGTTCGGGGCCGCATCCTCGTAGGATTTCGGCCGGATGACATCATCAAGGCCTGGAAGCGATAATGTTGTCCCCTGACCCATGGGTGGCTATAATGCCGCCATGGGCAGGTATCTGGTCCTTTCCGACATCCACGCCAATATAGAAGCGTTGAACGCTGTCCTCGAGTGGGCGGAGGGCCGCTACGACCGCATCCTCGTGTTGGGCGATCTCGTGGATTATGGCCCCAATCCCAACGAGGTTATTGCACTCATCCGAAAACTTGGCGCTCAGTGCATTCGGGGTAACCACGATGCGGTTGTCGTTGGAGAACACGACATCCGAACATTCCGTGAAGAATGGCAACCGGTGGCACGCTGGACCATGAATCGATTGAGCCCGGAATCCCAATCCTTTTTACAAAGCCTGCCGACAAACCTGGAGGTGGACGGTGCCCTACTGGTTCATGCCAACATTTTCGATTATCTCAACGGCTACATTTTAACCTCTCATGCGGCCGAGGCCAATTTGAAAGAAAGTCGATACCAGCTGGTGTTTTTTGGACATACCCATATCGGCATCGTGTATTCCCGGGAGGAAAAGCGGGGAACCCTGACCGAGTGGGAACCAAATCATTTGGAAGAATTGACCCTTCGTCCTGGGGTCAAATACCTTGTCAATCCCGGGAGTGTGGGCCAGCCGCGCAATCACGATCCGCGTTCGTTTGCCTGTATCTGGAATAGCCAGGCCAAAACGATTGTGTTTCTCCGAGTGACCTACGATTTCCGGGAAACCCAGCGAAAAATTCGTGAGGCCGGACTACCGGAAGCCCTGGCGGCCCGACTTGAAGTCGGTCGGTGAATCGGAACGTTGGAATTGCAGTAAATATAGGTTATAAAACAATCCCTTTCGATCCAGCAACTCCTGGTGTGTTCCAGCTTCGATCAACCTTCCCCGATCGAGGACGAGGATTCTGTCGGCATTGCGTATGGTGCTGAGCCGGTGTGCAATGACGATGGATGTGCGACCTCTGAGCACCTCGGTCAATCCTTCCTGAATGAGTTGTTCGGTTTCGGAATCGATGTTGGACGTGGCCTCATCGAGGATGAGGATTGCAGGGTTCTGGCATAAAACCCGAGCGAAACTCACGAGCTGCCGCTCACCCGAGCTGAGATTTGTTCCATTATTCGACAATTCGGTGTCCCACCCCTTATCGAGCCGTTCGAGGATTTTATCCAGTCGGCTTCGACGAGCTGCTTCCCTCAATTCAAAGTCGTCGATGTCACGCCCCAGAGTCACGTTTTCGCGGATGGTTCCATGAAAGAGCTGGACATCCTGCAGCACACCCTGCACATGATGGCGCAGTGATTGCAAGCGATAATCGCGCAGGTCCCGACCATTCGCCAGAATACGTCCCGACCAGGGATCCCAAAACCTGGCCACCAGGTTGGTGATCGTGGTCTTTCCGGCCCCAGTGTATCCCACGATGGCCACCGTGCTTTCAGGCGGAATCTGGAAACTGAGATCGGACAGCACCGTCTCTCCGGGGACGTAGCCGAAGGTCACGTTTTGAAACTCCAGGCCAACTTGATCCCTGGGGAATTCGTACTGGCCTGTGTCGGGTATCTCGGAATGCTGCTCGAGAAGGCCGAATACTCTTTCGCTTCCCGCCATGGCACTTTGAATGATGCTAAAGTATTCGGCGAACTCTCCGACGGGTCGAAAGAAAAGACGCACCAGCTCGATGTAGGCCACCAGAGTGCCCAGGGTAATCCATCCGTCCAAAACCATTCCGCCGCCAAACCAGATGATCAAGCCAAGACTCAGCGAGAGGATGACGTCGATCAAGGGGCGGAAAGTCGCGTTCACATACATTTCACCCAACGAGGCATTCAAAGCCTCCCGGTTTTCGGTATCGAATCTACTCTTTGTGGCCTCTTCCTGTGTAAACAACTGAATGATGCTGATTCCGGAGAGGTGTTCGTTGACAAAAGTGTTCAGGCTGGAGACGGCCTTACGCACCCGCCGAAAAGCGGACCTGCTCTGTTTTCGGAAAAATACGATCAAAAATACGACAAAGGGGAAGGCAATGACCGTGATTAGTCCCAAAGACGTATTGACAGAAAACAAAACAGCCACCACCCCAACCATCAGAAGGATGTCCCGCAAAAAGCCGGAAATCAGATTGTTGATGAAGTCCGACAGGGTGTCCAGATCGGAGGTCAGAGCGCTGACGAGTTTCCCGACTCGCTGATTTTGGTGCCATGACATCGATTGCCCCAACAAATGGATGTAAAGCCTGTTTCGCATTTTGAGGATGAGGTTTTGGGAAAGAAGCGACAATAGAAAAATTTGCAGAAAGTTGGCGCCCATGGTGGAAACCAGTATTCCCAGGTAAAGGATAGCATCGCTGATCGGAAACTGGTCTAGCCGACCTTCCAGAGCCAGCTTGCTCACCTGATCGATGATGTTTTTGATCAAAATGGGTAAAAACAATTCGCCTAAGGCCGAAAGTATCATGAAGAAAATCGCTAAGACCAGGTTGGGGTAAAACTCTTTGACCATGCCCAACAACTTTCCGACGATGGCCAGATCGAAGGTCTTTTCCTGAACGCTCTCAGACATGTGGCGCCACCTCCGATGAGAACCGCTGGATCGCCGCTATTTCTGCGAAAACTCCCTCGGTTTTCAACAAATCGATCGGCGGGCCCGATTGAACCAGACGCCCCTCATCCAAAACCAGGACCTTGTCACAATTCATCAGGGTGCTGATTCTGTGGCTGATCAGAATGATGTTGCGGGTATTGGTATGTCGAAAAAGAAAATCGATGATGTGCTCTTCGGTTTCCGCATCGACGGCAGAGAGCGCGTCGTCCAGAATCAGAATATCCCGGGAAGCGATCAGGGCACGCGCCAGGGCGACGCGTTGTTTCTGCCCCCCGGAGAGGGTAATTCCCCTTTCCCCAACAAGGGTGTTCAATCCCTCGGGAAATATCGCGATATCCCGGGAAAGACCGGAGATTTCCACCACCTTTTCGACATCGGCCAGTGTCGCCCCCGGATTTCCGAAGAGAATGTTTCCCGCTACGGTGTCACTGAACAGGTAGGGATTTTGGGGAACCATGCTGAAGTGGCCGCGCAAATCCGCCAGAGGCCACTCCCGAATGTCTTTGCCGCCGAGAAAAATCGATCCCGGGGGAGGATCGAGGAGACGGCAGAGCAACCACGCCAGCGTCGACTTTCCCGAACCGATGGTACCGAGGATGCCGACGATCTCGTTTTGATCGATGGTGAACTCGACACCTTCGAGGACCCGAGGCAGGTCGGGATGGTAGCTGAAAGAAAGGTTCCGCACCGCCAAAGGAAAAGATTTTTCGGGCGGCCTGGCCGAAGCCGCGCTGGTAATCCGAGGCCGCGCATCAAGGATTTCGTAAAGCCTGTTCAGGCTGGATGCGCCGCGTTGAAGCATATCGATGGTAAAAGCCACGCTGATCATGGGCCAGGCCAGCATGCCCAGGTAGCTCAGAAAAGCCACAAATGTTCCGGGAGTGATCGCTCCCTGAAGGAGTAAGTTGCCCCCAAAAACCACCAGGGTCCAAACCGTCATCCCCGTGATGAAGCTGACCAGGGGAAAGAATAGTCCCCAGATCCGTACGAGCTGGATGGCGATGCCGAAATAGTTTCGCCCGGCACGGTCGAGCCGATCGAAAAAAAACCTTTCACGATGGAAGGATTGAATGACTCGAATGCCCGTCAGGGATTCCTGAGCTTCATCGCTGATTTTGGCAAAAGCCTTCATCGAATCCGAAAAAAGTCTCCCGATCTTTTTCCCAAAAATCAAAAAAATGACGACCAGAAACAAAAAAGGCAGGATGGACACGAGACCGAGCAGCAAATTTGTCGATATCAAAATGGCGATGATACTCAGCCCCATGAAGGTACCGTCGACGAAGGTGATGACCGACATACCCAGACTCATTCGAACGTTTTGCAAGTCGTTAGTCAAACGAGACATGAGGTCTCCAACAGGCATGGTGTGAAAGTACTGGGGTTCGAGAGTCGTCAGGTGGTAAAAAACATCCTGGCGAAGGTCGCGCTCGGCTCGTCGAGCGGCCCCGACGATGAAAAACCGCCACCCGATTCTTCCTACGGCAACGACGATCGCCAGGATTCCAATAGCGACTATTGCCCAAAAACGTTGCTCCAAATTGTCAAGACCGAATCGAATGGCTTGAGGAATGAGAAGCTGCCCGCTGTTGGTCAGTACAAGAAAAAACACACCTGCTAGATAAACCGGAACGTACTTTTTGATCCGCTGAAAAAGACGTTTGTAGGCTGAAAAAAAACTTTGATTCAAAGCGACTTACCTCGGGAAGTAAAGTATAAATTTACTCCCCGAGCCGAGGGTTGACAACACTTCGACCTTACCCCCATGAAGTGCCATGATGTGCTTGACGATGCTCAAGCCCAGACCTGTCCCGCCCATGTCGCGACTCCGGCTCTTGTCTACGCGGTAAAAACGCTCGAAGATACGGTCCAGGTCCTTGTGAGGGATACCGATGCCCTGGTCGACAACCTCGATGACATGATAGTGATCCCGCTGCAGGTAATTTACTTGAATGCGGGTGTTTTCCCCACTGTATTTGATGGCGTTGCTGATGATATTTCCCAGAGCCTGAAGAGCGAGTCGTTGATGCCCCCTGGCGAATGCTCCCAATTGAGGATTCTCGAAATCGATCGCGATTTTTTTCTTGTTCGCTTCATGCTCATAGAGGTGAATCGCTTCGGTAATAGTTGCGATGAGGTCGAATTCTTCGGCCCCATCTGCCGAGTGGTCTTTCTCCAGCCGACTCAATGTCAACAGGTCCTCGATGATGTTCGCCATCCGGTCGGCATTATCCCGAATGATTTTAAGAAAGCGCCGGCGATCTTCCTTTTTATTTTTCCCGCCCAGAATTGTTTCGATGTACCCTTTGATTACCGTGACAGGGGTCTTTAGCTCATGGCTTACATTGGCGACGAAATCTTTGCGAATTTCCTCCAGCCGCTGAAGTTCCGTAATATCGTCGAGAACGAGCAGGACCAACTGCTTATGGTGGCTGCCTTCGACGATGTTCCCGCGGACATGGATTTTTTTCCCCTCGTTAGTAATAATCTCAGTTTCGAGGACAACACGGTTCCACAGTATGTTTTCGGCGACAGAAAGAAGGGCCGATGAGTGCGTTACCTCAAGAAGATAGGGCTGGGGACTGGGTAGCTCCTTAATTTGGAAAAGATCTTTTGCTGCCGGGTTGATTCGCTGGATAAATAACCGCTCGTCGATCACGATAACCCCCTCCGTCATACCGCTAAGAAGGGTTTCCACCTCCATATTCTTGCGTCTGAGTTCTGCGATTTTGTCCTTGAAGGACTCGGCCAACAAATACAATTTTTTGGAAAACTCGTTGATTTCATTCGTAAGATACTCGTGAGCCATGAGCTTCGGATTGTCTGAATTTAACGAGGAAAGCATGGTCCCAAATTTCTTGATATCGCGAAAATAAGGAAAAATGAAAATGTAGGACAAAATCAAAAAACCAAAAAGCAACATCAGAAAAAATAAGACGAGATGGATGTAGCTGTCGCGATCGATGTTGGACCAGGGTATGTTTGTAAATCCCATTCGGAGAATGTAGTTACGGTTACCTTCGATAAACGAATAGCTGAACCAAACGACGTCGCCAATGACGAGTCCGGTCCCTTTTTGCCTTGCTTGCTCGACATCGGTTGCGCCCTTAAATGCCGATTGTTCGGGATAGATCGATTGGTTCTGCGCCAACAACCGCCCCTCCGCATCCAACAGGAGAAGGATCATCTGATCGTTTGCGGGGAGCTTAACACGAGGAAACGTGTCGTCATCGGAAGAGACATTTTTCTCGGCGAGATTCGAAACGATCGTCATGGCACTGCGGGAAAGCAGGTACTCCAATGTGGGCGCCAGGATGCGGGAGCGGTTCCAAAAAGTCAGGGAGCCTGCAACAAAAAAAATGATGGTAATGAACACCAGGGACAAAACGAGTTTGCGGATCAATCCTTCTTATCCCTGCTGCGAAGTCGGTAGCCGAATCCACGAACGGTTTCGATCAGATCTCCTTTTTTCCCGAGTTTCTTTCTCAATCCAAGAATTTGTACATCCACCGACCTGTCCGTCACGGGATAATTCCCGCCCCTGACGGCATCGATGATTTGATTTCTACTGAAGACCCATCCGGGATTTTGCGCCAGGTGTTTCAAAATGGCGTATTCGGTAGCGCTCAGATTGACTTCTTCATCGTCACACTTGACGATGTGCCGCACGGTATCGACGGTGATACCGTGAACCGTAATTATTTCCGGTACAGTTTCCTTACCCTGATTTTTGACCCGTCGAAGCACCGCCTTAATCCGAACCAGTAAAATCTTGGGGCTGAAGGGTTTGGGAATGTAGTCGTCGGCTCCAGCCTCCAGGCCCGAGACGATGTCGTTGTCTTCGATTTTTGCCGTCAACATGATGATAGGAATCTGCGCGGTGAGCGTGTCGTTTTTGAGTTTTTTACAAACCTCGATTCCGTCGATGCCGGGAAGCATCAAATCGAGGATGGTGAGGTCAGGAATTTGTGTGCGCGCGAGGGCTATCCCGTTTTCGCCGGTCTTGGCCCGGAACACTGTGTAATTGGCCTTCTCCAAATTGTAGCAGATCAATTCAAGAATATCGGCCTCGTCTTCGATGACCAGTATCTTGGCTTTGCTCATGTCGCTATTTCCCTTTTACCTGTGCTAATGTAAAGTGTCCATCCGCATATCGAAACAGTATGATCCCCCATTCGCTCTATCAATCGAGATAGAAACAGGAGTCGGGTCAACGGCCTGATCTGCTCCCTTTTTTCCTCCATTTCCGCAACAACTTTTTGATAAACAGTGTTCCTGAGTTCATCGATTTGGAGGTCCATTTCCGCGATGATTTTCGCTTTGATTTCATCTTCGTTGATGAAGGCATCGATAGCCCCCCTAAGCATATGGAGCAGGACATCGATCATTTGCAGGATGTTCTCGAGGCATTCGATGGGTATCGGGTAGTGGTTTTCCAACGTGTTTCGAGCGAGGTGGGAGGTCAAATCGCCGATGCGTTCCAGGTCAGACGATATTTTGATGGTTGCGATCAGTTGGCGCAAATCTCTGGCAACCGGGTGCTGCCTGGCGAGAAGAATGGCACATTTGTCATCGATATTTCCTTCGAAAATCTTGCTTTGATAATACCGATTTAGGGCTTCTTTCGCCCGAAGGCTATCTCTGTTCAGGAAGGCATCGAAAGCTAACCGAATGTTTTCCTCCGTGACTACGGCCATCTTCAGGATTTCGTGATTCAAAGTTTCCAGATCGCGGCTGAGGTGGTTACGCATATCAGTACAACTTCCCTGATATGAAGGATTCCGTGATTTCGCTCTGGGGCGCATAAAACATTTGGTCCGTCGAGCCTTGCTCGGCAATCATGCCATTCATCAACATAACGGAATAATCGGAGATGCGGCCTGCCTGAGCGGAATTTCTGGTAGAAAGAATGATCGTGACCCTTGATTTCAAATCATCCAGGAGGTCCTCGATCCTCGATGTGGAGAAGGGATCGAGTTCCAAGGTAGGTTCATCAAGAACTAAAATCTTGGGTTTTAAGGCCAGAGCACGGGCAATACAAAGGCGCTGTTGCTGCCCCCGAGACAGAAAATTGGGCTTGTAAGCGAGCTTATCCTTTAATTCATCCCAGAGATAGACGTCCCTGAGAGCGGATTCAACGATAAGATCGCTTTTTTCGGTGGGTCTGTGGATTTTGGCAGCCCAGGCCACATTATCGTAAATACTCTTGGGAAACAGATTAGGCGATTCAAAAACCATCCCAATCTTGCGCCGGACTGTATTGGGATCGATTTCGCTGTCGATGATGTTTTGACCTTCAAAAAAGATTTCACCGGTGATTTTTGCCCTGGGAAGCAATTCACTCGTTCGGTTCAGGCAACGGATCAGAGTGGTTTTTCCGCTGCCCGGAGGGCCCATGATCGCGGTAATCGACCTGGAAAAAACCGACATATCGATGTTTTGCAAGAATGGGGTGTCGCCAAAGCTAAGGTTGAGGTTTTTTATCCTGAGAATCGTCATAGACTCGAGGTTTTGTTCGGAGGTCATCGATGGCATCTTCCCACTCTCTTAGATACTTTTCTCAGAGAAATTTTAACGTGTAAATGTGAAATTTTTGTTAGGATAATTAAAACTGTTGCCGAAACCAATCGGCCAGGGCGCGAAGTCGATTGAAAAAGCTGGATTCCCTGCTGCGTTCCAAACCGAAAAGGCTGAAGGTCTGAGCTGCGCTGAAACCATAGACAAGAATACCCGAGTCAAAGAATTGGGCGTGAAAAATGAAATATAAGTCGTTAGGATCGACCAAGGGCATGATCCCCCAAAAAATCCGCTCCTCGTTGCTGATCACAATGGTGGTTTGCGGAAAAGAATTGATGACACGCATGCTGTAGATGCCATCGCCGAAAGTATTATCTTTTTGATAGAAAAACTCAAAAGCACGGGCTGGTACGTTGGACCATTCTCTGTCGTTGAGTGGTTCCTTACGGGAAGGACCTGGCACACGGAAAATGTCGAGGATCAAGGTTTCCTGTCGATTTCGACTTTGACTGAAATAACTCATCCCCTTCATTTTCGAAAACGACTGGCTCAATCGAAAAAACTTTTCCAGGGACTGCTGGGCGGAAAGATCTCGAGTCGGAAGCCAAAACAGCCCCTCGACGAGGATGTTGAATTGCCGCTGTCCTTGCCCCGTTGCCAGCGACACGATCGACGCCTTCGCAGGATGTTTTTTGAGAAGGGGGAGTTGCTCGATGCTGCCCGCCGTGTATTGAAAAAAACCATCTCGTTGCAGTGTTTGACGTTCCTGTCGGCTGATCCAGCTCAGATCGTCCGGGATTTGACCAAAAAGCGATAGCGAGGGGAGCATAAAAACGACTAGACAAGGGAAAAGGCGCATGATAGCTTCAATCTACCCTTCGTATGGCCAAAAATCAACTTGAACCCCAAATAGGCGTCTTTACAGGAGGCGGAACCGGCGGACACGTTTATCCTGGCCTGGCCGTTTGGGAGAAGATCAGGACCTGGTGGACGGGCCCCTTGCTTTGGGTGGGCTCGACGGACGGCATGGAAAAAACAATTCTCGGGGATCTTGGCCTTCCTTACAAAGGTATTCCCGCCGGTAAGTTACGTCGATACTACTCGTTTAGAAACGTCACCGATTTATTCAGGATTCTCGCCGGTTTTTTCATCATGATTCTTTTTTTCAAACGGAAAAAAGCGGCCTTCGTTTTTAGCAAGGGAGGATTTGTCTCGGTTCCGGTTGTCTGGGCGGCCAGGTTGATGGGCATCCCGGTTTTTTCCCACGAGAGCGACCTGGTCCCGGGGCTCGCTACCCGCCTCAACCTACCGATGAGTGTCAGGTTATTCTTATCCGACAAAACGGTGGCAAAACATCTCTCCGCCAGGTATCGCTCCAAAGCCCTGGTAACGGGCAATCCTGTCAGGTCCCAGATCAAAAATGGCAGCGCCGATCGTGCCCGAATGCATTGGCATGTCCCGGATAACAAGCCCCTCATCCTGGTGCTGGGTGGAAGCTCGGGAGCGCTTCAGATCAACAAGCTCATCCCCGGTCTGGTCGAGGCCCTGGGGGGACAGGCCTTTGTGCTGCATCAATGCGGTCAGCGCTGGGAGATACCCCGGTTACCCAACTACCAGGGAGTACCCTATATCGGTCACGAGCTGGCAGATGCTCTCGCTCGTGCTGATTTGCTGATCAGTCGCGCTGGGGCCGGCAGTCTGTGGGAGGCAGCATACTACAGACTTCCCATGGTGCTCATCCCACTCACTGCCGGCTCTCGAGGGGATCAGGTCGTCAACGCCCGGCACTGGGAAAGATTGGGATGTGCCGTGGTGTTACACGATCCGAATAGCCGAGAACTGTCACAAACGGTGACGTATCTCCTCGATCATCCGAACGAACTCAACAAAATGAAACAAGCTTTCCAAAAAATTCCAACGGAAGACGCCGCCGAAAGGATTTCCCGCGAAATGCGCGCCCTGCTTCTAAACCTTGATTAGTACAAGGTTTCATCCTATTTTTAATTTAGGCTTCATAATAAAACGATATGTTCGAAAATCTTCTGTTTCAGGATCGGGCCGTTTACCAACTCAAGGACGCCTTGCGGCAAAACAGCCTGGCTCCGGCCCTGCTCTTTCATGGTCCGGCCGCCAGCGGAAAACTGACGCTCGCTCTGGAATTAGCTCGGGTATTGACGTGCAAGGCCCCTCAAAAAGGGGTCTGGGGATGTCAATGCGAAAGCTGTCGGTTTCATTACTTTTTAGACAGCCCCAATGTCATTCTTACCGGTTACAAAGACTTTCAAGGGGAAATCAACCTCTCGGCAGCCGCGCTTTCGAAAACTCCTCAGAGTAAGCCTCAAAAGTTTCATTTTTATCGGGCGCTCAAAAAACTTCTCAAACGCCTCGATGCCGAGTTTTGGGATACTTCGGATTTGAAATATCGATCCCTGTCGGGACCTGGCGAAGAACTTGCCGAGTTGATTGCGGAAATTCACCCAAATCTTCCAGAGGAAAGCTACAGTTTAAAAAATCTTCCTAAAATACTGAAGCTTGCCGAAAAAATTGTCTCCCTGCTTCCCGAACAAGGGGTCAATGTGGAGGGAATCCGCAAGATTACCGATTGGGTTCGCTCAACCAGGGCTTTGGGATATCGGGTTGTCATCATCGAGCACTCGGATCGACTGCTACCGGCTTCCCGAAACGCCTTACTGAAGATTCTCGAGGAGCCACCCGAGCAGGTCGTGTTCATTTTGACAACCCGCCACCGTTCCTCGATCATCGCGACCATTTCGAGCAGATTGAGGGCCCTGGAACTCATTCAAAGAACCGAGGAACAAATGGCTGAAATATCCCGAAAAATATTTCTCATGGAAAAGGTCACCGTTCCCTTACACATTTCCCTCCAGGGCTCCGGAGAATTGGAACAGCTCACACAATTCACAGATCATTTCTGGTCTTCGGCGAAGTCGCATCAAGCCTTGCCGCTTGGATGGGAAATCAAGGAAGTGGATCTCCATGCGTTTTTGGATCAGCTGACAAGCAAAATAACCGCCGAAATGCGGGAATCGGGAATGGAAAAGTGGTCTAAACTTCGTGCCGTTTTGGACTCTGTCAACCACGTGGTTTACGCTCGAGATGTTTTTCACCAGGAACAGGTAACTGTTCTGGATCGATTATATCTCAGTCTTCGCGAGGCACTGTGAGCCGATTTTTCCAGAAGGCAATCGAAAAACTCGAAAAACTTCCGGACATCCAGATAAAACAGATACTCAGCCATCTTGCCTCCGAGCATGAGCTTCTGGAGGCCTCCCTGCAATCTATCCCGAACGGCCTGGCAGTAACCGGTCCGGAACACAATTTGCTTTTTCTGAACAGGGCGATAGAGCGCCTGCTGGACTGGGAAAACACCGATGTCGATCAGGAACCTGTTTGGGAAAAACTCCGCGATAGGGAATTCGCCCTATTTTTGAAAGAATGCCTACTGAAAGAGACGACCATTCTCGATCAGGAAATCGTACGGGGTAAGGAATCCTCGCTCGTTTTTTATCAGTTGTCGATTTTCCCTCTGGTAAAAAAGGGAACGATTCAGGGGAACGTACTCCTGATCGATGACATCACCGAAAAGCGCAACAAGGAGGTTCGACTGCGGCGTGCCGAGAGTTTGGCCAGTCTGACGACCCTGGCGGCTGGTGTGGCGCACGAAATCAAGAATCCGCTGGGTTCGATGGGCATTCACATTCAACTCATCCAAAAGGCGATCAAACAGGCGGGCGTCATTCGACCTCAAACCATCCTGAAATATCTCGATGTCATCAACGAGGAATTGGATAGATTGAATAGCATCGTAGTAGACTTTCTTTTTGCGGTACGTCCTATGGACATTCAACTTGCCGCGGGCTCCATCAATAAATTGATTCTCGAACTCGTGCAGTTTTTGAAGTTTGAATTGGAAGAAGCCAGGATCGAATTGAACCTGGAATTGGAAAAAAGCGATGACAGAGTTTTAATGGATGAGCGGTTCCTCAAACAGGCGCTCCTCAACATTCTCAAAAACAGCATTCAGGCCATGCCCGAGGGTGGGAAGATCAAAATCGCGACTTTGCGAACTTCCGAAGGTTTGCGCCTCATCATCAGCGATACCGGAATCGGGATACCTGAAGAGAACATCGAAAAAATCTTCGAACCCTACTTTACGACCAAACAGGAAGGTACTGGTTTGGGCTTGACGTTGGTGTATAAAATCATCAAAGAACACGGGGCTGATATCGAGGTGCTCAGTAGAATGGGTCAGGGGACATCGATCGTCTTGTATTTCCCGCCAATCTCCAAACCGGCTCACCGACTTCTCAGTGATGGAGTGAACTCATGAAACTTGGTGTCTTGGTTGTCGATGACGAGAAAAACATTCGTGAGGGCCTGGGAAGGGCCCTCGAGCTGGACGGCTACGATGTGTCTCTGGCAGCGGACGGGGAAGATGCCTTGCAAAACATTCAAAAGGGAACCATCGATCTCGTGATCACCGACCTTAAAATGCCGAGAATGAGCGGCGAAGAGTTACTCAAAACAGTGGCCGCCAGATATCCCAACATTCCGGTCATCGTTTTGACGGGTCACGGTACCATCGAGAATGCCGTCAACGCCATGAGAATGGGTGCTTACGATTTCATCACCAAGCCGGTCAACCTGGATCATCTCAGCATGCTCGTGAAGCGGGCGCTGGGCAACCGCATGCTGGCCCTCGAGCACCAGGCGCTCAAGGAAGAAGTGGAACGACTGGAAAACAAACGCCGCTATTCCCAAATCATTGGCAAAAGCACAGCGATGCAAAAAGTGTTCGATCTGATCAACCAGGTCGCCCCTACCAGGGCCAGCGTGCTCATCACCGGGGAAAGCGGGGTAGGCAAAGAACTGGTGGCGGATTCCATTCATCATCTATCAGACCGTAAGAACGGCCCCTTCATCAAGGTTCACTGTGCGGCCCTCAGTGAAAACCTTCTCGAAAGCGAACTCTTTGGCCATGAAAGGGGATCGTTCACCGGAGCGGTCAGCCAGAAAAAGGGACGTTTTGAACTGGCGGATGGGGGAACGATCTTTCTCGACGAAATTGGGGAAATCAGTCACACGGTTCAGGTTAAATTGCTGCGGGTATTGCAGGAGAAAACTTTCGAGCGCGTGGGCGGGGAAAAAAGCATCGAGGTTGACGTCCGAGTGATCAGCGCGACCAACCGAGACCTGCGCGCCGAAATCGAAGCTGGTCGGTTTCGCGAAGACCTTTTTTATCGCCTGAACATCGTGAACATCGCCATTCCCCCGCTGCGAGAAAGAAAAGAGGATATTCCGCTGCTCATCGCGGGTTTTCTCTCGGAGTTCAGCCGAGAAAACAACAAAACCATCAAGGGAATCGATCCCAAAGCCAGGAGCGCTCTTTACAATTACCGTTGGCCCGGAAATATCAGGGAATTGCGCAACACCCTCGAAAGCGCCGTGGTTCTGGCCAAGGGAGACATCATCACCCTGGACGATCTTCCTCCCATCCTTCGCCGAGAAGACGAACACGGTTTCATACGATTGGACTTGGGAATCACCATGGCCGAAGCTGAAAAAGAAATTATCCGGCAAACCCTGTATTTTACCAAAAACAACAAAAGCCGCGCTGCCGAAATCCTGGGCATCGGCAGAAAAACCTTGCACCGGAAATTGGACGAGTACGGCCTGACCGCCGAATTCGGCCCCGGTGAGTCGGGTACACCTTGACGAAGGGGAAAACGCTTTGTTATTCTAGGCTTATGCGGCCGTCGTATAACGGCATTACCCCAGCTTCCCAAGCTGGAGACGTGGGTTCGACTCCCATCGGCCGCTTCATTTAACCGAGTCTTAATCTTCAAAAGGTTGATTTTCTACAAATTTGTGTTTAGTGTTTAACAGATGCATCGAAATTCAATTTTCCTCTTTCTTGTCACGGCCGGGCTTGCTTGGGGCATGGATCTCTCGCAGCCACTCGATCCTGTATACAGCGATTTGAGAAATTGGTCCCTTCGCGGTATTTTAGCCCCCCTGCCAGCCCTGCGCCCCTACCCGCTCATCCTCGTCAAAAAATACCTGGAAGAAGTGATACAAAAAGGTTCGTCCAGGGATGTTCAAAGGGCACAAATGTACTTGATGACTATCGGGGACACTGCGGCCCCTCTCGCTCCCGGTTTCACCATCACCCACTCGAGCCTTTTTGCGGTAGGTTTCCCCAACCATGATTACGACGGAACCAGTTCCGGTTATCTTACCTTAAACCAACTGATCGCTCCCGGGGTCGGTGTCAATGGACATGCCGGAGCAGTGGCCGTCGATTGGGCCGCCAACACTACCTTTCCGCTTGGTCAGCGGCGGCTTTACGATTTCCTTCTCGATGACAGCTCCATCGAAGTTTTTGGAAGAACCTACCTTCTTTCTTTGAGCATGAGAGGAAATGTTTCTTTTGGGGATGAAAATCTTTACGCTCAGGTCGGTGTCACAAGGCACGGCTTCGGCCCCTTCATCGAAGGTATGGTCTTTTCTCCCCAAGCCCCAGCTGCCCCCTCCTTTTCCTTCACCTGGCGCACCGAGGGACTGAACTACACCAAGTACCTTCTCATCCTCAATGCTACCAAGGACACCAAAAGTACCGTGATCACGAATGGTCAGGAGTTTTTTCCAAACAAATACCTTGCCGGTCAAAGTTTTCAATTTTTTTTCTTTGATCAACACCTCGAAATTGGACTCTATGAGAACATCGTCTTCGGACAGCGCTTAGAACCTGCCTACCTCGTTCCCGTCATGTCCTTGCTTTATGGGAGTATTTACAACGGCATGGTCGACAACATCCTCGTAGGAGCCAATTTCCAATTGAGGTTGCCTTTAGGCTTCAACTTCATGGGGGAATTTCACGCCGATGATCTCAGTTTCCTGAGAATCTTCTCGTTGAAATTCGACGGGAAGACCAAAATTGCAGCGCAGGCAGGTATCGCATGGTATCCCGAATGGGGGGCCTTTCAGGGATTGGAACTCCGCTACGGGCTCGTGACCCCTTATACGTTTACCCATGTCCGGGAATTCGTGACCGGAGGTCCCTCAAACCAATTGCTGATCAACTATAAGAATTACACCCACTCCGGGCAGGGACTGGTCAACCTCGAGCCCAACAGCGATCGATGGGAGCTGCGATTCCGGATTGTACCTAATCAACTGCTCAACTTTAGCATCACGGGGCGATACCTGCGCCACGGAAACGCCTCCGATGACGGTTATTTAGCTTCGTCGGACGAGTTCATCGGCACAACCGACGGTAGCTTCAACGACAATGGCTATGTTGCGCCCGGAGGAAATCACAAATTCAACTCCAACCGATTCCTGACCCAAAGCGTCATCGAAACACTTTGGCAGATCGGTTTCGATTATCAACTCCTGCTGGCCTCGCCGCTGGGTTTCGTAACTTTCGCTGGTGGGTACATGTTCGAATATGGATTGAACCGTCGGGGAGACCCTTTTTCGGGAACTTTGGGAAGCGCCTCATTCCAAAACCGGGGGGTGCCCCTGGCCGATAACAACGGCGTTCGTCATTATGTGTCTCTGCGGGTGGGTTTTGAATTATGAGGTTTTACCTCGTATTCCTTCTGCTTGTGGCGCCGGCCTACGCCCAGGACATGGTTCCCGGCACCTCCATACCCAACAACAAACCTGTTTTCTTCAAGATCGACTCCGTAAAATACGAAATCAACGGCTGGACCGACCCCAAAGCTTTGGAACGTTATTTGGACTGGGATTATGAGAGGTTATTCAATACACAGGCCGATTTAGATGCGTACATCGAAGATAAAAAACGCCTCCTGGCAAACAACAGGATTTTTCAGGAAACCTCTCTAACCTATTCCTGGATAGTCGAGGAAGATGGCGGGGGTTTCGTCGTCATTGCGGTTCAGGCCAGGGATACCTGGAACATCCTGGCCTTGCCAATTCCCAAGTATACTGACAATGAAGGACTCAATCTGAGTCTTCGCATCCGTGACAACAATTTTCTTGGTACCATGGAACAACTCCGAATCAACCTGGAATTCCGCCGATCTACTGGTGGTGACAACTCCCTGGGAGGCACCATGGATGTGCGCTTCCCATTGGATGTCGGCGGGGACAACTGGTTTTTGGGTCTCGAGGCCTCGGGATTTTATAAAACCGGCAACCTCATCGATTTAAGCGCAGGTTGGAATTTCTCCTACCCCTTTATGATCAATGCGCAATCCTACCAATACGGTTTGGGCCAAAAAGTCAGTGTCACTGACAGTAAAAAAACGGAACTGACTTTCTACACTTATTTATCGAACACAATTACCTTTTCCGAACATCGTCTCACGATTACCCCCTCGCAATCGATGAAGGTACTCACCGATTATTCCGATCCCGACGGTTATTACACTACCTCTCGTTTGGACGTCAATCTCTCCGTACCGCTTCGCAATCTCCCCCGGGAATGGAATGTGTCTTTCAGTACCGGCCTCTTTGCCTTCCAACAATACCTTTTTGAAAAGCCCATAAGTTTCTCACGCTCCGGACTCTATGTCGGTGCCGTGCAAAACCTGGGTGCTGGTCGCTGGGATTGGATCGATAATTTGCGGCAGGGACAAACGTTCAACATCAATTACACGTATGAATACAATTTTGGCCAGGAACGCCATGACAACCGAGTCGGCACATCATTGTCCGTTTATCAGGTCGTTTGGGACTTCTTGATGTTAACCGCGAGGCTCAGTGGTACCTTCAATCAACAAGCCTCGGATGCGGCCAAGATGGAAGCCGTGCGAGGAGTCCTGGACACCAGCATTCAAGGCCATTTTGGGACATTTTTCAACGCCGATCTTACTTTGAAAATCCTCAAAGTGAATAACTTCCAGGAATGGTGGGGCTGGAGCTGGATGCGCTTCTTCAATTTCGAACTCCACCTGAACCTGTTCACCGATTTGGGATACATTTTTCCTGTATCATCTTTTGAATGGAATGAGGAAAGATGGGTTTGGACAGCCGGTGCCGAGCTCATCGGTTTTCCGCTCGCCGCCCGTAGTTATTTCATGCGTTTGAGTTACGGTGTCAATCTTAGAAAACTGCAGGAAAATGATTACAATATCTTGAGCGGCAATGTCCGCGAGTTGTTCATTGGATTGGGGCATCATTACTGAGTGTAAAGGAGTTGGAATGGGAGTTTTCAAGGCATACGACATTCGCGGCATTTGGAATCAGGAATGGGGCCCCGATTTAGCGTACAAAATCGGCAGAAATCTACCGGGGCTTCTGAAAGCGGACATCGTTCTGGTCGGGCGCGACGTGCGGCTAAGCAGTGACGATCTTTTTCAGGCGCTGACATCCGGGATTGTCGATGCCGGTTGTGATGTCCACGACCTGGGCCTGGCGACAACTCCCATGGTTTATTGGTATACCGCGAGGTTTGGATATAAAGCCTCTGTCCAGATTACCGCAAGCCACAATCCCCCCGATTACAATGGCCTGAAAATCAGCCGGGAGCAGGCCTTGCCTGTGGGTGGCAATAGCGGCTTGAAAGAGCTCGAGGCGCTCTCGGCAAAAGACCCGGGCCCGGCCGTTAAAAACAAGGGTACGATAAAACAGATAGATGGAAAAAACCCTTATTATGAGTTCCTGCAGTCACGCCTCCCCCCCTCCAACGATCTCAACGATTTGAAACTCTGCGTAGACCTTTCCAATGGTATGTCCGGCCTCTTCATTCCAGAACTTTTACCGAAGGCGACCTTTTTGAACCAACAAATGGATGGCGGCTTCCCCGGGCATGAACCCAATCCCCTGGAAGAACACAACCGCCGCCAGCTGGTTCAGCATGTAAAATCGTCCAACTATGATGCGGGCATCATTTTCGATGGAGATGCCGATCGTGTCATGTTCGTCGATGAAAATGGGGATTTTGTCTCCCCCGATCTCATGACTGCTATCTTTGCCAGACCCTGGCTTGAACGAGAAAGTGTTCCGGTCCTTGTCGATATCAGAACCAGCCGTGCGGTCGAGGACGATGTATTGGCCAGAGGGGGGTCGATTCACTACTGGAAGGTGGGCCATGCATTCGCAAAATTGAAGCTCCGTGAACTCAACGCCCCAGTGGGAGGCGAACTGGCGGGTCATTATTATTTCCGAGATTTTTATTGGTGCGATAGCGGAATATTTGCCGCCCTCGAGGCCATCAAAGCGCTAATCATCGCCAAAAAAAACGGACAAAAGTTCTCCGATTTATTGAAGCCCCTGCGCTCCTATGCCAATTCCGGGGAAATCAATTTCAAAGTCGAAAACAAGTCCGAGGCAATTTCAAACATCCAGAACTATTGGAACCAAATAGAAAGACCCGAGTCTGTATGGGACTTCGACGGTATCCGGATGAATTTCCAGGATTGGTGGTTCAATATACGAACGAGCCAAACCGAGCCCTATTTGCGCCTGGTCATGGAAGCCAAATCGGAGGATCTTTTGAACGAAAAAAAAGCACAAATGATCGAAAAAATTCAACCGTTTTTAAGTTAGGATGTGACGATGCCAAAACACCTTGCACTCTGCCTGATCCTGAGTTTTCAAGTTTACGCGGCTGATTTTGAATTCGTCGTCGCCGTTCCGCAAAACAAATTGGATCAGCTGGTGCTCCGAATCATCGAAGAATCCTGCATGGCTGCGGGAAGCAGTGTCAACTACATCTTCGACAACGATCCTATAGCGATCGAATTGACGTGGTCTTACCCGGAAACCATAGAGGGCGATTGGCGGCTCGTCAGCCCCCAGCTGCTCGGAGGTTTTGGCGGTCTCGTGACCCTGCAAGCGACGGAGGAGGATTTGAACTCGATCCTCACGGTTAAAAATCTGGGGAGCTTGAAAAGCCTTCCCCTCCAGGCCCTCGTTCAATCGAAAGATCCCTGGTTACCTCATTGGCAAAAGTCGGGTCTCCCTTTTCGTATCGACAACACTACGCCCAATCTTATCCGAAGAGGCTTGTATCGCCCCGTCCCCGTCTGGCAAATATCTTTGGAGGGAGAAAATTCCACCCTGCCCCTGCAGCCTCTGAAAATATTATTGAGGGCCAATACCGATTTGTCGCTGTACACCAGTGGCACAAGAGTATCCCCCCTGCGTCTGGATTCTTTTCGGAAAACTCTCGATACTGGCCTCAGGATTTTAAAAGAAACTCGAAGACTGGATTTTATCATTCGACAATGGTTCTTGAACGCTTTCAGAGAATTACAAATTCAAAAACTATCACCGATTCCCCTATCCTACTAAGACCACTCCACCCGATTTCTACCGGACTCCTTGGCTGTGTAGAGCGCTTTGTCCGCCAGGAGGACCACTTCCTTCGCATTCCATTCTCTCTCGAAACCCGCTACAAAAGCCCCCATACTGATGGTGACAGGAATCGTGGTGTCGTCATGGATAAAACAGAATTCCTCTACTTTTTTACGTAATCTCTCACATAGAAGTGCGCCGTTCTCACGGTCCAGACCTGGAAAAACCATCGCAAACTCTTCCCCGCCATACCGCCCCAGGTAATCCCCTCGACGTAAGGTCTCTTCCAATAACTTGGCAAGTCCTTTCAGAACGCTGTCACCTGCTTGGTGTCCGAAATTGTCGTTGATGGACTTGAAGTGGTCGACATCGATCATCACAAAAACCAGGGGGCGTTGCCGGCGGAATGAGTTGTAGAGCTCCTTTCCAAGCAATTCCATGATGAGGCCGTGATTGTAAAGATTGGTCAGGCTATCGCGAACTGCCATATCCAGAAGTTGTTTTTCGTAGCTTCGCTGGCGCAGGGCGCTTCGAACTCGGGCCAAGACCTCCATCTGATCGATGGGCTTCTTGATAAAATCGAAGGCCCCGGCCTCCAGGGCGTTCATGACATCCGCTCCTCGAGTTCTGGAAGAAATGACGATGATGGGTATGTGCTGGGTGATATTGTTCGTCTTGAGCATATGGCACAGCTCGAGGCCATCGATTCCCGGCAAAGCCAGGTCCATCACGACAAGTGAGGGCTGCCTTTCGACTACCAGGGGAAAAGCCTCCATGGCATGATTTGTAGCGGTGGTTTCAAATCCCTCCTTTTGCAAAATCACCTGAAGAAGCCGTCTGTTTATTGGACTACTGTCGATGATGACAACGTGCTCAGCCCCGCTCATTTAAGATTATTATAACACAATTTCACCAGGAACTGGGTGGAAGACGAGATGAGCCCGTCAATGTTACAAAACCTAGGTAAGGTACTCGTTTTGAAAATATTCCAGAACCTCGGCGAAGTGCTCGGGATGGCCGTCGTTGCGGGCTTCCGTCTTGAGCTTTTCCCAAATCCGGTGAGCAAATCGGGAGTTTTTTGCCAGGTAACCACCGCCCAGGTTTTCTAAAAACTCTTCGTAGATTTCCATCCCCAACTCTCGATCTTTTTTACGCAGGGGACACGGGCCGATGATGGGATACTTCTCGGGGAGAAACAGCTCCTCGTCAGGTAAATTCTGAAGGAGGTTCAAGGCCTCAACGAGTTTTTGGGCTATATCAGGTGTAAAAACACGAAAGTCTTGACGACTGGACAGACGCCGACGCCATTTCATTTCGTTACGAAAAACGGCGAGCAGATTTTTTCGAAGGTTCCATCCCGGTCTGACGATAGGGGTGTTCATCTGACTCCCATAGAGACTGAAAGGAAATCGGTATTTTCCTGCCGGCAGTCGTTGTCCCGCGCCCAGGAACCCAAAGGGCGCCTGGCTGAGGTCCAGGGGGAACTGGACCGTGGAGTTCAAACCAAAAAACCACCCCGCCGAGACAACTGCGCTGGCGTTTGCGGCGCGTCCCGTGTGATTACTGCCTACCTGAGCTCCGCTGGCCACATTTCCCAGGCCATCGGGCCAGCACACGGCGATCAAAAGGCTGCGATGGTGGAGACCTATCCCCCCCCCGAGAAGGCAAGCGGTGATCTCGGCATTGGCGGCCTCGGTTTCCGGTCCGAGGATGGAGTGACGCACCAGCAGACCCTCGCTCAATCGAGAATTACCGAAGATCCAGGAATCCTTGACCATTACCGGGCCTTCCACTTCTGTGCTCTGGATGACCGATCGAAAAATCGAGGCGCCATGGACAACCCGACAAGGGCGGCCTCGACCGATCAACGACACCTCTTCAAGGCGCTGAGCCGCTTGAACGAATGTTCCAGCATCCGCGTACAAATTGCGGATATATGCAGTTCTTTCAAAATGACTGTCCGGACCCAGTTGATTGGTATACGATTCCGTTGGAAACCCTTCCGTATCGGAACCGAGCCACTCGCCTCTGGAGACTTTATCCCATTCGAAATCCGGAAAAGGTTTGTAAGATGGGCCAGTTTCATTTCCAGGTAGGAGGCAGGCATCGAAGCCGAACTGCCCCCGGCCCTTGTGAATGGCGGTATCAATAATCCGGCAACCGTTGTGTACCTTGCAATCTTCTACCCGAGAATGCCAGATCTGGCATTTTTCCAGGTAGACCCCATCGAGCCAGGACGATTGGACCAGAGTTTCACCGTCGGTATCCAGGTAACAACGATCGAGGAATACACAAAAGTGGAAAACTTTTGCGTTGAAGCTTTCCCCGACATAGACCTTATCCCAACCGGACGGGCATTTATTGCCCTGACTTTCAAGGGATTGGATCTCCGCTTGTGACAGGTTTCGAAATTGATTCACCTGGCAAATTATAAATCATGACCAGCCCACCGTGCTAGTCAGCGATACTTTGGCTTTCTAGAAGCCCTGAGCCTTGGGAAACGAGTGATCGAGCGGGCCCAAAAAAGACCGCCAGGATCGAACGGCAATGTTGCTCAAGAATTTTTCGATGTAATTTATCGCAGTGTCGGTACTATCCTCCGTGCGGAATACAACATTGTCGGTCAAAGGTTTCTTGGGATACGAGTCCAATGTATTTAGGAATCGTGGAAGCTCCTTTTCCAACTCGTTCAAAGTCGAAAAGTCACCGCGGCCCGATAGCCGCAGCATGAGCGCATTCAATCGTTGTTCGTATTGGCCGCGCTGGGGAATGACAAAAATCGGTTTGCCCAGAACAATGCATTCGGAGATGGATTGATGCCCGGCGCTCGTGATCACGGCGGCGCTTTCGGCCAGATCTTTTGCATAGTTTTTGGAGGGGTCCGGATAGAGTTCAAAATCATCGACACCTAATTTTTTCAACACTTGAAGCACCGGTTCTCGGTAACTGCTCTTCAGAGAGAGGATCAGTTTTTTCCCGCGTTTGATGGGATAATTCAAAAGCTCTTTTCTGATGATGGGACCACAATGACCTCCGAAAAAACTGATAAAGATTCTTTCATCGAAGGGGCCCATCATCTGTGGGGCAACGAGGTTTGCCGCAATGGCGTCAAAACTGAGATTAAAATAGTTGACAACGATCCCCGGATGGTTGATTTGCAAAATGGGAATGTCCAGATCGCGTGCCGCATGGGGCAGATACGGTTCATAATCGCTGATCACCGCCTCGATCTCCAACATGGAGGCCAAGCGCTTGAGCCGTTTGTTTTCCGTTGGATGGTTCAACATGTTTTTGATGGCGAGCTTTATGGCAGGCCACCATAAAATCTTGTCTTCTTTCTTTTCCAAAACCAAACTGGGAACAGTAAAGAGAGGGAGATCGGGAACATGTTTTTTTATAAAGGAATGCACTTCCACCGGAGCGAATAAAAATAGGGTATGACGCTTCCTGAGCGTTTGGGCGAATGCCACCATTCGCGCCACATGCCCCCAGCCTTCTCCGCAACAAGACATTCCTATTCTCATTATTTGCCCTTCCTACAATCATTATAATAACCATTTATGAGTGTTGTGTTAGTAGCACATTTTCTTGGCCATTATCAGAGATTTTTTCTTCCGCTGGTAGGTAAAAGAATAGGCGCGGGTACCATCGAGAACTTAAAAAAGGACGCAAGAGCGTTATATCGACCCGCAGAAGTGATCATGGAGGCTTCGGCAGGGCGATAGTCATCACCCGTCTTTGCTTTCGAGTAATTTTTACACTAAAATTAAAATCGAACAATTTAATTTTTAATAGAGCAGGATACAGGGAGTGGCGACTTTTCGCGAAAATCTTCAACAACTCATCTGGAACAAGAAACACCCGGGCAACAAGCTGTTCGAAGCATTCATCCTTTTGACCGTAGTCGTCAGTATGATGGGATTTATTTTGGAATCGGTCAAAGACATTCAAAAAAACTTTGCTTTGGGATTTCGGATCATTGATTGGACCATCACGATCATTTTTACCGTCGAATACATTTTACGCATTTGGAGCAGCACAAAACCCCTGCGCTATATTTCAAGTTTTTTAGGTCTTATCGACGTTCTGTCCATCATCCCGACTTATACCAGTCTGTTTTTCATAGATTTGTCCTATTTGAGTATTGTACGTCTGATTCGCCTTTTGCGGGTGTTTCAAGTATTCAAAATAACCCGTTTTATGGGGGAGTCCCGAAAAATCTACCGCATTTTGAAAAAAAGCCTGCCGCGGATAGTCATCTTCGTTCTTGCCCTGTTCATCGTTTGCGTCATTACAGGGACCTTGCTCTTCGTGATCGAGGGGCCATCAAATGGTTTTCATGACATTCCGACCGGCATCTACTGGGCCATTGTCACGCTCACCACAGTCGGTTACGGCGATATTACCCCGCAAACACCCCTGGGAAAGTTCATCACGGGGGTACTCATGGTGTTAGGTTATGGCCTCATCGCCGTGCCATCCAGCATCATCGCTGTGGAGTGGTCGCGCAAAAAGCGAAAAAGGAGCCGTTCACTGACTAAGCCCCACACCGAATCCCTTGAGTAACTCCTCGGCAATACGCTGACTTGCTGTCAACTCAGTTTCGTTTTCCTTGAGAAAAGTGATATTCAGAGTACCGGAGGCCAGCTCGATACGGTTACGAGCATCCAGGATGGCCCAATGAAGGGATTTGATATCCCAGGCATCCCTGCGCTTCTCCTCCCACTCGATCCGTATCACCACGATTCGGTTGGCCCCATAGCGCCGGGCCTCCTGAACGTGCGATAAGCGCCACTCGGCGGTCCAGCCATTGATGGAAGCTGGAGGCATATCGAAGGCGATGTGACCATTCTCGAAAAGGGTATCGAAAATTCGGTCGATGATGACTTGCCGCAACAGGTCGACGGCTTGTTTGGTCTGACTTTCCGGGCGTTGTTCTGCCACAACGATCATGAAAGTTCCCGCATGGAGACTCGCTGCCATCGAGCCCCAAAATACCGATATCAGGAGTATTCTTCTCATACTGTTTTATCGGCAAATATCCTTGACGTGCCAAGAGATGCATTCTAGGATGACACAAAATGCAGAATTATTTTGCCCTCGGGTCCAGGCCCCGAAACGAGGAAAAGGCCCTTGTGACCATCGGACCTAAACTCGAAAGATTCGAAGCGAGACTTTTTCTTCCCCGCAGGGAATTATTCATCAGGAAAAGCGGCAAGGTTGTTCGTGAACTCTGTCCCCTGTTCCCCGGCTACATTTTTCTCGAAACTACGGATCTCAGCCCCACACTTTACAAGGAGATTAAAAGTTTTTACCCAACGATATGGTTTATCAAAATGCAAGATTTCCCTGTCCCCCTGAGTCCCCGTGATGTCGAAACGCTAAGGAGGTTCTTGCAATTCGGAGAGGTTATCCGTCCCAGCCTTGTCACCTTCGAAGAATCTCAGAAAATAAAGGTAGTCGACGGCCCCCTCATGGGTTTGGAAGGAAAAATCATCAAGGTCGATCGGCGCAAACAAAGGGCGCGCATCTGTATCGAATTCAACGGGAACGATTTCCAAATCGATCTAGCTTTTGAATTGATAGAGAGTCTACGATCATGAAGGTGCCCCGCGTCATCATCGTCGGCGCCGGTATGGCCGGCCGAGCCCTCGCCAGAGAATATGCACAAAAACCGAATAAGGGGAGGGTGGTTGCCTTTCTGGACGACGATCCCCGAAAAATTGGCACACTAGCGGAAGGCATCGATGTTCTGGGACCCATCGATTCTACAGCTCATTGGGTAGAGGCCGATCTTGCGGTCATTGCCATTCCTTCGGCAACCAAGGGGCAACTCCAGGATATCGTCCAGGCTCTCAAACAAAACCCGGGACTTACCATTCGAATCCTTCCCAGCCTAAATCAGATCATCGATGGCGAGGCGCACCTCGTTTTAACCCGTGAACTGGACCCACAAGACCTTTTGGGAAGAAACCCCGTTCGTATCAATCTGAAGCAAAGCCTCGCATATCTCCGGGGCAAGCGCGTTTTGATTACGGGTGCCGGCGGTTCCATCGGAAGCGAGCTCGCTCGGCAACTGCTCTCGGGGGGAGCGGAAAGGCTCTACCTCCTGGGGCACGGTGAAAACAGCATCTACAACATTGATAAAGAACTGCGCCTGTTACAAAAGGAGGGCGTCGGAGAGAAAGCGATGATCGTTCCTATCATCGGAGATCTTCGCGATCGGGACTGGATTTTTTTCCTGATGCAAAGGCTCAAGGCCCATGTTGTTTTTCACACTGCCGCACACAAACACGTCCCCCTCATGGAGCAGAATCCTGTCGAATGCGTCATCAACAACGTATGGACGACCGCCCACCTCGTCGAGGCCGCTCAAAAAAACAAGGTCCAGCGGTTCGTGCTGATATCCACCGACAAGGCGGTTTCCCCGACCTCGGTTTATGGCGCTACAAAAAAAATCGCGGAGGAATTGGTACTGAGCGCGAATCGCCATGAATCGGAAACTCTTTTCATGGTCGTTCGATTTGGCAACGTGCTCGGGAGCCGCGGCTCCATTATGCCACTCTTCAAACAGCAAATTCTGTCGGGCGGTCCCATCACCATTACTCATCCCGATGCCAAACGGTTTTTCATGACTATACCCGAAGCGGCAAGCCTGGTTCTGCAAACAGGTGGGATGGGACAAGACGGTCAGCTCTACCTCCTGGACATGGGAGAACCGATTTCGATCCTTGAATTGGCAAAACAGATGATCCAATTTTACAACAAGACCCCAGAACGCGACATTCCCATCGAATACATCGGCCTTCGCGATGGAGAAAAGCTTCATGAAAAGCTATGGGAGGATTGGGAGGACGTTGTCCCTACCGAATTCCCGCGAATCAACCGTGTGGTACGCCGGAGAACCCCCGTTGGCCTTGAAGAGTTCCTCGAAACGGTGAGGGCTATTTGTTTTTACGACTCGTTCAACGCAAAGATGTACCGAAACCGCGCCATTTTGCGGCAGGCATTGAGGCTCTATATACCTACAGTCGAGAACAAAAATGAGCCAGAATACTGATTTCATCCCGTATGCACGTCCCAGATTTGGGCCCGAAGAGGAGGAGGCCGTCCTGCGAGTTCTGCGTAACGGTTGGCTTACCACCGGATCGGAGTGCCGAGCCTTCGAAGACGAATTTGCCGCCTTCGTTCAAATGCCTTATGCGATTACCGTCAGCAGCGCTACGGCCGGTCTGCATCTAGCCTTACTCGGAATGAACATTCAAAAAGGTGATCGTGTCGCCGTGCCCACCTATACGTTTACCGCCACTGCCGAGGTCATTCTCTACCTGGGAGCCGAACCGGTTTTGATCGATTGCGCCCCTGACACCTTTATGATGGATGTCTCAATCCTCGACGATTTAATCCTTCACAAGCCAAACTTCCTTCGGGCCATCATTCCCGTCCATTTCGGTGGACAAGCATGTTATCCGGACTTCTGGAGTTCTGCCAGAGACCGCGGTGTCAAAGTCATCGAGGACTGTGCCCACGCTTTTCCGGTGACAACCGATCATGGTTACCTCGGAGACCTCGGCGACATAGGGGTATACAGCTTCTACGCTAATAAAACCATCACCACCGGTGAGGGCGGTATGGTCGTAACGCGCAATCCCCAGGTGGCTCAGCGGATAAAAACGTTGAGGCTTCATGGCATTGACCGTGATGCCTTTCAAAGATTCCAAAGCACCCAACCCGCCTGGTTTTACGACATCGTCGATGCTGGCTACAAGTACAATTTGACGGACATTCAGGCGGCCATCGGCAGGGCACAGCTACGCAAGGCTCATACCCTGAAACAACAGCGTCAGGAAGTCGCTCGGTTTTACCAAAGCCATCGCGAATCTTTTCCAGGATGGATCTTCCCCGATCATGCGGGTGATTGCTCCTGGCATCTTTTTCCCGCCCTCTGTCCCAGAGCCGAGGATCGTGACCGAATCATTCAAAAACTGTACGATTTGGGTGTGGGCACCTCGGTTCACTATATTCCCCTTCATCGCCACACTTTTTGGCGCACTCGCTATAATTTGAAACCCGAACAATTTCCCGTAGCGGAATCGCTCTGGCAGCGTGAATTATCCTTGCCCATAGGTCCTGGGATCGGTTTGCCGGAAGCGGAAAAAGTCGTGGACCGGCTACATAAAGTTCATAGAGAAATCTATGGTTGACTGGTCATCCGTCCTTTCTACGGAAAACAAAGTCATCTGGGGCAAATTGCTCATCGCTCCTCAGCAAGCCGGTGTCATCCGTGGTTACAGAATCAATCAGAACAATCGTGACATCGAGATCCTTTTTCCCGAGGATTTGCCGGCCAACCGTTGGCTTCAAATCTACCAATCACGCTTACCCGTATTGGCAGATCAACTTTTGCAATGGCCCAACCAGGGTATCGCTCTCGCCTATTCCTATGATCCCGAGGAGCTGTGTCATACACAAGAATCGGTTTCTCCCGTTATCGCTCCTTATCCTGTGAAACAATGGAATCAAAGCTCCGAGGTGTTGTACCGCCAAACCTACTCGAAAAAATCTCAAACCACCGCCACGGAAGACTTACTCAACATGACCTATTCGGTTTCTTTGGAAGGCCGGGACATTCTTAACCTGTATCCCAACGAAATCTGGGCCTGGTATCACCAGGACAAACTCTATGTCCAGGTTTATGGTCCCTGGCCATACCTGTTTGCCGAGAACGCATCCCGAGTTTTGGGTATCCCCGATGAAAACATCTTTTTTCAAGTTCCGGAGAATCAGGCGCCTTCCACCCTCATGTCCCCATTTTTGATTGTGGGAAGTCTTTATGCAGGCATATTGGCCTTGCACACACGAGCACCTGTCCGTTTTTTGGTTGATCGAGATTTTCTCCAGGCCTGGCCTTGCCGCGCCCCCAGCCTTCAAGTTGACATATCGTTGGAGCACAATCCCCGGGGTGAAATCAAGACCTTCAATATGCATGCCAGAATGGACAACGGATTCAAGGGGCCCTTCGTGTCGGAATTGACAGCCCGGTTTTTATATACCTTTGTCCAGATGCTGCCGGACAGCGACTTTTGGTTGGAGGCATGGTGTTTGGAAACTCACTCGGTACCCCGACTGCCACCCTTTGCCTGGGCCGAATCGGCTGCAACCCTCATCGTCAATCGAATCCGACTGGCAATTGCAAAAAAAATTGCACCTGCTGACTACGACCCGTCGCTCACACTGCCAAATACTTTTGCTGCCCTGGCAGAACGAATCAATTCGGAAATTTACTGGCGGCGGTGGTGGGCCAACGACAAAATCGCGACTAAATCGACCCTGAGGAATAATTATGGTTCGGGTATGGCGGCGGGCTATCATAATTCCGGATTTGTAGAAACCGCCCTCACTTCCTGTTCGATCCGCGTGGCCCTGCTTCCCAGAGATAAAACCTTAAAAATTGACATCCCCCTGCCCTTGAGCGCCGAAATCCTGGATACCATCAAACAATCAGCGCCTGCGTTGGGGGAGGTTCGTTTACAAACCGAGCAATGGTTCGATTTCAGCGCTTCCAACCCCGGCCCTTGTTTGATAGGGAGATCGTTCGAAATTTTGCCGAGACTGATTCAACACGCTTACAAAAGCGTTCTCAAAAAAAAGAGGACATCACGAGGACGCATATTTCAAAATGCCATCTTCCGACGCCCCAAATCCAAACTGTGGGATAGTGTCAAATTACAAGGACAGCCCTACCTTTCTTCTTTTCCTTATTTGATTTTCGTTCGAGTCGAATGGGATACCGCTTTTCAAAAATTTTCTCTTTTACAGCTTTGTGTTGCGACGGAGGGAGTCCTTTTTGAAAGCCCGTCGGAGGTCTTGAAAATCCTCCATCGGAATCTTTGGCATATTCTGACATGGTTATCCTTGGATTTGGATTTAGAAAATGTTGTTATCCGATTGTTGCCGGAAAACCTCCACAAGAAAGAAAAAAAGAGCGTACAGAGCCTGCTTTGGACTGCCTTACCCGCCGCTCTCATTCAAGCCTGCAAAATGGCCAACCCCAAATGGCAGGCGGGTTTAATCCAGGAGGACGGACATGAACTTTAAGTTTTACCTGGACAATGTGGAGACCCGAATCGAGTCCGATCCTCTGATGAAGTTTTCCCATTATTTGCGCCTGGCACATCCCAGGGTTTATTTCTCGAACATGAAGGAATTTATTTTTTTGGACAATAACCTTTACGCCGCCGACTATCTGCCCATATATCGGCTACAAGGAAAAAAAGTCGAAACTTCCAGAGGCTTTTTCAAATCACCCAACTATCAAGAAATTATTCATTCCTTTTTGTCACACCACCAACGAGTGTGTCCCCTTTGTTTCGAACAACGTTTTTTCCTCGCCTATCATGCATCGGAAATATTTCAAAATTCAAGAGAGTTGAGGATCAGGCAAGTCCTGAAATGGATTCCCTGTTTTTGTCAACAAGATAAAGAAATCTACGAATTTTTTATCTCGAACCATCAGGACAAAAGGCATGGCTAAAAACAGTCCGCATAATATCTTCTTCCCCAAAGAACTTCATCAAGTCTTCAATGCGCTACGCTTTAGATCCCGAGCCATCCTGGTGGCAGGCGGCACCTCTTTTCATGGTTACCCATCATCAAATTGCTTGAATAAACTCGAAATCGATAACGAAGACATTATCAACCTGCTCGATATCCCCGAACTCAAAAAAGTGCGTGCCACAGATTACGGCCTGGACATCGGCTCGGTCGTCTCTCTGGCCCAGATCAGCCAGATCTCTCCCAAACGCTTGCCCTTGCTTTTGAATGTCGCTCTTAAAAAGCTGCTCCAATACCCTATTTTCTTTCAGGCGACAATCGGAGGGAACCTATGCTTGAAGCCCTGGGCAGGAGACTTGTCGATGGTACTGGGCGTTCTGGGAGCCCAATATGAATTAAAATCCCCATCCGGCACCCGTTGGCTCGATTCGGCACGACTTCTCGATTCCTACGCCCTACCGATCAACCCCAATGAAGTGCTGACGCGTGTTAAATTACCGGAAACTTCCTTCAATGAGGCCTTTTTCTATTCCGATTTCCATGCCCAGTATCCTCAAAACCCCTCTCGGCTCGTTTTAACAGCGAGAGTCAGCCAAAACATTCTCGAGGACCTACGCCTCGCCATCCAGCTGCCCGGTTTACCGACAGTGACCCACCGATCGATCGAGGAAAATCTCCTCGGCAAACGCCTGCCTTTTTCCAAACGGGATATCTCATCGGTCTTGAGTAATATCAAATCACGTTACAGTGCGTATTCCGAACAAGCCTCTGGCCAGGTCGCTAAGATTCTTTTGATCCTCCTAGACTATTTTAGAAGGATCAACATGACTGATTATAATCCTTGGTAGGGAGGGTGGTGATGTCGTCGTTTGTCCATCTCTGTTGCCATTCCGTTTATTCTCTCCTCGAATCCTGCCTTTCCATTTCGCAGTTGATCCAGGCTGCCAGGAAAAACAACATGCCTGCAGTGGCCCTGACCGATACCAACGGCCTTTTTGCCGCCGTGAACTTTTACAAAGACGCAAAAAAGGCGGGAATCAAGCCCCTTCTTGGGCTGACACTCTCGGTAAAAATCTACGAAATACCGCGTCCGCTGATCGTCATCGCCCAAAACAATCAAGGGTGGGAAAACCTCAAGCGTCTCAGTTCCCAGTCCTTTTTTCACGAGGACGGCCTTTCTCCTCATGTTACCCTCGATTTTCTTCTCAGGCATCACGAAGGACTTTTTCTAATCACAGGCGGACTGGATACCGAAATCCATCACCTTCTCAGCAATAACCGGGACAAGTCGGCCGAGGACCTTCTGGTTCGGCTCTACGATGTTTTCGGTAAAAACCTCTACCTCGAAATTACCGACCACGGAATATCCGAGGAACAAAACAATCGGCCGAAATTACTCGACCTTAGTCGGAAACTGAATTTACCGCTCGTGGCAACCAACAGAATCTATTATGCGCTGCCTGAGCATGCAGAATACCACGACACCATGCGGTGTATTGCCGAAAGAAAAACAAAGAACGATCTCGATAGAGCGCCACAGGGGTTCGGCGAATTTTATTTTCGCTCGGCCGAGGAGATGTCATCTCTATTCGCCGATATTCCCGAGGCTGTAGAGAATACCTTAAAAATCGCCGAGGCCTGCCAGGTCGATCTCCGGTTCCCTGGTCCGCTCTTACCCGAGTTCCAGGTACCCCAGAACTTCGATCTCGAACAACAGGAACAAGCCAGGGAAAAAATCAAAGGACTGGTCAGTGTTCTGGAGACTCGATTTACCGACGAGGCCCTGGCTAAGCTCAGCAAGGATACGAAAAACAAGGACCCGCATGAGGTAGCCGAAAACGTCAGAAGCTTTTTCTTTCAGAGACTCGATAACCTCGTCACCCAGTATTTCGTATACCTCAGCCACATGGGTTTAACGAAAAGGTACACGACGGTAACCCGTGAACTTCAGGATCGGCTGGATTATGAGCTTACCGTGATCATTTTGATGGACTTCGTGGGTTACTTTCTGATTGTCGCCGACTTCATCAACTGGGCAAAAGATCACGACATCCCTGTAGGACCCGGCCGCGGTTCGGGTGCTGGTAGTCTCGTGGCTTACTCGCTTCGAATCACCGATATCGATCCCATACGATATAAACTGCTCTTCGAACGCTTTCTCAATCCCGAGCGTGTCAGCATGCCGGACTTTGACGTGGATTTTTGCTTCGAACGGCGGCAGGAGGTTATCGATTACGTCACCCGAAAGTACGGTCAGGACAACGTGGCCCAGATCATTTCCTTTGGTACCCTACAGCCCAAAGCAGTGGTTAAAGATGTGGGGAGAGTGTTGGGGTTGAGTTTCAACGAAAGAAATCAAATCACAAAATTCATCGATAACCGCCTACCCGATCCGGACAATCCCAAGGAAATCGCCTCCCTGAAAAAGATGGTGCAAATAGTCCCGGAGTTGAAGCAATACTACGAAAAGGGAGGTATATACAAGGAGCTCTTTGATACAGCCGCGTTCCTGGAGGGTTTGCCGCGACACGCCAGCACCCACGCCGCGGGACTCGTGATCGGAAAAACACAAATTATCGACTATGTCCCGCTCTATCGAGATCCCAAGACCAACACCACGCTGACGCAATATTCCATGAAGTATTTGGAGGACTGCGGCCTCGTCAAGATGGATTTTTTGGGTTTGAAGACACTCACCTTGATCAAGAACACCCTCCATTTACTCAGAAAACGCGGGATTCAACTATCCGAGGAAGAAATCCCCTTCGACGATGCAACCACCTACAAGATGCTGGGCGAGGCAAAAAGTTCCATGATCTTTCAATTCGAGAGCGCCGGGATGAGAAAAGTTCTCAAAAAGGCCAAACCGCAAAGTTTGGAAGACCTCACCGCGCTCAATGCGCTTTACCGCCCGGGACCCATGGACAACATTCCTACGTTTATCGAACGCAAGATGAGCGGCAGAATCGAATATCCGCATCCGAGCCTTCAGCCCATTTTAAAAGAGACTTATGGCATTATCGTGTATCAGGAACAAGTGATGCAGGCCGCCCAGATTTTGGCCGGTTATTCCCTGGGAGCTGCCGATCTGTTGCGCCGGGCCATGGGAAAAAAAGAGATAGAGGTCATGGACAAACAACGTCCCATGTTTATCGAAGGATTCAAAAAACAACATGGGGTGTCTTCCGAAAAGGCCAGCGAGGTCTTCGATCTCCTGAAAAAGTTTGCTTTATACGGATTCAACAAATCCCACGCCGCAGCCTATGCCTTTTTGGCTTATAAAACCGCTTATTTGAAAGCGAATTATCCGGCAGAGTTTTTAGCCGCCAACCTCACCAACGAAATCGACAAACCGGAAAAGCTCGCCGAATACATCGCCGAAGCTCGGAAAATGAACATTGACATCGTACCACCGAACGTCAATCATTCTGAAAAATATTTTTCGGTCAAAGACGGAAAAATCATCTACGGCCTTCTCGCCATCAAGAACCTGGGTGATGGACCCGTAGACGAAATCCTGCGAGCACGAACTATGGGCGGCCCGTTCAAAGACCTGGAAGATCTGCTTTTACGAACCAATTCCAGACTGCTGGCTGAAAAACAAATTGCAACACTGATCGATGCCGGCGCTCTCGACGGCTTGGGCCACAACCGCGCCACCCTCAAACATTTTCTCCCTCAGGTTTTAATCCGAGTCAACAAAATCAAGGAAGAAATCGAATCGAAGCAAACAACGCTCTTCGGGGAACCCGGCTCCGACCTTCCACCCGTACCCTGGACGGAGCTACCGGAAATCGACACAAAAACGAAACTCGATCTGGAAGAAAAACTCCTTGGCTTTTACTTTTCGGGCCATCCTCTAGACGATTATCGCGAGCGATGGGAACAATACTCCAACCTCAACCTCGGTAAGGTCAAACACGCCAAACCCAAAACCACCTATCAAATCCTGGGAGAACTCTCGAATATTCGGATATTCAACACCAAAAGTGGCGAACGGATGGCGGTCGGTGTGCTAAAAGATTTTTTGGGAAGTATCGACCTGCGTGTCTTTCCCCGGGTCTATGAAGCCATCCGGGAGAACTTTATCGAGGGCAAGGTCGTCGGTTTGCGCGGCCGTGTGGATTTTTACGACGACCAGGCCCAGTTTACCGTGGACGAATTGGAAGTGCAGGAGCCACTGGCAAATTCCCAGGAGTTAACCGAAACACATATGGCACTGTGTATCGAAATCAAACCCAAGGATTATCTCAAAAGTGAGATTGCCTCCATCTATGACTTCTTCCAAAATCATCGAGGCAAGACGCCCCTGTATCTGCGCATTCTACCGATGGCCACGAGCCATAAACCATGGTTTTTCAAAACATCTCTTTTCGTTACCTTGGACCCAAAATTCAAAGACAAACTGAAAGATCAAAGTTGGTTCCATGGATTTTGGAAATTCAATCCTACACTCCACTGAGGTTTCAGGAGGTTCAAAGTGAATTTTGTTTTTACCTTTTTGTCCGCGTTGATTCAGATGTACATGCTGTTGATCGCTATCCGCATCATTCTCGGATGGTCAGGGATTCTTCATCCTGGCATCGCCTTTTTGAGCAAAGTCGTGGACCCCTACCTCTCGCTGTTTCGCGGTTGGAAGTTTCTACGCACCCAACACCTGGACCTGACGCCTATCGCCGCGGTCGCCGTCCTCCAAATCGCCAATTTCGTTTTATTCCATTTGAGTTATCGCTCGGGATTTCCCGGGCCCATCGAGCTTGTGGTCTTTTTGGTTTCCCTTATTTGGAGCTTTATCAGCTTTCTCCTGGGACTGTTCATCATCTTGAGTATGGTAAGACTGTTAGGGTTTTACTTTGCCGCCCTGGCACGTTTTCCAATTTGGCATGCGCTCGACCTCATTTTGATGCCGCCGGTCACAAAACTGGGGGCCATCCTTCGAAGAGGTTTTTTGACCTACCGAACCGGACTGATCTTATTCATTTTTTTACTGCTTCTGATTTACATCGCAGGGGAATGGCTCCTGCGATGGTTGATCGTGAGTCTCTGACAATGTATCTCGCCGACTACTCGTTATCGGTTCAACGTCTGAAGGGAGTCGGGCCTGGTATCGGCGTACTTTTTTCAAAAATTGACGTCTTTTCCTGCCTCGATCTTCTGCTCCTGCTGCCCAGAGCCTACGAAGATCGTACCAGGCTTGTTGGCCTGGAGGAAGCTCTGCGAGAGAAAAAACCCGTGTATACGACAGGGCGGGTTATCTCTCACGGTTATTTTGGCAGTCGCCGAGCTGTTCTGAAAATTCGCTTTAGTGACCACCTAGGCCAGGAAGGCGGCTTGCTCTGTTTCAACAGAGACTACCTGAAAGACAAGTACCCCCCGGGATCCAGGTTTCACCTCTTTGGCACGCCTCAGTTGCAATACCAGGAAATTCAGATCTCTCAATTCGAAATCACACCGGTATATGAAAGACAGCCAGGACCACCGGGTTTTGGTAGCATTCTCCCCATCTATCCCGCGACTGCAGGTCTTAAACAGTCAACAATTCGAAAAGCCATGGCCCAGGCTTTGCAACACCTTCAAGATGTAACCGAAGAAATACCCGACAACGTGAGAAACAAATATGGCCTGGCTTCCTGGCTCGATTCTCTTCAAAAAATCCATACGCCCAGGAACCTGGAGGAAATTGAAAAAGTCCGGCGCAGCCTGGCTTTTCGTGAGCTCTGGTTTTTAATAGGAAACATTCAGCTGGAACGGCACCTAAGGCTAAACATCGAGGTCAAACACCCAGCCTATCCCAGAACACTGTTGGAAAAAGCCGTGCATTCGATCCCCTTTCAACTGACCCAGGGACAGAAAAACGCCATACAGGAAATCCTCGAGGATTTGGACTCGGGACGTTGCATGGCGCGACTGCTGCAAGGCGACGTGGGTGCCGGAAAAACCCTGGTTGCGGTGCTCTCGGCCATACCCGTCCTGGAAGCGGGAGAGCAGGTGGCCTTCATGGCTCCGACCGAGCTTCTGGCGCAACAGCATTTCAAAAATCTTGCAAAAATCCTGGAACCCTTGCAACTCAAAACAGCCCTCCTGACCTCCTCCACCCCTGCCGATGCTCGGGTATCGATTTTGAAACAAATCGCTTCCGGGGAGCTAAATCTCGTCGTTGGCACCCATTCCCTGCTTTCCAAAGAAATCATTTGGCGAAACCTGTCATATGTTATCGTGGATGAACAGCATCGTTTTGGGGTACGCCAACGAGAGGCTCTCCTCAAATCCGGTTCCGCCAAGCACCTGCTGATGATGAGTGCCACACCCATACCGAGAAGTTTGGCTCTGACCGTCTTTGGCGATCTCGATGTGACCACCTTACCCGAGCTCCCCTCGGGACGCCATCCCATCACCACCTACCTGGTCAGCCTGGGAAACATCAAAAGGGTATGGGACTATTTGGCGGAGAAGCTCAAATCCGGACAGCAGGCCTATGTCGTCGTACCCCTGATCGAGGAATCCGAAAAACGCAGCATCATCGACCTTTATTCCGTTTTCGAAACGCTGAAATCCGCTTTTCCAAATTTCGAGGTCGGAATAGTGCACGGTCGAATGAAGGATCAGGATAAAACGGCAGCGATGGACGCCTTCAAATCAGGATCAACCAAAATCCTTTGTGCTACCAGTGTCGTCGAGGTCGGTGTTGATGTTCCCAATGCAACCTGCATGGTCATTTACCACGCCGAGCTTTACGGCCTCTCCACCCTGCATCAGCTCCGCGGCCGCGTTGGCCGAGGAAGCCTTCCGGGATTTTGTTTCCTGGTATTTGCCCCCGACCTAACCGAAGAAGCCAAACAAAGATTAAAAATGATCAGAGAAACGTCAAACGGCTTCGAGTTGGCCGAGGCCGACCTCGATCTTCGCGGTCCCGGAGAGTTCCTCGGCATGCGCCAATCCGGTTATGCGCGTCTCCGGATGGCCAATTGGCACAAAGACGCCGACCTCATGCTCACCATCCGGGATGAAATCCTCGATCTTTTGAAAAATGATCCACAGGGGCCGTGGATTGGCCACCTGCGGAACGGTTCATTGTTCAAATCCTCCGCGGAGGATTCCTTTTAGTTTAGAAAACGAACGTGCAACCGACACGAATCGGCGTGCACCTCACGAAAGATGATCTTTCCCTGGTAGGTTGCCTCCTCTGCGACAACCAGGGTCATTTCCCCAGGGATCAATTTCGGGGAGAGTTCCTCCAGATGGAGAATGGCCCCGTCCTTGGTCAGGGACATCGCTTTACCAGGGTAAGAATCCTCTTTCGATTTGACGATGACACGAGCCATACGCACCTCCTTGTCCCTTAAAGTATCCCGGAATTACTAAAAGTGCGTTAAGTTTCGATGTTTTTTTGATTACTGTTTTTGTTTCTCCAACCTTCCAGCCAGTTGTCGTACAATGACTCCAGCCGCAGTATCAGATCGGGGATGTCGAAGGTGAACCGGTCGATGGCCTGGAGGGGCATCACCTTCGTGCTGGTACTCGTGAGAAAAAAGCCCTTCCAATCGCTCAATTCTCCTACCTTGATTTCGCGACGGACCACCTCCAATCCATTTTCCCGAACACATTCGATTAAAGTTTGTTGCGTCACCCCCTCCAATACCTGATACGCCGGCGGGGTGAAGAGCCGGATTCCGTCCGTGTACCACAGGTTGGTTCTCGTCCCCTCCGTGACACAACCCTCCCGGTTCACCAACAGGGCATCATAGGCGCCCTGGTTCTGGGCCTGTTGAAAGGCCAGAGCGCTCATCAGCATGTTGAGACTCTTGGCCTGGGGCTTCCACCTCTCCCCCTCGAAAAGGATGGCCTTCGCCCCCTTCTTGTAAAGTTTCCGATCGGGAAAAAGGGGAGCGATTTGAACGATGTAAAGACGCGCATCCTCACGGGTTCGGCCGCCATAAAGGAGAACTTTGATATTGGCATCGGCAAGACGGTTGGAACACACGAGGTTGTTCAGCCAATCGACGATGGCTTCCTCGGACCACGGATGCTCGATTCCGACTTCACGGGCGCTGTTCAACAGCCTCTCCGCATGCCTGTCAGCAAAATAGAGAACCCCCTTTCTGACTTTTAGGGTTTCGTACACACCAAAGCCATAGACGACATGAATGTCATCGAGGGAAATTTTGGCTTCACTTGCAGGCCGCAACTGGCCATTGACTGAAAAAAACTCACCGATCATTCAGGAACCTCAATGCCTCAACCACCAAATCCTCTCGACCTGCGATGCTCGAGTCACCCAGTCCGGTTTTTCCGGTCAAATCGCAAAGATACCCCCCGGCTTCCGTTACGATGGGCTGCAAACAAGCCACATCCCATAGATTCATTTTCGCATCGATCATGAGATCGGCCCTTCCGCTTGCCAGCATGAGGTAACCGTAACCATCGCCCCAGGTTCGGGTGTAGCGGGCCGCTTGAAGCAGCTCGGCAGAACCCTTCCATCTGTTCAACAAGTCGGTGGGATCTGTGGTCAACAGCCAAGCCTCGGATAGTTGCGCGCAAGGTCGAAGCTGGGTTTTTTTGCCGTTGAAAAAACATCCCTGACCGACCGCGGCCCAGACGGTCTCGCGCATGACGGGTTGGTGAATCACCCCCAAAATCGGCTCCCCTTTGAAAAGAAGAGCGATCAGAACGGTATAAAGAGGCACCCCGGCCACGAAGGACTTGGTGCCATCGATCGGATCCACAACCCAACAAAAATCACGATCATCTCCAAAACTGCCCTGCTCCTCCCCGATAATACCATGCGACGGATAACGACCCCGAATCATCTCAAAAATCACGGCCTCTGTTTCCCGATCGGCGACCGTGACGGGACTCGCATCCGATTTGACTTCGATTTCGAGATCCTTATGAAAATACCGGAGGGTTATTTCTCCTCCAGCCACCGCCAGATCGAGCGCGAACCTTAAAAACTCATCCTGTTCCGGCATGATTAGAGCCTCCTCGGATTTGCATGCCCCATTATTTTAACAACACTATTATAACTTTCTGTCATTTCGAGCGCCCTGTCATTTCGAGCATCCTGTCATTTCGAGCATCCTGTCATTTCGAGCATAGCGAGAAAACTTTACCCCGATCATGGCGGGGGACCCCCAACCACACCACGACACGTTCATGTTGCGTCAAAA